>NZ_LDJJ01000041.1 GCF_001431465.1 Stenotrophomonas terrae | reverse complement strand
TTTGTCTCGTCGTCCTATATTATCAGTGGTGATATTACATAATTTGTGTTGTTTGTAGTATAAGGCAACCACAGGCACATACACACTGCATATCGTCGTCAGCGTCAGATTTGTATAAGAGACTGCTGTGGTTGTGTGCTTAGCTGCGCTTCTGGCTTGTCTCCCTCCCTTGCGCAACGCGTAGGGGAGGGTTGGGGAGGGGTGCTTTGGCTTTGGCTCTGGCCTTGGCTTTTGCACTTGCTCTCCACTCAGATTTTCGCCATGACTCGCCGCTGATCCTTCTGTTTGGATGATTCAGGCAAGGGCAAAAGACAACAGCAAACGCACCCCTCCCCAACCCTCCCCTTGCCTTCGGCAAAGGGAGGAAGCAGTGCATGCAGCACTCCAGATTCCAGCAACAGAAAAGGCCGCTTGCGCGGCCTTTTGTGCAGAGACTCACTGGCGCTCAATGCGCCAGCAGCGCCTTCGCATCCTGGCCGGCATTCACGTGCACATACAGCACGTCGATGCCATGCGCTTCCAGCACGGCGGCCATCTGCCGCTGGCGCATCATGTACTGCTCGTAGACGCGCTGCAGGCGGTCGCAGTCGTTTTTGTCCTGGGCGTAGTGCGCGCACCAGCCGGCCGGATCAAACAAGGCCATGCGCACTTCGCCGCCGACATAACGCAGCAGCGGCTCGGGGGAGATGTCCAGCCACTGTTCTTCGTTGGGCGCGAACATCGCCGTTTCCAGCAGCGGCCACAGATCGGCCAGGCCCTGGTTGTCGTATTGCATGGCCATCATCGCGGCCAGATCGTTGACGGTGAAATAGCGCGCATGTTCGATCTGTGCGGCAAAGCTGTTCTGGGCCAGCAGCGCGGTGTCAGGCTGCGCCATGCCGTTGGCCAGCAGCACCTCTTCCAGCGCGTCGCGGACGGCGCTGCGCACGCCGGGCTCACCGCCGGCCAGCACGAACGGCAGCAGCCGCAGTGCGCCGCCACTCAGGGCCGGATCGGCCTGCAGCGGCAACGGGATCTCGCCATTGGCATCGGCGCCGAACGCCAGCAGGCGTGCGCCGTGGTTGCGCCCGGGCGCACGCATCTGCAGTTCTTCCAGGCGGCGATGAATGGGCAGGCCGGGACGCAGGACTTCGGCCGGGTCGAAATGCGCGGCAGCGAAAACCAGGTCCAGTTCGCTGACCTGCGGCACCAGCTTGGTCAGATCGCGGCCGATCAGCGCCACCAGTTCACCGGCGGCCTCCGAGCCCAGGGCTGCCTTGCCGGGCTGCTCGCCGCCAGCCAGTTCCAATGCCACTACGCCCAGGGCGTTCACGTCAGGGTTTGAATTGCTCATGATTCGCGGTTGGCCCATCACGGCCTCGAAGCTACACTCAACACCATTATGCCTGCTATCGCAGACAGGCCACGTCGCATACTCATTCCCATGTCAGGTACCCGCATGCCCAGCGCTCGTCCAGTCGCCATCCTCGGTGGCGTCCGCATCCCGTTCTGCCGCCAGAACACTGCTTATTCGGATGTCGGCAATCTTGGCATGTCAGTCCGTACGCTTGGCGCGCTTGTTGAACGGTTCGGCCTGCACGGCCAGCAGTTGGGCGAAGTGGCGATGGGCGCGGTGATCAAGCACCCCAGCGACTGGAACCTGGGCCGCGAGGCCGCGCTGTCGTCCGGGCTGTCGCCGCTGACCCCGGGCATCACCCTGCAACGTGCCTGTGGTACCTCGCTGGACAGCATCATCACCGTGGCCAACAAGATCGCCCTGGGCCAGATCGAGTCCGGTATCGGCGGCGGCTCGGATACCACCTCGGACGTGCCGATCGTCTATGGCAAGAAGCTGCGCGCGCGCCTGCTGGCCGCCAACCGCGCCAAGAGCACCGGCGACAAGATCCGCACCCTGCTCAAGGGCTTCAAGTTCTCTGAGCTCAAGCCCGAGTTCCCCGGCGTGGCCGAGCCGCGCACCGGCAAGAGCATGGGCGACCACTGCGAGGACATGGCCAAGGAGTGGAACATCTCGCGCGACTCGCAGGACGAGTGGGCGGTGTCCTCGCACAAGAAGCTGGCTGCTGCTTACGAGCGCGGCTTCTTCAGCGATCTGATCGCGCCGTTCCGTGGCGTCGAGCGTGACAACATCCTGCGCCCGGACACCTCGCTGGAAAAGCTGGCCACCTTGAAGCCGGCCTTCGACAAGAGTTCCGGCCGTGGCACCTTGACCGCCGCCAACTCCACCCCGCTGACCGACGGTGCCGCCGCGGTGCTGCTGGCCAGCGAGGAATGGGCGCGCGCCCACGGCCACGAGCCGCTGGCCTATCTGCGCGATTCGCAGGTGGCGGCGGTGGACTTCGTGCATGGCGAAGGCCTGCTGATGGCACCGACCATCGCCGTGCCGGAGATGCTCAAGCGCAACGGCCTGACCCTGCAGGATTTCGACATCTACGAAATCCACGAAGCCTTTGCCGCGCAGGTGCTGTGCACGCTGCGCGCCTGGGAGAGCGAGGAGTACTGCCGCAACCGTCTGGGCCTGGATGCCGCGCTGGGCCGCATCGATCCGGACAAGATCAACCCGCTGGGTTCGTCGCTGGCCACCGGCCACCCGTTCGCAGCGACCGGCGCCCGCATCATCGGCACCGTCGCCAAGGAACTGGCCGCCCGCGGCGGTGGCCGCGCGCTGGTGTCGATCTGCACCGCCGGCGGCATGGGCGTGGTTGCCATCGTCGAGCGCTGATGTAGTCCTGTAGTGCCGAGCCATGCTCGGCAGAGGCCTTACCGGTAATGCCCCTTGCCGACCATGGGTCGGCACTACGGTGCTCTTGCCGAGGATGGCTGGGCCCTCCTATTGTCTGTTCACCAAAGGATGGGGACAGGGCATGAAGCGCATCGCGATTGGTTTGGCTGTGCTGTTGTCAGGATGGGCGGCGCCCGCCGCTGCGATGACCTTCATGAAGGTGGAGCACGTCTGCCCGATTGGCGGTGAGCGCTTCAGCGCGCAGGAAATGGGGTCGGGCACGGCGTTCGGGCATTTCCTCGACGGCCGCCTGCATGGCGCCATCCAATCGCCGTGGCCGCTGGTGTCCTGCCCGGGCAATGGCTTTGTGATCTACAAGGACGACTTCAGCGCCGAGGAGCTCAAGCGCCTGGGCGCAGTGGTGGCAAGCGATCACTACCAACACATGCGCGGCACCGAGACCAGCTACTGGCTGCTGGCGCACTTGTTTGAAGCCATTGACGCGCCGGCCCGCGACCGCGCCGGTGTGCTGCAGAGCGCAACCTGGCAGGCCTCGCCTGCGCAATACCCGCGCTACGTGCAGGCTGCGGCGGCGGCTGTTGCTCAGCAGTGCCCGGATGCGCGCGCTGCGGCCGAGCGCGATGCGCCCTGGTTGTATTGCCAGATGCTGCTGGGCGAATGGGAGCGCAGGCTGTCGCAGTTCGACGCCGCCCGCGCTCGCTTTGAGCGCCTGCAGCCGCTGCCGGAGCAGTTGGTGGTCGGGCCGGACAGTGAATCTACCCGCCGGCAGTACGCCGCCGAAATTGCACAGCAGCTGCAGCTTATCGCCGCCAACAATGCGATGAGCGCCATGGCGGTGGATGCCAATGCGCCGCTGCAAAACAAGGCTGCGGAGGGGTCGCCTGCGCGGGTTGATGAGCTGCCGGTGTCCGCCGCGCATGCAGCCGCGCAAGCCGCCGCAGACGCTGCTGTGGATGCAGCCGACGCTGCCGCAGCGGCAGCAGATGCGGTCAATGCGGCGGAAATGGCCGTCGACGCGGAGGCCAGTGACACAGCCCGTGAGGTCGCGCCGGAACAGCGCCGACGCTGAGCGCTGCCGGTGCAGGGCGGCGCGACGGAATACACCCTGCGGGTATTCCGCCGGAAGAGCTGGCTGTCGCATACTTCGCTGCCACGCCGTCGGCGTAGGCGCGGGTCGCTCGGGAGGCGGCCCGCCGCGCACTCACAGGGGATGCAATCGATGGACGAGTTCAACCCATATGCAGCGCCGGAGGCGGTGCCGCCGCCGCTGACCAACAGCGGGTCTGCCGAGGCCACCTGCTGGCGTGATGGTGATCAGCTGCTGGCATTGCCGCATAGCGATCTGCCACGTTACTGCGTCAAGTGTGGGCGGCCAGCGCTGGAATACCGCAAGCGCAGTTTCTACTGGCACTCGCCCTGGTTGTACCTGCTCATCCTGCTGCACTTCCTGGTCTATCTGATTGCGGCATTGGCGGTGCGCAAGCAGGCCGTGCATCACGTCGGGCTGTGTTCCGAACACCGCAAGCGGCGGCTGAATTTCATCATGATGGCCTGGTCATCGCTGGTGCCCTTGTTCGGCTGCTTCCTGTTCGACAGCGGCGCGGTGATCGGCCTGGGCATTCTGGCGTTTCTGGTGATGCTGCTATGGGGCTTGATAGGAATGCAGATACTCAAGCCGAAGAAGATCGATGTGGAGCTGGCGGTGTATCGCGGGGTATCCACGGCGTTTCTGGCGCGTCTGCCGCGCTATCCGTACCGCCGCGACTAACTGACGGCAGCGATCACGCCGGCCCGCAATGCGTGTCGGCGTGGATCGGTCAGTCTTCGCTGGGCGGCTGTGAATGGTCCAGCAGGAACTGGCTGATGGCCTGGCGCAGCGGCAAATCGTCGGTGCCACGCGCAATTGCATCCGCCTGCAGGGCATGGTCGTGGGCTGCCTGCGCTGCATCGAGATTGGCGTAGCGTTCGGCCAGTGCAAGATGGATGGAAGCGCTGTATTCGTCGGCACCGGCCGCCACCGCCAGTGGCAGGGCGCGTTGGTATAGCGCGATGGCGGCCTGGTCATCGGCGGTGAAGTCAGCCAGGGTTTCCCAGAGGAAAGGATGGTCGCGTCCTTCGCTGGCGACTGCTTCACAGTAGTTGCGGAGCTCATCGTACAAAGCCCAGCTGGAACGGTTGTCGCCGGCCTGCCCTGCATTGACGATTTCCGCAGCCAGGTCAGCTACGCGTTCGTGGATATCCGGGGGTATTTTCATCGTGTCGGTTGGCAATGCGGGGGGCTGGATTCTTGAGACTCAACCGGGCAAACGCGGATAGCCATGGGCGTCGCGTTCCTCGGCCACGGCCTGGTCCTGGATCTGCTGGTGCAGGTTGCGGCGTTGGATCGGCTGCACCGGCTGGCCGCGGCGTTCGCGCAGCGCATTGAGCAGGCACTCGCTGGCCAATGCAGGCTCCTGCTGCGCGGCAAAGCCTTCGCCCAAAGCTTCCCAGGCCTCGGCACCAGCACCTTGGGCGATGGCGCGATGCAGGAACTCCTCGGCCTGCGCCCATTGGCCCTGGCCGCTGGCCAGACGGGCGAGCGCCAGCAGCAGGGCGGGGCTGGAGGGATGCGCCTGCAGCCAGCGCTGTGCACTGGCGCGGCGTGAATCCAGCTTGTCCACCGGCAGCTGCGCGTACAGCGTGACCAGGGTTTCGTCCCAATGACTGTCCAGGGTCTGCTCGATGCTGCGCAGGGCCACGTCGGCCCAGTTCAGGGCGACCGCGCGCTGTGCATAACGTGCAACCGCGACGGGGCTGACCCGCAGCGATTTGGGCAGCACTTCCCAGCGTGCCGCCAGCGCGTTGACGTCGCCGGCTTCGTCGAGCATCTGCAGGGCCAGCTGGGTTTCCAGCTCGGCCACGGCGCTGGCCGGCAGCACCTGTTGCTGGCGCAGCGCGCCCAGCTGGCCGTAGGCCTCTTCGGCGCGACCGGCACGTTGCAGCGCCTCGGTGCGCAGCAGCAGGCCGCGCGGCGGCAGCGGTTGCAGGGCGGGCAGGTCCAGCGCGTTGATCGCTTCCAATGGTTTGTCCAGCTGCAGCCAGCGCTCGGCGCTGTGCAGGGCATGCAGGTGCGGGTCGGCGTCTGCCAGTTGCTGCAGGTGCTGACCGGCGCTGCTGTTGTCTTCGCGTGCTTCGGCCGCACGCATGGCCGCGACCAGCGCGATCGGGCGTACGGTCTTGTCGCTGGCCGCGCTCTGCAGCAGTTTTTCGGCGCGCTGCCATTGGCCGTTGTCCAGCGCCTGCAGACCATCGATCAGGCGTGCCCGGCCCTGCTTGCGGCGGTGCCTGGCCCAGGCCCGGAACGGGGTGCTGAGCAGGGTCCACAGCAACCACAGCAGCAGGGCGGCAATCAGCACCGCCAAGGCCGCCTGCGGCAGGGTGGCGATGTAGTCGTGGTCACCGGCGCGGACAATCACCTCGCCCAGCGCACGGACCGATTCCTGGCCCAGCCACTGCGCGCCAAAAATGCCGATGGCCGCAACCAGCAGTACCAGCAACAGGGATTGGAAAGCCTTCATGGTGCGTCCTCGGCGGCGCGCATGCTGCGCAGCTGCTGCAGGGTGCTGCCCAGCTCGGGCAGGTTGGGGCGCAGTTCGACGCTGCGCAGCTGCTGCAGTTCGGCGCGCCGTTGCTGGCGCTGCGGCGAGTCCGGCCACAGCCGTTGCAACCAGCCATCGCAGCGGTCCAATGCCTGCTGCCAGGCCTTGTCATCGCCGCGTTCCAGCGCCGCACGGGCCAGGCTCAGTTCGATCTGCAATGAATCATTGGCGGCGATGCGCTCGGAGCGGGCGATCAGCACTTTGCCGTCGGCCGGGCGGATCTGCACCAGCGGCGACAGCAGCTGCTGCCACCACGGCTGGGCGGCATCGGCCGGCGCCTGCAGGTGCTCGGGCAGATGCTCGAGCTGGCCGGCCCATTGTTCAAGCTCGGCCGCAGTGCGGGCACGGACGCCGGGGCCCAGGGCGTCCAGGGCGTTGCGTTCCTGGATCAGGGCCTGGCGCAGGTTGAGGTAGTCGGGGCTGTCGATGCTGTCCAGGGCGCTGGCGGCCAAGCCGTACAGGCGGCGTGCGCCGTCCAGGTCACCGGCGAAAACCAGCCGCTGCTGGGCCTGGTTGAGCAGCAGTTCGGCTTCTTCGCGGTGCACGGCCTGCGCGCCCTGGCGTGAACTGTCGGCCAGCTGTGCCAGGTTCTGTTCCAGCAGCGCACTGCGCTGGCCCAGGCCCAGAACTTCATCACGCAGCACCCGGTTGGTGGCGGCGGCGTCCTGGATGCTGCGCGCGTTGGCGCGTTGATCGCGGCGCAGTGCTTCCAGCCCTTGCTGCATCGCCGCCAGCTGCTGGATGGCGCTGTCGCGGGCCAGGTTGGCCTGCTGCTGGCGGGTCTGCCAGCTATGCCAGCCAAACCAGCCCGCCGCACCCAGCGCGGCAATCGCGATCAGTGGCAGCAGCCAGCGCAGTGGGCGGCGTGGTGGAGCGGGGGCGACATCATTCATCGGGGGGCAACATCCTTGGCGGGCATGGCCACGACACAAGGGTGACCACGCAATTGGTGCTGGCAAAGCATCGCCCGCGCGCTGCAGCCCTGCAAGTCGCCTTTAGTTGCGCACTCAGCCGGCGGCCGGGAACAGCGCGGCGTGGGCGGCGCTGGCCAGCTGCCCGGGCAAGGGCCCCGCGGCAAGGTGCAGCTGGCTGAAACCGAGTTCGGCGGCCAGCTCGGCCAGCCGTTCACTGGCAGCGACCACCGGTGCCTGCTGCCACTGTTCCAGCAATGCCGGCGGCAGATACGGCAGTACGGTCTGCAGTGCTTCGCCGCTGCTCAGTGCCAGCACATAGGGCGGCGGCAGGGCCAGCAGGCGGGCAATGGTGGCCTTGCTGACCGGCAGTGGCAGCCGCTCGTAGACATCGATGCGCTGCAGGGTGGCGCCACGTGCGCTGATCTGTGCGGCAATCACGCCGCGGCCACCGGGGGCGGTGACCAGCGCTACCCGCAGGCCGCGCAGCTGCTGCATGGCCGGCAGCGCCAGCAGACCTTCACTGTCCATCCGGCTGGGGGCATGCACCTTGGCGACGCCATGCCGGCGCAATACGCGCGCGGTGCCCTCACCGACGGCCACCACGCTGCCTGCACGCAGCTCGCCCAAGGGCAGCAAGCGCGCTGCTGCCTCCGCCGCAGCCGGGCTGGTGAACACCACGCGATCACAGTCGCGGGCGCTGGCCATCTGTGCGCGGCTTGCCTCATCGGTACGCATCTGCAGCCGCCACGGTGACAACGCCACCGTACGTGCACCCAAACGCGCTGCCGCGCTGCGCAGGGTGTCGTGTTGCCCTTGCGGACGCATCGAGATGAGATGCCAGACCGTGTCGGCTGGCACATAGGCGGGGCGGTTCATTCCATGCATTATGCGGGCGCTTTCCGTTTTTCGTTGTCTTCCATGTCCGAACATATTGATGAATCCGTGTTGCTGGCAGAACTCCAGCGCACGCTTGCGGCAATGCCGCCGGTTGCGGCGATGGGTATCCGCATCGCCAGCTATGACAATGGTGTGCTGCGCATGCAGGCGCCGTTGGATGCCAACGTCAACGACAAGGGCAATGCCTTTGGCGGCAGCCTGGCGTCGGTGATGACCTTGTCCGGCTGGGCACTGGTCAGCATGCGCCTGGCCTTGGCCGGCAAGCAGGCCGAGGTGTACGTGGCCGACAGCAATATCCGCTACCGCGCGCCGGTCTATGGCGATCTGCTGGCAACCGCCCGGCTGGCGCCGGAGCAGGACTGGGACGACTTCCTGACCCTGTTCGGCAAGCGCGGCCGGGCGCGGATAACCGTGCGGGCGGCGATCGAAGGCGGCGCGGCCGAGTTCGAAGGGCGCTTCGTGGCGCTGAGCAAGGGCTAAGATCAGCCATCACCGAGGGGGCCGCATGTACCGACAACTGTTGAAGTCCATTGCTGTTGCGCTGTTGCTGGTGGCCAACGTGGCCCATGCCGATGGGCCGAGCCGGGCCCAGCGCAGCAAGCTGGTGCCTACCCAGGATGCCTATGTGGCGGCCGTGCGCTGGGGCGATTTCGACAAGGCTGAAGGCTTCATCGACCCCCAATACCTGCAGCAGCACCCGCTGAGCGACCTGCAGCGTGAGCGTTACCGGCAGATCCAGGTGTCCAGCTACCGCGAGCGTTCGGCCGGCGTGGGCGCCGATGGCAGCATCGAGCGGCGGGTGGAAATGGGCGTCATCAACCGTAATACTCAGGCCGAGCGGCTGGTCATGGTGAACGAGCGCTGGCGCTGGGATGCGGAGACCAAACGCTGGTGGCAGGCGGCCGGTTTGCCGGATCTGTGGCAGGGCCAATGAGCCATTGGCTGGGCTTTCACCGGCTGTGCGACAATCCCTGCCCGCTTATCGACCCGTGACCTGAGTGAATTACGAAGAGTTGCTGGCCTTCGCCGGCCGAAATCCGATGCTGTCGCTGGCCCTGGTCGGCCTGACGGTGGCCATCATTGCCACCGAGATCGCGCGCTTGTTCCGTGGCTATAAATCGCTCAAGCCGTCCGAATTGACCCATATGATCAATGCCGGTGGTGCGACCGTGATCGATCTGTCGGCCGCTGCCGACTTCGAGAAGGGCCATATTGCCGGTAGCCGCAATGTGCAGCCGGCGCAGTTGACCCCCGCGCACAAGCTGCTGGCCAATGCCAAGCAGAGCCCGGTGGTGCTGCTTTGCCGTACCGGCAATGCCTCGGCAACGGCGGCCAAAGCCCTGAAAAAAGCCGGTTACGAGCAGGTTTATGTGCTCGATGGTGGCCTGCCGGCATGGCAGGCGGCGGACCTGCTGCTGGTCAAGGGCCGCAACTGAGTCAGCAAATTTTCAGCTAGGGCTTGTGTCGGCGGGCAATCGCCCCCATCGCTGGTCTTGTACTAATCCCATTCAATGAACAATCTGTTCTGGAGTCTTGAGCAATGTCCGAAGAGAACACCAACGGCGTAGTCCCGGCCGACGAATCCGCCACCGGCCCGGCTTTCACCATCGAGAAGATCTACGTCAAGGACGTTTCTTTCGAGTCACCGAACTCCCCGACGATCTTCAACGAGAACGTGCAGCCGGACCTGCAGCTGAACCTGAACCAGAAGGTGCAGCGCCTGTCCGACACCGCTTTTGAAGTGGTGCTGGGCGTGACCCTGACCTGCAAGGCCGGCGACAAGACCGCCTATGTGGCCGAAGTGGAGCAGGCTGGCGTGTTCGGCCTGATCGGCCTGGAGCCGCAGGCAATCGACGTGCTGCTCGGCACCCAGTGCCCGAACATCCTGTTCCCGTACGTGCGTTCGATGGTGTCGGACCTGATCCAGGCTGGCGGCTTCCCGCCGTTCTACCTGCAGCCGATCAACTTTGAAGGCCTGTACGCCGAAACCCTGCGTCAGCGTCAGCAGCAGGGCGAGCCGTCGCTGGCCGACTCCGAGCCGGCTGGCAACGCCTGATCGGCGTCTGCGTTCAAGCATGAGTACGAACGACGCGAAAAAGATCGCCGTTCTCGGCGCGGGCTCCTGGGGCACCGCGCTGGCCACGCTATTGGCCCGGCACGGTCATACGACCGTGCTGTGGGGGCGTGATGCAGCGGTAATCGAAGCGATTGATCAGCGTCATGAGAATCCCCGGTATCTGCCGGGGATTCCCTTGCCCGAATCCCTGCGTGCCAGCACCGACCTGGCTGCCACCGTTGCCGGTGCAGACTGGATCCTGGTGGTGGTGCCGTCACATGCCTTTGCCGAGACCGTGCGCGCGCTGGCGCCGTTGCGGCCGGCTGCTGCGGGCGTGGCCTGGGCGACCAAGGGCTTCGAGCCCGGCTCGGGGCGTTTCCTGCATGAGGTAGCGCGCGAAGTGCTGGGCCCGGACGTGCCGTTGGCCGTCGTCACCGGTCCGTCCTTCGCCAAGGAAGTCACCCTGGGCCTGCCCACCGCCATCACCGTGCACGGCGATGACGAGGCGTTCTCCCAGCAGGTGGCCGACGCCATGCACGGCCCGGCATTCCGCGCCTATACCGGTGACGACATGGTCGGTGCCGAGTTGGGCGGGGCAATGAAGAACGTGCTGGCGGTGGCGACTGGCGTGGCCGATGGCATGCAGCTGGGCTTGAACGCCCGTGCCGGCCTGATCACCCGCGGCCTCAACGAGATGTTGCGGTTGGCCGCTGCCATTGGTGGCAAGCCTGAGACCCTGATGGGCCTGGCGGGCCTTGGCGATCTGGTGCTGACCAGCACCGGCGATCTGTCGCGCAACCGTCGCCTGGGTCTGGCGCTTGGCCGCGGCCAGAGCCTGTCCGATGCGGTGAAGGAAATCGGCCAGGTGGTGGAATCGGTGCAGACCGCCGATGAAGTCATGCGCCAGGCGGATCGTCACGGCATCGACCTGCCGATCTCCAAGGCGGTGCAGTCGGTACTGCACGGCGAGTTGAGCCCCTCCGAAGGCCTGCAGCAGTTGCTGGCCCGCGAGCAGAAGCCGGAATACCCGGACACGCTGTTCAAGTAAGGATGCGCAAAGAATGAAGAAAAGCCCGGCAATGCCGGGCTTTTTTTTGCGCTCTTCTTTTCGTGCAGCGCGGATGCGCGGGCTCTCTGGCCTTTTGGCTCTTTGTGGGAGCGGCGTAAACCGCGAAGCTAACTTTGCTGAAACCCTTGGCAACCTATGCGATCTGATGAGGCATCGGCTTCGCGGCTTACGCCGCTCCTACAAAGAATTTCGCCGCTGTGGGGTTGTTGGTGACGCTCCTGCCGAGCATGGCTCGGCACTACATGAGCCAGGGACGTAGCCCGGGTAAGCGCATCGCACCCGGGAGGTGTTGGCTCTCTGGCTCTTTGTAGGAGCGGCGTAAGCCGCGAAGCCGGTGCACCATCAGCTGTGGTGGCTGCCGATCGCATCAGCAACGTCAGCTTCGCGGCTTACGCCGCTCCTACACAGAAATCTTGCGGCTGTGGGGGTTGTTGGTGAAGCCTCTGCCGAGCATGGCTCGGCACTACAGCAGGCGGTGCCGAGCGCACAAAAAAAGAAGCCCGGTCGGGGGAGGACCGGGCTTCCAGCGGCGCGTGGGAGAGAGGTCACGCGCCTTACAACACCACTACTTGTTGCTTGCAGCTTTGTCGCTTACCAGGTGAAGCGCGGGCCGACGAACCATTCCTTGTCGCCAGCCTTGGCCAGCTTCACTTCGCCGGTCAGGCCCCAGTTCGGGGTGAACTTGGCGGTGGCGCCAACGCGGCCGTAGAACTCGCCGTCCGGGTCGTAGCCGCGCTTCTTGCTGTAGTTCTCGTAACCAGCCAGGGCATAGCCTTCGAAGTTCTGGGTGAAGGCGGTGCGCACGCCGACTTCAGCGCTGTAGCCACTGAACTTCGGGCCGTACTCGAGATCCAGCTTCTGGTAGGCCGCACGAGCCAGCAGGTCGGTGTTCGGGGCCACGGTGTAGTTGTAGCCAACACCCAGGCGCCACTGGTCCACGTCAACCTTGCTCTTGTCGGTTTCCTGAGCGTTGTACTCACCGAACACATGGAAGTTCGGGTGTACCGCGACCGAGCCCTTCACTGCCCAACCATCGGCGTCTCCGCCCTTGGCATCGGTATTCACGTAGCCGCCTTCAACATAGTTGTAGGACAGGCCATCGGCAGCCGAAGCGGCGAACGGGAGGGCGGCCAGCAGGCCCAAAGCGATCAAAGAAGTCTTCATTTCGGCATTACCTCGTTATTGGTCTTGATCGATGCGGCCTGAATCTGTGGCCGTTCGATAGTTGTGAATTATCCGTTAGCCGACGGAATCCACCCTGAATACCAAACTGAGCAGTACATAAATTAAGGTGAAGAACAGGGAACTTTGTCCGGCTGTTCTGGTAGCGGTGGGAGAACGTGGCTGCTTCTTCTGGAACCGCTGAATGCGGTCACTGGCGCGGAAGACAGCGCCGGTCCCTTTCGATGGGTGCGCGGGGCAGGACAGCCCACCAGCTGCCCGGGCGCTGCGTCGGCCGCCTGAGCGAAGTCTGCAGTGCTGGCCTTCTTCTGCCACTGATCGATCAATTGCTGGATCACACCAGCTGGCGGGGGAGAAGAAGGGCGATGCTTTCCAGCAACGGCATGTGCTCGCACCGGCGCTGATTTTCCCGCTGCAACTCGCCGATGCCTGCCTGGCCTGTTTGTTCGACGTTGTACTTGGCCAGCTTTTGCTTCCGGCAGACCTGAGCAACGTTCAGGCCTTGCTCTCGGATCGTCTGTGCCACTTGCAGATTGAAGTCGCCATCACCTGCAAGAGGGAAAGCATGCATCAACTTGCGCGTTTGATGCGAGCGGACGGCTTATGCGCGCTGCACGCTTCTAGTATGCGGCACATCCCGGTTGCCAGGCCTCAGGTCTTGATGGCAAACACGCGCCAGCGTCGGTTCTCCGTATCGCGGTGGAACGAAGCATGGGTGACAGAAATCATTTACATACGCGTCTGGGAGCGCGCGCTGTATCTGGCCGTGGTCCTGGGTTCTTTCCCACGCAAGTTGTTGGCTGTTCTTTCAGGCCGACGACCCATCGGAAATTCTTCCGGAGAATTCCGTACGCAATCGAAGTTCACGCAACGCCTAGATCCATTCCGACGAAGCTCGCAACACTCGCGATGTGGAAGCGATGCATGGCGGCGTTGCTGCAAGGGAAACGACTTTGCGCCAAGCATCAACAGGTACGGAAACTGCTGGAATAACGCGGTCGTTGAGCCCTTCTTAGGCTGTTTGAACAAGGAGCGGATCGACAGACATATCTACACCGGTCGAACAGTGGCGAGCTCGCACCTATACGGCTACATCAATCGATTTCAGAAATCACATGCGGCCACAGACTTGGCGGTGTCAGTCCGTACAAGTTCCAGGCAAGGCATTGGCAGCGCCGGTCAGGCTTCCACTAAAAGCGAAGAACTCCACACACCATCAAAGCGATTGCAATTGCATCGGCCAGTGCTTGCCGATTTTGCATATTGTTTTGCCGGATTCGTAGATCCGTCCGAACGCACGATGAATAAAAAGGCCGCGACCCTCACGATCAAAACACATCGGCTTTGCGACTTTCATCACGCCGGCGTTCTTGTCCAAGCGGGGGAGGCAGAAGGACGCGGAATTTCATGATGGGGACTTCGGGCACGGCCCGTTAGCAGCGGTTTCGTATCCCCATGTTGGGTTGCAACGCCTTTTCGAATTTCAACGATGTATCCGCTCCCTCCGGGAGCGATGACAGGGGCTAACAACATGTGGCAGAAGACGACGTCGCGCGTCAGCGCGGGCGGTGAATGCGTGCAGCTGAAAAAGAACGCACGCGGCACACGCATCAGCCGATGGCTGGTAGCCTGCCTGTCGTTTCTGCTGTCGGCTGCGCTGCCATCGGTGGCTTGGGCCGCGGCCTACGCCACCGGCGGCAGCAGCCCATACCGCAACACGGTGCTGTGGCTGACCTGGGGTGGCGGCTCGCAACTGGGCACGCACGGGGTGACGCTGAACAACGGCGATTCCTCGTCGATATCCATGCCGGTCGCATCCGGGATCAGCCTCAACGTCAGCTGCACCCTGGCCAACATTGCTGGCGGTGGTCTGCTGCAAAGCTACCGTCCAGGCGATTTCAGTGGCGACAGCCTGGATGACCTGTACAACGTTGGTGGCACCGGTGGCAGCAATCAGCTGATTGCGGGCATCTCCCGCAACCTTGGCAACTCCACTTTTGAAATCAATTGCGTCTCCACGCTGGGCGGTGCCCCCTACCGCCTGCGCGGCGTGGTGATGGCCGATGCCGAGTCGATCAACAACAGCGGCGAGTTCGTTGAAGCCAGTGCACGCGGCACCTGGAACGTGGTGGAGATGCGCAAGAATGTCGGCGCCGGTCCCTACGACGTGACCAAGTCCAGCAGCGGCAGCAACAGCGTGATCCGCTTCGGGCCGGGCAACGACAACAACACCGCAGCGGTCACTTTCCTCAATTTCGACAATGCCGCGCACGCGCCGGGCAACCTTGCGGTAAACATGGCTTTCTCGATGCGTGGCGGCGGCACTACCGCCATCGCCATTGGCCTGCTGGTGCCGTACGCCGACTTCGGCGATGCGCCGCTGAGCTATGGCGACGCCATGCACGTGGTGGACGACCTGCAGTTCCGTCCTGATGGGGTGGCGGTCAACAACACCGCCACCAACATCAACACTGCGATCTACACGCCGGGCGGGTTGGCGCCGCCGCAGACCGATTTCCTCGGCAGCATGGGCCCGGATACCGAGCAGAAGAGCAGCTATAGTGCCGATGCCAAGGGCGATGACAATTTCCCCGCGGGCAACCCCAACGAAGAAAACGCGTGGCTGGCCGGTTACCGGCTGACCGTGATGCAGGCCGGTACCCAGATCATTCAGCCGGTTGTGTGCGTGGGCAGCGGCAGCGTGGCCGGCTGGATCGACTTCAACCGCAGCGGCGCATTCGATCCGGGCGAGCGCAGCAGCGTCGCCGCCTGCAGTGGTGGCGTGGCCACCCTGAGCTGGACCGTGCCCGCGCAGGTAAGCGCGGGCACCAGTTACGTGCGTCTGCGCTACGCAACCGATGCAGCGCAGATCCAGCAGCCGGCCGGTGTGGCCGACGACGGTGAAGTGGAAGACCATCTGATCACCATCACCGCACCCGCGCTGAAGGTGGTGAAGAGCAACAATGCTGCCGCTGGCATCTGGAATTACGGTCAGACCGGCACCCAGTACACCTTGACGGTGAGCAACACCAGCGACGTGCCGACCGGCAATCCGCCGAACATACCTGCCGGTGTGATCACCGTGCGCGACCAGTTGCCCACCGGCATCGTGGCGAACTGGACGGGGACACACAGCAGCGGAAGCTGGAGCTGTACGGCCGGCGGTCAAAACGTGACCTGCACCAGCAGCCAGGTGCTGACGGCGAGCGGGACTGCCGGCGACAGTTCCAGCTTCAGCCTGCCAGTGACGGTAACGGCCGCCGCGACCGGCCTGCTGCGCAACCACGCCAGCGTTGGTGGTGGCTACGATCCATTCAACGGCGGCAATACGCCCGCCCCGGGCGAAGGCTGCAACGACGCCAACCACTGCACCCGCAGTGACGTGACCGTACCGGCGACACGGGTGAGTTATGCAAAGCGTGCCAACACCGCCGGCCCGGTCGCGGTGGGCGCCACGGTGAGCTACACGCTGGATGCGATCGTGGCCGATGGCAACAGCCGCGGCGTGCTGACCCTGACCGACACTCTCGGCACCGGCCTGGACTTCGCCAACGTGACCAGTGCCGGCGTGTTCACCTGCAATGCGGCCAATCCGCTGCTGTGCACACTGCCGGCCGGCACCGCGCCCGGCACCTACAGCGTCACTTACTCCGCCAGCGTCAATGCGCAGGCAAGCGGCCAGCTGGTCAATACGGTTGTTGGCACCGGCCCTGACAATCCCACCTGCAGTGCCAACTGCAGCACCACCACGCCGGTGGCGCTGCCACGCATCTCGGTGTCCAAGGCCAGTGCTACGGCCGGTCCGGTCGCGGTGGGCGACAGCGTGGCCTACACGGTGAGCGTGGTCGTGGCCGATGCCCGCACCACTGCTGTGACCACGCTGACCGATACCCTTGGCAGCGGCCTGGATTTCGGCAGTGTGAGCAACGCCGGCGGCTTCAGCTGTGTGCCGGGCAATCCGCTGGTGTGCACCTTGCCGGCCGGCAGCGCGCCCAATACCTATCTGTTCTCCTACACCGGTATCGTCAACGCACAGGCCAGCGGCCAGGTGCGCAACACCGTGGTGCCCAGCGGCCCGGACAATCCGTCCTGCGCGGGTAGCTGCGATACCACCACACCGCTGGCCAGCCCACTGGTGAGCTATGCAAAGCAGGCCTCCAGCGGCGGACCAGTGCGTGTCGGCGACAGCCTCGGCTATACGCTAAGCGTGACCATCGCGCGTTCGCGCAGCACCGGTGTGGTCACCCTGACCGATACGCTTGGCAGCGGCCTGGACTTCAGCAGCGTCACCAGCGCGGGCATCTTCACCTGCAATGCCGCCAACCCGCTGGTATGCACCTTGCCCGCAGGCACGGCGCCGGGCACCTACAGCCTGAGCTACACCGCCATGGTCAATGCGCAGGCCAGTGGCAGCGTGCGCAACGCTGTGCTCGGTACCGGCCCCGATACACCTTCGTGCACCATCAACTGCGATACCACCACGCCGGTGGCAACGCCGGGCGTGAGCTATGCCAAGTCGGTGAACAGCAGCGGGCCGGTGTCGGTTGGCGACAGCCTGACCTATACCTTGACCACGGTGGTGAGCAACTCGCGTACCAACGACGTGGTGACCCTGACCGACACGCTGGGCAACGGCCTGGATTTCGGTGCGGTGACGAGCACAGGTGCCTTTACCTGCGCTGCCGGCACCCCGCTGGTATGCACCTTGCCGGCGGGCACCACGCCGGGCAGCTACAGTCTGTCGTACACCGCTGTGGTCAACGCGCAGGCGACGGGCCAGGTGACCAACGCGGTGCTGGGTACGGGCGGCGACAACCCGAGTTGCACCATCAACTGCGACACCACCACGCCGGTTGCTGGCAGCCAGATCGACTATCGCAAGGACGCGGCGGCCACCGCTGCGGTCAAGGTCGGCGACAGCATCGCCTACAGCCTGACCGCCGTGGTCAGTCGCTCGCGCACCACTGCGGTGTTCACCCTGACCGATACGATGGGGCCGGGCCTGGATTTCGCTTCTGTCACCGCCACCACCGGCTTCAGCTGCAATGCCGCCAATCCCCTGGTGTGTACGCTGCCGGCCGCCACCGCGCCTGGAACCTACACGGTCAATTACATCGCCACGGTCAATGCGCAGGCCAGGGACAGCGTCAGCAACGCCGTGCTTGGCAGCGGCCCCGGTACCAGAGTCTGCACGACCAACTGCACCACCACGACGCCGGTGCTGGCGGCGACGGTCACTTACCGCAAGAGCTCCAGCACCGCCTCGCCGGTCAACATGGGCGAAGCGGTGGACTACAGCGTCGAGGTGGTGGTCGCCAACTCACAGACCACCGATGTGCTTACCCTGACCGATACCCTGGGTGCGGGCCTGGACCTGCAGTCGGTGACCCAGCCGGGCGCCTTCAGCTGCAACGCCAGCAACCCGCTGGTATGCACGCTGCCGGCGGGGACCGCACCAGGTACCTATGCACTGAGCTACCGCGCACAGGTCAACGCGCAGGCCGTTGGCAGCGTGCGCAACGCGGTACTGGGCAGTGGTGGCGACACCCCAAGCTGCAGCGGAACCTGCAGCACCGAGCACACCCTGGCCGAGCCGCGGGTAGTGCTGGAGAAGCTGTCCGGCCCGGCCAGTGGCACCGAGGTCCGTCCAGGTGACCGCCTGCGCTACACCTTGCGGGCCACGGTAGAGCGCGCCTCGCTGCGGCGGCCGCTGCAGCTGGTGGATACGCCCGACGCCGGCCTCAGCGTGGATGCGCTGCCGACAGATTGCGTGCAGCAGGGGACCGACATCGTATGCACCCTGCCGACCGGCACCCCGGTGGGCCAGCATGAGTTCGTCTATCAGGCCATCGTCAACCAGGAGGCGCGCACGCAGGTGTTCAACCGCCTGCGCGGGCGGTATCCGGATGGTTCGCCGCCACCGGAATGCGGCACCTGTGAAACGCAGCACAAGGTGATTTCCGATTTCGCACTGCGCATCACCAAGACCGCCAGTCCGCGCCTGGTCAAGGTGGGCGATCTGGTGCGCTACCAGCTGGCGGTCGAGAACGTGGGCAGCAGCAACTGGCGCGACGGTGTGGTGGTCGATACACCGCCGGCGGGTTTCAGCTACGTCGACGGTTCGATGCGGGTGGCCGACGATGATGGCGCGTTCGCGCTGGCCAGCAGCCAGACGCCGCTGCGCATCGGGGCGGTGGATATCGCGGTGGGGCGTACGGCCACCATCAGCTACCTGTTGCGGGTCGGCGCTGGCGTGCGCGCCGGTACTTTCATCAACCAGGCTGTGGCCACCGCCGATGACGGCAGCCCACTGTCGAACGTGGCCACCGCTGAAGTACGGATGGATGCCGATCCGCTGCTGGACGACAGCCTGGTGTTCGGCACCGTGTTTGATGACCACGATGGCGACGGCTGGCAGGACAGCGCCGAGCTGACCGGCGTGCGTGTGCAGGGTGGCTTCGCGCCTTCTGCCTACGTGCCCGGTTCGACCACGCTGGATCGTGGCGATGGTCCGCAGCCGCTGGCGGATGCCAGTGCGCCGTTGCTGCATGGCGTCCAGGTGGGCGTGGTGCACGGCCTGGGCTCCACATCGGACAACGTGGAGAACCATCAGGTGGTGATCCGCCAGCGCCTGCGCGAGTTGGCTTTCACCGATGATTTCGTGCTGGAAAGCGCGCAGGGGCATCGCCTGCAGCTGGATGCGCAGGGTGCTTCCAGCATGCAGCTGGGGGGCGAGGCGGCCAAGGGTTTGAGCGCCGCCGAGCCGTCGGTGCATCGCGAGATCGCACGTATTGCCGAGGGCTACGAAGTGGCCTACGTGATCGGCAACCAGGGCATCCAGGAGCAGGGCATTCCAGGCGTACGGCTGGCGACCGTGGAAGGTTTGCTGATCGAAACCGATCCGTTCGGCCGCTACCACCTGGCCGACGTGCACGGTGGTGATGCGCGACTGGGCCGAAATTTCATCGTCAAGCTGGATCCGGCCACGGTGCCGGCTGGCTCCGAGCTGACCACCGAAAACCCCTTGCTGCGTCGTGTCACCCAGGGCGTGCCTACCCGCTTCAGTTTTGGTGTGCGCTTGCCGCCGTCGCCGCAGGCCGCCGCCGAACGCGCGGAACTTACCCTGGGCGAAGTGTTGTTCGCCCCGGGCAGCAGCGTGCTGCGCGCGAACTACCGCCCGGTGCTGGCGGAAATGGCCAAGGTGGTGGATCGCTACCAGGGCGGTGACGTGGTGATTGCTGCCAATGGTGAAAGCCAGGCGTTGGCCTTTGCCCGTGCGGTCGCCGTGCGTGATGCCTTGCAGGCTGAAGTGGCCGAGGCTGCGCGCGCCCGGCTGACCGTGCAGTTGCGGACCAACGTGCTCGATCCGCACTCGCTGGTTGCCGGTGTCGATGCCGGTGGCGCGCTGCTCGGCAACGTGCTGTTCGAGACCGACAAGGCGGTGATCGACGAAGCATTCAAGCCATTGCTTGCCGCCATTGCCGCACGTCTGGAACAGATGGGCGGTGGCCAGGTCAGCCTGGTTGGGCACACCGATGTGCGCGGCAGCCATGCCTACAACCAGGCGTTGGGCCTGCGCCGAGCCAATGCGGTGTTTGAAGCCCTGCGTGTGCAGCTGAGTCCTGCCGTGCAGCAACGGCTGCGCGTGCGCAGCGAGGAGACTGCCGCCACCCGCGCGGCGGCCCGCCTACAGGAGGCACGTCGATGAGCGCCCGTCATTCTGCCGCCCGTCGCTCGACCCGCCTGCAGCGCGCAGCCCTGTACCACGCCTTGCTGCTGAGCCTGGCGGTCACCGCGCAGGCTGCGCCGCCGCAGGCCGACACTACGCCGATCGACTGCGATGGCAGCCAGTGCAGTGCCGAAGGCGAACTGCTGTTCACCCTGCGCTCGCGCAGCTTCGATGAACCGGTGAGCGAGGGCACCTCGGCGCGCTCCTCATCGCAGGCGCTGCGCCCCGATCGTCGTGTCAGCATTGCATTGGATGAGCCTGGCAAGGCCACCGTCAGCGGCGAGTTCATGATCCGCTTGCCGGAGGGCGGCGCGATCTGGGCCACCGAAGACCCGGCGATGGGCCAGCCCGAGCTGTCGATCTCCGCGCCCGGGCTGGTGGCCTTCGATCAGGGCCGCATCGTGCGTCCTGTCGAGTTCTTCGTGCGCGGCAACTACACCGCGTTCATCCAGCGCCTGGAAGTGAGCATCTATCGCGGCAGTGACAGTGATCGGGTGGCCCCGTTGGCAACCTTCGCGCTGCCGGTGGCGGCGGTCGGGCGGGGCAGTTGGGACGGCACGCTGCCGGCATCCACGCCGTTGCGCCGCGGCGACCGTCTGGTCTATGTGCTGCGCGCCTACGATGTCGAAGGCAACGTGGATGAGACCTCGGCGCAGTCGATGCAATTGGTGACGCCGGCGGAAGTAGAGCGCGGCAACCAGCAGTTGCGTGACGCGCTGGAAGACCGCCGTGGCAGCGCCGTGGATGCCAACCAGGCAGCGTCGCTGTCGCTGCTGGAGCAGGTGTTCGACAGCAATGGCCTGCGCCAACAGAACATCCCGGTGTACGGCTCGCGGGTGCGCCTGCGTGGTCGCGACCTGCCACTGGGTGCGGCGCTGAAGATCAACGGTGAAAGCTACCCGCTGGACCAGGACCGCAAGTTTGCCGCCGAGTACCTGATGCCGATCGGCCACCATCTGTTCGATGTGCGGGTGGAGCGTCCCGATGCGCCGCCGATCGAACGCAGGTTGGCGGTGGATGTCAGTGGCCGCTATCTGTTTGGCGTCGGCCTGGCCGACATCACCGTGTACCAGAACAAGGCCAGCGGCGCCGGTAGCGATATCGCCCGCGGCGAACGCGATGACGCGGTGCTCAGCGATGGCCGCCTGGCGTTCTACCTGAAAGCCAAGAGCCGTGGCCGCTACCTGCTGACCGCTCAGGCCGATACCCAGAACCAGCCGTTGGACGCGTTGTTCAGCGGCTTCACCACCGCCGACCCGCGGGATCTGTTCCGCAGCCTCGACCCTGACCTGTATTACCCGACCTATGGCGACGATTCACTGACCCAGCGCGACGTCGACAGCATGGGGCGTTTCTACCTGCGCATGGACTGGGACAAGAACCAGGCGTTGTGGGGCAACTACAACACCGGCCTGAGTGGTACCGAGTACGCGCAGTACGTGCGTTCGCTGTACGGTGCGGCGCTGTCATGGCGTTCGCGCGGGGCCAACGCCTGGGGCGATGCCCGGACCGAGCTGCGCCTGTTCGGCTCGCAGGCGGAGACTGCACCGGGCCACAGCGAGTTCATCGGCACCGGCGGCAGCCTGTATTACCTGCGCCATGCCAGCATCCTGCGCGGCTCCGACCAGGTGGTGCTGGAGATCCGCGACCGTACCACCGGCCGCGTCGAGCAACGCGTGCCGCTGGTGCGCGGCGCCGACTACGAGATCGATGCACTGCAGGGCCGTATCCTGCTGACCCGGCCGCTGGCCCAGGTCAGCCGCGAGAACCTGCGCCGGATCAGCCGTGACGTGCCGCTGGACGGCTACGAGCAGCGCCTGATCGTCGATTACGAATGGGTGCCGACCGGCTTCGACAGCGACGACATCACTGCTGGCGCGCGCGGCAAACACTGGTTTGGCGACCATGTGGCCGTGGGTGCCACCTACGTGGATGAGCAGCGCGCTGGCCAGGACTATTCGCTGCGCGGTGCCGACCTGACCCTGCAGGCCGGGCGCGGCACCTACCTGAAGGTCGAGCACAGCCGCAGCGAAGCGACCAGTGCGCCGGTGTTCTTCTCCGACAATGGCGGGCTCAGCTTCAGCCGGCTCAATCCGGATGGTCCGCGCGAAGGCGATGCCACGGCGGTGGAAGCGCGGATCAACCTGCGCGAGCTGGGTTGGACCCAGCGCGACTGGAGTGCCGGTGCGTGGTGGCGGCAGGTCCAGGGCGGCTATTCGGTGGGTCGCTTCGATACCGGCCAGCGCGTGCGCGAGCAGGGTGCGGAACTGCTGGGCTACGTCACCGACGACTTCAGCCTGTATGCGCGCTACAGCGAGGCACGCCGTGGCAAAGAGTCCCTGACCCAGGCGCAGGCCACGGCGGAATGGCGGATCGGCGACAACGACCGGCTATCGGCTGAACTGCGCCGTGTGCAGGAAGACCGGGGCATCGGCAGTGCTGCCGGTGTGCTGGCGGCGGCGCGCTACACCCATCGCATCGGCACGGCGCTGGATGTCTATGGCGGTGGCCAGTTGACCGTCGACGACGACCACGGCCGCTATGCCGACAACGATGCCGTGGTAGCCGGCGGTACCTACACCTTCGCCAATCTGTCCACGCTCGGCGGCGAAGTCAGCGATGGCGATCGTGGCAGCGCCGCACAGATCAATGCCGAGTACAAACTGACGCCGCAGCACAGCTTCTACGGCGCGTTCACCCAGTCCACCGACCGCAGCGAGTACGACCCGCTGTTCAGCCCCAACGCGCAGGATGGCTGGACCCTGGGTCAGCGCTGGCGGCTGTCCGACCAGGTCAACGTGTTCAATGAAAGCCAGTTCCTGAAATCCGGCCAGGAGTCCGGCCTGGCAAATACCTTCGGCATGGATTTCTATCCGGCGCTGGGCTGGAACGCGGGCTTCACCCTCAGCGATGGCAAGCTGGATGCGAGCAGCGGCCGGGTCGATCGCAAGGCGATCAGCCTGTCCGGTGGCCGCACCTCACCGGGCACCGAATGGCAGAGCAAGCTGGAGTGGCGACGCGATACCGGCGCCGAGCGGCGCACGCAGTGGGTGAGCACCAATCGCCTCAGCCATCGCCTCAATGATAGCTGGCGCATCGCCGCGCGCTTCAACTACGCCGATACCGACGATGCAATCAATCCGGTTGCCGGTGCGCGTTTCATCGAAGGCAACCTCGGTTTCGCTTACCGGCCGTGGCACAACGATCGTTGGGCGCTGTTCGGTCGCTACAGCTATCTGTACGACTTGTCGACGCTGGGGCAGGTCAACGGCGTGGACTACGACCAGCGCACCCAGGTGCTGTCATTGGACGGCGTCTACCGTATCGATCAGCGCTGGGAAGTGGCCGCCAAGCTGGCGCGTCGCGAAGGCGAGGTGCGTTACGGGCGCGGTACCGGCCCGTGGTTCGACTCGGCGACCAACTTCGCCGCCGCGCAGCTGCGCTATGACCTGTTCTACCAGTGGCACGGGCTGCTGGAGTACCGCCTGCTGGACGTGCGCGACGGCGGCCGCCGGCAGGGTTGGTTGACCGGCATCGACCGCGATATCGGCCGCAATTTCCGGGTCGGCATTGGCTACAAATTCACCGACTTCAGTGATGACCTCACCAAGTTCGATTACGAGCACCGCGGCTGGTACCTGAACCTTGTGGGGAGGTACTGATGCTGAGGGCGATGGCAACGGGTCGGGGTGAACCCGTTGCGCCGAAACCCTTGTTTTTCACCTCTCGCGTCTGCAGTGGCACAGGCGTGCCCGCTCTCGCCGTGCAGTCAATCGCGCGTCACTGGCCGCGATTGGCGGCGCGGTTCGGGCGGATCTAGCGCGTCAGCGCCGCTGTGAATGTCCACAAGTACTCAGCAACTTTTTCAACCTCAATGCAGCCAAAGCCAAACACCAACCCGGGCGCTGCAGCGGGCGCCTGCGCGAGTTCTGCAATGCTGGCGATACCGGGCAGATGACGCCTGGCGGCAGCCAGCACCTGCTGGCTGTCGACACCTTCGTGCACCTGCGCGGCGAGGTGCAGGCCGGCTTCCGAATGCAATGGAAACAACCAGGCAGACAACGGTCCTTGCAAGGCCGCGAGTATCAGCGACCTGCGCCGTGCATATTCCCGCTGCATGCGGCGGACATGGCGGGCAAGATCACCTTCGTTGATGAAGGCTGCCAAGGCAGTCTGCACAACATCACTGCCGTGTGGATCGGTCGCATGTTTTGCCGTCACCAGTGCCTCGCGTGCCCAGCCCGGGGCGATGATGTAACCCAGGCGCAGTGACGGAAACATGCTTTTGGAGAACGTGCCGACGTAGAACACGCGGCCCTGCACATCCAGCGTCTTCAACGCATCCAGAGGACGCGCGCCATAGCGGAATTCACCGTCATAGTCGTCCTCGATGATCAGTGCGTTGCTGCGCTGTGCATGGTCCAGAAGTGCGCCGCGCCGTGACGGTGAGAGCGCCACGCCACATGGCGATTGATGGGATGGCGTCACACAGACAATGCCGGCATCCGCTGGAATCTGCTCGACGCACAGGCCTTGCGCATCCACCGGCACGTGCAGCAACGCCGCGCCTGCGGCGGCAAAGGCGTTCGCGGTAGCGGGATAGCCCGGCCACTCAACGGCAACCTTGCTTGCTCCCCCCTCGACCAGCACCTGCGCCAGCAGCGCGAAGGCCTGCGTCGCGCCCGAGGTCACAATCACGTCATCGGGGCTGCATGAAATCGCGCGTGCAAATGACACATGCCGGGCGATGGCCTGGCGTAACTCGGGCATGCCCTGGCTGGCCGGATAGCAGAAGGGTCTGCGTGCCCATTGGCGAATGCTTCGCTGCATCAGCTGGCGCCAGCGCGGATGCGGGAAATAGCGCGCATCGGGCATGCCGGTCCGGAAGCTGTCCTGTGCTGCCGCGATGGCACCGTGATCCGCGAGCTGGCCACGCCAGCGCGTTGGCAGTCGCGAGGCGGCCAACGCGGTGTCGACGAGGCCCGGCTCCTGCGCGGGTGGAGCGCGGCGCAACGCAGCCACTTCAGGGCAGGCTCCCACCCGTCCGACAAGATAGCCTTCGGCTATCAGCCGTTCGTAGACCGAAATGATCGTATTGCGGCCTATCCCCAGGCCAAGCGCCGCCTTGCGCGTGGAGGGCAGGCGCATTCCGGCATGCAGGCGACCACTGACGATGGCATCGCGCAGCTGCGACTGCAGTGCCTGGCCAATGCCCGTGGATGCGCCAGGCAGGTGAATAGGAACGGGGAAAACTGGTTCCCTCATATTGCCAGTTTCTGATTCCATCAAGGGTCCAGTATCTCGCCACACTGGCTGCTACCGGTCAATAGACCCCGGCTCTGGAGATGCGCGATGCCTTGCTTCATCTGCAAGACCTGCGGCACGCAATATGCCGATTCAGCGCAGGCGCCCGCTGCCTGTCCCATCTGCGAGGACGACCGCCAGTACGTCGGTTGGAGTGGACAGCAGTGGACAACACCGCAGGCCCTCGCTGCGGAACACGCCATCCGCATCGGCGACGACGATGGCGTGCGCAGCTACGACATCACGCCCGGCTTCGGCATCCCGCAACGGATGGCGCTGGTGCCAACGCGGGCAGGCAACCTGCTGTGGGAGAGCCTGAGCCTGGTCACCGATGCCGCACTCGCGGATATCCACGCCCACGGCGGGGCGACCGCCATCGCTATCTCCCACCCGCACTTCTATGCGGCGATGGTGGACTGGAGCGATGCGCTAGGTGGCATTCCGATCTGGCTGCATGCAGCGGACCGGCAATGGGTACAACGCCCGGCACGCCAGCTGAGGTTCTGGGAGGGGCCGACGCAGGCCTTGGCCGACGACGCGCGGCTGATCCATTGCGGCGGTCACTTCCCGGGCAGCTGCGTGCTGCATGTGGATGCGGGTGGCGCGGGTCATCTGTTCAGCGGCGACACCCTGCAGGTTGCGATGGATCGGCGCAGGGTGTCGTTCATGCACAGCTACCCGAACGCTGTCCCGCTGCCGTCCGCTGATGTGGAAGGTATCCGCAACGCACTGCGCGCATACGATTTCAACCGGGTTTACGGCTATAGCCGGGGCCGCAACATCACCGGCAATGCGCGACGTGCGGTGGATGCCTCCTTCCGCGCGTTTTCGCAATTTGAGCACCCACAGGACCGGCCATGAGCACCTCCATGCACAGTCACTTACTCACCCCCACTGCGCTTGCTGCGTTCGCACCGGCCCATCACATCCACGCCGACGCGCTGCCGTGGATCCCTGCGGATACAGCGGGCAAATCGTCCAAACCCTTGAGCTTCATGCCGGGCAACAGCGGCTTTGTCGAACTGTTGCGGATGGAGCCCGGCGTGGTGATGCCACTGCACCGCCACAGCGGCCCGATCCACGCATGGAACCTGACCGGCAGCCGCCGCCTGTGCACCGGCGAACTGGTCGGCCCCGGCGATTATGTATACGAACCACCGGGCAATACCGACTGGTGGAAGATCGAGGGCGATGTGCCCATGGTTGCCTTGGTGATCGTCCATGGCGAAGTGGAGTTCATCAACGCGCTCGGTGAAGTCCGTGGGCGTGCAACGGCCGCCACACAATTGCAGCACTACATCGCCTACTGCAAACAGCACGGAATTGAGCCTGTGCATAGCTTCGTGGGCCAATGAACCTGTGGTCGGTCGTTCGCGCATATGCAACCGAAATGGCATAGCAAATGCCTTTGTAGATCGCTGCGGCTTCGCAGTCGCGGTACGACCGCTTCGGCACTGATGCTGTCCCGGGCCCCGCAGCGAATCCAAGCTCTTCAGGCGCTGTGGTGAGCAGATCTTGGGCGTATGCAGACCTGCGCCCACAATCAGGCAGCGACGTGATATCGCTTGGCCCGCGATAGCTCACCACCGCTGACGCGATACCGATGACCGGCGTAGTTGCCGGCGTCAAGCACGCCTTCCCTTGCCGCACAGCAGCCGGTCCCTGTTGCCGGGCCGTTGCGCAAAGTTATTTCACTAGCTAAACGACCGAGGGCGAAACCGGCTTCCTGCCGGTTAACTTCCACTAGTGGAACCGATTGGTTTCTTTGCGAAAACTGGCGCCTGATTTGGGTTGTTTCTCATGTATCCATTCCGCTTGCGTAAGGATAATTCGCCGCCGTTGCAGGCTTGTCTGCTGCGACCGCGTGCAGGCCTCGGGCTGCAGGGCGGTCGGCAGGACGCTTCGATCCCGAGGTTTCAGGGCTGTGTAGCGATGCCATCCAAACCGTGCAGGAAAGGCTGGCGCATACGAACGATCTTCTGCCCACGACGTGCAGCAAGGCCAGCGGCCCGCTGCTGCCGCTGAGTGAGCGCGGTGGTGGCCACTGGCGCAGGTGTGCTTGTCGTGACCGCCATTCATTGCCCGCCGGTGTGCCCGCGAGGGCATGAATGACGATGACGTCATGGTTGCGGATCGTGCTTCGAACAACAGATGTGCAGCCGCTGCAAGGCGATTGCACGTTCCATTTGAATCATCAGGAGTTGAACAGTGAACACAGCGGCAAACGGCCAGATCATCCAGGCGGTCAACGACAACGACAGGTTGGTGATGCTGGCTGACAGCATCCCGGTCATCGATGCGATCATCGATGACCATGGCAACCTGACCGGCGTAGTTGCAAATGGCGGCTATACCGATGACGGGCGCCCCGACATCAAGGGCAAGGGCCACCCAGGTGACCTGGTGCATATCTATGATGGCGCCGAACTGCTGGGCCGGGTCCGCGTTGCCGCTGATGGAAGCTGGACGTTCACGCCGGCGCTGCCGCTGGCCGATGGTCGCCACGCAATCACCGTCGTCCATGAGTCGCTGGATGGCGACGTCAGCGACTTCTCGGCGCCGTATGTGTTCATCGTGGACAAGGTCGCACCGGAAAAGCCGGCCATTGGTGATGTGACCGATGATGTCGGTCCGCAGACCGGCTCGGTCGGCAACGGCGGCAGCACCGATGACAACACGCCGACCCTGTCGGGCAAGGGCGAGCCCGGCGGTACCGTCGCCATCATCGACAACGGCCAGGTGATTGGCGAAGCGGTCATTGCCGACGACGGCAGCTGGACGTTCACCCCCGATACCGAGCTGGCCGATGGCCAACACGAATTCGAGGTGGTGATCACCGACCAGGCCGGCAATGCCTCCGACGTTTCCGAAAAACACATCGTGGCGGTGCAGGCGCGGGTGCCGACGCAGATCGCCACCGTCACCGCGATGAGCAAGGACTGGGGCGTAAGCAGCAGCGATTGGCTCACCAACGACGGCGGCGCAGGCCGCTTGATGCAGGGCTCGCTCAGTGCGCAGCTGGCCGCCGATGAGCGCCTGCTGGTCTCCACCGATGGTGGCCTGAGCTGGAACGTGGCCTCGGTGGATGGCTTGAGCTGGGCTGCGCAGGACAACAACAGCCACGCCGGCAACTGGTCGATCCAGACAAAGGTCGTGAACGATGCCGGCCGTAGCGGCGACGTTGAATCGCGCGATGTGTTCCTCGATACGCTGGCGCCGGACGCGCCGACCAAGCTCAGCGTTGACGGTGCCTACCTGACGGTGGCCTTCAAGACCGCATCTGTTTCGGCCGGCGACATCGTCAGCGTGGTGCTCAACGGCCAGCGCTTTGATTACTCGCTGACGGTCAAGGACGTGAGCGCGGGCAGCGTACGGATTGCACCGGGTTTCGCGGTGGGCACTGGCGACGTGATGGCAGCGATCATCGACAAGGCCGGCAACAGCTCCAAGTACCGCGACATGGGCGACAACAGGTTCATCGATTTCAACAGCGCCTCGTATGTGAACCTGAGCACGGGGCAGAGCACGAGCTACAACGGCCTGCGGATCACCTCCGAGATCGACCACGATGTCTGGCAGGTGCCCGAGGCGATAACCGGGCTCACCAGCAATGACCCGGCGGTCTATACCGGCATGAAGATCGGCGTGACCGGGCGTACCCGCATTGATTTCACCGAAGGCCCGGTGTCCGAGCTGAAGTTCCTGGTGACCAACCTGCAGGCCGGGTATTTCGATCCGTCGGTGGTGAGGTTCTATACCGCCAGCGGCGCTCTGGTCGGCCAGTTGTCGCTGTCCGCCTATTGGCCCAACTCCTTGAACGCCTCGTTCAAGGCGCCAGCGGGGCAGGATTTCTCATACATGGTGGTGAGCACCGGCTACAAGGTGCCTGGCTACAAGGGTATCGGCTCGTGGGACTGGATTGGCCTGGATGATTTCGAGATACGCGGCGGCGCCAGTGAGCTCAACGTGCTCAAGCAGCAGACCATCGATGGCAAGGCCGGCACCTACTACGGTGGCAACGAGGACAATGTCTTCGCATTGGCCAATGTCGCCCACCTCAATGCTGCCAGCAGCGGTGGTGTGTCCGGCGGCGGTGGTGCCGACACGCTCAAGCTCACCGGCGCCAACCAGGTGCTGGACCTGGCACTGCTGAAGGACAAGATCGATTCCATCGAAATCTTCGATATCACCGGCAGCGGCAAGAACACGCTGAAGATGTCGATTGCCGATGTGCTGGGCACCGGTGCGCGTGATCAGTTCCTTGCCGACGGCAATGTGCAGGTGCTGGTCAAGGGCAACGCCGGTGACAACGTCGTGCTCGGCGCGATGATGAACGGTGCGGTGCAGGGCCAGTGGCAGCAGCAGAGCGAAGTGCTAGTGGCCGGTGTCACTTACACGGTCTACAAGCACTCGGTGTTCGCCGCCGAAGTGCTGGTGCAGAAGGGCGTCGAGGTTCAGTTCGACATGTCCATCGTGGTGATGGGCAAGGACAGCGATACCGCAGGTGACTACACCACGGCCGATGGCAGCGCCGGGCGCCTGGTCCAGGGCGAGATAATGTCGGTACTGCCTGCCGGTGCCAAGGTGCAGGTGTCCACCGATGGCGGCAAGCAGTGGAGCAATGCGCTCGTCAAGGACGGCAAGTGGTTCTTCAATGACATGCAGGCGCACGCGCAGGGCTGGACCATCCAGGCCCGGGTTGTCAGTGCAGCCGGCACGGTCGGGCAGATGATCGAGCGCGCGGTCGAGCTGGTCGGCAAGCCGGGTACGCCAGCGATTGTGCGGATTGCCGAAGCCGAAGGTGTGTTGGCCGCGGCGGAGGCCAGCAACGGCGTGGACGTGATCGTCTCGTTGAATGGCGCCACGGCCAAGGCCGGCGATATCGTCCATGTGCAATGGGGTATCGCGAGCTACGACCACGTGTTGACTGCCGCGCAGGCAAGCGCGGGGGAGCTGACGGTGAAGGTGCCGGCGGCGGTGACCAGCAATGCCGTGGCTACCGCGCAGGGCGTGGCCTACGACTTTGATGTCACCGTCAGCATCGTCGCCAATGGCGTGCAGGGGACAGCATCGGCGGCCTATCAGGTGGTTGGCGGTGGCTTCGCCAGCAAGGCGCTCAACGACAACCTCAATGTTGCCGCAGTCACGGTGGTCGACAATGCCTATGCAGGCAAGGGCCTGACCGTGACGGCCGAGAATGCCGCGCTGAGCAAGGGCGCGGCCACCACCAGCACGCTGGCGGGCCTGAGCCTTGCCGGTGGTGAGGACGCTGTCGCCCACTTCGCGTTGGAGAAATCGGCGAGCAAGTTCCAGCTGACCTTGTCCGGGCTGGACAATGCGGCCGGTGGTGCGGTGATCGTCGTCTATGACGTGACCGGCAACGAGATCCAGCGCGAGACGGTGCTGGGTACCTTGACCTCCAAGCGCTACGTGAAGGTCTACGCATTCACCGCCGCCGAGGGCGTGGATATCGGCAGCTTCGATGTCATTCCGGCTTCGGGCAAGGTGACCGTTGGTGCCTTCAGCCAGACCCAGGTAACCCACGTGCTGGATAGCCGAGACGTGAACACGATCGACGAGCTCACCGATACCTATTACGGCAGCGCTGGCGATGATGTGATCAGCTTGAAGTATGCGGCGGCCAGCCACCTTGCATCCGTCAGCAACAAGGGCATCCACGGTGGTGATGGCGTCGATACGTTGAAGATCACCGGTGCGGGCCAGGCCTTGAATCTGAATCTGGCGACGTCGGCCGGCAAGCTTTCCGGCATCGAGATCATCGACCTCACCGGCACCGGCAACAACACCTTGACCTTGTCCTTGAAGGACGTGCTGGCCAATGGCCAGGTTGACCTGTTCCATCAGGGCGGCAAGTCAACCGTGCAGATGATGGTGAAGGGCAACGCCGGCGATGTGGTCAATCTCGATGATCTGCTGGGCGCCGGTGGCCCGGACCTCGGCGATTGGGCGATGGCGGGCAAGCACTCCGTCGACGGCGTTTCCTACGCCGTCTACCAGCACTCCGGTCTGGATGCGGAGCTGTTGGTGCAGGACGTGCTGAAGGTTGGCCTGATCTAAGGCAGGAGATGGGCAGCCGGCTGCAGACCGGCTGCCCATCGTTCCAACGACGACGATCCGTCGCCGCGGCGAATGCGCTTGAGCTTTCTTCACGCCGGTTTTCGCTTGGGGCGGTGAGCGTTGCCTCATTCCCAGGCAAGGTCGACACCATGGCACGTCCCATCTGGAGTGGAACCCTTTCCTTCGGCCTGTTGAACGTGCCGGTGTCGTTGATGAGTGGCGAGCGCAAGGTGGACATCGGTTTCCGCATGCTCGACTCCCGCGACAAGAAGCCGATGTGCTTCGAGCGGATCAATGCCGATACCGGTGAAGAGGTGCCGTGGAAGGACATCATCAAGGCCTTCGAGTACCACAAGGTCAGCTACGTGGTGGTTGAGAAGGAGGACATCGCCTCGGCTTCGCCGCAGACTCATGAGTCCATCGACGTCGAGACCTTCGTTGATCGCGATGTGATCGGCCTGCACTTCTATGAGAAGCCCTACGTGCTGGTGCCGGGCAAGAAAGCCGAAAAAGGCTATGTGCTGCTGCGCGAAACGCAGAAGAAGATCGCTAAGGTGGGTGTGGCGCGGGTTGTCATCCGTACTCGCGAATACCTGTGCGCCGTCGCCGCCGAAGATGATGCGCTGGTGCTATTGATGCTGCGTTACCCGCAGAAATTGGTGGAGCCGTCCGAATACAAGCTGCCGGACGGCAAGCCGTCGGAATACCGCATCCCCGCGCGGGAGAGCGAGATGGCCGCCAACCTGCTTGAATCGATGGCCACAAGCTGGCAACCGGAAAGCTACGAGGACGAGTTCCGCAAGCGTTTGAAGGCCAAGGGTGCCACCACCCGGATCATCGATGAGCAGGCGCCCGAGCATGAAGACGCCGCCACCAACGTGGTCGACTTCATGTCGCTGCTGCAGAAGATCCTGGATGAGAACAAGCGGACCCCGGCTAGGCGCGCGCCGGCAAAGAAGGCCAAGGTGGCGAAGAAAGCCGCCAAGGCGCCTGCACGCAAGGCTACCAAGACCCCACGCAAGGCGGCGGCACGTTAGCGATGGCCGGCGCGCGGCGGATCGTACCGGTGGGTAATGGCGGCAGGCGAATGCGCGGGCGCACGTTTCTCTATGTCCTGCCATGTGTTGGCGAAGACTACGCAAAGCTCGGCATTGGCACCGATCCGATGGACCGGCTGCAGGCATTCTCGCCGCGTTACTACGAGTTGTTCGATCTGCAGCAGGGCTGGTTGGTGGAGGCCGAAACCGAGCAGGAGGCGCGTGGCTGGGAAACCCAGTGGAAGCGTCAGTTGCGCGTGCATGCTGCGCCTGCGCCGTTGACGGTTCCAGCGCGGGCCGGCGGCCACACCGAATGGTTGCGAGGCGCATTGGCGGAGCTGGGCAGCCTGCGCGATGCGCTTGAGCTGCAGGGCTACACGGTGCACTCTTCGTTGCATTCCTGGGTGCGCGAGCGAATTTCACAGCAACGTGAGTTGCTGGCCAGCGCGGAACAGGCTGCTACAAGTGGCTTTGGTACGCCGTCGCAGTGGCCAGCGGCAATTGCCCATCCCGGCCTGCTGCGCATGCGTGACGGACTGGATGCCTACGTGGCGCTGCAGCTGCCGATCCAGCAGCTGCTTTCAGCTGAATTGCGGGCGTGGCATGCGCGTAACAGCCTGTTGTTGACGTTTGCGGATGACCGGTGGTGAGCCTGCTGGAACAGCGGCGCAGGACTGCTTCGGCCAGTTACTGAGCCCGCAGCGTAAGCAATTGCGCGTAGCGAACTGCAGCTGCGCATGGTGCTTGACCCGCTGGCAGGATCGCGCGGATCAAAGCCGACGATGCGCTGAACAGATGTGCGGGTTCATCTGTATCCGCTGCTGAAAGAACGAATTGAGGACCCCGCCCTAACGTGGCTGGGGTGAGCCTGTGCCTGCGGCGATTCCGCCGCTGAAGCGAGGCAAGTTCGATGTCCACCCAACACAGAACACCGCACCGCAATGATGACAGCGATCCGCGCGCGCAGGATCAGCGCCATGCACAACAGCCGGACGAGCCTGGCCAGCCGGGGCGGGAGAAGAAAGCCCCACACCGCGACAATGACGAGGAAGAGTGAGCACTGCGATGCACGTGCATGCTGCGGGTTCGCCGGACGGCAATGTTGTCGATCCAACGCATCCCGTGCCGATAGAGGACCCACCTCCGCATCAGCCTGTTCCCGGTGCGCCTGACCGGCCGCCGGAAAAGAGGGCACCTGGCGACGAGCCGGGCAGGAAAAAGAAGGCGGCACCGTGAGGTGCCGCCTTCTTTATTCACCTACCATGCCGGGCGTGGCTGCAGGTCGCGTCAGCGCATCAATGATGCGCGCCTGCCACCATCAGCGCCGAGCTGTCCACGCGCGTTACGCCCTTGATGCCCTTGGCCGCAGCGATGGCGCGGTCGGCTTCCACCTTGGAGGCGACGGTGCCACTCAAGGTCACCACGCCGTTGACGGTTTCGACCTTTATTTCCATGCCCGATACATCCTTGGTGGTCAGCAGCTCGGCCTTGACCTTGGTGGTGATCCAGGTATCGGTGCCGGGCTGTTCGGATTCATGGCCCTGCATCGCCTGGCCGGCGGCCTGCACGGTGAGCGCAGTGCCTGCGCAGCCAACAGCGATCATGCCTGCGAACAGCAGTTGCTTCATCTTGCGGGTTTCCATGGCGCATCTCCGATCGGAGCAACGATGCTCCAGTTGCAGGATGCACGCTGCGCGATTAAGCCAATGCCTGCATGCGGTGATGAGCAGGTGCATGAAATGCAAAGCTCGCGTAACGCGAGGGCAACGCGCTGTGGTTGAGTGGGCGCTGATGCGGTGTAACTGCGCGGATTCAGCGCCGCGCTGGAAGAATCAGGCGATCATCAGATCCCAGGGCAGGTTGGAATCCCTGAACTTGAAGCGATAACCATCAAAGTCGATCTGCTTGGCGATATTGCCCTGCGCATCGACCATGGTATGGAAGCAGACGTCGCTCAGGCCCATGGTCGCAACGCGGCGTCCATCGTTGCTGCCCTTGGGGACGTTCTTGGATTCGGTGGCCAGCAAGGTGACCGCGCGCAGCTGGCGGCCCGGTCCTTCCAGGAAGAATTGAACGTTGTGCATGTGCGTGCTCCGGTATGCGATCCCCCCGAATCAGGCTATTCACCTATAGCGGGGAGGTGGATGAGGGGCAATGGCTGAATGCGCAGAACTGAGTGTTGGCGCTCATTTAATCTTTTACGGCGCGCGGCTTGGATGCCGTGTATCGCGCTCTGCAATACGGATACGGGCTTGATTACCAGGGTGCGACCGACAGTGCGATGACCAAGGCGATGACGGCGATGCCGATCAGGATGATGCTGCGCTGGCTGAACCTTCTGCGTTTCATGCAGGCTCCCGTGCAGTGCAAGGCGATGTTGCCAACCCCAGCTATAGCAGAGGCTTTCGCAACGCCAAGCAAACGCCGCAGGGCGGCGGTGGTGCGCGGTTAAGCAATGCGCCGGTTTGCACTGGCGGCATCACCTACGATGAAACGCCATGCGATTGCATTGGGCGCGGCTGCGGCGGCAGTGCCGCAGCCGCTGCAGCATCATTCAACAACAGGCAGCGTGATGTAGCTGGGGTACTCGCTGCTGTTCCAGATGCGCTGCGTCGCCTTGCGATAGTCGCCGGGTTGGGCGAAGAAGATGTTGTCCACATACTGCTGCGGGTTGCGGTCGTAGAGCGGGAACAGGCTTGACTGCACCTGCACCATCAAGCGGTGGCCGGGTTGCAGCGTCTGGTTCACATTGGGCAGGTCGAAGGTATACGACTGCACCGCATCGGGCGTGATCGGCTTGGGCTGGCTGAAGCTGTCGCGGTAGCGGCCACGGAAAATGGTGATCGCCAGCGGCAACTGATAGCCGGCCAGTTTCGGGTTGTCGGGGTACTGGTCCGGATAGACATCGATCAGCTTGACCACCCAGTCGCTGTCGGTGCCTGAGGTGGACGCGCTGAGCTGCACCTGCGGCATGCCGGCGAGCTTCATCGGTTTGTCCAACACCGGGCCGGTGTAGGTGAGCACGTCGGTGCGGCCGTCGACGAAACGCTGGTCGCGCACCAGCCAGGTGGTCCAGACATCGCGGTCGCCCATGTTTACCGGGCGTGGCACGAACGGCACCGGCTTGGCCGGATCGGAAACATATTCGGCGTACTGCGCGCCGCTGCTGCTGTTGAAGCCCAGCTGCGCGTCGGCGTTCAAGTACAGGCGGCGCGCCGTGGCGCCGCAGTCGCGCGTGCAGCTTTGCGGCCAGTTGCGGTAGCTGTCCCAGCGGTTGTTGCCGGCGTCGTATACCCAGACCGGCGGCGTGTTGGCCGCTGGCGCGCCGTCCTTGAGGTACTGGTCGAAGAACGGCTTGAGTACATCGCGGCGCCACTGCAGCGCGGTATCACCGTTGAAGTCCAGTGCGCCGAGTGAGCTGCCGTTGTAGTTGGCGCCGCTGTGTCGCCACGGCCCGATCACCAGGAAGTTGCGGGTGTTGTCGTGGTCCTTGGGCTCCAGTGCAGCCCAGGCGGTATGCGCACCGTAGATGTCTTCCTGATCCCACAGGCCCTGTTCCCACATGGTGGGCACGGTGATTTCGGGCAGCTTGGCCAATAGCTTGTCCAAGGCCTGTTGCTGCCAGAACGCGTCATAGGCCGGGTGCTCGCTGACCTTGTGCCAGGCCGGTATCTGTTCCAGTCCCTGCGTCTTGGCAAACGCACCGACCGAGCCAGCCTGCAGGAAGCTGCTGTAGTCATCGGCGCCGGGCATGGCCATTTTCGCGCCAGTGCCGCGTGCGGTCATCTGGCCGCTGAAGTAGCCAAGATTCACCTGCCGATAGGCGCCGTGCTGGAACCAGTCATCGCCCATCCAGCCATCGATCATCGGGCTTTCCGGTGCGGCCACTTTCAATGCAGGGTGTGGATCGAGCAGGGCCATCACCACGGTGAAGCCTTCGTACGACGAGCCGAGCATGCCGACCTTGCCGTTGGACTCGGGCAGGTGCTTGACCAGCCAGTCGATGCTGTCCCAGGCGTCGGTGCTGTGATCGATCTTGCCGGGGTTGAGCGGCCCGCGTGGCGGCCGCGTCATCACGTAGTCGCCCTCGGAACCGTACTTGCCACGCACGTCCTGGAACACGCGGATATAGCCGTCTTCGGCAAATACCGTATCGCCCTGGGCGAGTGCATCGACCAGGCGCGTCGCGCCCGGCGTGCGATCAACCCGGCCGGCCGCGTTGTACGGCGTGCGGGTGAACAGGATCGGCGCGTTATGCGCGCCCTTGGGGATCATGATCACGGTGTAGAGCTTGACCCCGTCACGCATCGGGATCATCACCTCGCGCTTGATGAAGTCACGCGCCGGTTCCGGTGCGACAAACTTCTTGCCGGTGATGTCCGGCGTCATCGGCGAGACCTGCGCCGCTGCGCTGGGTGCCATGCCGATGCCGCAGACGACGGCGATGGTTGCTGCCAGGATCTGGATCCGCATTGCTCGACCTCACGCGTTCGGGGCAAAGGCTGACGCTATGCCTGTGTAGCGGTGGTAGCACATGGCAAAGGTCATGGGGTTGATGCGAAAGGCACCCCTCCCCAACCCTCCCCTGCGCTACGCGCAAGGGAGGGGGTAAAGGCGGCACCGCGTTGACCTGACCCGGCGCGGCGCTCAGCCCCCTCCCTTGCGCGTAGCGCAGGGGAGGGTTGGGGAGGGGTGCTCCTAAAGCTCTACGCGGCAACCCAAACTCACCCAGCCAGCAACTCCACATGTTCCCCAGCCGGCCCACGCAGGCTGCGGCGCTCACCTACAGCGCATACCTGCCAGCCGGCCTCACGCAGCAGTACGTCATCGGCCGCCGGCAAACGCAGCGCAAGACTGTACTGCCCCGCATGACGGACCTTGGCCGCAGCAGGCAGTTCCACCTGATCGATCTCGACCATGCACTGCCCGGGCATCGGCACCACGGCGACCGGGAAGCGGCCTTCCAGCGCTTGCCCATAGGCACGATTGAGCACGGTGATCTTGGTATCGAAAGCCCAGCCCTTGGCTCCCAACAGCGTCGACCACGCGCGTTGCGAGGCATCGCGATCCGGCGTGGTCATCACCCCGATGAAGGTATTGGCCACGGTAGCGTCGGTCGTCGGCAGATCGAACGGCGGCACCTGCGCCTTGATCTGTGTGAGATACAACAGCTCGCCGCAGGGGCCCAGCACCTGCGCGGCGCGGATGGCATCGCTCAGTTCCAGGTTGGCGGCCGCGCCCAGCACCTTGAATGGCGGCTGCAGTGCCGCTGCCAGGGTGTCGATGTCGCCGACCAGTACCTCCAGCGACAGCCAGCCGTGGCGGTACATCGGTTCACCGACGACTGCCGCGGGGTCCTCGATCACTCGCAGTACCGGCTCGCCCGCGCTGTTGGCCAGCCAGGCCAGCGGCGCGCCGGCCAGATCGTGCAGGTCCAGCGCGGCGGCATCGTCGGCGCCGAGTGCGCCTTGCTGTTGCACCTGCAGGTCCAGCTGCGCGACATAGGCCTTGCAGACCTGCTGCAGGTCCGGTGCGATCAAGGTGGCGTGGATGATGCCTTGTTTCATGTGCGGCGCTCCGTGGCCAGTTTGCGCTCAAGCCAGGGCATCAGGCCGCCGCCGGCGACGATTTCCATCAGCTCGGTGGGGATCTTCTCGCAGCCGAATTCGCGGCCGGTGCTGTGATTGATGATGCGTCCTTCCACCGGGCGTACTTCCAGTTCATCGCCGCGCGATGCCTGCAGATTCGCACACACCAGCGCCGGTACGCCAAGGTTCAGCGCGTTGCGATAGAAGATGCGCGCGAAGGATTTGGCGATGATGGCGCCCACGCCGAGTTCGGCCAGCGCCTGCACCGCCTGCTCGCGCGAGGAGCCGATACCGAAGGACTCGCCGCCGACCACGATGTCGCCGCGCTGCACTTCACCGGCGAACGCCGGGTCCACCGCTTCCAGGCAATGGCTGGCGAGCACGCTCATCGGCTCGCGCATATAGGGGCCGGGCGCCAGCACATCGGTGTCGATGCGGTCGCCGAAGACGAAGGCCTTGCCACGGACATTCATGCGCCTTCTCCCAGCAGCTCGCGCGGATCACAGATTTCACCCTTCACCGCGGCCGCCGCCACGCTGTACGGCGAGCCCAGGTAGACCTGTGCCTCGGCCGAGCCCATGCGGCCCTTGAAGTTGCGCGCGGTGGTGGACATGCACACTTCGCCGCTGCTGAGCATGCCCGCACCCATGCCGGCGCAGGCACCACAGCCGGACGGCAGCAGGATGGCGCCGGCAGCGGTCAGCGTGGCCAGCGTGCCTTCGGCAGCCGCCTGTGCCGTCATCGCCACCGAGGCCGGAGCGATCAGCAAGCGCGTGCCCTTGGCGACCTTGCGGCCCTTCAGCACCTCGGCGGCCATGCGCAGGTCGGTGAGCTTGGCGCCGGTGCAGGCGCCGATATAGGCCTGGTCGATATGCACCTTGCCGTGCTCACCCACCGGCCGGCTATTGGCCGGGCTGTGCGGCGCGGCCACATGCGGGGCGATCTGCGCGGCGTCGTAGCGGTAGTGATGCAGGTAGTTGGCGTCGGCGTCGCTGCGCCATTGCGCCAGGTCACCGTGGAAGGGCTTGCCGGCCTGTTCCAGTGCCGCAAGCGTGGTCGCATCGGGTTCGACGATGCCGGTTTCCGCGCCCAGTTCGGCGGCCATGTTGCACAGGGTCAGACGCTCATGCATCGGCATCGCCTGCACCGCGCTGCCACCGTACTCGAACACCTGGCCTTCGTTGCCCATGCCGTACTGGCCGCACAGCATCAGCATCACGTCCTTGGCGCTGACGCCGGCGCCGAGCACGCCATCCAGCTGCACGCGGGTGGTCTGCGGCACGCGCAGCCAGACTTCGCCGGTGACCAGCGCGCCGGTGATGTCGGTGGCGCCCATGCCGACCATGAAGGCACCGAAAGCACCGCCGCTGGGCGAGTGCGAATCACCACCCACGCAGAACATGCCCGGCTGCACATGGCCGTGTTCCTGCAACACCACATGGCAGATGCCGAGCATGTCGTAATGGGTGACGCCCTGGGCCTGCGCCCACTTGCGGGTGAGCGCGAGGATGTCGGCGCTTTCCATGTCCACTGCGGGCACGAAGTGGTCGGAGACGACCACGACCTTGTTCGGGTCCCACACCTTGGCACCCAGTTTTTCCAGACGCGAGGCCACCCGGCGGGGGCCGCCGGAGTCGTGCATCATCAACAGGTCGAGCCTGGCGGTGAGGATCTCACCGGCACGCACGGCCTCACGCCCGCAGGCACGGGCGAGGATTTTTTCGGCAAGCGTTGCACTCACGGTCGCACTCAAGCAGACGTCTCCGGGTTGTTGGTTTCGTAGTCCAGGCGCATCTGGTAGCGCAGCTGGTCTGGGCGGTATTGGATTTCCAGCAGGTCCTGCAGGTGCTGGTTGGCATCAAAGGAACGCCGCTCCAGGGTCATCACCGCCTGCCCGGTTGCCATCTGCAGATGCATTGCCGACAGCGCGCCCACGCGCATCGCCGACACGGTCTGCTGCACCTTGGCGACCTCGATGCCGCAGCGGCGGAACAGGTCGATGCGCGAGCCATAGGCCAGGTTTTCGGCGTTGAAGTCCGGATGCCGGGTGCGGGTCCAGCTGCCGTAGTAGCCAAACGGATGGCCATGGCGGCTGCGCACGCGCACGCAGCGCACCAGCGGCTCATCGGCAGCGCTGCCGAACAGTTCGCGGATGGGCTCGGGCGGCACGACGCATTCCCAGCCAAGCAGCCGCACCTGGGTGTTGCCGGCCAGCGTGTCCAGCGTGTGCATCAGCTCACCGAGCGGTGTCTTCAGCGGCATGGGGATGGTCGAGGTGCGGACCTTGCCGCCAACCACGCGGGTACCACGGCCGCGCTGGCGTACCAGCAGGCCGTCGTCGGCCAGCAGCTGCAGCGCCTGGCGCACCGTCACCCGCGAGATGCGCAGGCGCCGGGCCAGCTCTTCCTCGCGTGGCAACTGCTCGCCATCGCCGATCTCGCCACGCTCGATCAGCCCGCGCAGGAAGCACTGCAGCTGGTGATAGAGCGGCGCATGCACGTCGCGGCGGAGGATGCCCTCCAGGGATTGGGTGGTGAACGGGTCCACGGCAGCAGGCCTGGCAGCTCAGAATAATCTTAATGATATATCTATATAACTATATTTGACCGATGCCGCAATCGCCGGCATGGGCTACATCCGGCGGCCGGTCTGTGCCATTCTTTGTCCGGACATTGTTGTAGTGGCATGCGTTCCCCGTTCACCCTTTCGCAACAGGTGTGCCGATGAAACGTTTCTACCCGTGGCTGATCTGCATCGTGGCCATGCTGATGCTGGCGATCTCCAATGGCATGACCATGACCGGGATCACCGCCTTCGACCCGTCACTGCTGGATGAATTCGGCTGGAGCCGTGGCCAGCTCAAGTTCCGCGACATGTTCAATCTGCTGCTGGCGGCGCTGATGTCGCCTTTTGTCGGCGCGCTGATCGACCGCATCGGGGTACGCAGCCTGGCCTTGTTTGGCAGCCTGTTGCTGGCGGCACTGTATGCGGCCTACTCGCAGGTGCATTCCATCGCCCATGTCTATCTGATTCATGTCGGCTTCGCCGCGGTGGTGGTGAGCAGTGGTTTGAGCGTGGCGGTGATCATGGTCTCGCAGTGGTTCCAGACCCGCCGTGGCACCGCGCTGGGCATCGCCCTGGTCGGCAGCAGCCTGGGCGGCATGCTGGTGCCCAAGATCATCATCGCCCTGCTGCCCGAGCATGGCTGGCGCGGCAGTTTCCTGTTGATGGCGGTGATACCGGTGGCGCTGTTCGTGCTGTGCCTGGCACTGGTGCGTTCGCCCGACGGCAAGGGGCTGCGCCGCTGGGGCGAGGGCCAGGCAAGCAACAACGCCGGCCCGGGCTGTTGCAGCAGCCTGCCCGACCTCAGCTATGGGCAGGCATTGCGCACGCGCACGTTCTGGGCGTTGGCGGTGGTGGCGGTGACCACGTTCTGGGGAATCATGTCCTTGTCCTCGCACCTGATCCTCAATATGAAGGATCTGGGCTTCAGCGGTGAGCAGGCGGGCAACGGCATGTTCCTGTTGTTTGGGTTGGGCATGGTCGGCAAGTTCCTGTTCGGCTTCCTGGCCGACGTGACCACGGCCAAGAAGGTGTTCGTCTGCAACGTGGCCTTGATGGCGGTGGGCGCGGTGATCATCGCACTGCAGCACCGCGACCTGCTGTGGACCGGGCTGATCGTGATGGGGCTGGGCTGGGGTGGCCTGTACGCGATCCTGCAGCTGCAGATCGTCGAGGCATTCGGGCTCAGCGCCGCCGGCAAGATCCTCGGCACCATCTCCCTGATGGATGCCACCTCGGCTGGTCTGGGGATCTGGCTGACTGCGGTGATGTTCGATCACTTCGGCAACTACCACGTTGCCTTCACCGTGATCGCGGTGCTGGTGGCGATTGGCCTGCTGGCCTCGTTCTTTGTACGCGATGAGCGGCGCCTGGCGTTTGCTGCTTCGGTAGGTGAGGGCGAAGGCGCGAGTGCGTCAGAGCCGGATTCCCCGGTTGTGCGCGGATTGGTTTGAGTGTTTGGTCGCGGCAGCGCTGCCCCTGTTGTGGGAGCGGCGTAAGCCGCGAAGCTGGCATTGCTGAAGTTGCGGATCGTTATGTCACCTGATGATGTGGTTGCTTCGCGGCTTACGCCGCTCCCACAAAAAAAAGCAGCTGTCAGCGCAGCGGGGACCGCGAGCTGTCTGTAGGAGCGGCGTCAGCCGCGAAGCTGAAATTGCTGAATTTGCCGGTAGTTGTGCAATCTGATGATGTGCGGGCTTCGCGGCCGACGCCGCTCCTACAGCGGCCATGGCATCGTGCGGGGCTACACAACACCAAAGGCCCGCTTGCGCGAGCCTTTGGTGTTCACAGCATGCAGCGCAACTCAGAACGGTTTGAGCTTGCCCAGCACCATGATCGCCAGGATGATCATCCAGATGCACAGCACCGGGATCTTCACCCGCGCCACCAGTTGCTTGAGTGATTGCTGGTCGGCATCGCTGGCGGTACCGGTGACCACCTTGCCGAACAGCGGGCCGAATGGTCGCAGCTGGATGCGTACCAGCAGGCCCATGCTGATGATGCCGGCGAACAGGATCAGCTTGGCGCCCAGCCAGCGGTTCTGCGCGATGTAGCCGCCATCGCTCAGGGCATCGATACCGGCCGCGACACAGCCCACCAGCACCAGCAGGCGCAGGTAGAAATCGACGCGGGCGATGCGCAGTCCTGCCGCGGAGTGTTCCTTGATGAAGGCCGCCCAGGCCAGGCCCAACCAGGCCAGGGTGCCCAGCCATACCAGCCACAACCAGCCATCCAGCGGCAGCAGGCCGGCTTTGCTGGCGATGGTCAGGCCGGTGCCCAGGGCCATGATCAGGCAAGTACGCGGAATCATGTCCAGCAGCATCATCGCCTTGGCCGAAAACAGGCGCACCGGCAGCGGCTGCGCCGGGTCGGCGATCTTGCCGGCGATGTAGAACACGCCCAGGTCACCGCCCAGCCAGTAGCCGCCGATCAACAGGTGCAACAACAACAGCAATTGGTAATCCATCGTGTTCTCCAAAAGACATCGCTCCCGGTTGGGAGCATCGTTATCCGTAAAAAAACATCGCTCCCGGTTGGGAGCGATGGGTGCAGCAAACAGCTCGGGCTTACCAGAAGCGGTACTTGAACTCGACGCCGTAGGTGCGCGGCACGTTCGGATAGATCACGCCGATGCCAAGACCGGCGATATCGAAGCCACCGGTGGAGGAGAACTCATTGCTCAGGTTCTTGCCCCAGGCCGCCACCGACCAGTTGGCGTCACGCGGCTCGTAGGAGATGCGCGCGTTGTACTCGGTATTGGCGCGGGTCATGATCAACCGCGAGGTGTCCTGGTTCTGGTAGTACTCGTCGGTGTGGCGGGCCTGCGCGCTGAACACCAGGTCGGCATCGCCGACCGGCTGCACGTAGGTGCCGGCCAGGGTCCACTGCATGTCCGGCGAGCTCTTCATCGAGCGGCCGTTGAAGTAGGCGGCGTTGACCGCCGCATAGTCCTTGTACTCGCCGTCGATGGTGCCGATGCTGGCGTCCACGCGCAGCTTGCTGGTCAGCTGTGCCTGCGCTTCAACTTCGAAACCCTGGATCAGCGCACCGGTGGCGTTGGTCATCACGAACACGCCGTCCGAGTTCACCGCGGTGAGCTGGATGCCGTCGTAGTCCAGACGGTAGTAATCGGCATTCAAGCGCAGGCGGTTGTCCCACAGCGTCGACTTCACGCCGACTTCGTACGCCCGCAGCGTTTCCGCATCCACCGGAGTGACGGTGGCATAAGTGGTGCCACGGCCGTTGAAGCCGCCGCTCTTGAAGCCGGTGGTGACGCTGGCATAACCCATCACGTTGTCGCTGAAGTCATAGGACAGCAGCACTTTCCAGTCTGGGCGGTTCCAGCTCTTTTCCAGCGCCTTGTTGTAGTTCGGGTCGCCGTTGGCCTTCACCGAGCGTACCGAGAAGTCCTTGTTTTCGTAGCTGTAGCGGCCGCCCAGGGTCAGGGTCAACTTGTCGGTGAACTTGTAATTGCCCTGCGCGTAGACCGCATAGGCCGACGTATCCTGCTCGACGAAGTTGGTGCCGCCGCGGGTGAAGATGTCATTGCGGGTTGGCTGGTTGTTGTGCTCCCAGAACGCGAACACACCGGCCACCCAGCTGAAGGGGCCGTCCAGCTGTGAGGTGAACTGCGCTTCGTAGCCCTTCTGGTTCTGCTTCTGGTCCTGCTCCAGGTGGTAACGCATCTGGTCGGTGCCATCCACGTCCATGTAGAAGTGATGGTCCAGCGTGCGGTAGTGCAGGATGCTGCGCCAGGAGAACGCGCCGAAGTCGGTTTCGTTGGTCAAGGCCACGCCGAACTGATCCAGATCGTTGATGCCGCGCGTATCGGTTTCGGTCTTGTAATAGCTGCCCAGCTTGGGCGATACGGTGTCGGTTGCCACGTCCAGCGCTACCGGCGTGCCCCAGGCCGGGGTGGAGCGTTCGCGCAGGCGGTCGATGCTCAGCGTGGCATAGGACGACTCGCCCCAGGTGCTGGCAAGCGACAGCCGCCCGGCCAGCACGTTCTGGTCGTTGACCCAGCGGTCGTTGGTGATGTCATGCATGATGCCGTCGCGGTTGCGGCTCAATACCGCCGCCGACACGTCCAGGGTTTCACCGATGCGGGTGGCGAACATCGCACGGCCATCCACGCGGCCGAAGTTGCCGATGCTGCCATCGAAGCTGAGCTTGTCCTCACCGGTCGGCTTCTTGGAGATGTAGCGGATGGCGCCGCCGGTGGCATTGCGGCCATACAGCGTGCCCTGCGGGCCACGCAGCACTTCGATGCGGTCCACGTCGTAGAGGTCGAGCATGGCGCCGTTCTGGCGGGCGATATAGACATCGTCGATGTACAGCGCCACGGCCGGGTCGTTGGTGAACATCGATTCGTCGGCACCAACGCCGCGCATGATGATCTTGGCGCCCGAGCTGGTGCCGGTGTTCTGCTCGATGATGATGTTGGGGGTGGTGAACTTGATGTCATCCACGCGCTTGATCTGCATGCGGTCCAATGCCGGGCCGCTGATCACGCTCATGCTGAGCGGTGTTTTCTGGATCTGTTCTTCGCGACGCTGGGCGGTCACGCTGACCTGGTCCAGCTGCACGGCTTCTTTCTCGGACGACTGGGCGTAGGCATCGCCGCTGCCGATGGCCGTCATGATCGCAACAGTTAAAGCACTCCGGTACAGAACATCTTTCATGACTCGCCTCGTAGCGTGATGAAGGAAAAGCTCGTTCGGGTGGGGCAAGCATCGCTATATAGATATATCAATGCTTCCTAATGAGTATTCCGCCATTTGTCCGGACAATCAACCGTACTATTGCAGGTTTTTTACGCCGCGTGCTTGAGCCCAGAATCATGTGCATCTGCCTGAAATACCTGGGTTTGCAGAAAGTGAATGGGGTGTTTTGTTTGTCTTATAGGTTTGGTTGATAAGTCATTTGCGGGTATTTGCTGCAGTTGCAGCACATTTAGTCGGAGGCATTAATTCGGGGGCACATCCGATGCCGACACAATTGATTTATTGATATAACAATAATCATCAAGGTCGCCGTGGGCATGCCGATGTCGAACGCAACAACCAGCCGCCGCCAGTTCATCCGCATCGGTGAGCGCAGCGTCCATTACCGCCATGCAGGGCAGGGCCCGGTGCTGATGCTGCTGCATCAATCACCACAGAATTCGCGCATGTGGCTGCAGATGATCGAGCGCTTTGCCGATCGCTATACGGTGATAGCGCCGGATACACCGGGCTTTGGTTATTCCGATGCGCTGGCCGATGCAGCGCCGGGCATCGATCGTTTTGCCGAGGCAACGCTGGAGCTTGCCGATGCACTCGGCATCGAGCGCTTTGCCTTGTTCGGCATGCACACCGGCGGTCTGATCGGCATGCATCTGGCCTGGATTGCACCGCAGCGTCTGCACTGCCTGATCATCGATGGCTATGCCTTGTTCAACGATGCCGAACGCGCGCGTTACACCGGCCGCTACCTGCCGCCGTTCGCGCCGAGCTGGGATGGTGGACACCTGCGTTGGTTGTGGTCACGCATGCGTGAGCAGCTGTACTTCTTCCCATGGTGTGATCCATCCGCAGACTGCGCGATCGCGCTGCAGCCCTATGACGCACTGGGCACGCATGATGCAGCGATGGACATCCTCGATGTCGGCGACAACTACCGCAGTGGTTACGGTGCAGCTTTCCGCTATACCGAGCGGCAGCGCGTGGGTGAGCTGCGTTGCCCGAGCTGGCTGATCTATCGCCACGACGATGTACTGCTGAGCCATCGGCAGCGCCTGCCAGCCTTGCCGGACAACGTGATCAGTGTGGAGGAGCCCGATGGTGTGGAAGGGCTGCATCGGCGCATGGATGCCATCCTGCAGCAGGCCACGTCGCTGCCAGCAACACCGGTGGCGCTGGCCGCACGCGAGTTGCCCGGTTGGTCACGGCGCATCGTCGATACGCCGGTAGGTGAAGTGGCAGCGTGGTTGCAACGTGGCAGCGACGAAGTCGTGCTGCATATCCATGCGCCGGGCCAGGCACCGTCGCCGGCAGGCAGCTTGTCGGTGGAGCCACGCACCCAGATCGCCATCGAACTTCCCGGCCATGCCGGTTCGGCGGAGATCAGCGCGCCGCTCAACGCAGACACCATGCAGGCAGCTTTGCGTGCGGTGATTGATCAGCTGGCAGCAGGCCAGGCCATCGCCGTGCATGCACATGAAGCGGCGGTGGCTTATGTTCCGGCGCTCGCAGACTGGTTGGGCACCCGTCTGACCGAAGTGGTGCTGCACAAGCCATGGCTGCTGCAGCCCGACGAATGCGAAACGCTGCTGGCGCGCTTGCCTGATCCGCGCATCCACGCCGCCGGTGGGCATATGGCCGAAGCCTGGCAATGGGAGCGCGAGCGTCATCTGCTATGGCCGTGGCTGCAGCCCAGCGCAGCTGCGCGGCGCATGGTGGCCGCGCCGGATACCGCGCAGGTACACGCCAATGTGGTCGAGCTGTTGCGCATCGGCGCGCAGCTGCCGGAGCTGTTCAAGGGCGTCGCGGTGGCTGGCAGCGATCAGCAACTACTGGCACTGCAGGTACCGGTGACGCTGCATGCCCAGCCAGAGGACGATTACCAGGGGCGTACCGCGGCATTGGCGGCGCAGCTGGCAACACGCTGAGCGGGTCCAAGGCAGCCGCGTTGCAGCGGCTGCCTTGTGTTGGCATCACGCCGGTTGCAAAAGCTCCAGCTGTTCGCCATCGGGGCCGAGCAGTGTGGCGATGCGGCAGTGGCCGAAGCCGGGCACGTCGAGTTCGGCACGTGCAATCAACTGCGCGCCCAGCTGCTGCAACTGGGCGACATCGGCGTCCAATGCATCGCTGAGCATGGTGGCCGAGAGAATGCCGATATTCGGCGGTACCGCGAGATCGCGCAGCGGTGCATCCGGCAGATGCTCCATGTCCAGGTAGGCAAACATTTCCACGCGACCGGGCACGATGTGCCCATCCTTGATCAGGTTGACGTTGTGGATGCGCACCGGCCGGTCGGTGCCCAGCAGGGTCTGCAGCTCGGGGAAGTCGAGTACACGGTCGAACAAAACCTCGAAGCCCAGCGCCTTGTAGAAGGCCACCGAGCGCGCCACGTCACGTGTGGCCAGGGCAATCGTCTGCACCACGCTGACATCGGTATTGAGCGGGCCGCGCAGGTCGCCGCCGCGTTCATAGGAGAACACGTCCAGGCGGATGCCATCGGGATCGTCGTTGATCGAGTCGCGTACCGCGACTTCCTCGCTGACTTCCCAATAGCTGGGCTCGTGCGCACTGCTGCCGCCGGCTGTCTTGATCGCCTGCATGGTCGCCAAGGCATCGCGGCAACGGAAGTTGAGTGCGTAGTAGCCGCTGCCGTTGTACAGATTGTCGGCATTCCACAGCCGTTGGCCGGGCGCATCGAAGGCCACCAGGCGGATCCGACCGAGGCCGGAATCATCCGGGGCGATGACCGCGTATTCGCCTTGCAGCGCAGGATCGAAACGCCATAGCGGCGCGAGCTCGGCAGACAGTGCGCCGCGTGCTTGCACGCGGTAGCCAAGTGCATTTTCATAGAAGGCGCAGGCTCGCTGCAGATCGCTTACGCCAAGGGTGACAGCCTTCACTTCGGACAACATGCCGGACTCCTGTTACAGGAACGTGGAAAGGTCATACCTGTTCCGATCCTGCAATATGTCCGGACAAATTGTCCAGTGCACCTCAACTGTAGTGCCGAGCCATGCTCGGCAGAGGTTTTACCAGGGAAGGCCTCATGCCGAGCATGGCTCGGCACTACATGACCTGCCTGCCTTCAGTCGTGGCCGCCGGCGTCCACATCCAGCGTCATCTGATAGGTGAACTGATCCGGGCGGTACTGCACGCTCAGCAGGTCGACCATGTTGCCGTCGCCGTCATAGGAGCGGCGCTCCAGCGCCAGCAGGGCAGTGCCGGGCTCCACCTTCAGGTGCAGGGCGGCAATCGCGTCGGCGTTGACCGCCGACAGCACCTGCTCCACCTGCTTGATCTGGATACCGGCGGCCTGGAACAGCTGCAGCCGTGAGCTGTTGGCCAGCTTGGCTTCGTTGAAGTCCGGGTGATCGGTATTGGTCCAGCTGTTGTAGTAGCCGAACGGGGTATCGCCGCGCAGGCGCAGGCGGATGGCGTGCACCAGCACATCGCGCGGGCCGGTATCGAACAAGGCCCGGATCGGCTCCGGTGGCACCGCACGGCGGTACTGCAGCAGCTGCACCTTGGTGTGCTCGGCCAGTACCTCCAGGCTCTCCAGCAGCCCGGTCAGCGGGCTGTGCATGGGCTTGGGGCGGGAGCGGTGGATGACGTGGGTGCCCTTGCCGCGACGGCGCTCCACTAGGCCCTCGGCAGCCAGCTCGTCCAGCGCCCGCTTGGCGGTGATGCGCGACACGCCAAAGCCGTCGGCCAGGTCGAACTCGGTGGGAATGCGGGCGCCGCGCGGGATCTCGCCATTGAGGATGCGGTCGCGCAGCAGGCTGAACATCTGGTGGTAAAGCGGCGTCGGCAAGTCGTTACGCAGCAGCTTGTGCGCGTTGGCACTCAATAGTGTGGCCAGTGTGTCTTGGGACATCTCGCTTCACCCTCCTTTGGCTTAATGCTATAACGATAGAACAAATAGGATAGGCCATGATCACTGAAGAAACCGTGATTTGCTGGAGCCGTGACGGCGCGCTCGCCCGCATCGACATCCAACGACCCGACAAGCGCAACGCCCTGGCTACCCGCCACTGGGCAGCGATCGAAACCGCACTGGATGCCATTGCCGCCAGTGATGCCCAGATCGTGGTGGTGTCGGGCGTGCCGGGGGCGTTCAGTGCCGGCGCCGATATCGACGAACTCGGTCAGCTGCTCACCGCTCCGGAGGCCTTTGCCGCCAACAGCGCCCAGGTGCAACGCACCCAGCTCAAACTGCAACGCTTGCCGCAGACCACGCTGGCCGTCATCGACGGTGCCTGCGTGGGCGGCGGCCTTGGCCTGGCCCTGGCCTGCGACCTGCGGCTGGCCAGCAGCCGCAGCCGCTTCGCTATCACCCCAGCCAAGCTCGGTTTAGTTTACAGCGCCGATGACAGTCGCCGGTTGCTCAACACGGTCGGCATGGCCCGTGCCCGCGAAATGCTGCTCACCGGCCGTCTGCTCGATGCCGCCACCGCGCTGGACTGGGGGCTGGTCAACCAGCTGGCCGGCGAGGAGGGCATCGAGGAGCTGCAACAGGCACAGGTACAGCAGTTGCTGGCCACCTCCGGCCAGGCCCGCCGCGCCATCAAGACCGTACTCGGTCATCTGGGCGGCGATGCCAGCATTTCGCTGGCGCAGGCCGATGCCGCCTTCAACGCTGCCTTCAGCAGCAGCGACTTTGTCGAAGGCGCCGCCGCCTTCCTGCAAAAGCGCGCGCCGCGCTTCAGTTGAGAGCCTCATGTCCGCTTATCTGATCATCGAAGCGCATATCACCGACCCGCAGGGTTTTGCCGCCTATGCCTGCGCCACCCCGGAAGTCGCTGCCCGCTATGGCGGCCAGTACCTGGTGATGGGCGGCGCGCAACAGAGCCTGGAAGGCGAGCATGCGCCGGCCCGCACCGTGATCTCGCACTGGCCGGACCGTGCCGCTGCGCTGGCGTTCTGGCACAGCGCCGAATACGCCGCGATCAAGCCGCTGCGGGCCGGTACCGGCACTTTCCGCGTGCTGCTGGCCGACGGTGCGCAGATCCAGATCCTCCCCGACACCGCAACCGAAGGTAAGGTTCCATGATCGATGCTTATCGTGCGTTGGCGCTGCAGACCACCTGTCGCGCCATCAACAGCTGCACCACGCCGGAAGACGCGGCTGCCGCCGTGGCCGACAATATCGAACGTGTCGGCCGGCAGATCCGCGCCTCCAAGGCCTTCATCGGCGCCGACCTGAAGCTGGTGGTGCTGCCGGAATATTTCGCCACCAGCTATCCGCTGGGCGATACCATCCCGGGCTGGGCGGCCAAGGGTTGCTTTGCGATGGACGGCGCCGAGTACGAACAGCTCGGTCGCATCGCCCAGGACAATGGCGTTTACCTGTGCTCCAACGCCTACGAGCGTGACCCGAACTTCCCCGGGCTGTACTTCCAGTCCTCGGTGATCCTGGATGACAGCGGCAACCAGATCCTGCGCTACCGCCGGCTGATTTCCTTGTATGCGCCAAGCCCGCACGATGTCTGGGATCGTTACCTCGATGTCTATGGCGTGGACGGCGTGTTCCCCGTTGCACGCACGCCGATCGGGCGCTTGTCGTGCATCGCCTCCGAAGAAATCCTCTATCCGGAAATCGCGCGCGCGATGGGCCTGCGTGGTGCCGAGGTATTCCTGCACTCCACCAGCGAAGTCGGCAGCCCGGAACTGACCCCGAAGGACATCGCCAAGCGCGCCCGCGCGCTGGAGAACATGGCCTATATGGTCTCGGCCAATACGGCCGGCATCAGTGGTGTCGATATTCCCCTGGGCAGTGCTGATGGCATGAGCAAGATCGTCGATGACCAGGGCCGCGTGCTGTCGGCAGCCGGCACCGGTGAATCGATGGCGGCCTATGCCGATCTGGACATCGCCGGGCTGCGCCGTCGCCGCCTGCGCCCGGGCATGGGCAATTTCCTGTCGCGCTTGCCGCAGGCCGCGATCAATGCCGGGCTGGCCAGCACCGCCTTGAAAGCCAATGCGCTGCTGGACGGCGACACGCTGAAGATTCCGCAGCGGGCGGATTTCGCCGCCCGCCAGAAAGCCACCCTTGATGCACTGCTGAGCGCCGGAGTTATAGGCAATGACTGAAGCCACCACGCTGCCGCTGCGCAATCCGCGCACCGGCCAATCCGACGGCGAGCTGCCGATCACCGCAGCCGCTGACGTCGCTGCGCTGGGCGCCGGCCTGCGCGTGGCACAGCTGGGCTGGGCCGAACGCAGCATCGAGGAGCGCTGTGCGCGCTTGAATGCCCTGGCCGATGCCCTGGTTGCACGCCGCGACGGCTTTCTTGATGCCCTGCTGGCCGATACCGGCCGCTGGCACGAGTCGCAGATCGAAGTGGATGGCACGGTGGGCGCGATCCGCCGCTGGGCGCAGCAGGCTGCCGCCTGTCTGCTGGAAAAGCCCGCGCAGCAGGAAGCCATCCCCTTCATCCAGAGCCAGCAGACCTGGGTGCCTTATGCCGTGGTCGGGGTGATCAGCCCGTGGAATTTCCCGCTGATGCTGACCTTGATCGATGCGGTGCCGGCACTGGCTGCCGGTTGCAGCATCCTGGCCAAACCCAGCGAAGTCACCTCGCGTTTCGTGCCCTTGCTGCGTGATGCGCTGGAAGAAGCGGGGCTGGGGGAGGTGTTCAAGCTGGTCACCGGCGCCGGTGCCACCGGCCAGGCAGTGATCGAGGCCAGTGACCAGATCTGCTTCACCGGCTCGGTCGCCACCGGCCGCAAGGTCGGCGAAGCCTGCGCGCGACGTTTCATTCCGGCCTCGCTGGAACTGGGCGGCAAGGACCCGGCGCTGGTGTTGTCCGATGCCAATATCGAGAATGCTGCACGCGCCTTGGCATGGGGCAGCTTCGTCAACGGCGGCCAGAGCTGCATGTCGATCGAGCGCGTCTATGTGGAAGCGTCCGTGGCCGATGCCTTCATCACCGCATTGGTGAAAGAAGCCGCCGCACTGGAACTGGCGTGGCCGGACCCGAAGCGGGGCCAGATCGGTCCGGTGATCGCCGCATCGCAGGTGGAGTTGGTACGCGGGCAGTTGGCCGACGCCAAGGCCAAGGGCGCGCGTGCACTGACCGGTGGCGAGCTGATCGATCATGGCGGCATCTGGTGCCCGCCGACGGTGCTGGTGGATGTCACCGATGAGATGGCGGTGGTCGCCGATGAAAGCTTTGCCAGCGTCTTGCCGGTGATGGTGGTGGCCGATGAGGCCGAGGCCATTGCCCGCGCCAACAATACCGAGTTCGGCCTGTCGGCCGCGGTGTTCACGCAGAGCCCGGAGCGCGCGCAGCGTGTTGCGCGTCAGCTGCAGGCCGGTGGCATCTCGATCAACGATGCGTGTTTGACCGGCATGGTGCAGACCGCTGAAAAGCAGAGCTTCAAGTTGTCAGGCATGGGCGGCTCACGCATGGGCACCGCCTCGATCCGGCGCTTTGTTCGCGCCCGTGCCTTGCTGATCAATACCGGTAGTGCATCGCCATGGTGGTTCCCAGCAGCGTGACGCGCTGCTTCAGCACACCAGTACGAACTGGCTGAGGAAAATACCGAAGCCCAGCATCCACAGTGCCAGCATCGCCGGGATGCTGGCGATGCGCAGCAGCCAGCGTGGGCGCCGCTGCGCATGGCGGGTGGTGCGGAAGATCAACAGCATCAACACCACGCCGCCAATCACGAACAGCGCGAAGATCGCCCAGCCCAGCAGCCAGAACGCGGTGGATTTGCTGGATTCATGCGGGCATTGGGTCATGGCCATGGCCAGCGGCGAGGCTGCGTAGAGGGCAATGGCGAGCAGGGACCGGGGCAATCCCGGTGCAGCAAATGGCATGTGGACGATTCCCCCGATGGATGCGTCAGGCCTTGATCCTGCCACAACTTGCGTTCAGAGCCCCAATACGCCCGGATTCATGCGCCGCTGCGGATCCAGCACCTGCTTGATGTCGCGCAGCAGCTGCGCGGGCGGATCTTCCAGTTCGGACAGGAAGGGATAGGTGCGGCCAATCTGGTTGGATGCACCGCCCATCTGCGCGAACAAGGCGCAGGTCCGCTGCCGCAGCTGCGCGACCAGGGCGCGCGCATCCGGGTTGTCGTCCCCCGGTGCGAGCATCTGCAAGCGTGCCGGTGGCAGTGCGGCAGCATGCAGGGGCTGCCAGCTGTCCTGCCAATGAAACACCGCTTCGAAACTGAAGCTGTAGTTGCACAGCGCCGAGCAGAGATAGGTGACCCGCACACCGCATCGTTCGATGGCGGTGCTGTGTGCTGCGATCAATTGCTGATGTGCGCGGATCAGCGCGGATGCGCGTGAATGCGCCACCTTCACATTCAACGCTGCCCAGCGGCTGCCATTGGCACCGAGCACTGCATCGAGGCCGGGGAAGGGATCGGCGCGGGCAATGCGCGGCACGGTCGCAGCGATATCGATACCGCCGTGCTGATGTGCCAGCGCCTGCGCGCAGGCCAGATCATGTGCAACCGCAGCGGCGCAGTTGCCAGCCGCCACCAGGTGCAGGCTGAAGGCGTTGTCGGGAACAAGCTGGCGGCCAGCCTTGGCCATGCCGATCAGCGCCCTGTACTTGCCGCGCAGGCCGGATGCGCTGTTGAACACCTGCCGCAGCGCTCGCAACGCAGCGCGCAGGCTGCGGTCACGTTCGGCATTGGCGGCCACCGCACCGGCATCGAGCACATAGGCTTCCTCGGCTAGACCGGCGCGGGCAACCGCTGACAGCGCCCGCGCAGCTGCCTCGAAATCAGCGAAAGCGAACGAGGCGTAGCCGCTATGCGCGGGCAGTGGAATCAAACGGAATGCAGCGCGGGTCTTGATGCCGAAGGCGCCACCGTCGTGCATGAACAAGCCGGTGGTGTCGGGCCCGAAATTGCGGAATACCGGCTCCGCATCCGCCTTCAACGCCCATTGCCCGGTGCGCAGCAGGGTGCCATCGGCGCTGACGACTTCAACGCCGAGCACGTTGTCGGCGGCGGATCCGTAACGCGCGCTGCCGAAGAACAGCGCGCCATGGCTGAGGCCTCCGCCGATGCTGGCACCCGCGCCGGAGAAGGTGCCGAAGTAGGGCAGGCGCAGGCCCAGCGGCGTAAGTGCGTCGTACAGCTGCTTCCAGCTCACGCCTGCCTGTGCCACCACGTACATGTCTTCGGCGCTGATGTGCTCGATGCGATCCAACGCCGACAGATCGACCAGCACGCTGCCGCTGTCTTCGCATAGATAGCCGCCGGTATAGCTCAGGCCGCCGCCACGCGGGACCACCGACAGACCGACGGCGGTGATCCGTGCGACCGCCTGCGCCAGCGCCGCGCTGTCGCCGGGGCGGATCACCGCCAATGGCAGCGGCCCGCTGCTGTACAGATCACCTGCCATCAGCTGCAGAGTGGCTGCATCGCACAGCACGGCGTCCTCACCCAGCATGGCGCGCAGCTCGGCCAGCAGCGTGCTGTGATCGCTGAGGCTCATGTCGGCTTGAATACGCTGACAGCGACGATCGCGGCGATGAACAGCCACAGCACGCCCAGCACCGAAGTTGCCTTCACGTAAGTGCGGCGGATGATGGCGTTCGTAACTTCGGTCGGTCCTTCCTGCGCCATCACTTTCCAGGTGCGGAAGTGGCTGATCAGCGCCAGGCGGATGCCGACGCCCGATGCCATCACGCCGGCATACAGCGCCAGCTTCAGGCGCAGCCACAGTGGCATCTCCCAGCTGCCGCCGAGCAAGCCGGTAGCCAGCGCGACCAGCAGGGCCATGAAGACATAGCGCGAGCCGCGGTCAATCGCGCCCAGGGTGGCGCCGATGCGGCTGTGGCGCAGCCGATGCACCGCTTCGACAAACCCCAGCCACAGCACGCACAGCAGGCCGGCGATGCTGGCGGTGGTTTCAGCGCCGGGGATCAGGCCGTACAGCGCGGCCAGCGAGAAGCCCAAGCCAGCCTGCAGCACCAGCGCGTAGCGCACATGCTGGTCCACGTGCATCACGTGCTCCATCAGCCGGTTGCGCTCGGCGAAGGGGATATGGCTGCCGTAGGAGACATAGCGGTAGGTGCTGTTGATCACCAGCTCCGAGCCCAGCCAATAGCCGAGCACGGTGATATGTGCCACCAGCAGGATCTGCAGCAACATCTCAGTGCTCCACCACGGTGTAACTGCTCAGTTCGTAGGCGGTCTGCATGTAGCCGGTGACGGTGGCGCGCAGCACGATGTAGTGCTCGTCGGCGGTCACCCACAGATCGTAGTCGGGGTGTTCCTCCGGCATGCCGACATCGAGGATGCGGAAGTGGCGGGCCTTGAAGCGGCCGGCGATCACCTCGATTTCTTCCTCGCCCACGTACTCGATGGCCAGCTGCACCGGGAAGATCATCGGCCCGGTGGCGCCGCGGTGATCCGGCGAGGACAGCAGCATGAAGAAGCTCTGCTTGCCCGGCCCCTGCGACAGGTCATACAAGGACATCGCATAGGCATCGTTGATGATGGCGTGGTTGCCGAAGGCCAGCAGCGGTGACTGCAATGGAAAGCGCTGCGAGACCCGGCCTTCGACCGTGGTGCTGGATTCGCACTGTGCTTCGGTCGGGCTGAAGCTGAACCAGCCCGAGCCACGGAACTGGCCGCCCACGGCAATGCGTACGAAGCACTCGCGCGGCAGGTTGTCCGCATCCACGCGCAGGTTGACGTCGCGCACTACTGGCGGCGCATCGTCGATCTCGCAGTGTGCGGCCAGTACCCGCGAACCATCGCGGTGCACGTCGAGCTGGAAGTTCTCGCGGCCGCGTTCGGCGCCCTGGCGGTGACTCTGGTTGCTGGTGTACTGGATGGTGCCGCTGATGGAACGGGCGATGCCGGTCATGCCGTGGTCTCCTCGGGAAGCGGGTCGATCTGCAGGATGCTCACCGGCACGTGGTCCGGGTCGTAGACGATCATTTCGCGGTACAGGCCCGCCGGCGAACGCGTGCTGGCCACACGCTTGGGATAGGCCAGCGGTGGTGTCAGGAAGCGATGGCCGGCCGCGCTGAGCGCGGCGTGCAGTGCATCAAATCGATCGGTGGACAGCACCAATGCGCTCTGCCCATGAGCCGGTTTGCCCAATGGCGGGCTGAGCGCTTCAAGCGGTGTCTGGCTGATTTCGAACAGGCCGACGATGACCGCTGCATCCGCGTCGGCCGCCAGCAGCGCGATGCGCATGCGGCAGGCCGGCAGTTGCAGCAGGCCGCCGGCCATTGCGCCTTCCAGGGTCTTTTCCTCGACAACCACCAGCCCCAGTGCATCGCGATAGAAGCCGAGCGATGCATCCAGGTCACGACAGAACACGGTGAAGCGTTCGAACTGAAGTTTCATGCCACTCCTCGTTGCTGCGCAGGGCAGCAACGGCAGCGGTATCCGCAGCCGCACTGCCACGGAGAGAAAATCAGGGGGCTGACAGGTACTCGATCAGCGCCTGCCGACGTGCCGGGTCCGGCACCGCGATGACCATGCGCGTGCCCGGCACAAGCTTCGATGGCGCGGTGAGATAGGCATCCAGTTGCTTGGCATCCCAGCTGATGTCGCTGGCCTTCAGCGCCGGCGAATAGTCGAAGCCCGGATTGCTGCCGGCCTTGCGTCCAACCAGATTGTGCAGATTGGGGCCCATGCGCTGTGGCGCAGCGGCATCGCGGCTGTGGCAGGCCGTGCACATGGCGAAGGCCTGCTCGCCGCTGATCGCGGGTGCAGCGGGGGCAGCTTCTGGTGCAGCAGCTGCAGCCGGTGCAGTTGCCTGGCTTGCAGCAGGCGTCGCGACGGCGGCTGGAACGGGTTCGGCCTGCTTGCTGCAGCCCACGACAAGCAGGGCGGCGGCGAGTATCAACAAAGAGCGCATGACAAGTCCTGGTAGGGATCAGAAAGGCTTGACCACGCCAAGGAAGGCGGTGGCCAGCAACATTAGGTAGACCAGCCACACCCAGATCCGGGTGCGGTTCATGGTGCGCAGCAGCGGCAGTTCGGTGGCATCGCTGCTGCCTTGTTTGAGCAGGGCAGCCAGTTGCGCGCCGACCGGTTTGAAACTGACATCGATCATGATGGCGGCGGCGAATATCACGCCGAACATCAGCGCTTTGCTGGCCAACCAGGCCGGCGCCAGCGGCGCGCCCTGCAGCAGTGAGGCCAGGCCCAGCCACAGGTAGAACAGCGCCAGCAGCCAACGCAATACGGATTCGATGCGGCGATCGCGCGCGGCACGTGGGCTCTGGTCATGACGATGCGCATCCCACACCAGCCACAGCCAGAAACCACCGATAAGCCAGGCCAACAGCAATGCCCAGCCCGGCAGCGTCCAGTAGCCGCCCACATGCACCACGCTCAGGCTGACCGGCACCATCAGCGCCCACGCGCTGCGCGGCACCATGTCCACTTCCACCAGCAGTTTCAGCAGCGCGATGCGTTGCTCAAGCGAATAGGCATGGCGGCGACGGAAATGCTGGCCGAGCAGGAACACGCCGACATCGGCGCCCAACCACAGCACGAACAGCAGCAGGTGCATGAACACCAGGATTGGATACTGCAGTGCAGCCACGTCCCGTCCTTCGCCCGGCCAGCGGGTACTGATATTTGTCCGGACAAATAAGTATCAGAATGGACGCGGGAAGAAAAGCTGCAAGGTTGCATGACGTGTGCCGGGTCCGGTTGTGGGCAAGCCGGGACATCAGGTTCTGGATCTTCTGGTCGGGCCGAAAATGACATAGGCTCCAATTCAGATTTCGGACCGTTGGGGAACGCGTCATGGGAACTGCAGGGAAATGGATGCTCGGGGCCATGCTGGTGTTGGCAGGCCTGGCCGGGCCTGCGGCAGCGCAGCAGGTTGCGGTGGAGGCCTTCGCCAAGGCCAGCCCGTTCACGATGCCAACGCTGTCGCCCGGCGGCGAATACCTGGCGGTGGCCACCGATTTTGGTGAGGGCAACCATGCGGTGCAGATACTGCGGCTGAGCGACATGCAGCGCACCGCCGTGCTGCGGCTGCCGCGCTACCAGAGTCCGTTCCAGCTTGGCTGGGTGAGCGACAAACGCCTGGTGGTGGCCAAGGGCCGCAAACTGGGTTCGCTGGAAAAACCCGTACCGTTGGGCGAGATCCTCGCCAGCGATTTCGACGGGCAGAACCAGCGCTACATCTATGGCTACGAGCAGCAGAACACGGCTGCCGGGCTGGAACGTGGCTTTGGTTTCATCGAGGGCATCGCCGAAAGCAACGACGGCCGCTTCTACATGCGGCAACTGCAGCGCAATCCGACCTCGTCGATGCTGTACCTGGTGGATACGCAACGCCCCACCTTCAAGCTGATCGCCAGCATCAACGTGCCCAATCTGGAGTTCGTCATCGACCGCGCCGGCGTGGCGCGCTATGCCTGGGGCGCGGACAAGCAGGACAACTACCTGCTGTACGCCTCGGAGGATGGCCGCCAATGGCAGCCGATGAAGTTGCCGTACAAATGGACGCCGCTGGCATTCTCGGCAGATAACCAGCGCGTATATGGAAACCTGCAACGCAATGACGGGCCAAGCCAACTGGTTTCCACCACGCCGGACGCCGGTGATCCGGACGTGCTGGCGGCCGATGCATTCAGCAGCATCGGCCGCTTGCAATGGACGCATTCGCCGGCGATTCCCTTCGCTGCCGCGCCCTTGGATGGGCGGCCGGTGCTGAACTACTTCGACCCTGGCCGGCCCGATGCGCAGCTGCATCAGACGCTGTCCGAATTGCTGCCACAGCAGCAGGTGAGCTTCATCGACAGCAGCCGCGACGGGCAGACGTTGCTGGTGCACCTGGGCAGTGACCGCGACCCGGGCAGCTGGTCGATCTTCCGCCGCGCCAGCAACAAGCTGGAGAAAGTGCTGGTTGCCAGCGAAGGCATTGATCCGGCGCTGATGGCCGAGCGCCGCCCGCTGCGTTTCAAGGCCAGCGACGGCATTGAGCTGGAAGCGATACTGACGGTTCCGCGCAACAGCGAAGGCCGCGCGCTGCCGACCGTGGTATTGCCGCACGGCGGTCCACATGGCGTACGTGATGGTTGGTTCTATGACAACGACGCACAGTTTCTGGCAAATCGCGGCTATCTGGTGGTGCAGGTCAACTACCGTGGCAGCGGCGGCCGCGGTGACGGCTTCGAGCGATCCGGCTATCTGCAATGGGGCACGCGGATCCAGCAGGACATCATCGACGGGCTGGATCACGCGGTTGCATTGGGCCTGGCCGATGGCAACCGTGTCTGCAGTTTCGGCGCCAGCTTTGGTGCCTACTCGGCGATGATGCTTGCCGCCCGGCAGCCGGCACGGTTCCGTTGCGCGGTGGGCCTGGCTGGCGTCTACGACTTGAAGATGATGTACAACAAGGGCGATATCGCCGACTACGCCTACGGCCGCAATTACCTGCGGCAGGCGATCGGCAACAATGAGGCGGAGCTGGCCGCCAACTCGCCGGTGAGCCTGGCTGGCAGCATCCAGGCACCGGTGTTCCTGGCCCACGGCGAGCGCGATGAACGCACGCCAATCGCACAGGCCAATGCGATGCGCGCCGCCCTGGTCGCCGCCGGCCGGCCGCCGCAATGGATGGCTGTAGCCGGCGAGGGCCATGGCTTCTACAACGATGCCAACAGCGCGGCGTTCTATCGCGCGCTGGAAGGCTTCCTGCAGAAGAACCTCGGCCAGTAAGCGCATTGCAATGCGGCTGCACCGGGCGCAGCCGCAGCGGAAAACACAGGGCGCTAACCTTGCCTTGGCGGCTTGTGTGTATCGTATCCGGGCGAATTAACCGCCCGAATCGGAGCACACAACTATGATTCCGCAAGCGCATTTCGACCTTACTGGCAAAGTGGCCATCGTTACCGGTGGTGGCAATGGCATTGGCCGCGCCAGTTCCCTGATGTTGGCCGCCTATGGTGCGGCCGTGGCCATCGCCGACCTGAAGCTGGCTGCCGCTGAAAAAGTGGCGGCGGAGATTATTGCTGCCGGTGGCAAGGCCTTGGCGCTGGAATGCAATGTGCTCAAGGACGAGGATCTGGTGCGCGTGGTGGAGCGCACCGCCGCCGAACTGGGTGGCATCCACATCCTGGTGAACAACGCCGGTGGCGGTGGTGCCGGCCGCGAGAGCCCGTACAAGATCAGCCTGGAGCAGTTCGAGCGGCCCTTCCAGATCAATGTGTTCAGCGCCTGGCGCTTGTCGCAGCTATGCGCACCGCACATGGAAAAGGGCGGCTACGGTTCGATCATCAACATGTCGTCGATGAGTTCGATCAACAAGAGCCCGGCAATCAGCGCTTATGCCGCGTCCAAGGCAGCGATCAACCACATGACCGCGAACCTGGCGCATGACTATGGCCCGGCTGGCATCCGCGTCAATGCGGTGGGCCCGGGTGCGGTGCGTACCGATGCGTTGGCGACCGTGCTCACGCCGGAGATCGAGCAGCGCATGCTGTCGCATACGCCGATCAAGCGCCTGGGTGAAGCGGACGATATCGCCGGTGCGGTACTGTATTTCGCCGCGCCGATATCGAACTGGGTCAGCGGCCAGACCTTGTTCGTCAATGGCGGTGGCGTGCAGACGCTGGATTGATTGCCGGTTTAGTCCGGCAGCGAGGACAAGTACTCGATCACGGCCTGGCGGCGCGCCGGGTCGGAGGTGGCATTGACCATCTTGCTGCCGGGCACCAGCTTGGCAGGTGATTTGATGAAGGCGTCCAGGGTCTGTGCATCCCAGACGATGCCGCTGGCCTTCATCGCATCGGAATAGTTGTAGCCCGGTGCGGTGCCGGCCTTGCGACCGACCACGCCATGCAGGTTGGGGCCTACGCGATGGCCGAGCGCGGCGCGGGTGTCGTGGCAGCCGGCGCAGATGGCGAAGGCGCGTTGTAGTTCGCGCTGGTGCGTGTCGGCGCTGGCGTTGTGGTTGAAGGCGTCGCGCTGGCCGCAGGCGGTGAGTGCCAGGCAGACAAGGGCGATCAAGGGCAGACGGGACATTGCTGGCTCATTGCGTTGGCGGCCGTGGTTGTACGGCGCTGGCAATGATGGCCGGTGCTGGGCGGGGAAAGCAAAGGGGGGCTTGGGTGCGGGTTGAGCTTTTGAAGAGGCTTGGAGCGAAGGCAAGAGCAGGAGCGGAAGCCGGAGCAAAGGCCCCTCATCCGCCCTTCGGGCACCTTCTCCCGCATGCGGGAGAAGGGATGCTTCACATATTTCCTCGGCGTTGGGCCCGAGGCTCCGGCTGGATTTCGCCGAGCCCGACGAAGCCAGCAATGCCGGTTCTCACATCATATTGCCGGAGCAGTCCCTCTCCCGTTTATGGGGTGAGAGGGGCAGCTCACGAACCACTGGTTCGTTGCCCGTTGAACGCACTTGCGTCAACGCAAGTGCCGGGGCGCGGAGTGGGGGTAGGGGTGAGGGCAGCTTTTAGGCCTTTGTCCTTCAGGATTTTCAGCTTTCTAGCTTTCTAGCCTTCAGCTTCAACGCACCGACCCCAACAACCTCACTTCTTCGCAGCAAGCGTCTTGTCCAGACTCTGCTCAAACGTGTGATAGCCGATCCGCTCATACAGCTCCTCACGGGTCTGCATGGTCTCCACCACATTGCGCTGGTGGCCGTCGCGGCGGATCGCGGTATACACATTTTCCGCCGCCTTGTTCATCGCGCGGAACGCAGACAGCGGGTAGATGCACATCGCCACGCCCACCGAACCCAGCTCCTCGGTGGAGAACAGCGGCGTCTGCCCGAACTCGGTCAAGTTGGCCAGCACCGGCACCTTCACCGCGTCGACAAAGCGCTTGTAGGTTTCAAGGTCATACGAAGCCTCGGCAAAGATGCCGTCAGCACCGGCTTCCACGCAGGCCAGCGAGCGCTCGATGGCTGCATCCACGCCTTCCATCTGGATGGCATCGGTACGCGCGATCAGGAAGAAATCCGGGTCGGTCTTGGCATCGGCCGCGGCCTTTACCCGGTCCACCATCTCGCCCAGCGACACGATTTCCTTGTTCGGGCGGTGGCCGCAACGCTTGGCACCAACCTGGTCTTCGATATGGCAGGCGGCCGCACCGGCCTTGATCAGTGACTTCACCGTGCGCGCGATGTTGAACGCGCTCGGGCCGAAGCCGGTGTCGATGTCCGACAGCAGCGGCAGGTCGCAGACGTCGGTGATGCGGCGGATGTCGGTGAGCACGTCGTCCATGGTGTTGATGCCCAGGTCCGGCAGGCCCAGCGAGCCGGCGGCGACGCCGCCACCGGACAGGTAGACCGCACGGAAGCCGGCCCGCTTGGCCAGCAACGCGTGGTTGGCGTTGATGGCGCCCGGGATCTGCAGCGGGCTCTCTTCCTTCAGCGCCGCGCGGAAGCGGGCACCTGGACTGACAATGCTCATCGAAACTCCTGTGGTTGGTTGGCGATGCTTACATCGCCGGGTAGTTCGGACCGCCGCCGCCCTGTGGGGTTACCCACACGATGTTCTGGGTCGGGTCCTTGATGTCGCAGGTCTTGCAGTGCACGCAGTTCTGCGCGTTGATCTGCAAGCGGGTATCGCTGCCTTCACCGACGAATTCGTATACGCCGGCCGGGCAGTAACGCGCTTCCGGGCCGGCATAGGTGGCCAGGTTGACCTTGACCGGAATGCTGGCGTCCTTCAGCGTCAGATGGCTGGGCTGGTCTTCCTCGTGGTTGGTCGAGGACAGGAACACCGAGCTCAAACGATCGAACGTCAGCACGTTGTCCGGCTTGGGATAGACGATCTTCGGCTGGCTGGCGGCCGGTTCCAGGCACTCGTGGTCGGCCTTGGTGCGGTGGATGGTCCACGGCGCATTGCGGATGCCCAGCTTGGGCAGCAGCCACTGCTCGATGCCGGTCATCAGCGTGGCCAGGGTGCGGCCCTTCTTGAACCACTGTTTGAAGTTCTTGGACTGCAGCAGCTCGGTCTTCAGCCAGCTGTTCTCGAACGCTTCCGGATAGGCGCTCAGCTCATCGCGCGAGCGGCCGGCGGCCAGTGCATCGAACGCGGCCTCGGCGGCCAGCATGCCGGTCTTGATCGCGGCATGGCTGCCCTTGATGCGGCTGACGTTGAGGTAGCCGGCTTCGCAGCCGACCAGCGCGCCGCCCGGGAACACGGTCTTGGGCAGCGACAGGATGCCGCCGGCGGTGATCGCACGTGCACCGTAAGCAATGCGCTTGCCGCCTTCCAGGTGCTTGCGGATGGCCGGGTGGGTCTTGAAGCGCTGGAACTCCTCGAACGGGCTCAGCCATGGGTTCTTGTAATCCAGGCCGACCACATAGCCGATCGAAACCTTGCCGCCATCGGCGTGGTACAGGAAGGCGCCGCCGTAGGTGTCGTTGTCCAGCGGCCAGCCAGCGGCGTGCACCACCAGGCCCGGCTCGTGCTTGGCCGGGTCGATCTGCCACAGCTCCTTGATGCCGATGCCGTAGGACTGCGGGTCCTTGCCGGCGTCGAGCTTGAACTTGCTGATCAGCTGGCGGCCCAGATGGCCGCGCGAGCCTTCGGCGAAGATCGTGTACTTGGCATGCAGTTCCATGCCGCGCTCGTAGTTCGGGCCCGGCGTGCCGTCCTTGTGGATGCCCATGTCGCCGGTGGCAACGCCCATCACCGCGCCGGCCTCGTCGTACAGCACTTCGGCAGCGGCAAAGCCCGGGAAGATCGACACTTCCATCGCCTCGGCCTGCTGCGCCAGCCAACGGCTCACTTCGCCCAGGCTGACGATGTAGTTGCCATCATTGTGGAAGCACTCCGGCAGCAATGCGTGCGGGGTGGCCTTGGCGGTGGTTTCGTCCAGGAACAGGAACTCGTCGCGGGTGACGGCCTGCTTCAGCGGCGCACCGCGTTCCTTCCAGTCCGGGAACAGTTCATTGAGCGCGCGCGGGTCCATGATCGCGCCGGACAGGATGTGCGCGCCCGGCTCGGAGCCTTTTTCCAATACGCACACCGACAGCTCCTGGCCCTTCTCCACGGCCAGCTGGCGCAGGCGGATGGCGGTGGCCAGGCCGGCAGGGCCGGCGCCGACGATGACGACGTCAAATTCCATCGCTTCGCGCGGCGGCAGGGCGGTGTTGGCTTCAGTGTTCATGCAAGGGCTCTTGGGTAAAGGCCGGCGCGTTTGTGGCGACGACGGTTGCCTGGAACCGCCGCCTCAACGTGAGGCGGCGATGATCTGCGAAGGCGCAGCGTTCCAGATCAGCCCTGCGCGGTCGGCCAGATGGGCGAACACGCGTTCCAGGTGCTTGATGCGGTGCGGCTGGCCCATCACCCACGGATGGATGTTGAGCGCGAGCAGGCGACCCTGTCCGCTGCGCTGCGCTTCCTCAAGCAGGAAATCGCAGGCATCGACCATCTGGTCCGCATACTCGGCCTCGGCATGCAGATTTTCGCCGACGATGAAGCGATCTTCCAATTCCAGTGACAACGGCAGGGCGGTCAGCGGGCCATTGGCGGTCTGGAACGGGTACGGCAGCTCGTCGTTGATCCAGTCGCCAAACCATTGCAGACCGGCCTGTTGCAGCAGTTCCGGGGTGTTCTGCGACTGCGAGCGGGCCGGTGACAGCCAGCCCTGGATGGGGCCGTCCGAATAAGGGGCCAGCGCGGCCAAACTGCGCTGGATGTATTCAGTTTCGCGCGCCGGGTCCAGCCCGCCGTAGTGCACGCTGTCCATGTTCCAGCCATGTCCCACCAGCTCGGCGCTGCGCGCCTTGAGCCGGCGCAGCAGGGCCGGGTAGCGCTCGGCCAGCTCGCCGTTGACGGCGGTGCTGGCGCGCAGACCGTACTTTTCCAGCGCATCCAGTACGCGGAACACGCCGACCCGGTTGCCATAGTCGCGCAGGGTGTAATGGCGCAGGTCCGGGTAGGGCATGACCATCGAACCGTGCGGCTTGAAGCCCTCACCCTTGGGGTTGAGCGGGAAGTGCTCCAGGCTCAGGTTGATCCATACCGCCAGCGGCTTGTCGTCCGGCCAGCGCACGGGCGGGCGTTCGGCCAGCATCGACCAGCTGTAGCGGTCGTGGTCCATGCCGTAGCGCAGGTGCGGGTATTCCAGGAAGCTGCGATCCAGGCTCATGCCGCGTCCTCCGCGTTGATCGCCGCCATCGAGGCCAGCGCGTCGTCGTAGTGGTTGTCCAGGTAATGCTGGGCGATCTCGCGGCCGGTGGCCTTCCACACCTTGTCGTGGCTGCAGATGTAATCCATCGCGTCGTGGAACGCCGCCAGCCGGTGCGGGTGGCTGACCTGGTAGGCATGCAGCGGCACGCACATCACCGTGCCGGAGTTCTCGCCTTCGGCGTACAGGCGGTCGAAGGCGTCCTTGATCATCTGCCCGTAGCGGCGCGGTTCGATCTTGTTGGTGACGTAGACGATGGTGTCGTTGAGCTCCAGCGAGTACGGCACCGACACGAAGCGCTTGCCCGAACGGGTCTTCACCGGCGTCGGCTGGTCGTCATGGAACAGATCGCAGGTATACAGGCCACCGGCTTCGGCGAACAGGTCGATGGTGGCATCGGAATGCGACAGCGCCGGCGCCAGGTAGCCATCGCAGTGCTGGCCGGTGTGCTCGGCAATCAGCGCCATCGAATGCTCGATCATCTCCCGCTCCTGCGCCTCGTCCAGACCGTAGGTGTAGCGGGTGTTGTAGATGCCGTGGCTGAAGAATTCCCAGTTGCGCTCGGCCGCCATCTGGATCACTTCTGGGTGGTGCTTGAGCATGGCGGTGGACAGCGACACCGAGCCACGCAGGCCGTACTGGTCCATCACCCGCATCATCCGCTGGTGGCCGACGCGGTTGCCGTAGTCGCGGGTGCCATAGCCCTGGATGTCGGGCAGCGGACGCGGCCACGGTTTGCGCTGCGGGTTGGCCGGCGGCGCGTACTCATAGAACTCGATGTTGGGCGCGATCCACAAGGCCACACGGGCACCGCCCGGCCACTGGATCTTCGGCCGGCTGTCGTAGGGCCAGTAATCAAACAGGCCCGGGTCGGACTTCGGGGCGCCGTTCATGCGCGCAGCGCCTGCAGCTGCGCGGCGACGTGATCCACCGATTCCACGTCGCCGTACTTGAGCATGATGTCGCTGAGGTTGGCGAAGTGCGGGATCTCGTGCTTGTCGGCCACGCATTCTTCCGGAACGATGCTGCGATAGCCGCGCGACAGGCTGTCGATCACGCAGGCGCGGATGCAGCCGGAGGTGGAGCCGCCGGTGATGATCAGCGTGTCGATCTTGTGGAAGGTCAGCAGCGACCACAGGTTGGTTTCGAAGAACGGGCTGGCCATGCGCTTGTGCATGACGATGTCGCCCGGCTGCACGTCGGCACGCGGGTCGAACTGGGCACGCTCGGAGCCGTGCTTGATGTTCTGCAACGAGTCCGGCGTGTTGGTGCGGGTGCCCCAGGTACCGGCGTCCTCGCCCGATTCCAGGTAGGCCACATAGGTCCACACCACCGGCAGGCCGAGCGCGCGCACCTGCGCCGACAGCGCATTGATGTGCTCGATCTGGCGCGGGTCGGTTTCATAGGCGGTCTTGAACGCGCCCAGGTCGGTGTACGCGCGCTGCACATCGATGTTGACGATGGCCGGGCGTGCGCCGAAGCCGAACTTGGCGCGGTTCGGGTTGGCCTTGACCTGCTCCCAGTACTGGCGGGCAGTGAGGTTGGACGTTTCCATCACGGGCATGGGGTCTCTCCGTTGCAGCAGTGGTTGGGGTCAGGCCTGGGGCGCGCGCGAACGTTCGTCGCGCACCAGGGTGGCGGCCAGCAGGGCCAGCACGATCAGCCCGCAGATCAGGCTGAAGGCGATGTGGTAGCTCTTGGTGAGGTCGAAGATCTTGGCCGTCACCCAGATGCCCAGGCCGGCGGTGGTCGCATCCAGCAGGGTGATGGTGCCGAGGATCTTGCCGGCCGAGCTCAGCCCGAAGGCATTGACCGCCAGCAGCTGGATCATCGTGTACAGGCCGCCCCAGCCCAGCCCGAACAGGGCCAGCGAATACCAGATCAGGTCGGCGCGCAGGGTCGCCAGGATCACCGCACCAGCGGCCATGATCGCCAGGTTGACCAGGAATACGCGCTTGGGGGGCAGCACGTCGGCGAGGAAGCCGAACACGAACTTGCCCACCATTGCCAGGCCGAACATCAGGCCCAGGCCGTTGCCGGCGGTGGCCGGTTCAAAGCCGAGGTCGCGCATGTGCAGGAACAGGTTGGAGGCCACCGCCATGATCGAGAAGAAGGTGGTCATCGCCACGAACGCCAGCACCCAGAAAGTGCGCGTGCGCATGGCCTGCTGGTAGCTCAGGTCCGGCAGCGAGGACGCGGCCGGCTTGCCTGCCGCCGCCTTGGCGGCCAGCGTGTCGGCACCCCAGGGCTGGATGCCGTCCGCGCGCGGGCTGCGCACGAACAGGAAGGCGACGATCAGGAAAGCCAGCGGAATGGCGGTTTCCCACAGCAGCGCGGCGCGCCAGTCCATGGTCTGCATCAGCTTTACGCCGAGCTTTGGGAACACCATGCCGCCCAGGCTGGTGCCGACCAGGGCAATACCAATGGCGGTGCCGCGGTGGGTGGCAAACCACTGCGAGACGAAGATCACCGCCACATTCAGGCCGGCGGCGACCAGCACCGCGGCAAAGCCGACGTGTATCCAGTACAGGTGGGCCAGCGAATGGATATGCGCATAGGCCGCATACAGCGCCGCCAGCAGGGCGATGCCGCCCAGGATCAGCTTGCGCGGGCCGACCTTGTCGATCAGCGCGCCCAGGAACGGCGCCATCCAGCCGGCCAGCACCAGGGTGATCAGGTCGCGCAGCTTGAGCTCGCTGCGGGTCCAGCCGAAATCCTTGAGCAGGGATTCGTCAAAGGCGGTCAGGCCGGTCACAGTCAGGCCGTTGGAGACCAGCAGCACCAACATCCCCATCACCGCCATCAACCACGGGTAATAACGCTTCATCTTCATCAAGCACCTCAAGAGTGGGTTACGGCAGGTAGATACGCCTGTGGGGGATTTCCGCCGCCGGCGTTGACCGGGGGCGAAGGGCATGCCTACACTTTGTCCGGACAAAGTGTGCCACAGTCTTTTACCTGGGAGGAAGCCATGCAAACCGTCATCGTCCTGTTCAACCTCAAGCCCGGCGTCAGCGCCGAGGAATACGAGGCCTGGGCCCGTGCCAGCGACCTGCCGGTGGTCAATGCGCTGCCGTCGGTGGAAAAGTTCGAGGTACTCAAGGCCAGCGGTCTGTTGATTGGTGAGGGCAGCTCGCCGTACGCGTACATCGAGCTGATACGTATCCCGGACATGGCCGCCTTCGGCGCCGACATGGCCGATGCGGCGGTGCAAGCCGGTGCGGCGCAGTTCCAGCAATACGCTGACAATCCGTTGTTCATCCTCACCAGCGCGCTGTAAGCGCACAAGGAACATTGGTCATGGCTCGTTTCCCCGAATTGCAGGGCAAGGTCGCACTCATCACCGGCGCCGGTCGCCGCGCCGGGCTGGGCGAGGGCATTGCCCGCCGCCTGCTGCAGGAAGGCTGCAAGGTGGTGCTGACCGACATCGGCCAGGTGCGTGGCGCCGAGATGCCGGTCACTGCCGTTGGCACCGACGGGGAAATGGCCCTGGTTGCCGCCGAGCTGGCCGCCAGCACCGGTGGTCAATGCGTGGCCATGGCATTGGACGTGCTGGAAGAGGCGCAGGTGGAAGCGGTGGTCAAGGCCACGGTGGAACGCTTTGGCAGCCTCGACATCCTGGTCAACAACGCCGGCATTGGTTACCTGATGAAGTCGCTGGTCGACATCGATGCCAAGGAATGGGACGCGGTGCTGGGCGTGAACCTGCGCGGCGCCTTCCTGACCATCAAGCACGCCGGCCGGCAGATGATTGCCCAGGGCGGCGGCCGCATCGTCAACATCGCCTCGCAGGCCGCCAAGTCGGCGTTCCCGCATGCGGCGGCCTATTGCTCGTCCAAGCACGGCCTGGTTGGCCTGACCCGTGTTGCCGCGCTGGAACTGGCGGCCCACGGCATCAACGTCAATGCGGTCTGCCCGAACCACGTCACCACCGGCCTGGGCGCCTGGCAGAACGAATACTTCGCCGAGAAGCAGGGCAAGAGCGTCGAGCAGTACCTGGCCGACATGCGCGCGCGCATTCCCGCCGGTCGCCCGGGCCTGCCCTCGGATACGGCAGCAGCGACGGCCTTCCTGTGCTCGGACGACGCGGTCTACATCACCGGTGAGGCGATCAATGTCTCCGGTGGTGAGGAAAACCACTGAAGCATTGCCGCGTCACTTCCAGCGCGCCGTTCCCGCCCACGCGACGCACGGCATGAGCACAAAGCAGCACAGCAGTCCCCACCACGCACCCCCATAAACGTAACGAGATTGCCATGTCCAAACCCGTCTACCAGTGGCCCAACAACGCACGCCTGGCCTTGTCGGTGGTCGTCAATGTCGAAGAGCTGTCCGAGTACAACGTCGGCCAGGGTGACAAGATCACCGAGCCGGTGGACGAGCTGCATGTGACCCTGTCCAAGCCGGTGCGCAACTACGGCAACGAGTCCAATTACCGTTACGGCGTCAACGAAGGCCATGCGCGCGTCGCCGCGCTGCTGGACAAGTACAACGTGACCAGCACGTATACCGCCGCGGCGGTATCGCTGGAGCGCGCGCCGGAAATCGCCGACTACCTGCGTGGCAGCCGCCATGAGGTCTGCTCGCATGGCCACCGCTGGATCCACCAGTTCCGCTTCAACGAAGACCAGGAACGCCAGTTCATCCGCGATGCTGCCGACAGCATCGAGAAGACCAGCGGCGTGCGCCCGGTGGGTTGGCTGTCGCGTTACCTGCACACCGCCGCCACCCGTCGCCTGCTGCAGGAAGAAGGCTTCCTGTACCACATGGACGACTACTCGGCCGATGCGCCGTTCTGGGGCGATGTCGATGGCAGCGACAAGCCCATGATCGTGGTGCCGTACCAGCTGGACACCAATGACATGAAGATGTGGGTGGCGCCGTCCTACCTGCCCAAGGACTGGCTGGACTACGCCATCGACAGCTTCGACACGCTGTACGCCGAAGGCGAGCACAGCCCCAAGGTGATGTCGCTGGGCCTGCACCTGCGCATCATCGGACGCCCGGGTCGCATCGCTGCGTTCGAGAAATTCCTGCAATACGTCGCGCAGAAGCCGGGCACCTGGTACGCAACGCGCCGCCAGATCGCCGAACACTTCGCCTCCCAGGTCGGTGCGCCGTGAGCACTGCGATCAACAACCCACGCCGCTGCCTGCTGTTCGTGCCGGGCTCGCGCCCGGAGCGTTACGCCAAGGCCGTGGCCACCGGTGCCGACCAGGTCTGCATTGATCTGGAAGACGCGGTTGCGCCGGGTGACAAGGAAAGCGCGCGTGCCTCGTTGTTCGCCTTCCTCGCCGAACTTCCGCAGACCCGCAGTGAGATCGGCCTGCGTATCAATCCGCTGTCCACCGAACTGGGCCAGGCAGATCTGAAGGCGCTCGCCGCTTCGGGCCTGAAGCCGGCCTTCGTCATGCTGCCCAAGGTAGAAACCGTGGCCGAGCTGCAGCAGGCCGATGCCGCGTTGGCAGCAATCGACACCGCCTTCATCGCGCAGATTGAAACGCCGAAAGGTTTGCTGGATGCACGCGCGCTGGCCACCGCCATTCCGCGCCTGCAGGCGCTGATGTTTGGGGGCTTCGACTACATCGTTGCATTGCGTGGCCGCGCCAGCTGGGAGAGCTTCTTCCATCCGCGCGTGCAGCTGGCAACGATTGCCGCCGAAGCCGGCGTCGCCTGCATGGACGTGCCCTATCTGGACATCAAGGATGAAGCCGGCCTGGTCAGCGAAACCGACCGCGTCATCGACCTGGGTTTCACTTCCAAGGCCGCCATCCATCCCGCGCAGGTCGACCCCATCCAGGCCCGTTACCTGCCCACCGCTGCCGAGTTTGACCGTGCCCAACGCGTGGTTGCGGCACTGGCTGCCAGCGGCGGCGAAGCCATCCAGCTGGACGGCAAGCTGGTGGACCGCCCCATCGAAATTGCCGCCGAACGCGCCATCGCACTGGGTGCGCTTGGCGTGCGCGCCGGCTGACCTCACCGCTCCATTGAACGCCTGATTTACGCCCCTCTTTGACCAAGCTGCGCCCAGCGCCAGCCCAACCCGCTCCAAAAGGACATTGTCATGGTTCAGAACGTCAAGCAGATCTCCGAAAGCCGCTTCCGCGAAACCTTTGGCCGTTACTACGAAGAGTTCAATGTCGGCGACATCTATGAGCACCGCCCCGGCCGCTCCATCACCGAAACCGACAACACCTGGTTCACCCTGCTGACGATGAACACCCATCCGATGCACTTCGACAAGGAGTACGCCAAGGCCTCGGAATTCGGCAAGGTCATCGTCTGCTCGCCGTTCACCGTGGCACTGATGGTCGGCATGAGCGTCACCGATGTCAGCCAGAAGGCCGTGGCCAACCTGGGCTGGAGCGACATCAAGATGACCCACCCGCTGTTTGTCGGCGACACCCTGGTGGCCGAGTCCAAGGTACTGGACAAACGCGAGTCCAAGTCGCGCCCGGGCGCCGGCATCGTCACCGTGCAGACCGAGGGTTTCAACCAGGACGGCAAGCTGATCTGCAGCTTCAGCCGCACCATGCTGATCGCCAAGCAGGGTCACTCGGTGGAAGACAAGGTCAACTACTGAGGACGCGATGATGAGCACGGAACAGGAACAGCTGTGGGGCCCTGACGAAGAGCAGGCGTTGCTGGATTCGATCGACCATTGGGTCGAGAAATCCGTTGCACCGATCGCCCAGGAATACGACCTCGAGGACAAGTACCCGCATCACCTCGTCGAGGAGATGAAGGATCTGGGACTGTTCGGTGCCACCATTTCGTCCGAGTACGGTGGCCTTGGCCTGCCGGCACGCATCTACGCCAAGATCGTGATCAAGGTGTCGGCGGTATGGATGGCGCCGACCGGCATCTTCAACTCGCACCTGATCATGGCCGCGGCCATCGAGCGTTGCGGCACTGAAGAACAGAAGCGCAAGTACCTGCCGCGCATGGCCACCGGCGAGCTGCGTGGCTCGCTGGGCCTGACCGAGCCCAATGCTGGTACCGACCTGCAGGCGATCCGCAGTGTTGCCAAGCGCGAGGGTGACCATTACGTCATCAATGGCGCCAAGACCTGGATCACCAATTCCATGTACGGCGACATGGTGCTGTTGCTGGTCAAGACCGACCCGGAGGCGCAGCCGCGTCACAAGGGCATGACCATGTTCATCGCCGAGAAGGGCGAGGGCTTCATCGTCGCCAAGAAGATGAAGAAGTCCGGCTACCGCGCCATCGACACCTGCGAGCTGGTATTCCAGGACTACAAGGTACCGGCCGACTGCCTGCTCGGCGGTGTGGAAGGGCAGGGTTTCCTGCACGCCGTAGGTGGCCTGGAGCTGGGCCGTATCAATGTGGCCGCACGCGGCTGCGGCATTGCCGAGGGCGCGCTGCGTTTGTCGGTGCGTTATGCGCAGGAGCGCATGACCTTCGGCAAGCCGATTGCCGAGCACCAGGCCATCCAGCTGAAGCTGGGCGAGATGGCTTCTAAGGTGGAGGCATCCAAGCTGCTGATCGAGAGCGCCGCCAACGCCTACGACAAGGGCCTGCGCTGCGACATGGAAGCGGGCATGGCCAAGTACTTCGCCACCGAGACCGGCGCGTACTGCGCGCAGGAAGGCATGCGCATCTTTGGTGGATACAGCTACTCGGTGGAATACGACATCGAGCGCTTCTACCGTGACGCCATGCTGATGTGCATTGGCGAAGGCACCAACGAAATGCAGCGCATCATCATCGCCAAGCAGTTGGTGGCCAGGAACAAGATCTAGAAGCCCAAGCAGACCAGAGCCCCTCTCCCGCGAGCGGGAGAGGGGTTGGGGTGAGGGCAGCTTTACAAGCAATGCCAGAAACCTGGTAGCCCCTCTCCCGCTTGCGGGAGAGGGGTTGGGGTGAGGGGAAGCTTCTAGCAAGCAGAGCCAAAGCTTTAAAAAGCTCCCCTCATCCGCCCTTTGGGCACCTTCTCCCGCAAGCGGGAGAAGGGACGAAGCAAAGCAACAGCTAGAAGCCAAAGCCAAAGCCAAAGTCAAAAGCAACAGCAACAGCTAGAAGCAACAGCCAAAGCCAACAGCCAAAAAGCCAAAAGCCAAAAGCCAAAAGCCAAAGCACCGGCGGTAACAGCAGATCCAACCCTCATCCGCCCCTTCGGGGCACCTTCTCCCGAGGGGAGAAGGGAAGCAGCATCTCTTTCGCCGCGGTCCTCAACCAGCCGCGGTGCTTTTTAAAAACCCAGAGGCCACACATGAAAGACCTTCCCCTGCAGGGACTACGCATCCTTGCCGTCGAACAGTACGGTGCCGGCCCCTATGGTTCGATGCACCTGGCCGACCTCGGCGCCGAAGTCATCAAGATCGAATCACCGCCGGGCGGCGATGTATCGCGCGCCACCGGCCCGTATTTCCTGGGCGAAGGCGACAGCCTGTTCTTCCAGACCTTCAATCTCAACAAGCGCTCGCTGCGCCTGGACCTGAAGGCCGCCGAAGGCCGCGAAGTGTTCGAGAAGCTCGTTGCCAGCGCCGACGCCGTACTCAACAACCTGCGTGGCGATCAGCCTGGCAAGCTCGGCCTGGATTACGCCACGCTGTCCAAGCTCAACCCGAAGATCGTCTGTGCCCACCTGTCCGCCTATGGTCGCGACAACGAGCGCGCGGCGTGGCCGGGCTATGACTATCTGATGCAGGCCGAAGCCGGCTTCATGGCGTTGACCGGTGAACCCGATGCGCCGCCGGCACGCTTCGGTCTGTCGATGGTCGATTTCATGACCGGCACCACCATGTCGATGGGCCTGCTGGCTGCCATCATCGGTGCCATGCGCACCGGCCAGGGCCGTGATGTCGATGTCAGCCTGTTCGATGTGGCCCTGCACCAGCTCAGCTACCCGGCCACCTGGTACCTCAACGAGGGCCACCGCACCGAGCGCCTGTCACGTAGCGCGCATCCGTCCACCGTGCCGTGCCAGGTCTACCGCACCGCCGATGGCTGGGTGATGGTGATGTGCATGCTGGAGAAGTTCTGGCAGACCTTTGTCGAAGGCATCGGCAATCCGGCCTGGGCCGCCGAGCCGCGCTTCGCCAATTTCGCCGAGCGCCGCAAGGTGCGCGACGAACTGACCGTGCTGGTCGACACCATCCTCGGCACCCAGCCGACCGCGCACTGGACGCAGCTGTTCGCCGGCCGCATTCCGATTGCGCCGGTACTGGATATCGCCCAGGCGTTGGACAATCCCTATGTACGCGACGTGGATATGCTGCAGGACGTGGCGCATGCAAGCGGCAGCCAGCGCCTGCTGCGTAATCCGATCAAGCTCGATGGCCAGCGCCTGAGTGGCAATGCCTGCCCGCCGCTCAATGCCGATGCCGACGCCCTGCTGCGCGAGCTCGGTTACAACGATGCAGACCGCGCGCGCCTGCTTGGCGCGTGAGGCAACGGAGTTGATGATGAAGCTTGAAGGTGTACGCGTACTGGATCTTTCGCTGTTCCTGCCCGGCCCGCACCTGACCATGGTGATGGCCGACCACGGCGCGGAGGTGATCAAGATTGAACCGCCCAGCGGCGAACCGGTGCGCGAGGTCGGTCTGAAGCAGGCCGGGGTCAGTACCTGGTTCCGCAACACCCATCGCGGCAAGCGCTGCATCGTGCTCGATCTGAAGAGCGAGGCCGGCAAGGCCGCGTTCGCCAGGCTGGTGGAATGGGCCGATGTGGTGGTGGAAGCCTTCCGCCCCGGTGTGGCCAAGCGCCTGGGCATCGACTACGCCAGCTGCAAGGCGATCAACCCCAGGCTGGTGTACTGCGCGATCAGTGCCTTCGGCCAGACCGGCCCCAAGGTCAACCGCCCTGCGCACGATCTGGCCATGCAGGCCGATACCGGCGTGGTCAGCCTCAACCGTGCGCCGGATGGCACGCCGGCCATGCCGCATATGCCGGTGGCCGATATGGCCGGCTCGCTGATGGCGCTCAACGGCATCCTGATGGCTTTGTTCCGCCGCGAGCGGACCGGCGAGGGTGACTACATCGACCTGTCGATGCAGGACGCGCTGATGGCCTGGCTGCCGAACGTGCTGGGCCCGCCGTTCGCGCTGGGCCGCGACCCGGTGATCAAGGAAGAACGCAGCTGGGGCGGCAATGCGCTGTACAAGCTGTACCGCTGCTCGGATGACCGCTGGATCGCACTGGGCGGCGCCGAGCACAAGTTCGCCGAGAACCTGCTCAACGCCTTGGGCCGTGCCGATCTGATCCATCTATGCCATCTGCCGCCTGGTCCCGCTCAGGATCCGGTAAAGGAATTCCTGGCGGAAACCTTCTCACGCCGCACGCTGGTGGAGTGGACCTTGTTCCTGCACGACATCGACGTGTGCTGGGCACCGGTCAAGACACTTACCGAGGCCTTCAACGATCCGCATACGCGTGCGCGTGAGATGGTCTGGACCGATGCGCAGGGTGGTACCCACCTGGGCATTCCGATCAAGTTTGCCAACGAACCGGGGCGTATCAATCCGCAGCTCGATGGCATCGGCCAGTCCACCGCAGCGGTCCTGGCCGAGCTGGGCCTCTAACACACCGCGGGACCTGCTCCCTCCCTTTGCCAGCGGCAAGGGGAGGGCTGGGGAGGGGGTGCTTGTGCTTCAAGCACCCACCTCAAAAAAACAGACTCAGGCGTCGCTGCCGATATCGCTGGTTTCGTCAGTCACGCTGGCCGCATGGCGACGGCGCTGCGCGATCTGCCGCGACTTGGCTTCAATGGCTTCGTTGTCGCGCTTGTTGCGGCGGTACAGCGCATAGCCGAGCAGACCCAGGCCTACGGCGGCAACGGCGACGGTAGCGGTGGGGTTGCGCTTGGCTGCGCGGGTGACGGCACGGCCACCGCTTTTCATCGCACCAATCGCGGCGCCGGTCTTCAGCCATTCGGCAGCGCTGGAGCCGCCGTGCTTGATGCCGCCGCCGGCGTTGTTGACCAGTTCCAGGGCGCGTTCCAGTGCCGGTCCGGTGATATCGCTGAACTTGCTCATGTGGGGGACTCCTTGTGGTGACAGGTCAGACCCTGAGTTTTACCAGAGGGACGTGTAGGGGATGTTAGCCGGGAAGTGCCGAGCGCTGTTGTGGAAGGCTGAAGCTGAAGCAACGGCAATGCGGAGCTGCACGGCTGGCAAGGCTCGCAGTCAGCATCAGGATCACTGCCAAAGGTTAGATCGGAGTCAACGGCAGGATCAAAACCAACGGCAACCCCTCCCCAACCCTCCCCTGCGCGTAGCGCAAGGGAGGGGGCCAGTGCGGCTGCGCTGCACACTGACAGATTGCCAAGAACCACCCCCTCCCTTTGCCATGGGCAAGGGGAGGGTTGGGGAGGGGTGCTTTTGCTCTGGTTTTTGCTCTCGCTTTTGCCTTCGCCGTCGCCGCAGCCTCGCCAAACCCCAATCAAGTCCCCCGAGGCTTCGCCCGATGCGTCGCCGTAGCGCTCCACGGATCATCCGGCCACGGATGCCTGGGGTAGCGCCCCTTCATTTCCTTCCTGACTTCGGCATAGGTGTTCTGCCAGAAGTTGCGCAGGTCGCCGGTCACCTGCAGCGGCTTTCCGCCCGGTGACAGCAGGTGCAGCAGCAAGGGCACGCGGCCATCGGCGATGCGCGGCGTATCGGCCAGGCCGAACAGCTCCTGCAGCTTCACCGCCAGCACCGGCGGGCGCGGGCTGATGCCGTCATCATCGAGCGCGTATTCGATGCGCCGTTCCATGCCCGAGGGCACGCTGACGCGCAGCGGTGCGTGTTTGTCCACCAGCTGCCGCCTGCCCCAATCAAGACCGGATTTCAGTGCTTCGCCCAGCTCTTCCTCGGCCAGGGCATCCAGCCGCGTCTTGCCATTGAAGGCCGGCAGCAACCAATCATCCAATATGGCCAGCAACGCCGCGTCGGAGAGGTCGGGTAGTTCCAGCTCCGGCATCCAGTGGCGCAGCCCCATCACCCGCCAGCGCCATTGCTGCAGGTTTTCGGTCCACGGCAAGGCGTCCAGGCCCAGCTCACGCACCGCGTCGGTCAATGCACGTGCGGCGCGTGCAGGGTCCACCTGGCCGGCGGAACGGCTGTCCAGCACGATGCGCTCAAAGCTGCTCTCACGGCGCGCTTCCAGCGCCCGTTTGCTGCTGTTCCAGCGCACCACGTCCTGGGTCTTGAAACGGTCGGGGAAGTCGTGGCGCAGGCGCTGCTCGTCCACCGGTGCCGCACGCAGGATCAGTGCATCACGCGGATCGTGGCGCAGTTCGCTGATCACCAGCCACGGCTCGCCACGCAGGTCGCTGTTGTCGAACTGGCGCGCGCTGCGGCCGTTGGCCAATTGATAACGCTGTGGATCGGTCGGGTGCTGGGTGGCGATACGGTCGGGGAAGGCATGCGCCAGCAGATCACCCAGCGCGTGTGCTTCGCTATCGGCCGGGGGCAGCGCCTCGCAGCGCAGGCGCCGCCGCCATTGTTTGGCAGCAGCGTCGATCGCGGCCAGGCCGCCACGGTTGGCGTCGTGCGGCGCGCGGCCACTGCGGAACGCGGCCAAGGCGCGCCAGCGGGCGGCCAGCGCATCGCCGCCCTGGCGCAGCGGATCGCGTGCTTCCAGCAGCGCGGCCAGGTCGGCGGCCAGGGCTTGTTCGCGCGGGTTCTGCGCGGACAGCAGCATCGCCGCCATCCGTGGGTGGGTGCCCATCGCCAGCATGCGCTTGCCCAGCGCGGTGATGCTGTTGTCTTCGTTCAAGGCGCCGAGTCCGCGCAACAGTTCGCGCGCGGCGGACAGCGCGCCTGCCGGTGGCGGATCGACGAAGCGCAGCTGGTCGCTGCCCCAGGCGGCCAGCTCAAGTGCCAGCCCGGCCAGTTCCACCTGCGCCATTTCAGGGCGGCGCTGCGGTTCCAGTCGCTGCGATTGCGGCCACAGCCGCCACGCCCAGCCGGATGCCACGCGGCCGGCACGGCCGGCGCGCTGGTCGGCCGAGGCCTGCGAGATGTTCACCGCATCCAGCCGCGAGAAACCGCTGTTGGGGTCGTAGCGCGGCTCGCGCGCCAACCCGGCATCGATCACTACCCGCACGCCGGGCAGGGTGACCGAGGATTCGGCGACATTGGTGGCCAGCACCACGCGGCGACGGCCTTCGGGATCGGGCTGCAGCACACGGGTCTGCTGTTCGATCGGCAGCTCACCGTGCAGGGGGAGCACCTCGTACCCTTCTCCCTGCGGGAGAAGGTGGCGCGCAGCGCCGGATGAGGGTGCGGGCGAAGCCCCGTGCAATTGGTTGGTGCGGGTGGCTGCGCCCCCGGCCCTCTCCCCAACCCCTCCCCCGGAGGGGGAGGGGCTTAAAGCCGCCTGCACCCGCGCAATCTCGCGCTGTCCCGGCAGGAATACCAATACATCGCCGGGATGCTCGGCCATCGCCTGTTCCACCGCGCGGCGTGTCTGTGCTTCCAGGGTTTCGTCGCGTCGCGCCGGGAAATGGCTCACGTCCACCGGGTAGCTGCGGCCTTCGCTGGACAGGCGCGGTGCGTCCAGGAACTGCGCCAGCCGTTCGCCATCCAGGGTGGCCGACATCACCACGATGCGCAGGTCCTCGCGCAGCTGGGCCTGCACATCCAGCGCCAGCGCCAGGCCCAGGTCGGCCGACAGATGACGTTCGTGGAATTCATCGAACAGCAGCGCGCCCACGCCTTCCAGCAGCGGGTCGTCCTGCAGCATCCGGGTCAGGATGCCTTCGGTCACCACTTCAATGCGGGTGCGCGCGGAAACCTTGTTCTCGAAGCGGATGCGGTAACCAACGGTTTCGCCCACCGGTTCGCCCAGCTGCCGGGCCATGAAGGTGGCGGCGCTGCGCGCGGCCACGCGGCGTGGTTCCAGCATGAGGATCTTGCCGCCCTGCAGCCACGGCGCGTCCAGCAGTGCCAGCGGCACCTGAGTGGTCTTGCCGGCGCCGGGCGGTGCTTCCAGTACCAGCCGCGAATGCGCGGCCAGCTGTTGCAGGATGTCGGGGAGCAGCGGGGTGATGGGGAATGCAATTGCCATCGGCGCATTGTAGAAGCCGCGCGCGCCAAGCGCCCGGTAGCCGCGTAGCCCGGGTAAGCCTGTAGCCCGGGTAAGCGAAGCGCACCCGGGGCTTTTCGCGCGCTCCCTGCGATTCAGCGAACTGCCCCGGGTGCGCTGCGCTTACCCGGGCTACCGGGCTTCGTTCATGGTTGGGGGGCTGGGTTGGGACCAAACCTCTACAATCACGCTTTCTGTCTGCCTACTTCCAGCTCAATGCAACTGATCGACATCGGCGCCAACCTCACCCACGAATCCTTCGATCGTGACCTCGACGCGGTGCTGGAGCGCGCCAAGGCCGCCGGCGTGGTGCAGATGGTGATCACCGGCGCCAGCCGCGAGCATTCGCCGATGGCGCTGGCACTGGCGCAGCGCCACCCCGGTTTTCTGTATGCCACCGCCGGCGTGCATCCGCATCACGCCAGTGAATACACCGACGAATGCGATGCCGAAATGCGCGCGCTGCAGGCGCACCCAGAAGTAGTGGCGGTGGGCGAATGCGGGCTGGACTACAACCGCGATTTCTCGCCGCGTCCGGCCCAGCGCAAGGCCTTCGAGCGGCAGTTGCAGATAGCCGTCGACCTGGCGGTTGATGGGGTGGGCAAGCCCTTGTTCCTGCACCAGCGCGATGCCCACGATGACTTCCTGGCGATGATGAAGAACTTCGACGGCAAGCTCGGCCCGGCGGTGGTGCATTGCTTCACCGCAGAGCGGCGCGAGCTGTTCGATTACCTGGACCGCGATTGGTATATCGGCATCACCGGCTGGCTGTGCGACGAACGCCGTGGTGCGCACCTGCGCGAGCTGGTCAAGCACATCCCGGCCGAGCGGCTGATGATCGAAACCGACGCGCCGTATCTGCTGCCGCGCACGATGCGACCGCTGCCCAAGGACCGCCGCAACGAGCCGGCGTTCCTGTCGCATATTGTCGAAGAGCTTGCACGCGATCGTGGCGAGGACGTGGCCGTTACCGCGGCCAATGCGACCGCGGCGACCCGTGCCTTCTTCCGCCTGCCGCCGGTCTGAGCGCAGGCGCCGGCTTCAAACCGTGCGCTGGGCCTCGTAGGCCTGCAGGTGGCAATACGCCGCCTGCAGCAGCGGTGCGGATTGCCCGGCGGCAAGCGCCCGGCTAAGCATGTCGCCGACGATATGCGCGGCTTCCACGCGCTGACCGGCTTCCAGGTCACGCAGCATCGACGCCTTGATCGGTGAGCCGGATTTGGTGATGGCGCCCAACGCGATCTCCTGTGCCTTCGCAGGAATCGGCTGGCCGGCCTGCGCGGCGACCGCCAGGCATTGGGCATACAAGGCCTGCATGAAAGCGCTGCCGTGGTCGCTGGCGACGATGGTGCCAACATCGGCGCGCATCAGGCAGGTGCCGGCGGCCAGTGCGGTCAGGAATGTGTATTTGATCCATTGCTCCTGGGCGATGTCGGCCGAGGCGACGTGATCGATGCCGGCCTGTTCGCAGGCCTTGGCCAAGGCGGTCACACGCGCGCTGTTAGTGGCGCCATCGCGTTCGCCAAAGGTCAGCTTGGCCGGCTTGTCCAGGTGCAGCACCGCGCCGTCTTCGGCCTTGGTCGCGCTGATGAAGCACAGCCCGCCGAGCACGCGTTCGGCTCCGAAGCGCGCATCCAGGGCGGCGTAGTGACGCAGGCCATTGAGGATGGGCAGCACGGTGGTGTTGGCAGCTACCGCAGGTGCGATCGCGTCGATCGAACTGTCCAGGTCATAGGCCTTGCAGCTGAGGATGACCAGATCGAAGGGCTTTTCCTTTGCCAACTGCGGCAAGGCCTCGGCTGTGACGTGGGCGACTGGAAATGCGGCATCGCCGAGCGGGCTGCGGATCACCAGACCATCGCGATCCAGCTGTGCAGCGCGGTTGGGCCGCACCAGGAAAGTGACATCAATACCGGCCTGGGCCAGCCGACCACCAAAGTAACCACCAGTACCACCGGCACCGAGAATCAGGATGCGCATCGCTTGGTTATCCATCAACTGAAGGGGAGTGGAGCCATCATAGGTGTTGGTGCCGAAGATTTTGTGGGAGCGGCGTGAGCCGCGAGATGCAGCTCCCGCCCTTTGCCGTAGGCAAGGGGAGGGTTGGGGAGGGGTAATGCTTTTGCGTCTGGGTTCTGGTGCTTCGCGGCTTACGCCGCTCCCACAAACGCCAAAATAAAACCAAAAAAAGGCGCCTTTCGGCGCCTTTTCTCAGCTACGCAGGCCTACGCCCCGTCGCAGCAGCCACAAAGCCAGACTGGTGAGTGCGGCAACAAAGCCCAGCATCAAGGCATACGACACCCACAACGGCACGTCGCTGCTGCCGAGCAGGCCGTAGCGGAAGGCATTGACCATGTAGAAGATCGGGTTGGCATGGGTCATCGCCTGCGCCCAGCCCGGCAACAGGGTCACCGAGTAGAACACGCCGCCCAGGTAGGTCAGCGGGGTCAGGATGAAGGTCGGCACGATCGCCACGTCATCGAACTTCTTCGCATAGACGGCATTGATGAAGCCGGCCAGCGAGAAGATCGTCGCGCCCAGCAGCACCGTGCTCAGCGTCACCAGCGGGTGCGGGATGCGCACCGGGGTGAAGAACATGGCGATGATCAGCACGATCACGCCCACCATCAGGCCACGCAGTACCGCGCCGGCCACATAGCCGCCCAGGATCACCCAGTTCGGCATCGGGCTGACCAGCAGCTCTTCGATATGCCGGCCGAACTTGGCGCCGAAGAACGAGGAGCTGATGTTGCCGTAGCTGTTCTGGATCACGCTCATCATCACCAGGCCAGGCACGATGAACTGCATGTAGCTGTAGCCGCCCATCTGCCCGATCTTGGAGCCGATCAGGCCACCGAAGATCAGAAAGTACAGGGTCATGGTGATGGCCGGCGGCACCAGGGTCTGGCCCCAGATGCGCAGGATGCGGTTGACCTCGCGACGAACGATGGTGCCCAGCGCCACCCAGTTGCGGCTGCTGTCGGTCACGGGAACGGGGGTACTCATGCGGCGCTGTTCTCCAGGTTGCCGGTGAGGCGCACGAACAGCTCCTCCAGGCGGTTGCTCTTGGTGCGCATCGAACGCACGCGGATGCCGGCGGCATTCAAGGCGTCGAAAACACGGTTCAGGTCCATCGCGCGCGGCATGTCCATGTCCAGGGTGTGCGCATCGGTGGCGACCAGGGTGGCGCCTTCGATATGCGGCAGTTGCGCCGGCAGTTCACCGTCGATGTCGAACAGGAAGCCTTCCACGTCGAGCTTGGCCAGCAGGCTGCGCATCGGCCCCTGCTCGACGATGCGGCCGTGGTTGATGATGGCCAGGTTGCGGCACAGCTGCTCGGCCTCTTCCAGGTAATGGGTGGTGAGGATGATGGTGGTGCCGGCGGCGTTGATCTCCTGCAGCGTCTTCCACATGTCGCGGCGGATCTCGATGTCCACGCCTGCGGTGGGCTCGTCGAGGATCAACAGGCGCGGCCGGGTCATCATCGCGCGGGCGATCATCAGCCGGCGCTTCATGCCGCCGGACAGGGTGCGGCTCATCATCTGCGCCTTGTTCCACAGGTGCGCGCGCTTGAGTTCTTCCTCGGCGCGAACCTCGGCCTCGGCGCGCGGAATCCCGTAGAAGCCGGCGTAGTTGACCAGGATGTCGAAGGGCTTCTCGAACAGGTTGAAGTTGATCTCCTGCGGCACCAGCCCGATCAGCCGCATGGTCGCGCTGCGTTCGGCTACCAGGTCGCTGCCGAACACCTGCACCTGGCCTGCGCTGAGGTTCACCAGTGAAGAGACAATGCCGATCAGGGTCGACTTGCCGGCGCCGTTGGGGCCGAGCAGGGCGAAAAAGTCGCCCGGAGCAACTTCCAGCGACACGCCCTTCAAGGCCTCGACGCCATTGTCATAGGTCTTGCGCAGGTCGGTGATGCGCAGCGCGGCTGTGCCGGGAGGGGCGGGGGTACGGGAGTCCAATCTTTGGCCTTCGCGCCGAGTACAGGCGTCGGATAAGTACAGGCCGGTATTATAGGAGCCCCCGTGGTCCATGCCCGGTTACACACTGTTCCCCTCCTGTGCCAATCCAATTCCCCCTCAAGCTGGTCGGCCGCCACATGCTGGCGCCGAGCATCGGCCACTACCAGTTCGTCCGTGATGACGGCCAGCCGCTGGATTTCCTGCCCGGTCAGTTCATTCAGATTCACTTCGATTACGCCGACGGCACCCCGACCAAGCGCAGCTACTCGCTGGCCACCATCCATGACCGCACCCTGGGCCCGGGCGAGGCAGTGGAAATCGCGGTCAGCTTCGTCCCCGGCGGCGCTGCCACGGCCTTGTTCGAGGGCATGGACCTGGGCGACCACGTCAGCGGCAGCGGTCCATTCGGCCGCTTCTGCCTGCAGCCGGGCGACCACAACGCCCGCTACCTGCTGATCGCCACCGGCACCGGCGTCACTCCGTACCGCTCGATGCTGCCGCAGCTGCATGCGGCAATGGTGGAGCGTGGCGTGGAAGTGGTACTGCTGCAGGGCGCGCGGACGCCGGAAGAGCTGCTCTACAGCGACGATTTCTACGCGTTTGCCGCTGCCAACCCCGGTTTCCGCTACATGCCCTGCCTGTCGCGGGAACTGCCGGAAAACCCGCACCCGGATGTCCGCAAGGGTTATGTGCAGCAGCAGCTGGCGGAGATCGCGCCGGACCCGGCCCGCGATATCGCCTACCTGTGCGGCAACCCGGACATGGTCGATACCTGCGTGGAAGCGCTGAAGCAAGCTGGGCTGACGATGCCGCAGATCCGCCGCGAGAAATACGTCAGCAGCAAATGAGGCCTTGGCGGCTGTGCTGCAGTCGCCCTTGCTGCCGAGCCGTCCTGTCCGGCTCGCATCTGGTTTTGATCCGCATAAAGGCGCGACGCTTTCGTTCGCGCCTTTCTTCGTTGTGGATGCGGTCTTGCCGGCTTGGCCCGGGCAATGGGGAGCGTAATCGCCGTTTCCATCTGTAAAGGCTGCTTGACAGGCTGGCCGGGCTGACCGCAGGATGTGTCAAGCGTGCTTTACAGGAGTTGGGCCATGCGTCATTGCAGCTGTCTTGTCTGTTCCACGACGACGGGTTCCATCGCCCGCCAGTTCGTCGCGATCGACGTCGCTGTCGCCTGCGGCCAGCAGCTGCTGGCGCAAGGGGCAGGGCGATGAGCCGCAGCTATTGGACCGTCGGCATGCTGCTGGCGGCTGCCGCGTCCGCAGTGCTCGCTTGCGCCCTGCTGCTATGGCAGCCGATGGGCGCGCAGCCGAAGTTTGCCGGCATTCTGTTTGGTATTGCCCTTGGCCTGGCCTTGGCAGCGCTGTTGCGCCGCTTCATGCCCGATGGCTGCGACGCTGCCCCGGCCAAGCTGCGCAAGCGCTATACCCGCGAGGTGATGCTGGCCATGGCCGGCTATATGGTGCTGCTGGTCGCATCGAGCCTGTTGCTCAAGCGGGTGGATGAACCGCTGCTGCGCGCATTGGTCGCCTTGTTGCCGGTGCCGCCGGTCGTGCTGATGCTGCGGGCGATGGTCCGCTACATCCGCGATGTGGATGAACTGCAGCAACGCATCGAGCTGGAGGCGGTCAGCTTCGCCACCGGTTTCGTCTCGCTGGTCTACCTGACCGGCGGCTTCCTGCAGGTCGCCAAGGTGATCGACATTCCTGCCGGTGCGGCAATGATCTGGGTTTTCCCGCTGGTCTGCCTGGCCTACGGGCTGGCCAAGGCCGTGGTCGTGCGGCGCTACAACTGAGCGCCGGCCATGGATAACCGACTGCGCGAACTGCGCGAGGCCAAGGGCTGGTCACAGGGTGAGTTGGCCGAGCAGCTCGAAGTCTCCCGGCAGACGGTCAATGCGCTGGAGACCGGCAAATACGATCCCAGCCTGCCGTTGGCATTCCGCATTGCCCGCCTGTATGAAAGCCGCATCGAAGAAATTTTCTTTCCTGATGTCACATAGCTGCCGCGCCCACGTCTGGATGCAGGTAGACCCGTTAATTTCCTTCAACCGTGAGGGGCTGTTCCGATGATGTCCCGCAAGACCCAAACCATCCTCGCCTTGGCCGTGATCGCCGGTATCGTCGGCTACCGCCTGGTGCGGTCCACCGATAGCCCCGCGCCTGCCGCGCCGCAGGCCGCCGCTGCCGCGGTTGCTACGGGCAAGCCGCAGACGCTGGGCAGCCTGAACTTCCAACCCTGCAGTCTGAGCTCGGACGGCAGCCGCGACAGCCTGGAAGCGCAGTGCACCACCCTGGAAGTGCCCGAAGACCGGGCAAACCCGCAGGGCCGCAAGATCGCACTGAACATCGCCTGGCTTGCCCCGGAGAAGGAAAGCGACCTGCAGCCGGACCCGGTGTTCTTCCTGGCCGGTGGCCCGGGCCAGGCAGCTGTTGCCACCTATCCGCAGGTGGACCCGGCATTTGCCGAGGTGCGCAAGCATCGCAACGTGATCCTGGTGGACCAGCGCGGCACCGGCAAATCCAATCTGCTGGCCTGCGACACGCCGGATGATGCCGACTTCAGTACCGCAGCGATGCAGGCCGCGGCACAGAACTGCGCCACCCAGTTGTCACGCAAGGCCGATCTGCGTTTCTACACCACCACCGACGCGGTGGCCGATCTGGAAGCAGTACGCCAGGCCATCGGTGCGCCGCAGATCAACCTGGTCGGGGTCAGCTACGGCACCCGCGTGGCCCAGCAATACGCCATGCGCCACCCGCAGGCCACGCGCAGCATCGTGCTCGACTCGGTGGTGCCGAACAGCCTGCAGCTGGGCAACATCTTTGCGCGCAATCTGGATGATGCCTTGGAGTTGCAGTTCGCCCAATGCACCAAGACCGCCTCGTGCAAGGACAAGCTGGGCGATCCACGCGCTGAGCTGGACGCGCTGCTGGCCAAGCTGCGTGCGCAGCCAGTGACGGTGCAGTACCGCGATGCCGGCACCGGCGAACAGCGAGAAGGCGAGCTGCGCGCCGAAACCGTGGCCGGGCTGGTGCGCATGTATGCCTATATGCCGGCCGCCGGCGCGTTGCTGCCCAAGCTGATCCATGAAGCCAGTGCTGGCCGCTACGACAACCTGATGGCGTTGACGCAGATGCTGCAGGGCGAGATGAAGGACGCCATGGCGATGGGCATGCAGTTGTCGGTGGTATGCAGCGAAGACAACGAAAGCATGGTGGCCAACAGCGCCGATGAGAACACCGTGCTTGGCAACCAGATGGCGCAGTCGATGGCCGCGATGTGCGCCAGCTGGCCCAAGGGCACCGCTCCGGCCGACTTCCACACACCGCTGGCCGGCAAGGTGCCGGCGCTGGTGCTGGAAGGCGAGTTCGATCCGGTGACCCCGCCGCGCTATGGCGAGGAGGTGGTCAAGCATCTGGATAACGCGCGCCTGTTCGTGCTGCGTGGCCAGGGCCACAACGTGATCGGTGCCGGCTGCATGCCCAAGCTGTTTGCGCAGTTCATTGAAAAGACCGACCCGAAGGCGCTCGACGGTGCCTGCCTGGAAAAACTCAACTACGTGCCGCCGTTCACCAGCTTCAATGGCTGGGAACCGTGACATCACCGCATCACTGAGGAATCCGCTTCCATGATCGTTGCAGAACGACTCCGCAAGACCTTCCCCGGCAAGGGCAAGGACAAGACGCCGGTGATTGCCGTTGATGACGTGGGCTTCACCGCCCATGACGGCCAGATCACCGGTCTGCTCGGCCCCAACGGCGCCGGCAAGACCACCACGCTGCGCATGCTGTACACACTGATGACGCCGGAGAGCGGCCGCGTGCTGGTCGATGGCGTCGACGCCGCCGTCGATCCCAACGCGGTGCGACGCAGCCTCGGCGTGTTGCCGGATGCGCGCGGCGTGTACAAGCGCCTGACCGCGCGCGAGAACATCGACTATTTCGGCGAGCTGCACGGCATGAGTTCGGCCGCCATCGTCGAGCGCACCGCACGCCTGGCCAAGGCACTGCAGATGGAGGATTTCCTCGATCGTGCCACCGAAGGTTTCAGCCAGGGCCAGCGCACCAAGACCGCGATTGCCCGCGCGCTGATCCACGACCCGCGCAACGTTATCCTCGACGAGCCGACCAATGGCCTGGACGTGATGACCACCCGCGGCCTGCGTGGCTTCCTCAAGGAGCTGCGTGAGGAAGGCCGCTGCGTGATCTTCTCCAGCCACATCATGCAGGAGGTGGCCGCCTTGTGTGACCGCATCGTGATCGTTGCCCAGGGCCGGGTGGTGGCGCAGGGCACGCCGGAGGAACTGCGCGAGCAGGCCCACGAGAACAACCTGGAAGATGCGTTCGTGAAACTGATCGGCAGCGAAGAGGGCCTGCACGCATGAGCCAGACTGGATACTTCCGCGCCATCTTCACGGTGATGCGCAAGGAGCTGCGTGATTTCGCCCGCGACCGCCGCACCTTCCTGCTGACCCTGCTGACCGCACCGCTGCTTTACCCATTGCTGTTCCTGGGCATGAACAAGCTGACCAACCTGCGTGCTGAAACGCAGCTGGAGAAGGACTTGAGCATCCCGGTGGTAGGCATTGCACGCGCGCCGAACCTGGTCGCCTTCCTGGCCAGCCGCGGCATCAATGCCACCGAAGCAACTGCTGACTACGAAGCCCTGATCCGCAGCCAGCGCGAAGACCTCGCGCTGGTGATCGATGAGAACTTCGCCGCCGACTGGCAGGCCGGCAAGCCGGCCAAGGTGGAGATCGTCGCCGACACCACCCGCCGTACCGGCGACGTGCAGATCGCCCGCGTACGCAGTGTGCTGGGTACTTACGGTCAATCGGTGGGTGCCTTGCGTTTGTTGGCACGTGGCGTCAATCCGGCGGTGGCCGCACCGCTCAATGTCGGCACACGTGATCTTGCAACGGCCGAGGCCAAACGCGGCATCTTCCTGTCGGTGGTCTTGCCGCTGGTGCTGATGCTGTTCGCCTTCATCGGTGGTTCGCACCTGGCGATGGACACCACCGCCGGCGAGCGTGAGCGGCAATCGCTGGAGCCTTTGCTGGCCACACCGGCCGCACGCGGCGCGCTGGTCAGCGGCAAGATGCTGGCGGCGGTGGTACTGGGCCTGGCCTCGATGTTGCTGATCCTGATCTCGTTCAAGATCAGTGCCAGCATCGGCGGCGGCGCTGCGCGCTCGCTGGATGTCAGCTTCGCGGCGATGGGCAAGCTGCTGGTGATCCTGCTGCCGCTGGTGCTGATGGGCACCGCGCTGCTGACCTGCCTGTCGGCCAGCTCCAAGAGCATGAAGGAGGCACAGAGCCATATGGTCTGGCTGATGCTGCTGCCGATGCTGCCGGGCTATGCCTTGATGGCCTACCCGTTGAAGGACACCCAGCTGTGGCAGTACGCGGTGCCGTTCCTGTCGCAGAACCAGATGCTGGTGAAAGTGACCCGCGGCGAGATGCCATCGGCGACGCAATGGGCGGTGTACCTGACTGCCTCGGCATTGCTGGCGGTGCTGCTGTGGGCAGTAGCGGTATGGCGTTACCGCCAGGAGCGCCTGGCGATCTCAGGCTGATAGCGTTTCGCCGGGCCATGCTTGGCCTGGCGGGGTGTAGTGCCGAGCCATGCTCGGCAAGCCGAACCGGTAAGGCCTCTGCCGAGCGTGGCTCGGCACTACCAAAAGCCGCGAAGGCCCGGAGCGATCCGGGCCTTTGTTTTTGCTTCACCTGTAGTGCCGAGCCATGCTCGGCAAGGGGCTTTCCCGGTAAGGCCTCTGCCGAGCATGGCTCGGCACTACAAAAAACGAAAAAGCCCGGATCGCTCCGGGCTTTTTCGCAAACAAAAAACCAATTACTTGTTCGGCGCAAACGCCAAGGTACGACGCGTGGTGGTCGGGCTGTTGATCGGCTCGAACTTCCAGCGCTTCACCGCATTCAAGGCTTCGCGGTCGAATACGCGTGCCGGGGTGGCGCGCAGCACGCGGGCGTCGGTGACCGAGCCGTCGGTGCCGATGCTCAGTTCCACCAGCACTTCGCCGGAGGTGCCCGAGCGCAGTGCGTCGGCCGGGTAACGCGGGGCCGGGGTGCTGACCGCACGCAGGGTGGGTGCAGCGGCGGCTGCCGGCTTGGGCGCGGCGGCCTGCTGGGCGGCGGCCTGTGCCGCGCTGCGCTGCTCGGCTTCACGGCGGCTGGCGGCCTGGCGCTCGGCTTCCTGGCGTTCGCTGTCCTTGCGCGCGGCTTCCTGCTTGGCGGCCAGCTGCTGGGCGGCGCTGGCTTCGGCAGCCTGCTGCTGGGCCATGCGCTGCTGCTCGACCTGCTGCTTGGCGCGGGTTTCGGCGTCCTTCTTGGCCTTGTCGGCCTCTTCAACGGTGCGGCGCTCGGCAACCTGCATGCTGCCGGTGACGCCTTGCTTCAGGCGTGGCAGTGCCGGAGCGGTGGGGTCCACTTTTTCCACCAGTGCGATCAGGCGCTGGGTTTCGGTGAAGTCCTCGCGGCTCAGGGCCTGCTCGGCGGCAATCAGGGTGTAGGGCTGCAGGTCGGTCAGCGCGCTCTTGATCGAGGCGTCGTCGGGCAGCTTGTCGCGCAGCGCCAGGTAGTACTCCATGGCGTTGTCGCCGGCCGGCGCATACATGCGGTTCTCGCGCAGGGCGGCACTGGCCAGGTCGCGCAGCTGCTGGGTGTCCATGGCCTGGACTTTTTCGGCTACCGCCGGTGCGGCGGGTGCGGTTGCAGCCGGCGTGGCGGGCGCAGCAGCCGGTGCGGCGGTCTCATCCTTGCCGGAACAGGCCACCAGCGTGGTCAGCAGAAGAGCGGGCGCCAGCAGGCGCAGCTTGCCTTTATTCATGACGTACGACATCAAACATCCCCTTGAATCGACGAACGTGGACTGCGTATGCCCCGACGGCGCGGGCTGCCGGCATTTCCCGATGCCGTGCCCATTTCAGCAGTGATGCGCGAATCTAGCATCGCCGGCATGGGATGCGGCGGCCGAAGATGACGTCGGGATGAAAGGGTGACGGGCGTCACATGCTATGACGCCCGTACCGGAGATGGCTCAGTGTGCGTTGGCGGCCGGCTTGGCGTGGCCGTTGGACATCAGCTTGTCGGTCCAGGCAATGCCGATCGCCGACAGGATGAATACGCAGTGGATGATGGTCTGCCACATCACGCCGTCGCTGGTGAACTTGGTGCACAGGTCGCCGGAGGCGATCAGCGCCTTGGTACACAGCGGCAGGCCGACCTGGCTGGCCTCGATGAAGGTCTTGAGCAGGTGGATGGAGGAGATGCCGATGATCGCCATCGCCAGTTTCACCTTCAGCACCGAGGCATTGACGTGGCTCAGCCACTCCGGCTGGTCAGGATGGCCCTGCAGGCGCAGGCGCGAGACGAAGGTCTCGTAGCCGCCCACGATCACCATCACCAGCAGGTTGGAGATCATCACCACGTCGATCAGGCCCAGCACGATCAGCATGATCTGCTGCTCGTTCCAGCTGGTGGCATGGGAAATCAGGTGCCACAACTCCTTGCCGAACAGGAATACGTAAACGCACTGGGCAACGATCAGGCCCAGGTACAGCGGCAGCTGCAGCCAGCGTGAGGCGAAGATCAGGGACGAAAGCGGGCTCAGCGGTTTGTATTCAGACATTGGGAAGGATGGTGCGTTGCGGAAAGAGGGGAGGTTACCGGTCGCCCGGAAGGCTGCCAAGCAGCTACCGTAGTGGACCCTGAGGATGGTTCTGCGGAGGCGTATTCATGATCGACCTTTATTACTGGCCCACCCCCAATGGCCACAAGATCACCTTGTTCCTGGAAGAGGCCGGCCTGGAATACCGGGTACACCCGGTCAACATCGGCAAGGGCGACCAGTTCCTGCCGGAGTTCCTGGCCATTTCGCCGAACAACAAGATGCCGGCCATCGTCGACCACGCCCCGGCCGATGGCGGCGCGCCGCTGAGCGTGTTCGAGTCCGGCGCGATCCTGCTGTACCTGGCCGAGAAGACCGGCCGCTTCATCCCGGCGGATGTGCGTGGCCGTGCCGCCACCCTGGAGTGGCTGTTCTGGCAGATGGGCGGGCTGGGCCCGATGAGCGGGCAGATGGGCCACTTCAACGTCTATGCGCCCGAGCGCATCCCTTATGCCATCGAGCGCTATGACAGCGAGGTGCGGCGCCTGCATCGGGTGATGGACAAGCGCCTGTCCGAGGCCGCTTATCTGGGCGGCGCCGACTACGGTATCGCCGATATGGCCAGCTACCCGTGGATCGGCGCCTACGCCAAGCTGCCGGTGGATTTCGATGCCTTCCCGCACCTGCGCCGCTGGCACCAGGCCATTGCCGCGCGCCCGGCCACGCAGCGCGCCTATGCGGTAGGCCCGACCGTCAATCCGCAGGCCGGGCAGCCGCTCAGCGATGAGGAGAAGCGCCTGCTGTTCGGCAAGCGTGACTGACTGACGGCAGGGGCAGTCCGGGCGGGGCTCGGCTAGGATGGGCCGATCCGTGCTGTCGCCGACAGGTAAACCATGCGTCCCTTGTTTCTTGCCCTTGCCATGATCCTAGCCACCCCCGCCGTGCACGCTGAAAAGCTCACTCTCGAAGCCATCACCGGCAATGCGCCGCTGTCCGGCCCCACCTTGATGAAGCCCAAGGTGGCCCCGGATGGTTCGCGGGTCACCTTCCTGCGTGGCAAGGACAGCGACGTCAAGCAGCTGGACCTGTGGGAGTACGACATCGCCAGCGGCCAGACCCGGCTGCTGGTCGATTCCAAGGTGGTGCTGCCCGGCACCGAAACCCTGAGCGATGCCGAAAAGGCCCGCCGCGAACGCCAGCGCATCGCCGCCTTCAGCGGCATCGTCGACTACCAGTGGTCGCCAGATGGCAAGACGTTGCTGTTCCCGCTCGGCGGCGAGCTGTACCTGTACGACCTGGGCAAGCAGGGCCGCGATGCGGTGCGCAAGCTCACCAACGGCGAAGGTTTCAGCACCGACGCCAAGCTCTCGCCCAAGGGCGGCTTTGTCAGCTTCGTGCGCGAGCGCAACCTGTGGGTGATCGACCTGGCCAGCGGCAAGCAGCTGCAGCTGACCGGCGACGGCAGCGCCACCATCGGCAACGGTGTGGCCGAATTTGTCGCCGATGAGGAAATGGACCGCCACACCGGTTACTGGTGGGCGCCGGATGACTCGGCCATTGCCTTCGCCCGCATCGATGAAACCCCGGTGCCGGTGCAGAAGCGCTACGAGATGTATGCCGACCGCGTGGAGATGATCGAGCAGCGTTATCCGGCCGCCGGTGATCACAACGTGCTGGTCACCCTGGGCGTGGTCGCCCCGCGTGCCGCTGCCAAGGTCAACTGGGTGGACCTGGGCAAGCAGACCGACATCTATCTGACCCGCGTCAACTGGCGCGATCCACAGCACCTCAGCTTCCAGCGCCAGAGCCGCGACCAGCACACGCTGGAGCTGATCGAAGCCAACCTGGCAGACGGCAAGCAGCAGGTTCTGGTCACCGAGACCGGCAAGACCTGGGTGCCGCTGCATAACAGCCTGAAGTTCCTCAAGGATGGCCGCTTCCTGTGGTCGTCCGAGCGCAGCGGTTTCCAGCACCTGTACGTGGCCAACGCCGACGGCAGCAACATGACCGCGCTGACCTCCGGCAACTGGCCGGTGGACGAGCTGCTGGCCGTCGATGAAGAGACCGGCACCGTCTACTTCCGTGCCGGCATGGAATCAGCGCTGGGCAGCGAAATCTATTCCGTGCCGCTGGCCGGCGGTGCACCGACCAAGCTGTCCAAGACCGCGGGCATGCACAGCGCCGCGTTCGCCAAGAACGCCAGCGTCTACGTGGACAGCTGGTCCAACCACAGCACGCCGCCGCAGATCGAGTTGTTCCGTGCCAATGGTGAAAAGATCGCCACCTTGCTGGACAACAACCTGGCCGACGCCAAGCACCCGTTCGCCAAATACCGCGATGCGCAGCGTCCGGTCGAATACGGCACGCTGACCGCCGCCGATGGCAAGACCCCGCTGAACTACAGCGTGATCAAGCCCGAAGGTTTCGACCCGGCGAAGAAGTATCCGGTTGCCGTCTATGTGTACGGCGGCCCCGCTTCGCAGACCGTGACCGACAGCTGGCCGGGCCGTGGCGACCACCTGTTCAACCAGTACCTGGCCCAACGCGGCTATGTGGTGTTCTCGCTGGACAACCGTGGCACGCCGCGTCGCGGCCGCGACTTCGGC
>NZ_LDJJ01000040.1 GCF_001431465.1 Stenotrophomonas terrae | reverse complement strand
CTTCGGGGCACCTTCCCCCGGAGGGAGAAGGGGAGGACGTGTCGATCCTTTCGGATCGTCCGCTTTTTGTTGTGGAAGCCGATGAATACGACACCGCGTTTTTCGACAAGCGCAGCAAGTTCGTCCACTACCGGCCGCTGGTTGCCATCCTCAATAATCTGGAATTCGACCACGCCGATATCTTCCCCGACGTGGCCGCGATCCAGCGCCAGTTCCACCATCTGGTGCGTACCGTGCCGGGCCGTGGTCGCCTGATCGTCAACGGCGAAGACAAGCACCTGGCCGAAGTATTGGCGATGGGCTGCTGGACGCCGGTGGAACGCTTCGGCTTCGATCACTCGCTGGAATGGAGCGCTCGGCTGATCAATGCCGATGGCAGCGTCTTCGCGGTGCTGCATCGGGGTACCGAAGTGGCGACGGTGGAATGGTCGCTGCTGGGCCGGCACAACGTGCTCAATGGCCTGGCCGCGTTGGCCGCTGCGCACGCGGTTGGCGTTGATGTGGCCAGCGTCGCGCCTGCGTTAGCGGGCTTTCATAGCGTCAAGCGGCGCATGGAGGTCATCGGCCAGGCGCAGGGCGTGACCATCTATGACGACTTCGCCCATCACCCCACCGCCATCCACACCACGCTGGAAGGCCTGCGGGCAAAAGTGGGCGATGCCCGCATCGTGGTGGCGATGGAACCGCGCAGCAATTCGATGCGGCTGGGTGCGCATTCGCAGGCCCTGGCGCCGTCGTTGGATATCGCCGACGCCGTGGTGTTCCTGGCCCGGCCGGAGCTGCCCTGGGATGCGGCCAAGGTGATCAATGCGGTGCGCGGTGATGCACAGGCGGTCGCCGATACCGAGGCATTGCTGGTCAAACTCGGTGATGTCGCGCGTGCGGGCGACCACGTGGTGTTCATGTCCAACGGTGGTTTTGACGGCGCACCGCGGCGTTTCCTGGCGCAGTTGCAAGGCGGCTGATGTGCTGTGATTGAAGCCGGGTTGCGTGCAACCCGGCATTGCACTGCGTGCAGTGAAGCCGGCGATGAATTGTCGGCACAGTGCGGTGGAGTACCATCGGCACTGTCTGCCGAATAGCTGTAGTTGCCCGGATGATGCAATCGTCAAATCTTGCCCTGTTTCCCCTGCACGCGGTGTTGCTGCCCGGTGCGGCCTTGGGCCTGCGCGTATTCGAACCGCGCTACCTGGACCTGGTGCGCGAATGCGGCCGCAACGGCAGCAACTTCGGTGTCTGTCTGATACTTGAGGGTGAGGAAGTCGGCGCGCCGGCGACCCCGGCGGCCTGGGGCGTTGAAGCCGTTGTCGAAGATTTCGATGTGGGCGCTGACGGCGTGCTGGTATTGCGCCTGCGCGGTGCGCGGCGTTTCCATGTGGTGGCTACCCATGTGCGTGACAACGGTCAGGTAATGGCCGAAGTGGAATGGTGCGAGCGCGACAGCGACGACGAACTGCAGCCCGAACACGGTTTGCTTGGCACCTTGTTGGAACACATCCTGGAACAGGTTGGCGGCGAGTACGCTGCGGCCGGCCCGGCGCAGTTGGATCAGGCCGCATGGGTGGGCTGGCGGCTGGCCGAGTTGCTGCCCCTGCGCGAGACCCAACGCCTGCAGCTCCTGCAGGAAAGCGACCCGCGCGAGCGCCTGAATCGCCTGCTGGAATGGATCCCCGAATTCGATGTGCCGATCGAAGAAGATCTTTAGGGCAGCCTTGCTGGGCGCTGGTTGTTGGTGCTGTCGTGATTGCAGCTTGTAGGAGCGGCGTAAGCCGCGAAGCCGGGATGTTGCCAGCTGAGGTGCTCTGAGCTTGGTCAATTGTTGCCAGCTTCGCGGCTTACGCCGCTCCCACAATATTGTGATGGATTGCAAGGAAAGCCCCTGCCGAGCATGGCTCGGCACTACGCCCCCTCCCTTGCGCCGAAGGCGTAGGGGAGGGTTGGGGAGGGGTAGCTTCTGAAGCCTTCGCGTAGTGGGAGCTTCGCGGCTTACGCCGCTCCTACAGTGCGGTGATGGATTACAGGGAAAGCCCCTGCCGAGCATGGCTCGGCACTACGCCCCCTCCCTTGCGCCGGAGGCGGAGGGGAGGGTTGGGGAGGGGTAGCTTCTGAAGCCTTCGCGTAGTGGGAGCTTCGCGGCTTACGCCGCTCCTACAGTGCGGTGATGGATTACAGGGAAAGCCCCTGCCGAGCATGGCTCGGCACTACGTTTTTTCGCGGATCATCAACAATGGCAGGCCTGTCTCCGGCTGCACCTGCTGCTGGGTTTCCAGCCCGTCCAGCGATTGCTTGAGCGCGTCCAATGCCGGGTCAACACCGCGCAACGGCCGCCACATGCCAAACAGCTTCAGGTGTCGCTGGTAGCGCAGGGTTTGTGCGCTGCCCAGCCATACCGTGGTCTGCCCTGGTTGCAGGCGCGCCGAGGACGGCCATAGCCGCAGTGCATAGACTTCATCCGGGCGTTCACCTGGGTGCAACATCAGCAAGGCTTCGACATTGGTGTCCAGCGTGGCCGGCAGTACCGGTACCTGCTGCGGGGTGGCTTTCATGTCCAGCATCATCAAGGCTTCCTGCCAGCCGGCTTGCTTCTGCAGGGTCCAGCCGTTGCGCTCGAGCTGCTGCTGCAGCGCGGGCAGGGGCCCCGCCACCTGCACATCCAACGGCCAACGCTGGTCGTCATCGAAATCATTGCGCCGCGCTGGCAACTCGCGCCAGCCCTGTTGCCACCAGTGCGACGCATCCATCAAGGCTGGAGCCTCCGCTGCCGGTTCGAACTTGGCCAGTTTGGCCGGTACATTGCGCGGTGCATACCAGAGCCCGGCAATCAGGAACACGCCATAGAACAGCCAGGCGACCGGCTTCACCCAGAACGAACGATTGAAGCGGCGGCGGTAGGCGATGCCCAGCACCAGCAACCAGAACACGCCGAACAACATGCCGCCGATGACGTCACTGAGCCAGTGCGCGCCCAGATAGATGCGGGCAAAGCCAATCACGGTGACCACCGCGCCCGACAGCAGATACGGCCACACACGGGTACGGCCTGGCAGTTCGCGGCCGATCAACACCGCAAAGAAACCAAAGGTGATGGTGGCCATGGTCACTGCCACCGACGGGAAACCAAAGCCGCTGCTGGCAGCGGGCGGCCGCACCACATCGACGGTGGCACCCAGCAGCTTGGTCAGCGCCAGGCCGAAGGCCAGCGCCGCCAGCCAATGGAACACCGCCATCCAGCGCCGCCGCCAGGCCAGGTAACCCATGCCGGCTGCGATCGCCGGCAACAGCACCTGCCAGTCACCCAGTGAGGCCAGTGCCGCCATCGGGTAGTCCGCCAGCGGGTTGCGCAGGGCCAGCATCAGCCGGTGTACGGCCAGATCCAGGGCCAGCGGTTCGCCATGGCCCACCACCACCATCAACAGCACGAACCAGCCCCAGCCCAGCACCAGCAACATCAGCGCCAGCATTGCCAGAGGCACCGATTCGCGGCGCTTGGGATCGAATACGTCGGTCAGCCAGTGGCCGAGGAAATGCGGGTGACGGTGTGACCAGGCCAGCAGCCGCGCCAGCCAACCGTCCATGCGGGCCGCCGACCAGCGGTAGCTGTACAGCACGATGGCCCATACCAGCCCCAGCAAGGTGCCCAGCAGGGCCAGCACCACGAACAGGCGCCCGGCCACCGCCGCCACCGCATCGTAGGCCTGGCCCAGCGCCCAACCCGGCAGCAGGAACAACACCGCCCAGGACAGGCAGGCAAGGCCGCTGGCCTTGAGATAACTGCTGAAGCGCATGTTGGCCATGCCGGCAATGGCCGGCACGAAGGGCCGGATCGCGCCCACGTAGCGTGCGATCAGGATGCTCTTGAAGGCATTGCGGCGGAACATGACTTCGCCGCGGTCCAGCAGTTGCGGGTAGCGGCTGAACGGCCAGACGCCGCGAAGTCGGTCGCCCCAGCGGCGCCCCACCCAATAGCTCAGGCCATCGCCAGCAAAGGCGCCCAGGGTTGCGCAGACCACCGCATACGGGCCAGACAGCTCGCCCATGCCAATCAATACGCCCACGGCGATCATCAGCGGCAGTGCCGGCACGATGGCGCCGAGGATGATCACGGCATCACAGAAGGCAATGGCGAAGATCGCCAGGCCAGCAAGGATGGGATGGGCGGCGATCCACGCGAGCGTGGCGTCGATCCAGGAAGAATTCATCGGCAGATTATAAAGGGAAGCCCGAGTCAGACCGATGGCAGCGACGGAGGTTCAGTGGATCGGCGCTGCCCTTGTTCACTTGCGATGCCGGTCAATGAATGGCATGCGGGCACTAGAATGGCGCCATGACTGAATCTTCACCGGCTACTGCCGTTGCCCTGAAAGCTGACAGCTTCGGGCAGATCCTGCTGATGCAAGGCCCGCAGGGGCAATTTGTACGCCGCGACCTGGGCGCCACCCCGCTGTGGCTGCGACTGCCGGCCTGGTGGCTGGCACGGCGCGAGGCACGGGCGCTGGCCAAGCTCGATGGCATGGAGGCCACTCCGCGTCTGTTGGCCTGGGATGGGCATTGGCTGGACCGCAGCTATATGGAAGGCGCAGCCATGTACCAGCGTCCGCCGCACGGTGACCTGGCCTATTTCCGTGCCGCGCGGCGGCTGCTGCAGCGCGTGCATCGGCATGGCATCGCCCACAACGATCTGGCCAAGGAAGCCAACTGGCTGGTGCGCGAGGATGGTTCGCCGGCCTTGATCGATTTCCAGTTGGCGGTCTGCGGCAACCCGCGCTCGCGCTGGATGCGGCTGCTGGCGCGCGAGGACCTGCGCCACCTGCTCAAGCACAAGCGCATGTATTGCCGGCACGCCTTGACCCCGGTGGAGCTGCGCCTGCTCAAACGGCACTCGTGGGTGCGTGAGCTGTGGTTTGCCACCGGCAAGCCGGTATATCGCTTCGTTACCCGCCGCATCCTGCATTGGGAAGACAACGAGGGGCAGGGGCCGAAGCCCTAAGCGGCGCGCTGCGGGTGCGGGCCACGCCAATCATCCTGTTCCGCTGGCCTATCCTGCTCCGCGAGCGCAGCGCCCATCCATGGTGAACGGGCGCACGCAGGCACTGTCCATTGCTTGCCGCGGCTCAGTGCAGCTCCAGCAATTGTTTGCCTGTGAAGCTGCGCTTGCTGTCGAAGTCGTAGGCAATGGTCAGCTGGCCGTCATCGGCACAGGCATGGCAGCTGCGCAGCGGCGTGCTGTACAGCAGGCGCACACCGCCTTCGGGCAGGGCTTTGGTGCCGCTGGCAATGGCCGGGGCGAACGGACCGGAGTCCGGATGTTTGGCGCTGAACGCCTTGTAGGCATCGGAGGCGCGCGCTGCATCGTCGAGCACATCTTCATCCACGTCGATGGCCTGGCCGTTGGCATCCACCAGCCAGGTGCCCTCATTGGTATTGGCGCGGAACGGGAACTCCAGCGTGGCAACGCCGATGCCCTCAACGTTCTGCCAAGCGGTGACGTAACCGGGCTTGCCCTGCGCGGACAAGGTGCTGGCAGCGGCCAGCGCAGCCGGTGTGGCGCCGCCATCGCGCATTGCCTGCAGCAGGCAATTGTCGGCGGCGGTACTGCTGCGACAGGATTCGACCGAGCCCTGCCAGACCGCGTTGGGGCCGATATGGGCCGCAGCCTCGCCCACCCCGGTGGTCTGCGCGGTGACATCCTTGGCCGGCGGCAGCGTCTGCGCGGCCGGCTGGGGTTTCTGGCAGGCGGCCAGGGCCAGCACCAACAGTAGGGGAGAAGCTTGGAGCAGCGTTTTCATCGGGAATCCTTGCGCGATATTGCACCAGTATCGACATCGCGCATGAACACAAAATGTCGGCGATCAAGCGCCTTGCAGGACTGTGCGGAAGGGCCGGTATCGGCATAATGCCGATTGCTTTCTTACCGGTTCTGGAGTGCGCATGAGCAGCTTGCAAGGCAAGACCCTTTTCATCACCGGCGCTTCACGTGGTATCGGCCTGGCCATTGCCCTGCGCGCAGCGCGCGACGGTGCCAACGTCGCCATCGCAGCCAAGTCGGCGGTGCCCAACCCGAAGTTGCCGGGCACCATCCACAGCGCTGCTGCGGCGGTCAATGCCGCTGGTGGGCAGGGCCTGGCATTGAAGTGCGACATCCGCGAAGAAGAACAGGTCAATGCAGCGGTGGCAGCCACCGTTGATACCTTCGGTGGCATCGATATCCTGGTCAACAATGCCTCGGCCATCTGGTTGCGCGGCACACTGGAAACGCCGATGAAGCGTTTCGACCTGATGCAGCAGGTCAACGCACGCGGCAGTTTCCTGTGCGCACAGGCCTGCCTGCCGCACCTGCTGCAGGCGCCGAACCCGCATATCCTCACCTTGGCACCGCCGCCCAACCTGGACCCGAAGTGGTGGGCGCCGCATACCGGTTACACCCTGGCCAAGATGGGCATGAGTTTCGTCACCCTGGGCCTGGCCGCGGAGTTCGGCCCGCAGGGCGTGGCGGTGAACGCGCTGTGGCCGCGCACGGTGATCGCCACCGACGCGATCAACATGATTCCCGGCGTGGACGTGAGCGGCTGCCGCAAGCCGGAGATCATGGCCGATGCCGCGCACGCGGTGCTGACCCGCACGGCGGCCGGTTTCAGCGGGCAGTTCCTGCTGGATGACGAGGTGCTGGCCGAAGCAGGCATCACCGATTTGTCTGGCTACGCGATGGACCCGTCGCGTCCGTTGATGCCGGATCTGTTTCTCTGATTGCCTGGCCCCTTGCGCCGAACGCGCAAGGGGGCGGTAGTGCCGAGCCATGCTCGGCAAGGGGCTTTACTGGTAATGCCTCTGCCGAGCATGGCTCGGCACTACGCTCCCTCCCTTGCGCCGTAGGCGTAGGGGAGGGTTGGGGAGGGGTTGGCTTTCAGGGCCTTTCCTGTATCACCAGCTTCGCGGCTTACGCCGCTCCTACAACCTGCGCGGAGCGGCTCAATGCTCGATATGCTCCGGCAATTCATGCCCGCAGCGGTTGCAGTACTTTGCCTTGAACTCATGGCCTTCATGGCCGCAGACCGTGCAGCCACGGTTGTCGTGGCGGCTTTCGCGCAGCATGTTGCCAGCCAGCTCGGCGGTGTAGATGCCGGTGGGCACGGCCAGGATGCTGTAGCCGATCAGGATCAGGGCCGAGGTGATGAAACGGCCCAGCGTGGTATGCGGGACGATGTCGCCAAAGCCGACAGTGGCCATCGTCACCACCGCCCAGTACATGCTGGTCGGGATGTTGCTGAAACCGTACTGCGGGCCTTCGATCACATACATCAAGGCGCCGGCGATGATGGCGATGGTCACCACCATCGACAGGAACAGCAGGATCTTGCGCCGGCTGCGCCATAGCGCCGCCATCAGCACGCCGCTCTCCTCGATATAGCGGGTCAGCTTGAGGATGCGGAATACCCGCAGCAGGCGCAGCACACGCACCACCAGCAGGCTCTGCGTGCCGGGGATGAAGAAGGAGATATAGGAGGGCAGGATCGCCAGCAGGTCGATGATGCCCCAGATGCTGAACGCATAACGCAGTGGCCGCCTCACCACCAGCAGGCGCAGCACGTACTCGGCCGTGAACAGCAGGGTGAAGCCCCATTCAACGATGTAGAAGCCGGTGGCCCAGGCCACGTGGATACGTTGCACGCTGTCGAACATCACCACCAGCACGCTGGCCAGGATGGCCCAGACCAGCAGCAGGTCGAAACGCCGCGAGGGCGGGGTATCGGTACGGTGGATGATGTCGAACCAGCGGCGGCGCCAACCGCTGTCGCTGGCCGGGTTCAGTTGGGGGGCAGAGAACAATCGCATGTACCCATTGTGCCGCAGGTCCATGGAATGGAGGACAATGGACAATTCACACCCATTGATCTGGAACGCCATGACCGCTGTCGTCGAGCCGCTGTTGTCCCTGTCCAATTACTACCTGCCGGTCTACCGCCCGCGCCAGCTGGTGCTGGAGCGCGGCCAGGGCGCGCGACTGTGGGATACGCAGGGCCGTGAGTTCATCGACCTGGCCGCCGGCATCGCCGTGTGCAGCCTGGGCCACAACAACCCGGACCTGAAGGCTGCGTTGTTCGAGCAGGCCAACAAGCTGTGGCATACCAGCAACATGTTCTACAGCGAGCCGCCGCTGCACCTGGCGCAGGAGCTGGTGGACGCCTCGCGTTTTGCCAAGCGCGTATTCCTGTGCAACTCCGGCGCCGAAGCCAATGAAGTGGCGATCAAGCTGGTGCGCAAGTGGGCCAGTGCGCAGGACCGTGGCCCGGACAAGCGTTTCATCGTTACCTTCCGTGGCAGCTTCCACGGCCGCACCCTGGCGACGGTGACCGCCACCGCCCAGCCCAAGTACCAGGAAGGCTACGAGCCGCTGCCCGGTGGTTTCCGCTATGTCGATTTCAACGACGTCGCCCAGCTTGAAGAAGCGATGGCTGGCGGCGATGTGGCCGCGGTGATGTTCGAGCCGGTGCAGGGCGAGGGCGGGGTGATGCCGGCCTCGGCCGAGTTCATGCGCCGCGCCCGCGAGCTGTGCGACCAGCACGATGCGCTGCTGGTGCTGGATGAAATCCAGGTTGGTATGGGCCGCACCGGCGAGCTGTTTGCGCATTGGCACTGGGGCGTGACCCCGGACATCGTCACTCTCGCCAAGGCACTGGGCGGCGGCTTCCCGATCGGCGCGATGCTGGCCGGCCCCAAGGTGGCCGACATCATGGGCGTTGGCGCGCACGGCAGCACCTTCGGTGGCAACCCGCTGGCGGCGGCGGTTGCCCGCGTGGCACTGCGCAAGCTGGCCTCCGATGAAATCAAGGCCAACGTCGTGCGCCAGTCGGCTGCGTTGAAAGCCGGGCTGGAAGCCATTGGCGAAGAGTTCGGCGTGTTCGAGCAGGTGCGTGGCATGGGCCTGATGCTGGGCGCGGTACTCAAGCCCGAGTACGTGGCTGACATCGGCGTGCTGCTGGATCTGGCCGCCGAGAAGCAGGTGCTGATCCTGCAGGCCGGCACCAGCGTGCTGCGTTTCGTGCCGGCGCTGAACATCACCGATGAAGAAGTGGCCGAAGGCCTGAAGCGCGTGCGCGAGGCGATTGCGGCGTACATCGCCTCACGCGGCTGAAACAAGCGATAGCACTGGCGAGCCCAGTGCTGCGGAAACTCGATGCCCCCGACCTGTCCCGCGTGTAGCGGTCACTCGGGGGCATCGTGTATCTGCGGTCTGAGTCAGTGCAAAGGTCGGGGCGCTGGCATTTACAGCAGCCACAGCCGCAATGGCAGCAACTGCCATGCAACCAGCAGCCCGACGCCGGGCAGGGTCGCCAACAGGCATGCTGTCAGCAGCCGCGTGCTGCGCCCGGCGCGTCGCCATCCATGCAGCCCCACTGCGGTTCCTGCCAGCAGTGCCAACGGCAACAGCAAGCTCACGCTGGCCAACGTGATGCTCGCCACAGTCCGGTCACCCAGCTCCAGCAGGGATTGCCGACAGAGCAAGGCTATTGGCAGCAGCAAGGCTGCACCGGCCAGTGCGGGCAGAAAAACCGGGCTCCGCCAGCGCAGCTTTCCGCGGATCGCCAACACAACCCCGGCCAGCATCGTGATGACAACGCCGATCATGGCGATGGACAGCAGCAGCCCCGGCATGATGATGCGCCAGGCAGGAACCCGCACATGGCTGCGCAGCCCGTCGCTCAGGACAGGTTGACCATCTTCACCCATCAACAGTACATGTGAGGGCAGGACCCGACTGTCCGCTCGGAACAGTTGATTGCCAAACGGCTGCAGCAGCTGTGCATCTCTGGACAACGAGCGTAGGCGGAGTTTGTCTCCAAGTGTGTCCACGCGAATGAATTCCGTCAGCCCCTGCAGCGGTGCGATCGCAGGCATTGCCTGCGGTGAGCGGACGTATAGGCCATCCCACTCTGGCAGCGAGGGGCTAGTGGGCGAAGCAACCTGCGGCGGCGCAAATGGCGCAAATGGCGCAACTGGCGGCAGTGCAAGTGCTTCGATAAGTCGTTGGTTGAGCCTTTCGTTGTCGCCGTCCTCGTTGTCGGTGTTGGTGGCAACGAAGAACGCCCTGCGCTGCTGCGGAAACACGCACAGCATCGCCCAGTAACCGACGGTGTTGCCTGGATGGCAACCACCAACCTGGCCGTGCCGGTCGCGTCCGACCAGCACCAGCCCATGACCGAGTGGCAGGCCCGCGCGTACGGCCTCGGTTCCAGCCGGGGTGGTCAATGCTTCCATCAGCTCCATTTCGATGAAGGGCTGCCCCGCAGTGCTGCCGTCGCCAAGCAGAAAGCTGGCGAACAGCGCCATGTCGCCGGCGGTGGTGGTCAGTTGCGCGGCGGGGCGCAGAAAAGTGGGCACGGCCGGTGCGGGGCGCGCCTGTTCAAAGTGGCCCATCGCAAGATGTGGGTCTGCCTGCGAGCCTGCCTGCGTGGTGTAGGTGAAGGTGCTATCCCGCATGCCCAGCGCGGCCAGCACTTCCCGGTCCATCCAGGCTTCGTAGCGTTCGCCGCTGACGGCCTCGATCACCTGTCCGAGCACGGTGTAGCCGAGGTTGGAATAACTGAAGCGGCTGCCAGGCTGGCTGAGGACGCGTAGTGGCGCGCGGTCCGTACCAGATGCGATCGCCAAAGGCACGTCAGCACTAGCCTTGAGACTGAAGAACTGGCCGAGTCTTAGGTTCTCCAGGCCAGCTGTATGCGCAAGCAGGTGGCGCACACGTACCGGATGCGTGGATTCCCAGCGGTTATCAAAGCCGATTGCCGGAACCACCTCTGCCACCGGTGCATCCAGGGAAAGGCGGCCCTGGCTGACCAGTCGTAGCACGCCAATGGCAAGGACTGCCTTGGTGACCGAGCCGACGTGCACGCGTGTGGAGGTCTGCATGGGCGAGCGGGTGGCAGCATCACGTACGCCTGCGGCACCGTTGGCTGCGAGGCCATCTGCAGTGACGGTAGTCCAGACCACACCTTGCAGGCCTTCCTCATCGAGGATGCGCTGCATATCGGCTTGCAGTTGGGTGCCGTCACCGGCTACGGCAAAAGCTGATGCCAGGGCTGGTATGCACAGCAGCAGAATCTGCAGAAGGGTCTTCATGACGTGGCTGGCGCTGGCATGAGCGGGAAGGCGACCGACGTCAGTCCGTCATGGTGACGGATATCCAGGGCAATGCCGTGCTGCTCACAAAGCCGCTGCACGATCGCCAGGCCCAGCCCGAAGCCACCGCTGTTTGCTCCCTTGCTGAAGGCATCCAGTGCCTGGTCGCTGATGCCATCGCCGGGGTTGGAGATGCGAAGCTGTTCGGCCTCAGCGGCAACGCGTATCGTGCCGGCCGCTGTATGGGCGAAAGCGTTGCCGATCAGGTTGGCGAGTAATACTTGCAACACTGCCAGTGGCAGCGTGCTGTTTGCGGCAAACGGGACGTCGATATCCAGCTCGATCTGCTTGTCGTCCAGCAGTGGCGCTTGCTCGACAACCACGCGTTCGATCACCGGCAACAATCTGTTCGCTTCGCCAGTGGCAGGCAACGCCTGTTCGCGGGCCAAGGCCAGCAGCATGCTGATGGTTTGTTCCAGCTGCAGCGCGGACTGGTGGATCTGTGACAGCCCCTGCCGTGCCGCGGGCGACAGCGACGGATCACGGGCGAGGCGCTCGGTGGTTCCACGGATAACGGCCAACGGTGTGCGCAGTTCATGGCTGGCATCGCGGGTGAACTCGCGTTCGCGGATGACGAAGGCGCGGATGCGGATGATCAAGGCCTCCAGCCCACGTGCCAGCACGCCGACTTCGTCGTCGGCAAAGCGCTGCGCATGCACGGCAGGCAGGTGATCGGGCCCGGTGTTGTCGACGAGCTGCGCAAGCCGCGATAAAGGTGCGGTGGTGCGACCTGCCAGCCATGCGCCGAGCAGCAGGGCCAGCGTAATCACCGCAACGCCAGACCAGGCCAGCAACTGAAACAAACCCGCGCGCTGTGGCCGAACCACCAGCAACTGGCTTACTTCGGCCAACAGCCAGGCCGGTTCGGCAGCGGCATCAGGCTGCAGGCGCTGCAGATGATAGTGACGGCCATCGCTGCCCGGGAACTCACGCCGCCGCGGTTCGCGCGCAAGCGTGCTGGCGATGCTGTCGGGCAGCTGTGTCGCGGACTCGATCACCTGCATCCATGATTCGCGCGGTGCCTTCCATGCACCGGTCTGCGCATGATGCTGCAACTGTTCGTTGGCTTCGCGTTCCAGCAGTCCGTTGAAGAACATGTCCTCAACTGCATAGGCGAACACTGCCACGTACAGCCCAAATAGTGTGGCGACCACCAACGTGAAGCCGGCGAAGGCCAGCATCAGCCGGTTGCGCAGACGCTTGCGTGGCGTCGCGGATGGATTCGTCACGCTATGCCCTCATCGGACTCAAGACGGAAGCCGACGCCATGCACGGTCTTCAGCATTGGCCTGGCAAAAGGTTTGTCCAGCAATTGCCGCAACAGATAGAGGTGCGTGCGCAATGGGTCCGAGTCGGGTGGCGTATCGCCCCAGAGGCGTTGCACCAGCTCGCTGCGGGTCAGCGTGCGCGGCCATGCTTCGGCCAGCGCCAGCAGGATGTCGAAACTGGTCTGGTGCAGCTCGATGCGTCGTCCCTGGCGCTGCACCTCGTGGCTGCGGCGATCTATCCGCAGGCTGCCTATGCACAACACATGCGGCTGGCCGGCGCGATGGCGTTGTGACAAGGCCAGGCAGCGGGCCACCAGTTCCTCGCCAGCGAACGGCTTGACCAGGTAGTCATCGGCGCCGCTGCGGAAGCCGAGCAGGCGGTCGTCCAGTGCGTCGCGTGCGGTCAGCATCAGGACCGGGACATGCCGGTCGGACTCGGCGCGCAGACGCTGGCAGACCTGCAGCCCGTCAAGGCCGGGCAGGCCCAGATCCAGCACCAGCACGTCGGGTGGTTCGATCAGCGCCATCTGCAGGCCGCTGCGGCCGTCTGCTGCGAAGCTGGCATGGAATCCGTGTGCGGACAGCAACGCCTGCAGGTTGTCGCGTAGCAGGCGGTTATCCTCGATCACCAGGATGCGCAGGGCGGGCAGGGGCATGGTTCAACCGTCGATCTGTCGCAGGAGGACTTGAGCCTGTTCCAGCTTCGGATTGCCTGCCAGTGCCTGGAGTACCAGGACGCGTGCCTGCGCCGGTCGCTTGAGCTTGAGGTGGGCCTGGGCAGCGGCAAGTTTCAGTTGTGCTTCCTGCATGTGTGGCAAGGCCAGTTCCATGACCTGCAAGGCCTGCTCCAAGGCGGCATCGTTGGGTGCTGCCTGTGCCTGGTAGTAGCCAAGGATGCCGATAAGCTCGACGTGATGGCGGGAGACATCGGCAGCCAGTGCAGCGTGCGCGCCTTGCACGTCGCCGCCGAGCAGGCGTTCCACCAAGGCCATGCTGGCTTCATCGCGCCACGGTGTGCGGGCGACCGGCGTGCGACCTGTCGCGCGCACGATGGCTTCTGCCACGGCGGTGGTGGAGTACGGGTTCTGGCCGGTGATCAAGCGGCCATCGACCACCAACTTCGGCATCATCAATGGCGCTTCCTGCCACTGCGCGCCACGCTGACGCAGTGCATCCTCTAGCAGCCATGGGAATTGCGGCGCCCACTTCTTGCCGAATATCGCCTCCTCCTCATTGCTGAAGCCGGTGAGTTGGCGACCCGCGACGAGCAGGCTGCCATCGGCCAGCCGTACCTCGGCCAAGGCGGCCGGACCGTGACAGACCGCGGCCACGATGCCGCCGTTGTCCCAGACCTTGCCCAGCAGCTGCTGCAATGCCTGGTCGCGGGGCAGGTCGAACATCGCGCCCTTGCCGCCGACCACATAAACAGCGGCATAGTCGGAGGCCTTCACCGCGGCAGTGGCCTTGGTGTCGGCCAATTGCCGCATCGCCTGTGCATCGGCCAGCAAGGCAGCGTTGAAGGGCTCGTCCGGGTTGTACTTGTCGGCCTCCACCGCGCCGCCCTGGGGGCTGGCGACCTCTACCTGCAGGCCGTTGGCCTTGAAGACCAGCCAGGCCTGCGACAGCTCATCAAACTCGTAGCCCGGGCGCTGCTTGCCGGCATCCTTGCCTTCGCCGCTGACCACGATCAGCACCTTGTCCGTTGCGGCCGATGCATGCTGTGACAATGCCGGCGCCAGCAGCAGGAGGGACAGTAATAGTCGTGAGGGCAGATTCATCGGCGGCTCCAGTGGCTTTGGGGGCCAGTGTCGCCAACGGATATCAAATGAATTTCAATTGCGGCGAGAAGCCGGGTCAGCGCAGCAGATGATGGCGCTTGAGCAGGCGCCGAAGCGACTGCGCATGAAACGCCGTATCGGCATGCAGCCCGGCTTCGCGCGCCCCCTGCACATTGCGGAACAGGTGGTCGACGAACAGGCTACGCTCAGGCGCACAGCCAAGCGCCGCGCAGGCGGCCAGGTACGCAGCAGGGTCGGGCTTGCGTACGCCCAACGTTGCGCTGCACAGCACGCGCCTACCCGGTAACAACTGTTCGATCACCGGTTGCGTCAGCAGGCCATTGTTGGTCAGTACCGCAGCCTGTACATCCGTATGCAGGCGTTCCAACACTGCTGTGCAATCGCTGCGCAGCTTGGTCGCAGCGAGCCGTGCTGCATGCCAGTGCGTCGCGTCCAACGTGCTGCCCAAACGTTGATTCAAGGCCTGCAGCAATTGCCCACCATCCAGTTCACCGCGGGCGTGCGCGAACTCAAGCCCGTCCGTGCGTAACGCAGCATCCACCTGCTCAGGCGTGCAGCCGGCAGCGTCAGCGAGCTGGCGCAGATGGATACGGTGATCGTAGTCGGCCAGCAGGCCATCGAAATCCAGCAGTAGGGCGGGGGGTCTTTGCATGGGGGCAAGGCAGATGTGGGCTTGCAGTATCGCTGGCGCTGCGCCTCGGTGCAGCCTGCGACATCGCGTCACAGGTGAAATCTGCCGGGCTTGCCTAGAATCAGGACACTGTAGTTGTCCTTGCCCGGAGTTGACCTTGAAGCGTTCCAGCCTGCTGTTGTTGGCCCTTGTTGGCCTGTTGCCTGCCGCACCGGCGCTGGCACGTACCTGCGCGGTCACCATTGAAAGCAACGATCGGATGCAGTTCTCGCTGCCGCAGATCCGGGTTGCCGCCGATTGCACCCAGGTGGACCTGACCTTGAAGCACACCGGCAGGATGCCGGCCACGGCGATGGGGCATAACTGGGTGCTGACGCGCACGCCGGATTTCCAGCAGGTTGCCACGGCCGGCATGCGTTCGACCTTGGCTGACAGTTATCTGCCGAAAAATGATGCGCGGGTGATCGCGTTCACGCCGGTGATCGGTGGTGGGCAGACCACCCAGGTGCGCTTTGCGACCAGCAAGTTGACGCGTGGTGGCGATTACACCTTCTTCTGCTCATTCCCGGGGCACTGGGGAATGATGAAGGGCAAGCTGGTTTTTGGTTGAGCTGATGCCTGGCTTGAGTTCTAGAAGCCTCGAAGCAGGAGCTGCCCTCACCCCAACCCCTCTCCCGTGAACGGGAGAGGGGCTCGGTTTCGATCTTTGTCGCTGTGGGCTGATCAACCCGCAGCAACCACCTTGAACGCCTCACGCGCTGCAACCAGCGTGGCTTCGATCACTGCATCGTCATGCGCGCTGGACAGGAAGCCGGCCTCGTAGGCGGACGGGGCCAGGAACACGCCGCGCTCCAGCATGGCGTGGAAGAACACGTTGAAGGCCTTGATGTCGCAGGCAGTAGCCTGGGCATAGGTCTCGACCTTCTCACTGCTGAAGAACAGGCCGAACATGCCGCCGACGCGATTGGTGGTCACGGTCACGCCAGCGTCGCGCGCAGCGGCTTCCAGGCCATCGCAGAGCGTGTTGGTTGCCGCCGTCAGGCGCTCGTGGAAGCCCGGTGCCTGCACCAGCTGCAGCATCGCCAGGCCCGCAGCCATCGCCACCGGGTTGCCGCTCAAGGTGCCGGCCTGGTAGATCGGACCGGCCGGGGCGATCTGCGACATCAGCTCGCGACGGCCGCCATAGGCGCCCACCGGCATGCCGCCGCCGATGATCTTGCCGAAGGTGCTCAGGTCCGGGGTGATGCCGTAATACGCCTGCGCGCCGCCCAGGGCGACACGGAAACCGGTCATCACTTCGTCGAAGATCAGCAGCGCGCCGTACTGCGTGCACAGCGCGCGCAGGTGCTGCAGATAGCCCTCGCGCGGCGGGATGCAGTTGGCGTTGCCGACCACCGGCTCGATGATCAGGCCGGCGATGTCGGCGCCCTGCTGCTCGAACAAGGCCGTGGCGGCTTCGAAATCGTTATAGGGCAGGGTCAGGGTGAGTTCGCTCAGCCCGGCCGGTACGCCCGGCGAAGTCGGCACACCGAGGGTCAGCATGCCGCTGCCGGCCTTGACCAGGAAAGAGTCGCCGTGGCCGTGGTAGCAGCCTTCAAACTTGACGATCTTGTTGCGGCCGGTGGCGCCGCGCGCCAGGCGGATCGCCGACAGCGTGGCCTCGGTACCGGAGTTGACCATGCGCACCATCTCGCAGGATGGCACCAGCTGGGTGATGGTCTCGGCCATGGTCACTTCAGCCGCGCACGGCGCGCCAAACGACAGGCCATTGCCGATCGCCTGCTGCACCGCCTCGCGCACCGTCGGGTGGTTGTGGCCAACGATCATCGGGCCCCAGGAGCCGACGTAGTCGATGTAGGCGTTGCCATCCACGTCATGCAGATAGGCACCGTCGGCGCGCTGCACGAAGAAGGGTTCACCGCCGACCGACTTGAACGCACGCACTGGCGAATTGACGCCACCGGGCAGCAACGTCTGTGCGCGCGTGAACAAGGCGTGGGATTGGGCGTGGTTCATTGTGAAACTCCTGGATAAGGCAGTAATTCAAAGTCCCTCTCCCTTCGGGAGAGGGGTTGGGGAGAGGGTAAGGCGCGCCTCGTATCGCCTGGCTTCGCCCGCACCCTCATCCGCCCCTTCGGGGCACCTTCTCCCGAAGGGAGAAGGAATACGTCATTGGTGCTGGAAACAGCGCCGATAAGCCTCCAACGCAGCCACCGGGTCCGCCTCGCTGAACACGCCGCTGATCACCGCGATCAGCTCTGCGCCAGCTTCCACCACAGGCCGACTATTGTCCGGGGTCAAACCGCCAATCGCCACCCGTGGCACGCCCAGTGCGGCGCTTTGTCGCAGCAGCTCCGGGTTGGCACGACGCGGCGTGATCTTGCTGCGGCTGGGGAAGAACGCCCCGAAGGCCACGTAGCTGGCGCCGGCAGCGACCGCGCGCTGGGCCAGGGCCAGTTGGTCATAACAGGAGGCGCCAATGATGGCCTGTGGGCCGAGCAGGGCGCGGGCTGCGGCGATGTCACCGTCGTCCTCGCCCAGGTGCACGCCGGCGGCGCCTACCTGCGCGGCCAGGGCGGCATCGTCGTTGATGATCAGCGGCACGCCAGCGGCGGCGCACAGCGCCTGCAGGGCAGTGGCCTGGGCCAGACGGGTGGGGGCATCGACCGCCTTGTTGCGGTATTGCAGGCAGGTGGTGCCGGCCAGCAGCGGGCGGACCCGTTCGAGCAGGCGCGCGCTGTCGGTTTCGTCGGGGGTAATCAGGTAGACGCCTCGGGCGTCGGCAAGCTGGGTCATGGATGGCTACCGGTACGGCGGCGGGAATGTGACAATCAACGCCGTTTCTTTGTCCGGTGATTATCCCCGATGTCCGACGCTACGGCCTCCACCCTGCGCAACTGGATGTGCGTCGTCTGCGGCTTCATCTACCGCGAGGCCGACGGCTTGCCGGAAGAAGGCATCGCCCCGGGCACGCGCTGGGAAGATGTGCCCGAGACCTGGACCTGCCCGGACTGTGGCGTGAGCAAGGATGACTTCGAGATGATCGAGCTGGATTGAGCCGCGCAACGCACGGGCTGTAGGAGCGGCGTCAGCCGCGAAGCCACTGCGGCATCCGGAGCCGGCTGAGAACATTCGCCTGCCGAAGAGGTGTCTTGGCACGCACTGCGCAACGCCGGTTCTGCGGAAGTGCTGCGTTGATCAATGGCTTCGGATGCGGCAGTGGCTTCGCGGCTTACGCCGCTCCCACAAGAGCTGGAGAGGGCACCGCGCGGCTCAATGCAGCCTTGGTCTGCCGCCGCTCAGTTCGATCAGGCGCTCGCGGATAGTGATGGCATCGGCCGCGTCAGGTTCCATCTTCAGGTAGCGGGCAAGGTCGGTGCGGGCGCCGGCCAGGTGTTCCAACTGCAGATAGGCCAGGCCGCGGTCGCGGACGGCATCGGCCTGCTCCGGCGCCAGCTTGAGGATGCGGTCGGCACTGCGTGCGGCGCGGTCCCATTCACCACGCTCGGCGTACACGCCATGCAGGTTGCGCAGCATTCGCATCAGGATTGCGCGGTGCGGTGCCGGGTCCAGGATCTGCGCGAGCACGCTGTCGTCCGGGGTCTCGCCGCCCAGGTTGCTGCGCGCGCGTTCACGCAGTTCGTCCACGCCGAGCGGCCGGCCGCCGTTGAACGGGTCCATGATCAGCACGCCGTCTTCCACCGGCAGCCGCACCAGGAAATGGCCGGGGAAGGAAATACCTTCCAGCGGCAGGCCCAGCCGGCGCGAAACTTCGATCTGCACCAGCGCCAGCGAGATGGGATTGCCCAGGCGGCGCTCGAACACCTCGTTGAGATAGCTGTTGCGCGGGTCGTAATACTCGTCGTTGTCGCCGCTATAGCCCACCTCGTTGAACAAGTGGTTGTTGATGGCGGCAACCTTGAGTGGCCATTCACCGATGGCCTCCACTTCCACCCGCAGGTGGTCGGCATGGGCCTGCAGCACGCGGTCGTAGGCGGCCGGGTCCAGCTGCGGGTACTCGTCGCGGGCGATCAGCAGGGCAGTGGGCAACAGCGGCAGCGCCTCGTCGGGCAAGGCGGCCAGTTCTTCCCATTGCGGCAGGGTAATGCGCGTTTCAGACATGCCCCAAGACTGGCGGCAAAGCGGCGCCGGTTCAAGGGCGCCGCTGTTCAATCTGTGGGTCCGAGTCAGTTGCCAGTGGCAATGCCCGGGCCGAAGGTCAGCACGGCGCCGTCTTCCAGCTTGAGCTTGGCGGCCTGGCCGGCGTTGAGCTCCAGCACGTAGAGGGCCGGATTGAAGCTGGGATAGGGCGGGCACATGTCGCCGGCCGAGCACGGCGGCACATCGCGCTGCTGGCCGACCAGGCGGCGCTGGCTGTCGAAGTACAGGATATCCAACGGGATCTTGGTGTTCTTCATCCAGTAGGCCTGCGGTTCTTCGCGGTCGTGGACGAACAACATGCCGTGGTCGGCGTCCATCTGGTCGCGGAACATCAGGCCGCGGGCGCGGGTTTCATCGTTCTGGGCCAGTTCCACGTGGTAGCGGGTGCCGGCCAGTTCCACCCAGTGCTTGCCGTCGGCGCTGGCGCAGCCGGCGAGGGCCAGCAGGGAAAGGGTGAAGAGCGTACGCAGGAAAGATTTGGGCATGGGGTGGGACCTGGTTCCTGGAGAGGGCCTTGTGGCGGATCCGGCGGAAGTCAAAAGCTTCCCCTCATCCGCCCGTTGGGCACCTTCTCCCGTGAACGGGAGAAGGGAGAGCATCAAGCCAAGGCGGGAGCGACAGCCAGAGCCAAAGCCAGAGCCAAAGCCAGAGCATCAAGCCAAAGCCAAAGCATCAAGCCAAAGCATCAGGCCAAAGCATCAGGCCAAAGCATCAGGCCAAAGCATCAGGCCGGAGCATCAGGCCGGAGCATCAGGCCAAAGCCAAAGCCAAAGCTGTGCTGCCTTGGCTTACAGCACCTGCGGCGGTTCGCCGCCGATGATGACCACGTCGGCCGGGCGGCGCGCGAACAGGCCAACGGTGACCACGCCCGGGATCTGGTTGAGCTGCTGCTCAAGCTTGACCGGGTCGGTGATGGCCAGGTTGTGCACGTCCAAAATCAGATTTCCGTTGTCGGTCACCACGCCATCGCGCCACACCGGCTGGCCGCCGGTCAGTGCCAGGATTTCACGGGCCACCAGGCTGCGCGCCATCGGGATCACTTCCACCGGCAGCGGGAACTTGCCCAGCACCTTGACCTGCTTGCTCGGGTCGACAATGCAGACGAACTGCTTGCTGGCCTCGGCGATGATCTTCTCGCGGGTCAATGCAGCGCCGCCGCCCTTGATCAGGTTCTTGTTGCCATCGCATTCATCGGCGCCGTCCACATACAGCGACAGGCCGCCGGTGTGGTTCAGGTCCAACACCTCGATGCCGTGGCCCTTGAGCAGGGCGGTGCTCTGGTCGGAACTGGATACCGCGCCTTCAATCTGGTCCTTGATGCGGGCAAGGGCTTCGATGAAGTAGGCAACGGTGGAGCCGGTGCCGACACCGACGATCATTCCCTTCTGCACGTACTCGATGGCTTTTTCGGCGGCCAGGCGCTTGGCTTCAGACATGGTGGGCTCAATCAGGTTGGAAAACAGGTGTTTGTAGGAGTGGCGTAAGCCGCGAAGCCGGAGATCTGAAAGATTGTCAGCTTCGCGGCTTACGCCGCTCCCACAATACGAAATGCTTATTTAGGCTTCTTTTCCAGCGACAGCAGCAGCTTCCACTGTGCGGCAGTAACCGGGAACACCGACAGGCGGTTGCCCTTGGCGGTCAGCGGAAATCCTTCGCCCAGTTCCTCGGCGTGCAGCTTGATCTCGTCCAGCGCGATCACCTGCGCCAGCTTGCGCTCGAAACCCACGTCCACCAGCATCCAGCGCGGTTGCTCACGCGTGCTCTTGGGGTCGTAGTAGTCGGACTTGGGATCGAACTGGGTGTCGTCCGGGTAGGCCTCGCTGGCCACCGTGGCAATGCCGACGATGCCCGGTACCTTGGTATTGGAGTGGTAGAACAGGATGCCGTCGCCAACCTTCATGCCATCGCGCATGAAATTGCGCGCCTGGTAGTTGCGCACGCCGTTCCACGGTTCGGTGCCTACGCGCTGCAGGTCGTCGATGGAAAAGGCGTCCGGTTCGGACTTCATCAGCCAGTAGCGCTTGCGGGCGGTCATGCGTTCAACGGTTCCGGGTAGAGAGTGGCCTGCTCGGTACAGATGGCATCCACCGCCACATCCCAGTCTTCGACCGGCAATGACGGCACCTGCTGGGCGGAAAAACCTACCCCCACCAGCCACGGCGGCGCGGCCTGGCGCTGCCGAAATGCGAAGCTGCGATCATACCAGCCGCCCCCCATGCCCAGCCGCCGGCCGCCGTCATCAAAGCCGACCAGCGGGGCGATCACCAGGGCCATTTGTTCCGGCCGCAGCGCCTGCGCCGGGTCGATGTCGGGCTCGGGAATGCCATAACGGTTGCTGACCAGCGCCTGCCCCGGCCGCCACGGTGCGAAACGCAGCAGCTTGCCGTGCAGCACCGGCAGGCAATAGGTCTGCTGCGCGGGCAGTTGCATCTGCCAGCGGTGCAGGGCGATCTCGCCGTCCATTGCCCAGTAGCCGGCAACATGGCCGCTGATACCGGCGAAGGGCAGGGACAGCAGATGCGCCGCAAGTGTCTCGGCGGCGGCAATGCGCTCGGCGGCGGGGATATCGCGGCGGCGCTGGCGCAGTTGCTGGCGGAGGAGTTGGCGGGGATCGGCAGTCATGGGGAAAAGTCTGCGGGCAGGGAGCTTAAGCCCCTCTCCCATCGGGAGAGGGGTTGGGGAGAGGGTAAGTGCGAAGCACTGGCGTAGCCAAGCTTCATGACGGTTTGCCCCTTACCCTCATCCGCCCTTCGGGCACCTTCTCCCGGAGGGAGAAGGATAAAAAAAAGAACGGCGCCCGTTGGGCGCCGTTCTGGAATATTGCATTCTCCGCGGTGACGATGCGTGCGAAACGACCTTGAACCCGGGGTTCAAGTGGGAACGCTGGGGGGCCATCGGGCTTCCCGCTACAAGGCGGACTTGCACACCCGGCTCCGTCGCGCCCCCGTGGTCGTAATTAAGGGACAAGGCGAATGTTTGCACACGCCGTCGTTCACAGCAGAGAACGCGTCGCCAGTATAGCGAGGTTGCGCGGCTGCGTGCAGTGTTTTTCCCCAATTACGGATTCATCTGCCTGAGCTGCTCAGCTGGATCAACGCGCGTTGTCGATGGCCAGGTCCAGCCGCCGGTTCAGCTCGTTCATGGCGGTTTGGAAGCGTTGTTGCTGCGCCAATTGCTCATCGCGCAGCTGCTGCAGCTCGTGCGCCAGATTGAGCGCGGCCAGCACCGCGATGCGGTCCACTGCCGCCATCCGGTTGCTGCCGCGGATTTCGCGCATCTTGCCGTCGAGCACACGGGCGGCGGCGGTGAGGCTTTCGCGCTCGGCCGGCTCCACGCCAACGGTGTACTCGCGGTCCAGGATATGGACGCTGACCGGTTCGGTTTGGCTCATGTGTGCTGCTCCAGCGACTTGAGGCGGGTGATCATGGCTTCAACCCGGGAGCGGGCCTGTTCGTTTTTGGTCAGCAGCTGCGAGCGCTCGCTGATCAGCTGTTCCTGCTGTTGGCGCAGGCTGCGGTTTTCATCGCTCAGCCGCTGGTTGCGCTCGAGCAGCAGCTCGAGGCGGGAGACAAGGGCCTGTAGTTGGCCAGCGGGGTCGAAGGAGTCCATGGGCGGCACGATAGGCATGGCGATGAGGGCCGGTCAAGAAGGAGTTTGCGATGCGGTTGATACACTGTACGGCCGCCGTCATATCAGTGTGACGGTGATCCTCTCCGCTTTACAGACCAGTGACATGACCGATCTTCCTGCCGTCAACGACATCCTCCAGGCCAGCCAGTCGCTGGGCCTGGGTGCTTCCCCTGCCGAACTCCACGGCGGACTGTGCGGCTGGTTGGCCGCCGGTGGTGCCGATGTGCCCGCGTGGCCGGCCAAGGTATTGGCCGATGACGGCCTGCCAAGCCCCGAGCCGGGCTCTGCGCTGGACCTGCTGCGGCAGGCCACGGTTGCCCAGCTGGAAGACCGTGACTTCGCCTTCGAGCTGGTGTTGGTGGACGCTGCCGAGCCGCTGCAGGCGCGTACCGATGCGCTGTTCGAGTGGTGCCGGGCCTTCCTCGGTGGTTTCGGCCTGGCCTCGGGCAAGCGGCCGGCGCTGAGCGAGGAGGGCGAAGAGGCGCTGCAGGACCTGGCCCGTCTGGCGCAGGCATCCAGCGATGAGTTCGACAGCGCCGATGAAGACGAGGACGCCCTGTCGGAAATCGAGGAGTTCGTGCGGGTTGCGGCGCTGCTGTTGCACGGCGACTGCGTGATGGGCTCGCGCCATCGGCAAAGCCTGAACTGAGGTTGGCGATGAAGCGTCTGTCCGGGATCACCCCTGCCGAGTACGCCCGCCGCCGCCGCCAGTTGATGGAGGCGGCCGGCGATGACGCCATCCTGGTACTGCCTGCCGCACCCGAGCGGGTGCGCAGCAACGACACGTTCTACCCATACCGGCAGGATTCGGACTTCTGGTACCTGAGCGGTTTCCAGGAACCGGAGGCGGTGCTGGTGCTGATCCCGGGGCGCAAGCACGGCGAGGTCATCCTGTTTTGCCGTGAACGCGACCCCGACCGCGAAGCCTGGGATGGTCCGCGCGAAGGTCAGGATGGTGCGGTGTCGCGCTATGGCATGGACGATGCGTATCCGATCGATGATCTGGATGAAATCCTGCCAGGGCTGCTGGAAGGGCGGTCGCGGGTGTACTACCACTTCGGCCGCGATGCAGACTTTGACCTGAAGCTGATTGGCTGGGTGAACCGGGTACGTTCGCAGGTGCGCGACGGTGCGCAGCCGCCACACGAATTCCTTGAGCTGGGACATCTGCTGCATGAGCAGCGGCTGTACAAGAGTGCCGACGAGATCGCGCTGATGCAGGTGGCGGCCGATATCAGCGTGCGCGCGCACCGCGCGGCGATGCGTGCGGCGCGGCCGGGTATCCACGAGTATGAGTTGCAGGCCGCGCTGGAGTGCGAGTTCCGCGCGGCGGATGGTTGGCCTGCGTACAACAGCATTGTTGGCGCTGGCGCCAATGCCTGCGTGCTGCATTACCGCGACAACAACCATGGCAGCGCCGATGGTGATCTGGTGTTGATTGATGCCGGCGCTGAATATCGCGGCTATGCCAGTGACATCACCCGAACCTTCCCGGTCAATGGCCGCTTCAGTCCGGAGCAGCGCGCGTTGCATGATCTTGTGCTGGCGGCGCAGGCGGCCGCGCTGGAGCAGGCGCAGCCGGGCATTGCCTATGAAGAGGGGCATCTGGCGGCGGTCGAGGTCTTGACCGAGGGTCTGTTGCGACTCGGGCTGCTGCAGGGGGATTTGGAAGAGAACATCGTCGAGGGCCATTACCAGCGTTTCTACCGGCACAAGACCGGGCATTGGCTGGGCCTGGACGTGCACGATGTTGGTGATTACCGGGTGGCCGGTGAGTCGCGCCTGCTCGAGCCGGGGATGGTATTCACGATCGAGCCGGGGCTGTACATCTCGCCGGATGATCGGGATGTGGAGGCGCGTTGGCGCGGTATTGGTATCCGCATCGAGGACGATGTGTTGATCACCGAGGATGGTCACCGGGTGTTGACCGCTGCGTTGGAGCGCAATGCCGACGAGATTGAGGCATTCATGGCCAAGCGCTGAGGCGCGAGGTTTTGGTGTTAGTGCGCGCACTAGCCGTTGCTGTTGCTGTTGCTGTTGCTCTTGCTCGTGCACTTGCCCTCCCTTACGCAAAGCGTAGGGGAGGGTATGGGAGGGGTGCTTCGCTTTGGCTCCGGCAGTTGCAGTTGCATTCGCCTTTGCAGTTGCTCCAACGCTTTTGATCCACCGGGTCCCCTTCCGCAGCGACGCAGCCGACGGATAAGACCCCGAATGGGGCGACGTGCAGGACGCACGTCGTTTTTCGACGATACAGGGATGTATCGTCGAAAAATCCCGGCGGCGGAGTGGACCCGCGTCGCGAAGCGGCGTGGGCGCGGAGGCAGGGTGTGCTTTCTTTGGGCCACGTTTCTTTGCACAAGCAAAGAAAGGTGCGCTCGCGCCCCAAAGGGGGGCGAAAGCTCTTGCCTTGGCCTTGGCTTCAGCTTTCGCTCCGACTTGCAGCAAACAGCAAAAGCCAGAGCAAAAGCTTTCACCCCCCTTCGGGGAGCGAGTTACTTTTCTTTGCTTGTGCAAAGAAAAGATAACCAAAAGAAAGCACACCCTGCCTACGCGCCTTCCGCGCTGCGCTCTCCAGGTCCACTCCGCTGGCAGGATTTTTCGACGATACATCCCTGTATCGTCGAAAAACGACGTGCGTCCTGCACGTCGCCCCGTGCGGGGTCTTGTCTGCCAGCTCCGTCGCTGCGGAAGGGGACCCGGTAGATCAAAAGCGGTGGAGCAACTGCAACGGCAACTGCCGAAGCCAAAGCAAAGCACCCCTCCTATACCCTCCCCTACGCTTTGCGTAAGGGAGGGCAAGTGCAACCGCAACCGCAACTGCGTTGCTTGCTGGGCCGAATATCGGTCGGCGGAAGTGAAGGGCTGGCGTCATCCCGTAGCCCGGGTAAGCGTCAGCGCACCCGGGAAGCTCTGGACATCAAACGGGGCAGGGGGCGCAGCGCAGCCCAATGCCGTCCGGCTTTCACCGGACCACAATCAGATACATCCGATGTGCGTGCCAACAGCCCGGGCGACAGCTAACTGCCGCCCAGGCAAGCGATCATGCCTGTGCGGCAAATTCCGGGCGGGTCAGGTTGTCTGCGTCGCCGTCGGTGCACAGCACTTCGTCTTCGATGCGTACGCCGCCATACGGACGGAAGAAGTCCACCCGGTCCCAGTTCACACTGGCGGCGTTGCCGGCCTTCTTTACCTCGTCCAGCAGCATGTCGATGAAGTACAGGCCCGGCTCAATGGTGACCACCATGCCCGGTTCCAATACGCGGGTCATGCGCAGATACGGATGACCGGCGGGGCGCTCGATGCGGCCGCCGTCTTCGCCAGCGGCAAAGCCAGCCACATCGTGCACCTGTGCGCCGATCAGATGACCGATGCCGTGCGGGAAGAATGCAGCGCTCACACCCGTAGCCAACGCCGCCTCCGGGGAGACATTGATCACTCCGAAGTCCTTGAGGATGGTCATCAGCGACAGGTGGGCATCCACATGCAGCTGCTTGTAGTCAAAGCCTGCACGTACCGCTGCACACATCTTCAGCTGGGCCGCATCCACCGCATCGATGAAGGACTGGAATTCGTCATGGCCGGTTGCCGCATAGGTGCGGGTGATGTCACTGGCATAGCCGTAGGCCGAGGCGCCGGCATCGATCAGGAAGCTGCGTAGCGGCTGCGGCGCCTGCTTGCCGAGGTCGGTGTAGTGCAGCACCGCGGCATGCTCGTTCAAGCCGATGATGTTGCCGTAGGGCAGCTCGTTGGCGTCCTGGCCTACGGCGCTGCAATAGGCCATGTGGATCTCGAACTCGCTGGCGCCGGCGCGGAACGCGGCTGCGGCGGCGCGGTGGCCGCGGACGGCCAACACCTGCGCCTGCCGCATCAGGGCGATCTCGTACGCGGTCTTGTAGCCGCGATGCCATTCCAGATAGTTGATCACCGCCGGTGGATTATTGGGGGCGAAGCCGCCCAGCGCACTCTGCGCTTCACCGAGGATGGCGCAGCGGCTCGGGTCGGCCGGCAGCAGCGCCAGCGCTTCTTCCGGCTTGCGGATGATGTGGATGTTGAAGTGCTCCACCCACCAGCCGCTCGGCGCGTCCGGTACCACGTGCCAATAGTCGAAGGGCTGGTAGAACACCAGGGTCGGGCGGCTGCCCGGGGTGTGGATCAGCCAGCTATAGGGCAGCTTGGTCAGCGGCAGCCAGGTCTTGAACTGCGGGTTGACCGCGTAGGGGTAATCGCGGTCGTCGAATACCTGGTAGTGCTGGGTGCCGCTGGGAACCACCAGGTGATCGAAACCACCGCGCGCCAGTGCCGCGTCGGCACGGCGGATCATTTCGCCAAGGTGTTGGGCGTACAGGCTGGCTGGATCGTATTGGTTCATCGCGGTGGCTCGCTGGGGCATGCGGAGTTGCAGGCCCCAATTTTGCCGCAATCGGCTCACCGCTGCTGTGCCGTTTTCGGCACTCAGGCCGGGGGAAGACGGTCCTCGATCCAGCGCTGCAGCTGCGCCTGCTGGCCCTTGTCCAGGGTCAGGAAACGGAACCCGGCCCATGACTGGTCGGGTGCGTGGGTCGGCTCGAACCACAGCAGGTGCGCGCCGACGTCGATCTGCAGCTGCCCGCCACGGCCATCGGCAATGGGGAACTGCAGCTGGTACAGGGCGTCGTCCTGCAATGCCACGGAGGCGATCAGCAACATGCCGGTTTCGGATATGTTGCCGAGCCGGCCGATCTGGGCGCCGGTCATCTGGTCGCGTACCGGCACCAGTTCGGGCACCTGCAGGCGCGGTGCGCGGCGGGTATTGGTGATCATGCCGACTCTCCGGCGTTGGTGGACTGGCCGGCAATCGAGCGCAGTGCGCGCACGGTGGCCTGCCAGGCGCGGTCAATCAGGCGACCCTTGTCTTCGGTGACGATGCGCAACTGGCCTTTGGCCATCAGCCGCGCCATCGCGTCCAGTGAATTTTCCGACACCTTCTGGCCACGCTGATTGACGAACAAGGCGTTGCCGGTGATCAGGCTGTACCAGGACAGACGCTGGCGGCGGTTGTCGCCCTGCTGGTTGACGGTGAATTCGAACCAGGTGCCGAACGGCAGCGTGCGCAGTTGGCGGTAATGCGCCTCCTCCTGCTCAGTGCGGGCGGGCTCGACTTTCTTGCGGCGCTCTTCTTCTTCCGGCTCGCCGGACTCGCCCAGGCGCGCGCGCATCTTGAGTTTGGCGGCCAGCTCGGTGCGTGAGGTGATGTCGTCCTCGCCGCCTGGCGTGGACAGCCGGCGTGAGATGGCGGCCGCTTCATCCTGGTGGTAACCCACCTGCAGCAGCGATTGTTCGATTTCCTCGCCGAAACTGGTATCGGCCGCGCCGCCGGGCGCCAGGCCGGTGATCTCGCCGATACGGCGGGTGGCCTGCTCACGCTGCTGCCATTCCTCCGACTCTGCCCCCTGGCGCAGCAGGGTGAGTGTCAGCACGTCGGCCCAGGCCTTGCGCAGCAGGGTCTGCACGAACTTCGGCGGCTCGCTGCTCTGGCACAGCGCGTCGATGGTGTTATTTGCCAGCTGCTTGGCGGCCTCCAGGCGTTCCTTGCCGCGCGCGGCATCGACCTGGCGGCGCTCGGCCATCTCCGCGCGACGGGCTGCCGAGCGCAGGTGGCCCTGGATGATGTCGTTTGCTTCGACGAAGACGGTCTCGTCGCCCTGGTAATCGGTGACGACCTTGTTGACCGCGTCCTTGAGCTTGAGCAGCAGGACCGGATCGCTGTCGTCATCGCTGAGCCAGACAGCACCGGATTCGGCCACCGCATTGAGCAGTTCGCGGGCCGGGTGCTGGTCGCGCAGGAAGAACTCCTGGTCGCTGATGGCGGCACGCGCCAAGGGCACCTGCAGGCGCCGCAGCAGGTCGGCAGCCGGGCCTTCGCTGCGGACTTCCCGGTGCAGCTCGGAATAGAGCATGCCGAGCAGGTCCATGGTGTCGCCGTCCTGCACCGACAGCGTCGCGGCTGGGCCGTGTTCGGCCTTGACCTGGGCGATCAGTGCATTGCGGATGTCCGCCATGCTGTGACGGCTGCCGGAGGATGATGCGGCGGTCTGCAGCTTGCCCAGCACGTCCATCGCGGTCTGGGTGGAGACCGGTTGGGCAGGGCTGCCTGCAGGCTGGGTGGCCAGCGGCGCGGCAGCTGTGCTGACTTGCTGGGCCTGGGCCTGTGCCGCCTGCAGGGCGGTGAAGTCGGGCATGCCGGCCATGCCTGCGTTCGCGCCAGCGGCACGGCCTGCTGGCATGGCACCGCTACCTGCCGGCGCAGGACTACCAGAACCAGCAGAACCAGCAGAACCGCCAGCGCTGCCGGGGCTCATCGCAAGTGCGTGGCGGGCGGCATCCAGCAGGCTGTGCAGGCTTTCCATCGGCGCCATGGCGGCTGCCGCGTCCGGCGCATGCGTCGGCGCAGCGGTGGCATGGGACGGTACAGCCGCTGCGCTGGCTTGCAGCTCATTGGAAATACTGGCCCACGATGCCGCCGGTGCCTGGCCTTGCCAGCTGGTCAGCGGGGCATTGCCCGCCGCGCGCGGCGCGGCATTGCCGGCATCGGCTTGCCCGCTGACAGCGCCGCTGCCACGCGGCGCCGAGGGGCGGGCGAGGTGTGGGCGATACACCAGCCCAGGCAGCACGCCTTCGCGCTCCAGCAGGATGTTGAGCCGGTCCACCAGTTCGCTATGGCGCGGCATCACCATGCGGTCGAACACCTGGTACAGCACCAGCTGGGTATCGAGGTTGAGCTGCATCTGTTCGCCACACTCGCGCAATGCGCGGCACAGGGCGTACGGGCCGACCGGCAGCCGCTCGGGATCAAACGCCGGCTGTGCGGCCAGTACCGCAAAGCGCTGGCCCAACAGCAGCAGCGGGCTGGTTGCACGGAAGGCCTCGCGTCGGGCCATTTCGTGCAGCACGATGTCGCGGTCGATGTCGGTGTCTTCAACCAGCGTCATCGCCTTGAACGCGGCGGCGTGGGCTTCCGGGCTGGCTTTGGGCGGGTCCTTGAAGGCCGCCACTTGTGCGGCCAGCGCGTCCAGGAAGAAGTCCGGCAGCTGCTCGGTGTGTTCACGCAGGACCCGCAGCTGGGCGTAGATGTCGGACTGGATCTGGCTGTTGTGGGCCATTTCCGCCTGTTTGAACAGGGCGCGCTCCAGGTCGATGGCAGTCAGCTGCAGCGGCGTGCGCAGGACTTCATCCGTGGCCAGGAAGGAAATCTCCAACAAGTGACGTACGCGGGCAGGTGCCTGCGTGGCGGCGATCCGTGCCATGGCCTGGCTGGACGAGCGTGGTGCGGTGCCTGACATCCTGTTTTCCTTCCCCCTGAATGGGAGGTTTCTATCATTTATGTGATGTAAGTGTCACTTTCTGCACGTTTCAGCCCAGAAACAGCTCCACTACATCGTTGGTGAAGCGGCGGCCAAGCTCGGTGGGGATCCATTGTTCGCCGCTGTTGGTGATCCAGCCACGTTCCACCGCCACTGTCAGGGAGGGTAGAAGCACGCTTCGTGCCAAACCGGTACGCGCTTCAAAGTCGCGCAGGTTGAAACCCTCGTGCAGGCGCAGCAGGTTGAGCATGTACTCGAACGGCAGCCGCTCGGCGCCGATCACCTCATCGCCGCCGATGCTGGCCAGGCTGCCGGCGGTATCCATGAAGATCTGCGGATGCTTGTGCTTCCAGCGGCGCAGCACGTGCTGCTCGGCGCCGGAGCTGATCTTGCCATGTGCGCCGGCGCCAATGCCCAGATAGTCACCGAAGCGCCAGTAGTTGAGGTTGTGCTGGCATTGCCAGCCATCACGGGCGTAGGCGCTGACTTCGTACTGGCCATAGCCGCGCTCGGCGAGCAGGGCCTGGCAGTGTTCCTGGATGTCCCAGGCACTGTCTTCGTCGGGAATGCCCTGCGGCGGCCGGGCGAAGAACACCGTGTTCGGCTCCAGCGTCAGCTGGTAGTGCGAGATATGCGTGGGGTCCAGCGCGAAGGCGCGCTCAAGGTCGTATTCGGCCTGGGCCAGCGTCTGCTGTGGCAGCGCGTACATCAGGTCGATGTTGAAGTTGTTGTAGCCGGCGTCCTGCGCCAGCTTGACCGCGCGTTCGGCCTCGTTGCTGTCGTGGATGCGGCCCAGCCGCTGCAGCGCTTCATCGTTGAAGGTCTGGATGCCGAAGCTGATGCGGTTGACCCCGGCCGCGCGGTAGCGGTCGAAGCGGCCGTGCTCGGCGGTGCCGGGGTTGGTCTCAAGCGTCACTTCCAGGTTCGGCGCGAAACGCAGCCGCGCACTGGCCTGCTGCAGGAAGCGGTCGATCGCCTCCGGCGGGAACAGGCTGGGCGTACCGCCGCCGAAGAACACGCTGCTGACCACCCGGCCCCAGACCAGCGGCAGGTCCTGGTCCAGGTCGCGGATCAGCGCGTCGATATAGGCATCGAACGGCAACTCACCCTTGCCCGCATGCGAGTTGAAATCGCAGTACGGACATTTGCGCACGCACCACGGCAGGTGCACGTACAACGCCAGCGGCGGCGGCACCAGCACGCCGGCGGCGTGGCTGTGATCGACCGAGCAGGATTCGCCGGGAAGGTGGTTGCAGTGGTCGTGGGAGTGCGGCATGGAAGGCGAGTACGTAAGAGTGAAGGGTGTGGGCGCTATTGCGCGGCCAGTAAGCTTGGATCGACCAGCGAGCGCGGTTGTGCACGTAGCACGGTTGCGGCGATATCACGGAACATCGGCGAAGGGCCTTGATAGCTGCCCATTTCGTTGTCCATGAGGCGATGACTTGCCGGTCGGCTGCCGTTGCGCATGTGAAGGTAGAGGCCGGAGACCATGCCTTTGCTCTTGTCTGCGAAGTTGTCGTAGCGAACTTCGAGTACGTCGAACAGTGGGACTTGGCGCCAGCGGTGCGCGGTGGAGATGTTGTGGTAGCGAAGATGTCCTGCTTTTTCATCCACTACAACGCGCTGCCACATGATGGGGGCTGCGATCAATTCGACCGCGAACACACCGCCCAGCGTCCATAACGGAAGTGCAAGCCAGGAATACTTGCCGTCATAGGCCAGCAGGCCGCCGACTATGGCGCCGGTGATGCCACCGAGGATGGCGACTACCAGCACAAGCCCCATCCGGGTCCGATAGCGGCGTGGCGTCATTCCCTGATCTCCGTGGTCAATCGAAACTAAGTTGCGACATGCGCTGCAACAACAGTTGCAGGGCCTTGGCGCGATGGCTGCGGCCGTTCTTCTGCGCCGGCTCCATCTGCGCGGCGGTCAGGCCGAGTTCTTCATCCAGGAACACCGGGTTGTAGCCGAAGCCATTGCTGCCACGCAGTTCATCGATGATGCGGCCTTCCCAGCTGCCTTCGCAGATCAGCGGTTGCGGATCGTTGGGGTGGCGCAGCAGCACGATCACCGCATAGAAGCGGGCAGTGCGGCGCTCGGCGGGCACATCGCGCAGCGCTGCCAGCAGCTTGGCGTTGTTGGCGGCATCGTCGGTGGGGCTGCCGGCATAGCGCGCGCTGTACAGGCCGGGTGCGCCGTCGAGAGCGTCGACGATCAGGCCGGAATCATCGGCCAGCGCGGGCAGGCCGGTCACTTCGCAGGCGTGGCGCGCCTTGATCAGCGCGTTCTCGACGAAGGTCAGGCCGGTTTCGGGCACGTCGTCCACGCCCAGCTCGCGCTGCGGCACGATCTGCAGCGGCAGCCCGGCCAGCATGGCCTGCAGTTCCTTCAATTTGCCGGCGTTGCCGCTGGCCAGTACCAGTTTCATTGCTTGGGCTCCAACAAGTCCCAGGTGTTGCCATACAGATCGCGGAACACCGCGACGGTTGCATAGGGCTCTTCGCGCGGGGTTTCGAGGAATTCCACGCCACATGCGCTCATCGCGGCATGGTCGCGCCAGAAATCATCGGTGTGCAGGAAAAAGCCAACGCGGCCGCCGGTCTGGTTGCCGATGCGGCTGCGTTGTTCTTCATTGCTGGCCCGCGCCAACAGCAGCGCGGCAGCGCTGCCATCGGTAGGGCCGACCACCACCCAGCGCTTGCGGCCTTGGTCCAGGTCTTCCAGCAGCTGGAAGCCCAGCTTGCCGGTGTACCAGGCAATCGCCTCGTCGTAGTCGGCGACTACCACGGTGACCAGGGCAAGGCGCCGGTTCATGCCTGCGCCAGTGCCGCCTGCTGCGCGTCGAACAGCTCGCGGATGCCCTTTTCGGCCAGCACCAGCAGCGCATCCAGTTCGTCGCGACGGAAGGCGTGGCCTTCAGCCGTGCCCTGCAGCTCGATGAAGCCGCCGCCATCATTCATGACGACATTCATGTCGGTATCGCAGTCACTGTCCTCAGCGTAATCCAGGTCCAGCACCGGCTGGCCCTTGTAGACGCCGACCGAAACGGCAGCGACCGCGCCGAACAGCGGGTTGCGCTTGATATCGCCGCGCTTCATCAGCAGGTTGACCGCGTCGACCAGGGCGACATAGGCGCCGGTGATGGCGGCGGTGCGGGTGCCGCCATCGGCCTGCAGCACGTCGCAGTCCAGGGTGATGGTGCGTTCGCCCAGCGCATTGCGATCGATGCAGGCGCGCAGGGTACGGCCGATCAGGCGCTGGATTTCCAGCGTGCGGCCACCCTGCTTGCCGCGCGCGGCTTCGCGGTCGGAGCGGGTGTGGGTGGAGCGCGGCAGCATGCCGTATTCGGCGGTCACCCAGCCTTCGCCCTTGCCGCGCAGGAAGCCCGGCACGCGGTTTTCGACGCTGGCGGTGCACAGCACGCGGGTGCCACCGAAGCTCACCAGCACCGAACCTTCGGCGTGACGGGTGAAGGAACGCTCGATGGTGACAGTGCGCAACTGGTCGGCCGGGCGGCCGCTGGGACGGGAAAAGGTCATGGGGGATCCGTTAGTACGAGATGATCAGGTGGGCGTCTGGGCGGTTGATGCACCAGCGTCCAGAGGCGGCTAGGTTACCATTCGCCCTTTGAAACGCATCGGAAAACACATGATTCGGAGCATGACCTCCTATGCCGGCGGCGAACGCATCACCCCGTGGGGCACGCTGGGTTGCGAACTGCGCTCGGTGAACCACCGGTTCCTTGAAGTGGGCGTGCGCCTGCCCGAGGACCTGCGTGCGCTGGAACCGCAGCTGCGTGAGCGCATTGCCGCCCGGGTCAGCCGCGGCAAGCTGGATCTGGTGATGCGCCTGCGCGCGCCCGAAGCTGCCACCTCGCTGGCGGTCAACGAGGTGCTGGTCGAGCAGCTGGCTGAATTGGCACAGCGTCTGCACGGGCGCTTCCCGGCGCTGCAGGTGGGTTTCACCGATCTGCTGCAATACCCGGGTGTGCTGCGCGCCGAGGCTGCCGACAGCACCGCCCTGCATGCCGAAGCCCTGGCCCTGCTGGAGGAAACCGTGGCCAGCTTCGTGCAGGCGCGTGAGCGTGAAGGCGACAACCTGGCCACCGCCATCAGCGAGCGCGTTGATTCGGTCGAGCGCATCGCCGCTGAAGTGCGGGAACTGATCCCGGCCATCCGTGAAGGGCAGCGGGTCAAGCTGGCCGCACGCCTGGCCGACCTGCCGCACCCGGTTGACCCGGGCCGCGCCGAGCAGGAGCTGGTGATGTGGCTGCAGAAGCTCGACGTGGATGAGGAGCTGGACCGCCTGGACAGCCACATCGCCGAGATCCGCCGCGTATTGCGCCAGCGCGAGCCGGTCGGTCGCCGGCTGGATTTCCTGCTGCAGGAATTCAACCGCGAGGCCAATACCCTGGGCTCCAAGTCGGTGGACGCGCGCACCTCCAATGCCGCCGTCGAGCTGAAGGTGCTGATCGACCAGATCCGCGAGCAGGTCCAGAACATCGAGTAAAGGTAGTGCCGAGCCATGCTCGGCAAAGCCATCTCAGGATGCAATGTAGTGCCGAGCCATGCTCGGCAGAGGCTCTACCGGTAACGCCCAGTCGAGCATGGCTCGGCTCTACTGGTGGCGCCGTTCCCACAAGGTTCCTGGCGGCCATGAACCCCCGGTTCCTGCACAGACCCGCCCACGCCGGTACAATGCCGGGCCATTCCGACGTTGGCCCACCGCATGCGTGGCACCCTCTACATCGTCGCTGCCCCGTCCGGGGCCGGCAAAAGCAGCATCGTCAACGCCACCCTGGCGCGCGACCCCCACATTTCCCTGTCGATCTCCTTCACCTCGCGGGCCATGCGCCCGGGCGAGGAGAACGGCAAGCATTACCACTTCGTCCCCGCCGCCGAGTTCGAACAGATGATCGCCGCCGGCGATTTCTTCGAGCACGCGCTGGTGCATGGCGACTGGAAGGGTACGGCGCGGCAGTCGGTGGAACCGCAGCTGGCGTCCGGTAAGGACGTATTGCTGGAAATCGACTGGCAGGGTGCACGCCAGGTACGCGAGAAAGTGCCGGGTGCGGTCAGCGTGTTCATCCTGCCGCCGTCGCGGCAGGCGCTGGATGAGCGCATGCGCAAGCGTGGGCAGGACAGCGAGGCGGTGATGGCCCAGCGGCTGGCCGCCGCGCGCGAGGAAATGCTGCATTACGACGAGTTCGACTACGTCATCATCAACGAGGATTTCGACACCGCCGTCGGCGAAATGTGCTCGATCTTCGCCGCCAGCCGGCTGCGCTGCGCGCCCCAGCAGGCGCGCCATGCCGAGCTGATTGCCTCGTTGTTGGCCCCTGAAAACCGAGCAAGTGATTGATCCACAAGGGGCTGTTCAGGCGTTGACTTGATTTCAGACCCTGCCTGCCCCTACAATCCGTCCCCTTTCCCTCATTCGATCGAGCGGCCGTTGCAGGTCGCCGGGAGCCCGCATGGCCCGCATTACCGTAGAAGATTGCCTGGAAGTCGTTAACAACCGTTTTGAGCTGGTCATGATGGCGTCCAAGCGTGCCCGTCAGCTGGCCAATGGTGTCCAGGCGACGATCGACAACAGCGAGACCGAGGACAAGCCGACCGTGTTGGCGCTGCGCGAAATCGCTGCCCGTCGCATCGACAATGACCTGATCGAGGAAGTCGAGAAGTCCGAGCGTGAGCGTGCCGAACGTGAAGCACTGGAGTGGGCTGCCGCGGAAGTGGTTGCCGACGAAGACATGTCCAAGAACGACGATTGATCGCCGCTCTGGCATCGATTGATGTTGTCTGCAAACAGCCCGCCGCAAGCGGGCTGTTTGCGTTGTGGCAATTGCCGTGGAACGCCCGCTGGCATAGTCTTCTGACATGAACCCAGGCCCTTCCGCCCAGGTAGCCACGCCCGCGGGCGGGGTGATACCTGACTATGTACTGCAACTCGAACGCGCAGCCAGCTATCTCCCCGCCGAGCAGCTGCCGCTGCTGCGTCGTGCCTGGGAAGTGGGCGCTGCCGCACATGCCGGCCAGACCCGCAAATCCGGCGAGCCCTACATCACCCATCCGGTGGCGGTGGCGCGCATCCTGGCCGAACTGGGCCTGGATGTTGAAACCCTGATCGCCGCGATCCTGCACGACACCATCGAAGACACCCCGCTCACCGGCGAAGAGCTCGCCGCCGAGTTCGGCCAGGCCGTGGCCGATCTGGTCGAGGGCGTGACCAAGCTGGACAAGCTCAAGTTCCGCGACCGCCAGGAAGCCGCAGCGGAGAGCTTCCGCAAGATGCTGCTGGCGATGTCGCGCGACCTGCGCGTGATCATGATCAAGCTGGCCGACCGCCTGCACAACATGCGCACCCTTGGCGCGCAGAGTGCCGAAGCGCGGCGCCGCATCGCTACCGAAACGCTGGATATCTACGCGCCCATCGCCCAGCGCCTGGGCATGAACCTGATCAAGTCCGAGCTGCAGAACCTCGGCTTCCGCGCGCTGTACCCGTGGCGCCACGCCATCATCGAAAAACACATCCGCAGCCAGCCGGTGGTCCGCCGTGAGTCGATGGCGCAGGTGGAAGTGCAGTTGTCGCAGCGCCTGGCGCGCGAAGGGCTGGAACATCGCCTGATCAGCCGCATCAAGACGCCGTGGAGCATCTACACCAAGATGCGCGAGGAGAACAAAAGCTTCGACCAGGTGATGGATGTGTTCGGCTTCCGCCTGGTGATGCGCAGCGTGCCCAACTGTTACCACGCGCTGGGCGGCGTGCATGCCGCCTTCAAACCGCTGGACGGCCGCTTCCGCGACTTCATCGCCATTCCCAAGGCCAATGGCTACCAGTCGCTGCACACGGTGCTGTTCGGCCCCTATGGCTCGCCGATCGAAGTGCAGATCCGCACCGAGGAGATGGACCTGATCGCCGAGCGCGGCGTGGCCGCGCACTGGACCTACAAGTTCGGTGGCGACGGCCCCAACAGCGCGCAGAGCAGGGCACATGCGTGGATCGTGGAACTGATCGATTCGCAGCGCACCGCCGGTTCGTCGCTGGAGTTCCTGGACAACGTCAAGGTTGATCTGTTCCCGGACGAGGTTTACCTGTTCACGCCCAAGGGCAAGATCCTGGCGCTGCCACGCAACTCGACCGCGCTGGACTTCGCCTATGCGGTGCATACCGACGTGGGCAACCGCGCGGTGGCCTCACGCGTGGACAAGAAGCTGGTGCCGCTGCGCACACGGCTGGTCAGCGGGCAGACCGTGGAAATCATCACCGCGCGTTCGGCGTCGCCCAAACCGCAGTGGCTGGAATTCGTGGTCAGCAGCAAGGCGCGCACCGCCATCCGCCACCAGCTCAAGCAGCTCGAGCACGAGGACGCGGTGCAGCTGGGCCACAGCATGCTCGACCGCGCGCTGGAAGCGATGGACAGCTCGATTGAGCGGCTGCCGAAGGGGCGCCTGGATGCCTTCCTGGCCGAGCACCGCTACCCGCGCCTGGAGGCCTTCCTGGCCGACGTGGCGCTGGGCAACTGGATGCCGACCCAGGCCGCGCAGGCGTTGATGTCCTATGCCGAGCTGCGTGCCAGCGGCGTGACCCATCGTGCCCAGGAGAAGATCCTGATCAATGGCAGCGAGCGTGGCGTGGTCAGCTTCGCCAACTGTTGCCAGCCGATTCCGGGCGACGACATCATGGGTTACCACACCGCCGGCAAGGGCATCGTGGTGCACCGTCTGGATTGCCCGAACCTGGCCGAACTGCGCAAGACCCCGGATCGCTGGGTGCCGATTGGCTGGGATACCAGCGTGGTGGGCGATTACGACACCGCCCTGGTGGTCGAGGTGGAGAACGGCACCGGCGTATTGGCGCAGTTGGCCGCCGCCATCGCGCAGAGCCATTCCAACATCGAGCGGGTGGACTACCTGGACCGCGACTTCAACGCCGCGGTGCTGTGTTTCAACATCCAGGTACGCGACCGCAACCATCTGGCCGAAGTGATGCGCCGCCTGCGTCGCCTGCAGGTCGTGCAGGCCGTCCGCCGCCAGTAGCAGGTAGTGCCGAGCCATGCTCGGCAGAGGCTCTACCAGGGTAGCCACAGTGGTTTTTGTGGGAGCGGCGTAAGCCGCGAAGCTGGTATCGATGATTCAACAGGCATGTCCGCCAGCTGGATGTGTCATCGGCTTCGCGGCTTACGCCGCTCCCACAAACAAAAAGCGCATCGGATGTACGGGGAAAATCCCAGCTGAGCATGGCTCGGCTCTACCTGTTTCGCGCTATCCACACAGGCTGTGTTCTGCTGCCTACACAAGCTGTGGATAAGGCGCGGCAGCCCTTGCTGCATGGGCCTCTGCAAAACATGGTGATATTTTGTCCACGAGCTGTGGATGAGATGCGGTAGTGCCGAGCCATGCTCGGCAGGGGCCTTCCCGGCTACCTGTAGGAGCGGCGTAAGCCGCGAGGCCTGGGCTGCTGGAATCATGGCGCTGCCTGCAATCTGTTGGACCGTCTGCTTCGCGGCTGACGCCGCTCCCACAAATGAAAGCCGCCTTGGATGCGCCGGGAAAGCCCCAGCCGAGCATGGCTCGGCTCTACCTGTTTGGCGCTATCCACACAGGCTGTGCTCTGCTGCATACACAAGCTGTGGATAAGACGCGGCAGCCCTTGCTGCACGGGCCTCTGCAAAACATGGTGATATTTTGTCCATGTGCTGTGGACAGCCAGGGATGAGCCTGTGCCAGGTTCTGCGTACCATGGCCGGCATAACCACAAGGCTGTACCCCCATGACCGCGTTCCCCGAAGACATCTATACCGAACCCAGCGCCGATCCCGATACGTTGGCCAACCTTGGGCCGCTGGCGCCGCTGGCCGGCATCTGGATCGGTGAGTGCGGCATGGACGTCAACCCGAAAGCCGATGGCCCCGAGCGTCAGGTGTATATCGAGCGGGTCGAGCTGCAGCCGATTGATGCCCAGCCCAACGGACCGCAGTTGTTCTACGGCCTGCGTTACCACACGCGCATCGTCAAACCCGGTGAAGTGGAGACGTTTCACGATCAGGTCGGTTACTGGCTGTGGGAGCCTGCCAACGGCACGCTGATCCAGACCCTGAGCATCCCGCGCGGGCAGACCGCGATGGCGGTGGGCAAGGCGGCGGCCGATGCCAAGACCTTCCGCCTGCGTGCCGAGCGCGGTTCGACAACCAATGGCATCAGCTCCAATCCCTTCCTGGAACATGCCTTCCGCACCGAGAGCTACGAGATCCAGGTGACCATCAATGACGATGGAACCTGGTCCTATGAGCAGGAAACGGTGCTGATCATTCCCGACCGCAGCGAACCGTTCGCACATACCGACCGCAATACCCTGCGCAGGATCGGCGCGCCGACCCCGAACCCAACCGCGCAGGCAGCAGCTGTCGTGTAGTGCCGAGCCATGCTCGGCAAGGGCTTTACCGATAAATCGTAGGAACGGCGTAAGCCGCGAAACTGGCATCGCTGGAATCATGGCGCTGCCTGCAATCTGCCGGACCATCCGCTTCGCGGCTTACGCCGCTCCTACAGAATCATGTTGGGATTTCCACGAATGCCGCGGGCAAGTCTTGCTGCGCTATCCACACAGGCTGTGTCCTGCTGCATCCACAAGTTGTGGATAAGCGCGCGCAGCCCTTGCGCTGCGGGCCTCTGCAAAACATGGTGATATTTTGTCCATGAGCTGTGGATGACTCGTGTAGTGCCGAGCCATGCTCGGCAGAGGTCTTCCCGGCCATCTGTAGGAGCGGCGTCAGCCGCGAAGCTGCCATTGCTGGAATCATGGCGCTGCCTGCAATCTGTTGGAGCGTCTGCTTCGCGGCTTACGCCGCTCCTACAAACAACGACTGCATCGGATGTACGGCAAAGCCCCAGCCGAGCATGGCTCGGCTCTACCTTGCTGGGCTGTCCACACAGGCTGTGTCCTGTTGCATCCACAAGCTGTGGATAATCCTTCGCAGCCCTTGTGCAGCCTTGCTTTCAGGGTGGTGGTGAAGTTTTGACCAGTGCCCGCCCGGCGCGGTCAGGCAGGCGCCAAGGTGGCGACGTTACAATGGCCCACCTTTTCCAGACTGGAGTTGTCCATGTCCCGCCAGATCATCAACACCGCCAACGCCCCGGCCGCCATCGGCCCGTACTCGCAGGCCGTGCGTGCCGGCAACACCGTGTATTTCTCCGGCCAGATCCCGCTGGACCCGGCTACCGGTGAGATCGTCGCCGGCGACGTCACCGCACAGGCCCGCCGCGCCTTCGACAACCTCAAGGCCGTGGCCGAGGAAGCCGGTGGTTCGCTGGACAAGATGGTCCGCCTGGGCCTGTACCTGACCGACCTGGGTGAGTTCGCCAAGGTCAATGCAGTGATGCAGGAATACTTCCAGGCCCCGTTCCCGGCCCGTTCCACCATCGAAGTGTCGGGCCTGCCGAAGGGCGCCGCGTTCGAAGTCGATGCGATCATGATCATCGACTGATCCGCATATCGGATCCGCTTGTTGCTGCAGATGCCCGGGAAACCGGGCATCTGCATTTCAGGACGGTGGTAGCCGCGTGCCGCTCGGGGTTTGCCCGGTCCAGCGCTTGAAGGCGCGGCGGAACTCGCGGGCATCATTGAAGCCGAGCTGGTTGCCAACCGCTGCAACCGCAAGCTCCGGGTCCTGCAGCAGTTCCAGCGCACGTTCGGTGCGCACCCGGTCATGCACTTCGGTGAAGCTGGTCTCCTCGTCGGCCAACTGCCGGCGCAGGGTGCGCTCGCTCAGGTGCAGGGCCAGCGCGATTTCACTCATCTGCGGGTTCTCGCGCAGCCGTGGCCGCAGCTGGCGCTCGACCGCAGCCGTGGTTTCGCCGCGGCCGGCCAGGGTGGCCAGCTGCGCATGGCAGAGGGACAGGGCCTGTTGCGAGGTGACCGGGTTGTAGCTGGCAAATGGCAGCTGCATCCACCGCTGGTCCAGGACCAGTGCGTGACGTGGCTGGTTGAAGCGCAGTTCGCAGCGGAACAAGGCCTGGTAGTGATCGATGCAGCTCGGTGGCGGGTAGCCCAGCTCCAGCCGCAACGGGCTGAATTCATTGCCAGCAAGCTCGCGGCCAAGCATCACGATGCTGGAAAACATTTCCTCGCAGAGAAAGGGCAGCAGGTCATTGGCCTCGTCCGGCGCGGTGGCGACGATGGCCAGGCTGGTGCTGTTGTTGTCCTCCAGGCTCAGGCTCATCAGGGGCCCGAGGTTGCGCTGGTAATCCAGCCCGATCCGCACCGCATCGCCGAAGGTGCGCGCGGTCTTCATCGCCAGGCCGAGCAGGCCGAAGTTGCCGCCGTTCTGGTTGCCGCCCATGGCCAGCCCGACCCCGTCGATGGCAAAGGTGGGCAGGGCGCGGCGTATCACTTCGATCGCCTGCCGATAGGAAATACGGGTGCTGGGATCATTGAGCTGCGCGGCACTCAATTGCAGCCCGTTGAGCCAGTGGTCGCTGTTGACGCCGAGCTGTTCGGCCAGCAGCAACAGCCCACAGAGCATGTTGGTTGGAACGTTGGCGATGCTAAGGCGGTCGCCGCCGCCGCTCCTGCGATGCATGCAAGCCCCTCCAGCTTGTCCGCTTTGCCCCCCCAAGTATGCCGTTCTTGCCCTTCGCGTGAACACTTCCTGAAGGCCAGACTGCGCCCAACATCTGCCGGCGTATGGGAGAAAAAGATAATGCAGCGCAGCATCAGCTGGGTAATCGCCACCGGAGTGGCACTTTTGGCCGGCTGTCAGCAGCAGGCGTCCGCGCCGGCGGTGGCCGCCGCCGATGCGGCATTTGCGGCCACGCTGCAGGAGCGCCTGCTCGATGCCAAGCCTGGCGACGTGATCGAGATCCCGGCTGGCCGCCACCAGTTCGAGCGCAGCCTGAGCCTGCGTGCCGACGGGGTAACCCTGCGCGGCGCTGGCATGGACCAGACCGTGTTGAGCTTCAAGGGGCAGAAGGCCGGCGCCGAGGGGCTGCTGGTCAATGGCGACAACTTCACCATCGAGAATCTCACCATCGAGGATTCCAAGGGTGATGGGCTGAAGATCAGCGAGTCGGAAAACATCACCATCCGCGGCGTCAAGGTGCAGTGGACCGGCGGCCCCAGCACCAAGAACGGCGCCTATGGCATCTACCCGGTGCTGACCAAGAACGTGCTGATCGAGAACACCATTTCCATCGGCGCCTCCGATGCCGGCATCTACGTCGGCCAGTCCGATGGGGTGATCGTGCGCAACAGCCGCGCCGAGCAGAACGTGGCCGGCATCGAGGTCGAGAACACCCGCAACGCCGATGTCTACGACAACGTCGCCACCGGCAATACCGGCGGCATCCTGGTGTTCAACATGCCTGGCTTGTCGCAGCAGGGTGGCAACATCCGCGTGTTCAACAACAAGGTCATCGCCAACAACCACGAAAACTTCGGCGCCAAAGGCACGCCGGTGGCCAGCGTGCCGGCCGGCTCGGGCATCGTCATCAATTCCAATGATGACATCGAGGTGTTCGACAACGAGGTGCGCGACAACGCCACCACCAACATCATCGTTTCCAGCGTGTATTCCACCGGCTACAAGGACAGCAGCGCCTCGCCCAACTTCGATCCCTACCCGGAGCGCATCTACATCCATAACAACACCTTGTCCGGTGGTGGCGACTCGCCCGATGGCCTGGACCTGAAGGCGCTGAAACTGGCGATGTACGGCCTGACCGGCAACTTCCCGGACGTGTTGTGGGATGGCTATTACAACAAGGAGCGGGTGGTGGACGGGGTCAAGGTCGGCCCGCAGATCTGCCTGCGCAACGTCAGTGGTGTGATCAATGCCGATGGCCCGGGCGGTTACAAGAACCCGAGCAAGGACGCCAAGCCATTTGAATGCGATCTGCCGCGCTTGCCGGCCATCGACCTGAAGCGTGGTTGAGGCCTGGGCATGCGCAAGCTGATGGTGCGGGGGATGGTGTTGGTGGCTGCCTTGCTGGTGCTGGCCGGGTGCGGCAAGCCGGAAGGTGTGCATTTTTTCGAGCAGGGGCAGCCTGCGACGCTGGATGAGTGGCATGTGCTGCGTGTGAGCGATGGCCGCCTGTCACTCAATGACGGCGTGGTGCCGTACGACCTGAACACACCGCTGTTCAGTGATTACGCGCACAAGCTGCGCACGCTGTGGATGCCCAAGGGGCAAGCGGCGGGTTACCAGCCCGAGCATGCGTTTGATTTCCCGGTCGGCACCATCCTCAGCAAGACCTTCTATTACCCGCTGCCCGCGGCTGGCGCGGCCGACGGCAAATCGGTGGCGCGTACGCCACCAGCGCAATCGGTGCTGCAGGGCGAAACCCTGGACCTGTCCAAGGTGCGCCTGATCGAGACGCGGCTGCTGGTCCACCGCAAGGAAGGCTGGGTGGCCTTGCCCTATGTGTGGAACAAGGCGCAGACCGAGGCCCACCTGCAACGCACCGGTGCCAGTGTTGATCTGGAACTGGTGGCCGCCGATGGCGCACGCGAAGCGCTGTCCTACCAGGTGCCGGATCAGAACCAATGTGGCGGCTGCCATATCACCGACAACCGCTCGCGCAAGCTGCTGCCGATAGGCCCCAAGGCCCGTCATCTCAATCGCGATTTCGACTATGCCGGCGGCCGCGACAACCAGCTCGCGCATCTGGCAAAACTCGGCTATCTGAAAGACCTGCCAGCGCCGGACCAGCTGCCGCGCATGGCCGATGCCAGCGATCCGGCGGCGCCGCTGGAGGCACGTGCACGCGCCTATCTGGATGTGAACTGCGGGCACTGCCACAGCCGCACCGGTCCGGCCATCACCTCCGGCCTGTGGCTGGATGCGCCCACCCAGGATCACTTGCGGCTGGGCATGTGCAAGCAGCCCATTGCCGCTGGCAAGGGCACCGGCAACCGCCTGTATGACATCCAGCCCGGTGATGCCGACGCTTCGATCATCGCCTACCGCATGGACAGCGATGACCCGGCGGTGATGATGCCGGAGGTGGGGCGCGCGGTCGTGCACAAGGAGGGCGTGGTGCTGATCCGGCAATGGATCAACGCGCTGCGGACAAACTGCGATACGGCGGGCGAAGGCCAGCCGGGCAATACGGGCCCGCCGGCGGTCTGACGCCGGTATACCTCACTGCGTGGGAGAGAACGCGATGCGAGTGAAGCAACGGAATCTGGTAGTCGGTTTGCAGCGGGCCATGGCCGGGCTGATGGTATTGGGGGCAACGGCCCCGGCAATGGCCCAGTCGGCGACGGAGGATGCTGCCACCACGCTTGACCGCATCACCGTCACCGCGCAGAGCCGGCAGCAGGAAATACAGGATGTGCCGATCGCCCTGCAGGTGGTCGACCAGAACCTGCTCAATGACGTGGCGGCGGAGAACCTGGGCGATATCGACAGTCTGGTGCCCGGGCTGGTGATCAGCGCGGTGCAGCCAACCCAGCCCTCATTCAAGCTGCGCGGTGTTGAAACCGATGATTTCGGCATTGGTACCGATCCGGCGGTGGGCATCTTCGTCGATGGCGTCTACGGTGGGCGCGGTGGTGGCGTGCTGCTGCCGTTCGTCGATGTGGAGCGCATCGAAGTGCTGAAGGGCCCGCAGGGCACCTTGTTCGGCCGCAATACCGCCGCCGGCGCGATCTCGCTGATCACCCGCCGACCGCAATCCGAAACCGAAGCGCGCGCCACGGTGCGCGTGGGCAACTACGGCAAGAAGTACGCCGATGCGATGTGGAACATCCCCACCGGCGACAATTCCGCGCTGCGCTTCAATGCCTTGATCAACACCAGTGATGGCTGGTTCCAGGACGGTGCCACCGGCAAGGACCTGGGCGGCGAGAATGTCTGGGCCACGCGCGCGGCCTGGCAGACCCGCTTCGGCGACAACACCACCGCCTATGTCAGCTGGGACCACGAAAGCCTGGACCAGAACGGCCGCGTCACCACCGGCATTGTGCCGTTGCCGGCGTATCCGCAGCGGCCGCCTGTGCCGGTGGACCCGGACGACTATCTCGACCCGCGCAAGATCAAGACCTATAGCGATGCCGACAACGCCGAATGGCGCACCTTCGACGGCGTCAGCCTGATCGTCGATCACGCCTTGTCGTGGGGCAACTTCACCTCCACCAGCTCCTGGCGCCAGTACGACTCCACCAACCACACCGAGGAAGACGGTACCAACCGCTTCGACCTGTACGTGGACTCGAAGAATACCGAGAACAACGAAACCTTCTACCAGGAGTTCAAGTTCTCCGGCAGCAATGAGCGCTTCGACTGGGTGGCCGGCGTCAGCTACTTCAACGAGGACGCGCGGCAGACCAGCGAGGTCAATACCAATACCGAGGCGGTGGACAACATCATCCGCAACATGGGGGTGGCGTATCAGCTGGGCATACCCGATGGCAGCCTGTTCAACTTCACCTCGATGCTGGCGCAGATGAACGGCATTCCGATTTCGCTGGTTGGCGAAAAGTGGAACGAGCGCTTCAACAACACGCTGGACACCACGTCCTACGCCGCTTTCGGCGACGTCATCTGGAAGGCCACCGACCGCCTCAATCTGACCTTCGGCCTGCGTTACACCCGCGACGAGAAGGATTTCAGCTGGCTCAATACGCCACGCAATGCGCCGGGGCTGGAGGCCAAGCTGGGCACGCTGGAGGCGGTGGGCTTCTTCCAGGCGCTGGCGCAGATGGGTATCCCGATCACCCGCGAACTGCTGACCTTCGACATGGCCTTCATTGATCCGCCGGCCATGGCCAACAAGGGCAAGCTGGTGCGCGACAAGAAGAGCTGGAGTGACTGGAGCCCGCGTTTCGTCGTCGACTACCACCTCAATGACGACACCATGGTGTTCGGCTCGCTGGCCAAGGGCTACAAGGCTGGTGGCTTCAACGCGCTGCAGATCGGCCCTGCGTTCGAAAATGAAGACGTGTGGAATCTGGAAATCGGCCTGAAGCAGAGCTTCGAGCGCTTCTCCTATAACGTCTCCGTGTTCCATTACCAGTACGACAACCGCCAGGCGATCCGCCTGATCGACCCGGACCCCAACAATCCGGTCGATATCCCCGTCTATGTCTTCGACACCAGCGATCTGGAGGCCACGGGCGTGGACTTCGACATGCGCTGGAAGGTCACCGACGGCCTCACCCTGGATGCGGCGGCGGAATGGATAGATTCCAAGTACAAGAACTACGTGACGCCGGAAGGTGTTGACCTGGACGGGGCGCCGACCGGTGAACCGCGCTTCAGCGCATCGGCCGGCGCGGTATACCTCGCTGACCTGGGCGGCAACGGTCAGCTGCGCTTCTCGCTGCGTCACGCCTACCGTGGCGCCACCCGCTGCAACGCAGGCTCCGATCTGCAGGGGGATTGCGGCATTAGCAAGGTGCTCAACATCGGTGAATCACAGCAGCGCACCGACGTGCGGGTCGGCTGGACTTCACCGCTGAAGCATTGGAACTGGGCGGTGTACGCCAACAACGTATTCGACAAGCAGTACGTGCGCGGCCTGAACACCTATGGCCACGACCCGCTGGGCGTAGTCGGCGCAACCATCACCGACCCGCGCACTTACGGGTTGGAGATGACAGTGAAGTTCTAAAAATGTTACCTGCGCAAAGGGCTCCCCTCTCCCGCCTGCGGGAGAGGGGTTGGGGGTGAGGGCCTGCGCGCCACGTACAGCAGTCAGCACCAAGGCGCCAATCGACACAGCAAATCAGCAGTTGGGGAGTAGGAAACCCCGGCGTCCAACCACGCCGGGGTTTCTGTTTGCGGCGCATGACGGCATCCTTACGCAATGTCTGCACGCCGTGACCTCGCCACCCTCGATCTATCCACCGAACCACTGAGCCATCTGGCCGGGGTCGGGCCACGGGTGGCAGCCAAGCTGGAAACCCGTGGCCTGAGCACCTTGCAGGACCTGTGGCTGCACCTGCCGCTGCGTTACGAAGACCGCACCACGCTGCTGCCTATCCGCGCGCTGAAAGCGGGCATGGCCGCGCAGGTGGAGGGCAGGGTGGAAGCGGTGGAGCGCGGCTTCCGCTACCGGCCGGTGCTGCGGGTGGCGATCAGCGACGATTCCGGCGCGACCCTGGTACTGCGCTTCTTCCATTTCCGCGCTGCGCAGGTGGCGCAGTTCGCGGTCGGCCGGAGGCTACGCGCCTATGGCACGCCGCGTGCGGGCCAGCAGGGTCTGGAGATCGTGCATCCCAGCTACCACATGCTCGGTGATGGCGAAGATGCGCTGCTGGGCGAACTGCTGGACCCGGTGTACCCGGCGGTGGAGGGGATTGGCCCGGCGAGCCTGCGCAAGCTGATCGGGCAGGCGTTGGACCGCCTGCCCGCTGCCGCCGCGCTGGAATTGTTGCCGCCGGCCTTCCTTGCCGGCATGGGCCTGCCGTCACTGCGCGATGCCTTGCTGACCATGCACCGGCCGCCGGCCGATGCGGATATCGCTGCCTTGGGCGCGGGCACACACCCGGCGCAGCGGCGGCTGGCGATGGAGGAACTGCTGGCCCATCACCTGAGCCTGCGCCGGCAACGCATCGCGTTGCAGCAGCATCGCGCGCCTGCGCTGCGCGGCCGCGATGGACTGGTCAAGGCCTTGCGTGAGTCGCTGCCGTTCAAGCTGACCGGTGCGCAGCAGCGGGTATTCGATGAGATCCGCAAGGACCTGGCACGCGCACATCCCATGTTGCGGCTGGTTCAGGGCGACGTGGGCTCGGGCAAGACCGTGGTCGCGGCGTTGGCGGCGATGTTGGCGGTGGAGCGTGGCAAGCAGGTGGCGTTGGCGGCGCCGACCGAGCTGTTGGCCGAGCAGCATCTGAACAATCTACGCAGCTGGCTGGAGCCATTGGACGTACGCGTGGCATGGCTGGCCGGCAAGGTCACCGGCAAGGCCCGCGCCAAGGTGCTTGAAGACGTGGCCAGCGGCCATGCACAGGTAGTGGTCGGCACCCATGCACTGATGCAGGACAGCGTGGTGTTCAACGATCTGGCCCTGGCCATCGTCGATGAACAGCATCGCTTCGGCGTGCACCAACGCCTGGCATTGCGTGACAAGGGGGCAACGGCCGGGGTGGTACCTCATCAACTGGTGATGACCGCCACGCCCATCCCGCGCACCTTGGCGATGGCGTCGTATTCGGATCTGGATGTATCGGCCATCGACGAACTGCCGCCAGGACGTACGCCGGTACAGACCATCGCCATCAGCGCCGAACGACGCCCTGAACTGGTCGAGCGCATCCGCGTGGCCTGCCAGCAAGGACGGCAGGTGTATTGGGTATGCACGCTGATCGAGGAAAGTGAGGAAGATGCGGGGCCGGGCAATGCACGCATGGACGCGCAGGCCGCGCAGACCACCTTTGAAACATTGTCGGCGCAGTTGCCGGAGTTGCGCATCGGGCTGGTCCATGGGCGCATGAAGGCTGCCGAAAAGCAGGCGGCAATGCGCGCATTCAAGCAGGCCGAAACCGATCTGCTGGTCGCTACCACGGTGATTGAAGTCGGCGTCGACGTGCCCAACGCGTCGTTGATGATCATCGAGAACGCCGAGCGCCTGGGCTTGGCCCAGCTGCATCAGCTGCGCGGCCGTGTTGGTCGCGGTGCCACGGCCTCCAGCTGCGTGTTGATGTACCAGGCGCCGCTGTCGGCGATGGCGCGTGAACGCCTGGAGACCATGCGGCTCACCAACGATGGCTTCCTGATCGCGGAGAAGGACCTGGAGCTGCGCGGTCCCGGCGAACTGCTGGGCACCCGCCAGACCGGTCTGGCGGCGTTCCGGGTCGCCGATCTGGCGCGTGATGCCGGCTTGCTGCCAACTGTGCACGACTTGGCCGAACGCCTGCTCAGCGATGCGCCGGATCTTGCTGACCGGATCGTGCGTCGCTGGATTGGTGGCGCGGTGCGCTACGCATCGGCCTGATTGCATGCTTCCACTGTCATGGAGGAGGTGACAGACTCCATGACCAACCAGAAGTGAAGCAGAAGATGAGCAAGAAGATACCGTTGCTGATTGATACTGACCCGGGCGTGGATGACGCACTCGCACTGCTGATGGCCTTTGCCGATGCGCAGCACGAGGTGGTCGCGTTGACCGTGGCAGCGGGTAACGTCGGCCTGGAATACACCGTGCGCAATGCACTGAAGCTGTGCGAAGTCGCTGGTCGCGAAGACGTGCCGGTGTTCGCCGGTACCGCCGATCCGCTGGTGTACCCGGCTGAAGATGCCGCGCACGTGCATGGCCGCGACGGCTTCGGCGACGTCGACCTGCCGCTGACTGCCCGCAAGGTGGAAGCCGAGCACGCGGCATTGGCAATCCTGCGGCTTTCGCATCAATACGCAGGCGAGTTGTTGCTCGTCGCACTTGGCCCGCTGACCAATATCGCGTTGGCGCTGAAGCTCGATCCCAGCCTGCCGCAGCGCGTGAAACGCTTTGTGGTGATGGGCGGCGCGATCACAGGCCACGGCAACATCACGCCGGCTGCAGAGTTCAATATCGCCTTCGATCCGGAAGCGGCGCATATCGTGTTCAGCACCTTCCCGTTCATCGAAGTGGCGGACTGGGAAGCGACCATCGCCCACGGTTTGATGCACCGCGATGTCGAGCAGTGGTTGGCCGCCGATACCGCCAAGGCGCGCTTCTACGAACTGATTTCGCGCAAGACCCGGCTGTGGTCGGAAGACAGCCGTGGTGAGCGTTGGTACGCCGCCGATGCATTGGCGATGGCCTGGGCGCTGCAGCCGGAAGGTGGCAAGGTGGTCGAGCAGCGGCCGCTGTCGATCGAACTGACGGGTAGCCGCAGCCGTGGCGCCACCATCGTCGACTGGAACCGCCAGACCGGCGCGCCGGACAATACCGCGCTGCTGATCGGCTATGATCAGGCCCGCTTTGAAGCACAGGTGCAGCGGGCGCTGGGCCTGTAACGGCCGGCTAGACAGCCCGGTGGAAGGCTGGCTTGCCAATTGAGGCAAGCCCTGCCTATAATGGCGGTCTTGACCACCAGCCTATACGGTGTGAGCCCCATGAAGGCCGATATCCATCCCGATTACCACAACGTCGTTTTCCACGACGTGACCTCCGATTTCAAGTTCCTGACCCGTTCGACCATGTCTTCCAAGGACACGGTCAAGTGGGAAGACGGCGAAGAGTATCCGCTCGTCAAGGTTGAAATTTCCTCGGCTTCGCACCCGTTCTACACGGGCAAGCACAAGGTTATCGATACCAGCGGCCGCATCGACAAGTTCCAGAAGCGCTACGCGCGCTGATTGGACTGGTTGTTGCTGCACAGACAACGGCCGCGCCCTGCGCGGCCGTTGTTTTGTCTTGCCTGTCGTACGGCTGAACCATTGCAGAATCTGGCGGTAGTGCCGGCGTGACGCTGTGTCGCGCTGAATCCTTGCCTATAAGACTTTTGTCTTCGCAATCTGCAAATGCTGCTGTGCGATAATCGTCGGAACCGCAGTGGAAAACTGCGGAATTCCTTCACGCGCCTGCCCGCACCCCAATCGTCAGGACAGGCGCCTTCCACTTGAGGAGCGCACACTGTGTCCGATCTTGATCAGGTCACGCTCAACGCCGGCGAAAAGTCGGTCGTTCTGCCTGTCGTCAAACCCGTCCTGGGCAATAACTGTGTCGATATCTCGAAGCTGACCAAGGAAACCGGTCTCTTCACCTACGACTCTGGCTACACCGCTACCGCCAGCTGCAAGTCGGCCATCACCTACATCGATGGTGACAAGGGCGTGCTGCTGTATCGCGGCTATCCGATCGAGCAGTTGGCTGCCAAGTCCAGCTTCGTCGAAGTGGCTTACCTGCTGATCAATGGCGATCGTCCGAGCGCCGACCAGCTGAAGGCTTTCGAAGCCGAACTGACTGCCGAAGCCGGCGTCGATGATTCGATCAATACGCTGATCGGCAGCTTTGCCAAGGACGCGCATCCGATGGCGATCCTGGCTGCCTCGATCGCGCAGCTGTCGGCCAAGTACCACGCCGCACTGGATCTGGACGACGCCGAACAGCGCCGCCAGGCTGCCGTGCGCCTGATTGCCAAGGTGCCGACCCTGTCGGCCCTGATCTACCGTCACGGTGCCGGCCTGCCGGCCAACAAGCCGGACACCTCGCTGGACTACGTCAGCCGCTTCCTGAAGCAGACCTTCGAGTCGGCCGACGGCAAGTACGATCTGAACAAGGACGTGGTCAAGGCACTGGATCTGCTGTTCATCCTGCATGCCGACCACGAGCAGAACGCCTCGACCTCGACCGTGCGTCTGGTCGGTTCCACCGGCGCCAACCCGTACGCTTCGGTTGCCGCTGGCGTGACCGCGCTGTGGGGCCCGGCACACGGCGGCGCCAATGAAGCCGTGCTGAAGATGCTGGAAGAGATCGGTTCGGCCGACAACGTCGAGTCCGCCGTGGTCAAGGCCAAGGACAAGACCTCGGGCTTCCGCCTGATGGGCTTCGGCCACCGCGTGTACAAGAACTTCGACCCGCGCGCCAAGGTGATCGGCGAGATGACCAAGCAGGTGCTCGGCCAGCTCGGCGTGCAGGATCCGCTGCTCGACGTGGCGATCAAGCTGGAACAGGCTGCGCTGCAGGACGAGTACTTCGTCGCCCGCAAGCTGTACCCGAACGTCGATTTCTACAGCGGCATCATCTACAAGGCACTGAATATCCCGACCGAGATGTTCACCGTCATGTTCGCGCTGGGCCGTACCGCGGGTTGGGTATCGCATTGGCTGGAACAGCAGGTTGATCCGGAAATGAAGATCGGCCGTCCGCGTCAGGTCTACACCGGCCACGACGTGCGCGACTACAAGTAATGGCCGTGGCGCAGTAATGCGCCGCTACCATCACCGCAAAAAGCCCCGCTTCGGCGGGGCTTTTTGTTTGTGTTTGTCTCCCACAAACGCAGATTGCTAGCTCTGTAGTGCCGAGCCATGCTCGGCAGGAGCTTTGCCGGTAAGGCCTCTGCCGAGCATGGCTCGGCACTACGCCCGCTCCCTTTGCCGTAGGCAAGGGGAGGGCTGGGGAGGGGTTGGCTTTGGGGCCTTTCGCGCGCAGTACCAGCTTCGCGGCTTGCGCCGCACCTGCATGCGTCCCGGGAAAGCCTCTGCCGACCATGGCTCGGCACTACCGGTGTGCCTATGCTTCCAGCGTCAGCAGCTGCTTGAGTTGCGCCACTGTCGCGCGCGGCAGGGGCTTGCCGTCATCCGGCGATACCGGTGGCTGCCGCAGGCCATCTTCGGGTAGCACCACCAGTTCGAAGGCGATGCCGTCGGCGGCGAATTCACAGCCCGGGTAGAGCTGCCTTGAGGAATGCCCGGCCAGGCGCAAAGACCAGGTGCGTGCTTCGGCAGGAATGCGCTGATCGTGCAGGAAGCGCTGTACCGCGTCGGGGTCATCGCAGTGCAGATGCAGGATGACCGGGCTGCCGGCGGCGGCAAGCCCACTCAATACTGCGCCTGCCAGGCGTGGCTGGAAGGCCTGCAGGAACTGCATGGCCTGCAGTGCGGATTCTCGATGCGCACGCAGCGCGCCGGGTTGGCTGGCAGAAGCAAACAGCAGCTGGTGTTCGCGCAGCGCCTGCTCGATCTCACTCAGCCGTGGCCACAGTGCTTCGCTGTTGATGCCCAGCTTGCTGGCGGCCTTGCGGCGCGCGTGTTCAAGATCATGGATGCCGCTTTCGGCGATCAGGCGAGCGGCTTCCTGCGCAATCAGCTGCCGTTCGCGGGCATTGCGTGGGAGGGAGTGCGGTGACGATGACGGCATCGGGCTCTACCTGGTGGCTGCTGGCCCGATTGTAGGCAGGTGGCGGGGCTTGCGTCCCGCCACCTGCTGGATCGATCAGAACCGGATCGATCAGAAGATGTCGAAGGCCGCGTCGTCGGTGGCGTGGTCCTGCTGGCCGAAGTCGAAGTCCTGCACGCGGTCCAGGTCCTCGGTCTTGACCCATTCGGTAGCGCCGTTGAGCGTTGCCTGGACCATGCCCGAGGGCGGATCGTTCTTGGCGATGGGGGCGTCCTTCAATGCCACGCGCATGTAGTCGATCCAGATCGGCAGTGCAGCCTTGCCGCCGTATTCGCGGTAGCCCAGCGAGCGGAAATCGTCGCGGCCAACCCATACCGTGGTTGCCAGCGGGCCACCGAAGCCGGAGAACCAGGCGTCGCGGTGGTCGTTGGTGGAGCCGGTCTTGCCACCCACGTCTTCGCGGCCCAGAACCTTGGCGGCGGTGCCGGTGCCGCGCTGGACCACGTCACGCATCATCGACACCAGCTGGTAGGCGGTGCGTTCATCGATGGCGCGCGGCGCGGTACGGGCGTTCGGGTTCACCGGCTTGGGTGCTTCGATGGTCTCAGGCTTGGCTTCGGCCGGCTTGGCGGCAACCGGTGCCGGTGCTGCCTCGGCGCCGAAATTGAAGCCGTCCACCACCTGGCTGACGGGTGCCGCACCGGCGCTCGAGGTGCCGCCGCAGCCGCGGCAGGCCATGGCCGGGTTTTCCTTGAAGATCACATTGCCGTCGCGGTCCTTGATCTCGTCGATGATCCAGGTATCCACGCGCGAACCGCCATTGGCGAACACGGCGTAGCCGCGTGCCACCGACAACGGGGTCAGCGAGGCGGTGCCCAGCGACATCGACAGGTTCGGCGGCAACTCGGCCTCCTGGAAGCCGAATTCGCTGATGTACTTGCGCGCATAGTCCACGCCCATGCTGTCGAGCAGGCGCACCGAGACCAGGTTGCGTGATTGCACCAGCGCCTCGCGCAGGCGCATCGGGCCGCGGAAGCCGCCGCCATCGTTCTGCGGCTGCCAGGTCTTGCCGCGGCGGTCACGGAACACCACCGGCGCATCCAGCACGATCGAGGCCGGGTTGAAGCCCTTGTCGAATGCGGCGGCATAGATGAAGGGCTTGAAGCTGGAGCCTGGCTGGCGCCGGGCCTGGGTGGCGCGGTTGAACTTGTTGCCAGCAAAGCTGAAGCCGCCGACCAGGGCGCGCAGTGCGCCGCTTTCAGCGTCCACCGATACCAGTGCGCTCTGGCCGCGCGGAATCTGGTCGATCAGCCATTCGCCTTCCTTGCTGCCTGCGCGCACGCGGATCATGTCGCCGCGGGTGACCAGCTTGGCCGGGCTGCGGTTGGTCCAGCGGCTTGCGGCCACCGGCAATACCAGTTCGCTGCGGTCGGCCAGTACCACGGTGATGCTGCCATCGGCATGGGTGGCCGAAACCACCGCCGGTTGCAGGCCCGACTGCGCGGGGATACCGGCGATATGCCGGGCCAGCGCGGTGTTGTCGGCGTCGGCGGAGATGTCGAAATGCTGCTCCACGCCATGCCAGCCGTGGCGGTGGTCGTAGGTGATGAGGCCGTCGCGCACCGCGGTGTTGGCGGCATCCTGCAGCTGGCCGTTGATGGTGGTGGTGACGTGGTAGCCCTTGTTGAGCACGTCGCCGCCGTACTTGGCGATCATTTCCTGGCGTACCAGTTCGGCCACATACGGCGCATAGACCTGCACCGGTGGCTCATGCGGGCTGGCATGCATGGCCACGGCCTTGGCTGCATCAGCCTCGGCCTGGGTGACGTAGCCCAGATCGGCCATGCGCTGCAGCACGTAGTTGTCACGGCGCTGGCGGGCACGCTCCGGGTTGCTCAGGGGGTTGCCGCTGGACGGGAACTTGGGGATGCCGGCCAGCGAGGCCATTTCGTCCAGGTCCAGCTCGGCCAGCTTCTTGCCGTAGTAGTACTCGGCGGCGGCGCCGATACCGTAAGCGCGGTTACCGAAAAAGCTTTTATTGAGATACAGCTCAAAGATCTCGTCTTTGCTCAACTCGCTCTCGATTTTGCGCGCAAGCAGGATTTCGGCGAACTTGCGGGTGTAGCTCACCTCGCTGCTGAGGAAGAATTGCCGCGCAACCTGCTGGGTGATGGTCGATCCGCCGGGTACGCCGTCCTTGGAGCCGGTGCGCGCGATCAGCCACACGGCGCGGGCGATACCTTTGTAATCGATGCCGTCGTGCTGGTAGAAACGGGCGTCTTCGGTGGCCAGGAAGGCTTGCTTCAGGCGCTCCGGGACGTCCTTCATCTGCACCGGGTAACGGCGGGTTTCGCCGAATACCGCCATCAATTTCCCTTCGTTATCATAGACATACATCGGCTCCTGCAATTCAACATTGCGCAGTGCCTGCACGTCCGGCAGCTTGGAAGAGACAACGTAATAGAGCGAGCCAAGGGCGATTGCGCCGACCAGCGAGAAGGCGACAAAGAGGGCCAGCAGCCAACGCAGCCAGCGACGAAAACGTGGCATCCAGAAGTCCCGATTGCGGTTTTTGTAGCCGCAGAGTATAGATTACGCAGGGGAGCGGCTGGGGCCGCGTCCTGGGGAGAGCAAATGAGATACAGCTGGGCGGCGTGATGCAGATCGCGTCTCGCATTCCGGATGGTTGCCATTTGCTGAAAAAACGTTATTAATGCGCCGGCGCAACACTTGCGTCCAAGTGCCCGTCGGCAGGGGAGAATCCGTGGGGCTTATCCCAAAGAGTCAGACGCCCATCATTGGCGTCGACATCAGTTCGACTGCGGTAAAGCTATTGCAGCTTTCCCGCAGCGGTAACCGTTTCCGCGTGGAACATTACGCCGTGGAACCTCTTCCGCCGAATGCGGTGGTTGAGAAAAACATTGTCGAAGTCGAAGCAGTCGGCGAAGCGATTCGTCGGGCTGTTGCGCGTTCAGGCAGCAAGGCCAAGGGGGCGGCCGCCGCTGTTGCTGGTTCTGCGGTGATCACCAAGGTGATTCCGATGCCAGCGGATCTGGACGAAAACGACCTGGAAGCACAGGTCGAGCTGGAGGCGGTGAACTACATCCCGTACCCCATCGACGAAGTAAACCTCGATTTCGAAGTGCTGGGTCCAGTGCCGAACAATCCAGAAATGGTGCAGGTACTGCTGGCCGCTTCGCGCTCGGAGAACGTGGAGCTGCGCCAGTCCGCGCTGGAGCTCGGTGGGCTGACCGCCAAGGTGATGGATGTGGAGGCGTTCGCGATTGAGAACGCATTTGCATTGGTTGCCAGCGAGCTGGCTGTACCCAGTGATGGCGTGGTGGCGCTGGTCGATATCGGCGCAACCATGACCACGCTCAACGTGTTGCGCGGCGGTCGCAGCCTGTACAGCCGCGAACAGGTGTTCGGCGGCAAGCAGCTCACCGACGAAGTGATGCGCCGTTACGGGCTGAGCTACGAGGAAGCAGGCCTGGCCAAGCGCCAGGGCGGCTTGCCGGAGAGCTATGAGGTTGAAGTGCTGGAGCCGTTCAAGGAGGCGACAGTGCAGCAGATCAGCCGCCTGTTGCAGTTCTTCTACGCCGGCAGCGAGTTCAACCGTGTCGATCACATCGTGCTGGCGGGCGGTTGTGCCGCCCTGGCCGGTTTGCCGACCATGGTTGAAGAACAGCTGGGTGTGGCCACATCGGTAGCCAATCCCTTGGCACAGATGACGCTGGGACCGAAGGTCCAGGCGCATGCACTGAACCAGGATGCACCGGCGCTGATGATCGCGACGGGTCTGGCCATGAGGGGGTTTGACTGATGGCACGGATAAACCTATTGCCGTGGCGCGAGGAGCGCCGCAAACAGCGTCAACGTGAGTTCTACGGGATGCTGGGCTTTGCCGCGCTCAGTGGCGTGGTGCTGTCGGGCTTGCTGTGGTTTTTCTTCAGCCAGCAGATCAGCGGGCAGAACGAGCGTAATGCCTACCTTGATGCGGAAATCGCCAAGGTCAAGGAGCAGAACAAGGAAATCGACCGCCTGGACGTGCAGAAAAAACGTCTGCTCGACCGCAAGAAGGTGATCGAGGAACTGCAGGGCAAGCGTTCGCAGATGGTGCACCTGTTCGATTCGCTGGTGCGCACCATTCCTGATGGCGTGGTGCTGACCGCGCTGCAGCAGGAGGGCGATACGCTGACTCTGGAAGGTCGCACGCAGTCCAATGCCCGTGTCAGTGCCTATATGCGCAACCTCGAGACCTCCGGTTGGATGACCAGCCCGGAACTGACCATCATCGAGGCGCGTGCACAGGAAAAGACCGGCAGCGTTGTCGATATCAAGTCCTTGCCGTATGTGTTCACCCTCAAGGTGAAGTTGCCTACGCCGGGTGAGGGTCAGTCCGAGGACGGCGAGCTGGTGGCCACCGATGCGGCTGCGCCAGCAGCGGCTGCTGCACCGGTTGCACCCGACGCGGCGGCACCTGCGGCACCAGCAAGTACGGCACCGGCCGCTCCTGTTGCCCCGGCTGCTGGGGCTGAGCAGCCCAAGAGCGAGACGGCACCGGCGGCACCGGCGCAGAAGGAGGCGCGTTCGTGAGCAAGAAATTCAACGCCAAAGATCTGGATTTCAACAATATCGGCGCCTGGCCACGCAACCCGAAGATCGTGTTCTGCGTGCTGCTGTCGTTGCTGATCATCGGTTTGTCGTACCTGCTGGTCGTCAGCGGTCAACGCGACGAGCTGGAGGCCCTGGTCAGCAAAGAGGCCAAGCTGCGCGATGAGTTCGAGAAAGAGCAGAAACGCGCTGCCAACCTCGAGCCGCTGAAGCTGCAGCTGGCACAGATGGAGCAGGTACTGCAGCAGATGCTGCGGCAGTTGCCGAGCAAGACCGAGATGCCGGACCTGATCATCGACGTTTCCCAGACAGCGCTGTCCAGCGGTTTGAACAACGAGCTGTTCAAGCCGGGCGACGAAACTCTGAAAGAGTTCTACGCCGAGAAGCCGATCGCTCTGCGTCTGGTGGGCAGCTATCACCAGTTTGGTGCCTTCGTCAGCGGCGTGGCCTCGTTGCCGCGCGTGGTTATCCTGACCATGCACGACATCAATCTCAAGCCCAAGGGCGGGCAGGGCGTGATCACTCCCGGTGGTGCGCTGGAGCTCTCCGGTACGGTCAAGACCTATCGTTATCTGGATGACACCGAGTTGGCCGATCAGGAAAAGGCGGCTGCCGCCGATGCCAAGAAAAAGGGAGGGAAGTGATCATGCGTAAAACTTCCTCCTTGGCGCTGGGCATGGTGTGCATGCTGCTGTTGGGCGGTTGCGCCCGCAGCATCACCAGCACACCGGGCGATGCGCCGAATCTTGAGAAATGGACCGCCGATGTGCGTGCTCGTCCAGCCGAACCGCTGCCGCCGCTGCCGGTGATGCAGCAGTTCGAAACGTTTGAATACTCAGCCCAGGGGCTGCGTGATCCGTTCAGCGACGCCTGGGTTTCCGATGACGGCAACAACCAGTTGCGGCCTGATCCGAACCGTCGCAAGGAACCGCTCGAAGCGTTCCCGCTGGACAGTCTGGACATGGTCGGGACGATCGGCAACGGAGCTGCTGCCGTTGCACTGGTGATGGGGCCGGACAAGGTCACTTACCGTGTACGTCCAGGGGTGTACATGGGCCAGAGCGATGGCCGTGTCACCGGCGTACGCGAAGACGGGATCGAGTTGATTGAACTAGTGCCGGACGGTGCAGGTGGCTGGCTGGAACGCCCAGCCTCGCTTGCACTGGACGATCGTTGATTGATTAGGGGATAGCACGATGACTTTTACCAAAGCCCTGAGCCTGCGTCCCATCCGGCGCCATGCACTGGTCCGCGTCTGCGCCCTGGGAGTGGCGTTGGCAGCGGTGTGCGGCTCTTCCTTCGCAGCACAGCCTGTTGCGGGTGTCGGCGGCGCGGCCGCAGCCACCCAGCAGGCAGTGAAGGCGGTTTCCGTTACCAAGATCGACTTCAAACGGGGCGACGACGGTACGGGACGGCTGATCATGCAGTTCGATGGTCAGGGTGCAAGCCCGGACCTGCGCAACCAGGGCAACAACGTCGTGATCGACGTTGGCAATGCCGTGTTGCCGGCTGAACTGCAGCGGCCGCTCAATGTGGTTGATTTCGCTACACCGGTGCAGCGTATCGACGCCAAGCCGTCGGGGCAGGGTTCGCAGCTGGTGCTCAGCACCAACGGCGCATTCGACTCGCTGGCCTACCAGACCGGCAATGAGTACGTGGTCGAGATCACCCCGCGCAAGGCCGACGTGGCTACTGGTGCGGTGACCTCCAAGACCGTTGCCCAGGCTGCGGCTACGGTTGCAGCACGTGGCTACAGTGGGCGTCCGGTGACCTTCAACTTCCAGGACGTGCCGGTGCGCACCGTGCTGCAGTTGATTGCCGAGGAGTCCAATCTCAACGTGGTCGCCTCTGACACGGTGCAGGGCAATGTGACCCTGCGTCTGGTCAATGTGCCGTGGGACCAGGCACTGGACATCGTGCTGCGTGCCAAGGGCCTGGACAAGCGTCGTGATGGTGGCGTGATCTGGATTGCGCCGCAGCCGGAGCTGGCCAAGTTCGAGCAGGACAAGGAAGATGCGCGCATCGCGATCGAGAACCGCTCGGATCTGATCACCGATTACGTGCAGATCAACTACCACAGCGCCACGACCATTTTCAAAGCGCTGACCGAAGCCAAGGGCATCGGCGGCGGTGGTGGTGAGGGTGGTGGTGGCCAGAATGAGAATGGCTTCCTGTCGCCGCGTGGTCGCCTGGTTGCCGATGAGCGCACCAATACCTTGATGATCAGTGATATCCCGAAGAAGGTCGCGCAGATGCGTGAACTGATCGCGGTGATCGATCGCCCGGTCGACCAGGTGCTGATTGAAGGCCGCATCGTGATTGCCAATGACACCTTCGCCCGCGACCTGGGTGCGAAGTTCGGTATCGGCGGCAAGCGGACCTACAACGAAGGTGACAATGAGGCGACGATAGGCAACACCACCAACGGTGTGGGCAACGCCAATCGTGGGCTCAACGTCAATCTGCCGGCGGGTAGCTTTACCACGGCCAATGGCCTGGGGCCGAGCCTTGCCTACACCTTGCTGGGTGCGAACTTCAATCTGGATCTGGAGTTGTCGGCATTGCAGGAAGAGGGGCGTGGTGAGGTCATTTCCAACCCCCGTATCGTCACCGCCAACCAGCGCGAGGGCGTGATCAAGCAGGGTAAGGAAATCGGTTACGTCACCATTACCGGCGGTGTAGGTGGGGCCGCTGCTACGCCGAACGTCCAGTTCAAGGAAGTGCTGCTGGAGCTGAAGGTCACCCCGACCATCACCCAGGACAACCGCGTCTTTCTCAATATGAATGTGAAGAAGGACGAGGTTGATGAGTATCTGCCGATTACAAATTTCGGCGTGGTGCCGGTCATCAATCGTCGTGAGATCAATACCGCAGTGCTGGTGGATGACGGTCAGACCGTAGTCATTGGTGGCGTGTACGAGTTCAGTGATCGTGAGAGCGTCAGCAAGGTGCCGTTCCTCGGCGACGTCCCGTTCCTTGGCAATCTGTTCAAGAAGCGTGGTCGCAGCAAGGACAAGGCCGAGCTGCTGGTCTTCGTGACCCCGAAGATCCTGCGCGTGGCCAAGGCCGCTCAGTAAGCACTTGTTAGCGTTAAGGAAAAGGGCCGCTAAACGCGGCCCTTTTCCGTTTGCTGGCCGGTGTTTGGAACCATTTCATCGTAGATCAGTCAAACTGCGCCTATGAACCTGCCTCCCCAACTGCCCAACCACGCTGATGCCCCGGTCCGCGACAGCGGCCTGCATCAGGAATTCACTGCATTGCGCGATGCCCTGGCCAGCGAAATCGTTGGCCAGTCGTTGCTGGTCGACCGGTTGCTGACTGCCTTGCTGGCCGATGGCCACCTGCTGGTGGAGGGCGCGCCCGGGCTGGCCAAGACCACCGCCATACGGGCGCTGGCCTCGCGGATCGATGCCAGCTTCGCGCGCATCCAGTTCACCCCGGACCTGCTGCCCGCCGACCTCACCGGTACCGATATCTGGCGCTCGCAGGAAGGTCGTTTCGAGTTCCAGGCCGGGCCCATCTTCCATCCGATCCTGCTGGCCGACGAAATCAATCGCGCCCCGGCCAAGGTGCAGTCGGCCCTGCTCGAAGCGATGGGCGAGCGGCAGGTAACGGTGGGCCGCAACACCTATCCCTTGCCGGACGTGTTCCTGGTGATGGCAACGCAGAACCCGATCGAACAGGAAGGCACCTTCCCGCTGCCCGAGGCGCAGCTGGATCGCTTCCTGATGCATGTGCGCATCGGCTACCCGGATGCCAGTGCCGAAACTGAAATTCTGCGGCTGGCGCGTGAGCGCGCCTTGCGCGCAATGCGGCCGCAGCCCTCGACGATCGAGAAGATATCGCTGCAGAAAATCGAACAGGCGCGCCGTGAAGTACTGGAACTGCATATGGCGCCGCAGCTGGAGCGCTATCTGGTTGCGCTGGTGCTGGCATCGCGTGACGCCAGCGCCTATGACGCCAAGCTCGCCAAACGCATCGCCTGGGGCGCAAGCCCGCGTGGCTCGATCGCGCTGGAACGCTGCGCGCGTGCCCGCGCCTGGTTGGCCAACCGCGACTATGTCACTCCGGACGACATCCGCGGCGTCGCCGCGGATGTACTACGCCATCGCGTGCTGCCCAGTTATGAGGCCGCGGCCGAAGGCTGGGATGGGGAGCGCCTGGTAGCAGCCCTGCTTGAATGCGTGCCCCTGCCTTGAGGCTGGGTGTGATGACGTTCGCCGCAATTGAAATGACACGTGGCTCGCGCCCGCAGGCGGGCCGGCGATGACGGCACCCGTAGCCAAGCCGGCAGCAGCTGCCGAGGATGGCATCCGCCCGCAACTGGCCGAGCTGATCGCATTGCGCGGCTCGGCCAATGGCGGAAGAAAAGCCAGGCGCGGGCATTACGCGGTAAGCGGCCGCGCGGCATCCATGCTGCGTGGTCGCGGGATGGAATACGCCGAGTCGCGCGAATACGTGGCCGGCGATGATGCGCGGCATATCGACTGGAAATTGACCGCGCGTACCGATGCCACGCATACCAAGACCTTTCAGACCGAGCGCGAACGGGTCACCTTGTTGATCGCCGATACCGCGCCGGCCCTGTACTTCGGCACACGGGTCCGCTTCAAGTCGGTGCAGGCGGCGCGTGCAGGCGCGGTGGCAGCTTGGTCGGCACTGCGTGATGGTGATCGTATCGCGGCACTGCGCGGTTCTCCGCAGCAGGCCTTGGTACCGCCAGCCGGTGGTACCCGCGGGGTATTGCGGGCCCTGGATGCGCTGGTGCGTTGGTATGGCGAACGGCCGGTCGATGACGGTGGTTTGCAACTGGCATTGGAGCAGGCTGCGCGGGTGTTGCATCCGGGCGCGCGGGCGGTGGTATTGGCCGATCCGATCAGCGCGCAGGCGGTGCCGGCCGCGACCTGGTCGGCGCTGGCAATGCACGTGGAAGTGGAGTTGGTGTTGTTGCTCGATCCGCTGGAAGTTTCGCCGCCGCACTGCGTGTTGCCACTGGCAACGCCGTCGGGTCGTGTGCAATTGGACCTGACCGCGTCCGCTGTGCGCCAGACCTGGCACGAGGCCTTGGTTGGGCCGGTGGAAGAATTGTGCCGGCAGTTGCCCGGCCGTCGTATCCGCGTCAGCACGCTGCTAAGCGATGACGCCAGTGATGCCTGGTTGGGCATGGCGCCGAACAGGAGCGTGGGCTGATGGCCGCACAATTGCCGCTGCGTGACGTGCACCTGCCGGCCGCGCCGGGGTGGTGGCCACTGGCGCCGGGCTGGTGGCTGCTGATCGGCGCCGTGCTGCTGGTAGTGCTGACCGTGCTTGTGATCTATTTTCTCCGCCGGCGCAGATTGCAGCGTTGGATGGCCTTGTTTGATCGGCAGCTGCAGGCCGCAGCACAAGGGCCGGCGCAGTTGGCGGCGGCCTCGGAGTTGCTGCGGCGCGCGGCGCGCCAGCTGGATCCGCAGGCGGTACAGCTGCAGGGCGAGGCATGGCTGCGTTTTCTCGACGGTGGCAAGCGCAAGGATTTCAGCAGTGGCGCAGGCCGGCTATTGCTGGACGGCGGTTTCCGCCCGCAGCTTGAAGGCGAGCAGGTCGAACGCGCCTGTCAGCTGGCGCGTGCCCGTTTTCTGGAATTGATGGCTGGGCGGCGCTGATGCAGGACATTCTCGCAAACGGATTGAGCCTGTTGCCGAACTTCGCCTGGCCGTGGGCGTGGCTGGCTTTGCCATTGCCGTTGTTGATGCTGTTGTGGCCATTGCGCGAAGAGAACGGCGCCGCCCTGCGCGTGCCCTATGAGCCTGCGCGCCTGCAACTGCAGGCCTCCTCGCGCACTGCGGCGGTGCTGCAGATGCTGCTGTTGTGGTTGGCATGGCTGTGCCTGTGTGCGGCGGTGGCGCGACCGCAACACCTGGGTGAACCGATCGAACCGCCACGGCAGGCGCGGCAGATGATGCTGGCGGTGGACCTGTCCGGCAGCATGAGCGAGCCGGACATGCAGCTCGGTGGCCAGGTCGTGGACCGGCTTACCGCCGCCAAGGCGGTGTTGGCGGATTTCCTCGAGCGCCGCGAAGGCGATCGTATTGGTCTGCTGGTGTTTGGCCAGCGCGCCTATGCCTTGACGCCACTCACGGCCGACCGCGCCACCGTGCGTGATCAGCTGCGCGACAGCGTGGTTGGGTTGGCTGGGCGCGAGACCGCATTGGGCGATGCGATTGCATTGTCGGTAAAGCGCCTGCGCGAGCAGCCGCAGGGCCAGCGTGTGGTGATCGTGCTCACCGACGGCGTCAATACCGCAGGTGTACTGGAGCCATTGAAGGCGGCCGAACTGGCCAAGGCCGAAGGCGTGCGGGTTTACACCATCGCCTTTGGTGGCAGCGGCGGCATGTCGCTGTTCGGCGTGCAGCTGCCCGGCGCCGATGACCAGGTTGACGAAGCCACCTTGACCAAGGTCGCCAGCGAAACCGGCGGGCGTTTTTTCCGTGCCCGCGATACCGAGGAGCTGGTCAAAATCTATGCCGAACTGGATCGGCTGGAACCCGTGAAAGATGCCGGGCCGGCGGTTCGTCCGCGGATTGAACGCTATCCCTGGCCCTTGGGGTTGGCCTTGATCCTGGGTGTGCTGGCACTGGCGTGGCGGGGGTTGCGGTCATGATCAACTGGCAGGATCTGCATTTTCTGCGGCCGGAATGGTTGTGGGCCTTGTTGCTGGTGCCGGCCGCCGTGCTTGGCGGCTGGTGGCGCCGTCATCGCAGTGCGCGATGGCACGATGCGGTGGATCCGCACCTGCTCGCGCACGTGATCAGTGATGGCCGCAAACGTGGTTGGTGGGGCAGCGTTGCCGTGGCGCTTGGTTTGACCCTGGCGGCGCTGGCGCTGGCGGGACCGAGTTGGCGGCAGCTTGAACAGCCCCTATGGGAGTCGAAGACGCCGCTGGTGATCGTGCTGGATCTGTCCAGCAGCATCCGCGCCACCGATCTGCCGCCATCGCGGCTGCTGCAGGCACGGGCCAAGCTGGCCAGCCTGCTACGGGAGCGCAAAGGCGGCGAAGTAGCGCTGGTCGCCTTCGCCTGGGAACCGTTTACCGTCGCGCCGTTGACCGACGATGCGGCCAATGTCGCCTTGTTCCTCGATGCCTTGGCACCTGAGGTTATGCCGGTCGATGGCCAGCGCCCGGACAAGGCACTGCAGTGGGCCGGTGATCTGCTGAAGCAATCTGGCGCACGCAACGGCGAGATCCTGTTGTTGACCGATCACGCCGACGCAGCGGCCCTGGCCGAGGCTGCCAGGTTGCGTGTTGCGGGCTACCGGGTGTCGGCGATTGGTCTGGGCAGCCTGCAAGGTGCGTCCTACCGCGATCCGCGCGGTGCGATCGAACAGGCCCATCTGGATGAAACCTCGCTGCGGGCGCTGGCCACGGCCGGTGGCGGTGGCTATCAGCGTATTGCCAATACGTCGGCGGACCTGAAGGCCCTGGGTGTACTCGAACCGCAGGCCGGCGCGCAGGATCGCCAGTTGCAGGCCAGCAGTGGCAAGCAATGGCAGGACGAAGGTTATTGGCTGTTGCCACCCTTGCTGTTGTTGGCACTGTTCGCATTCCGCCGGCCACGCCGGGTAGTGCCGGTGCTGGCCTTGTGCCTGTTGTTGCCGATGTGGCAACCGGCGCAGGCGGCCGAGCAGGGTGGTTGGTGGCAACGCGCCGATCAGCGCCAGCACCAGCGCCTGGGCGAAGGCGTTGACGCCTACCGGCTTGGTGATTTCGCCACCGCGCAGAAGAAGTTCGAAGGCATCGACAGCGATCAGGGCTGGTACAACCTGGGCAATGCGCTGGCTCGCCAAGGCAAGTACGACGAAGCCATCGAGGCCTACGACCGCGCCTTGAAAGCGCATCCCGGCATGCAGGATGCGCTGGCCAACCGTGCAGCGGTGGATGCCGCGCGCAAGCGCAAGTCGCAGCAGGGGCAGCAGGGGCAGCAGGGCAAACAATCCAATCCTTCCAAGCCGCAGCAGGGCAAGGATCAGCCCGGGCAGCAGGGCCAGCAGCAGAACCCTTCGCAGCAGAACCAACAGGGCCAGCAGGGCCAGCAATCCGGGCAACAGGGTCAGCCGCAGAATGGGCAAACGGGCCAGCCGTCGAACCCGGCGCAACAAGGCCAGCGGCCCGCCGAGCAGAACCCGTCGCAGGACGGCAGCCGGTCGCCGGACAAGGGCGAGCAGCCGCCGCAGAGCGAGGATGCCGGCAGGCAGCAGCAGGCCGACCAGGCCCAGCGCCAGCGCATGGCCGAGGCGATGCGCCAGCAACAGGCCGGCGAAGGTGAGCAGCAGGACGGTGCCGTGGCAGCGGCGATGACGCCGGCCCAGCGCGAACAGCAGCAGGCCGTTGAAGCCTGGATGCAGCGGGTGCCGGACGAACCCGGTGATTTGTTGAAAGCAAAGTTCCAGCTCGAGTACGAGCGACGGATGCGGGAAAAACGATGACAAAGAACCACCCATCCTTGCGCCTGCAGCGCTGGCTGCTGCTGAGCCTGCTGGCCTTCTGCGGCCTGCTGCAGGCACAGACCCGCGCCTGGCTGGATCGCGACAGCATCACCCAGGCCGAGAGCATCACCCTCACCATCGAGACCGATCAGTCCGGCGCGCCGGATTACACGCCGCTGCAGGCGGACTTCACCCTGAGTGCGCAGAGCAGCAGCCGCCAACTGCAGATGGGCGGTGGCGCCACCCGCAACAGCGCGCAGTACGCGGTGACGCTGACGCCGCGGCGCACCGGCATGCTGGATATTCCCGCCCTGCGGGTTGGCAACGCCAGCACCACGCCCTTGCTGGTGAAGGTGGAAGCGGCACCGATGGCCAGCCGCGACAGCAATGCGCTGGCCTTCATCGAAACCGAGGTCGACGACAAGCAGCCCTACGTGCAGCAGAGCGTGGGGGTGGTAGTGCGGCTGTATTTCGCCACCCAGCTGGCGTCCGGCGAACTGGTACTGGATACACCGGCGGCGGCTTCGCTGCAGCGCATTGGCGATGACCGTACCTCCGTACGCGAAGTCAACGGGCGCCGCTACAACGTGGTGGAACGGCGCTTCTTGCTGATCCCCGAACGCAGCGGGCCGCTGCAGCTGGCCGGTGCACGCTTCAGCGGTCAAGGCGCCGGTGGGTTCTTCGACGATTTCTTTGGCCGTGACAACGGCCAGCTCAGCGCCCAAGGCGCGGACCAGACCCTGCAGATACGGGCCACGCCCGTCAATGCGCCGCAACCCTGGCTGCCGCTGAAGAACCTGCAGCTGCGCTACACCGCTGCGCCCAACAGCGGACGCACTGGCGAGGCCATCGCCATCGAAGTGGAAGCCATTGCCAGCGGTGCGACCAAGGCGCAGTTCCCGGAACTGCCGGTGCCCTCGCTGGGTGACAGCGCCCAGGTATTCGCCGAACCGCCGCAATACGATGAGACCTTCGACGGCGCCAGCCCGCAGTTGAAGCTGACCCGACGCTATTCGATCGTGCCGCAGCAGACCGGCGCGCTGACCGTGCCTGGCATCCAGATGGCGTGGTGGGATGTGACGGCCGGGCAGGCGCGTACCACCGCGTTGCCTGCGCTGAATCTGCAGGTTGCCCAAGGCAGCAACAACGCCATGCTGCCACCACCATTGGCGCAGCCAGCGGCGGCCGGTTCGCCGGCACTGTCTGCGACAGCACTACCTGCTGCAGGCGACCCGGCCAACAACTGGCTGTGGCCTGCACTGGCCGCGGGTTTTGCCCTGTTGTGGCTGGCCACCCTGATCTGGGGACTGTCGCGCCGGCGCGCGACTGTCGTTGTCCAAGGCACGCGCGCCAACGTTGCCAACGCGACGGGTTCGGCCTACGGCACGGCCGATCTGCGGCGAGCGCTGGATGCCGGCAGCCTCGACGAGGTGGCGCATATTCTGGCGGCGATGGCCGGGGTGGATGGCCTGGATGCGGTGCTGGACAGGTTGGATGACCCGGCCCAGCGCGAGGCCTTGCAGCGCATGCAACGCGCACGCTGGGGCGGCGAGGGTGATGTAAGTGCCGCCCGCGCCCGTCTGCGGGAGGTGTTCAAAGCCGGTCCGCGTTGGCGGCAAACCGCAGTGGTGGAAAAACCGCTGTTGGACCCTCTTTATCCGGGACAAAGCTGAAAAGGGCGGCTGTACACCGTCTGTTAAGCTGATCCATTCTCGGAGGGAAGCCCACCTATGGCCAACGCAGCAACGACCACAGCCAAAATGCCGTTCCACTGGAAAATAGGGATCGGCTTCGGCGTCGGCCTGCTGCTGGGTCTGATCGTGCACCTTGTCAGTCCGGATGCGGCCTGGGTGCATACGGTAACCACCTATCTGACCACGCCGGTCTCCGGGCTGTTCCTGAGCCTGATCTTCATGCTCATCGTGCCGTTGATCTTCTCGGCGCTGGTGATGGGCGTGTCGGAGATGGGGGACATCCGTTCGCTTGGGCGCATCGGTTGGAAATCGCTGGCCTACACCATCGTGCTGTCCGGCGTGGCGGTATTGATCGGCCTGGTGCTGGTCAATCTGTTCCAGCCAGGGGCGGGCGTTGATCCGGCGGTGGCGGCCAAGCTGCTGGCCGAGAACGCCGAACGCAGCAAGGCAATAGTGGCCGGTGCCGGCACCGCGCCCAAGGGCCTGGATATGCTGCTGTCGATCGTGCCGGACAACGTCATCGACGCGGCTTCGGACAACGGCAAGATTCTTTCGCTGATGTTCTTCGCATTGATGCTCGGTATCGGCATGGTGCTGTCGCCGGCCGAGAAGGTGGCCACGCTGCGCAAGACGATCGAAGGTCTGTTCGAGATCTCGATGACCCTGATCAACCTGGTCATCCGCCTGGCGCCGTACGCAGTGGCCTGCTTCATGTTCAATCTGGCCGCTATCTTCGGCTTTGACCTGCTGATCAAGCTTGGCGCCTATGTGGGCGTGGTGGTGCTGGCGCTGGCCACCCATATGTTTGTCAGCTACGGCATCGCGGTGAAGCTGGCCGGGCGCTCGCCGATCCAGTTCTTCCGGCAGACCCAGGAAGCCACGGTGATGGCGTTTTCCACCGCCTCGTCCAATGCCACCTTGCCGACCGCGTTGCGGGTGGCCGACCAGATGGGTTTCCCGCACAAGGTTTCGCGCTTTGTTCTGACGGTTGGTGCCACCGCCAACCAGAACGGCACAGCCTTGTTCGAAGGTGTGACGGTGATCTTCCTGGCCCAGTTCTTCGGCGTGGACCTGAGCATCGGCCAGCAGTTCATGGTGATGGTGGTCTGCATCCTCGGCGGCATCGGTACCGCCGGTGTGCCCTCCGGCTCGCTGCCGGTGGTGGCGCTGATCTGCGCCATGGTCGGGGTCAACCCGGCCGGTATCGGACTGATCCTGGGCGTGAACCACTTCCTGGACATGTGCCGCACCGCGCTGAACGTGACCGGCGACCTGGCCCTGACCACCCTGGTGGCACGTGGCGAGAGCGATGACAGCATGGGAAGACATCACCCGCAGGGCTGAGCCTGCTTGATCCGTGCTTTTGACGGCCATCCTGAACGGGGTGGCCGTTTTTGTTTCTGGGGTTGGGGAGAGGGGGGGGCTTTCGAGCGGAGCGCCCCTCCCTCGACCGGACCCTAGGTAAACCGGCATCAGTTTTTACGGACTGATCCCGGCGGTAGCTTGTGGGACAATAGGCCGCCCGCAGTTCCGCGGGAGCCTCCTGATTCTGACGACCCATGACGCAGCCCACCCGCCGCCAGTTGGCGAACGCCATCCGTTTCCTTGCCGCTGATGCGGTCGAAGCCGCCAAGTCCGGTCATCCCGGCATGCCGATGGGCATGGCCGATATCGCCGAAGTGCTCTGGAACGACTATCTCCGTCACAACCCGAACAATCCGAAGTGGTTCAACCGCGACCGTTTCGTGCTGTCCAACGGTCACGGCTCGATGCTGCACTACGCGCTGCTGCACCTGAGCGGCTACGACCTGCCGATCGAAGAACTGAAGGCCTTCCGCCAGCTGGGCAGCAAGACCGCCGGCCATCCGGAGCGTCACGAAACCCCGGGCGTGGAGACCACCACCGGTCCGCTGGGCCAGGGCTTGGCCAATGCCGTGGGTTTCGCGTTGGCTGAGAAGCTGCTGTCGCAGCGCTACAACCGCCCGGAATTCGAAGTTGTCGATCACCGCACCTGGGTGTTCATGGGTGACGGCTGCCTGATGGAAGGCATCTCCCACGAAGCCGCCTCGCTGGCTGGCACCTGGGGCCTGAGCAAGCTGGTCTGCTTCTGGGACGACAACAACATCTCCATCGACGGTGAAGTGGAAGGCTGGTTCACCGACAACACCCCGGAACGCTTCGAGGCCTATGGATGGAACGTGGTGCGCGACGTCGACGGCCACGACCCGGCAAGCATCAAGGCCGGCATCGAGCAGGCGCTGTCGCAGTTCGACAAGCCGACCCTGATCTGCTGCAAGACCACCATTGGTTTTGGCTCGCCGAACAAGGCCGGCCAGGAATCCAGCCACGGCGCACCGCTGGGCAAGGACGAACTGGAAGCCACCCGCAAGGCGCTGAACTGGCCCTACGGCCCGTTCGAGATTCCGGAAGAAATCTACGCCGGCTGGCGCGCTGGCGGCACCGGCACCCTGCGTCAGGCCGAGTGGGAGCAGCTGTTCGACAAGTACGCAGCACAGTTCCCGGCCGACGCCGACGAACTGACCCGTCGTTCGCACGGCGAGCTGCCGGGCGATTTCATTGCCCAGGCCGACGCGTACATCGCCCAGGTGCAGGCCGAAGCGCCGAACATCGCCTCGCGCAAGGCCTCGCAGAACGCCATCCAGGCCTTCGCACCGCTGCTGCCGGAAATCATCGGTGGCTCGGCCGACCTGGCCGGTTCCAATCTGACCCTGTGGAAGGGTGCGCAGACCGTGGTCGGCGAAGACCCGCATGCCAACTACGTGCACTACGGCGTGCGTGAGTTCGGCATGAGCGCCATCGCCAATGGCCTGGCCCTGCACGGCGGCTTCCTGCCGTTCGACGCCACCTTCCTGGTGTTCAGCGACTACGCCCGCAACGCGCTGCGTATGAGCGCGCTGATCCCGGCGCACGTCATCCATGTGTTCACCCACGACTCGATCGGCCTGGGCGAAGACGGCCCGACCCACCAGCCGGTGGAGCACGTGTCCTCGCTGCGCTACATCCCCAACAACGATGTATGGCGTCCCTGCGATGCGGCCGAATCGGCGGTCAGCTGGAAGGCCGCCATCGTCCGCAAGGATGGCCCGAGCTGCCTGATCTTCAGCCGCCAGAACCTGGCCCCGCAGCCGCGTACGGCCGAGCAGGTGCAGCAGATCGAACGCGGTGGTTACGTGCTGGCTGATGCAGCCGGTACCCCGGACGTGATCCTGATCGGCACCGGTTCGGAAATTGGTCTGGCCGTGGCCGCCAAGGCCGAGCTGGACGCTGCCGGCATCAAGACTCGTGTGGTGTCGATGCCGTGCACCGACGTGTTCGATCGCCAGGACGCGGCTTACCGCGAATCCGTGCTTCCGAACGCCGTGCGCAAGCGCGTGGCCGTTGAAGCCGGCGTCACTGGTTTCTGGCGCCAATACGTGGGCCTGGACGGTGCGGTGATCGGCCTGGATACCTTTGGCGCATCGGCCCCGGCCGACAAGCTGTACAAGCACTTCGGCATCACCACCGAAGCGGTTGTGGCAGCAGCCAAGGCGCTGACCGCAAACTGATCGCCTTGCATTACAGGTGTTGAACAAAGGCCGGGGAAACCCGGCCTTTGTTTTGGTTTAGCCCCACCTGTAGTGCCGAGCCATGCTCGGCAGGGGGCTTTACCAGCGAAAGGCTACCCCCTCCTCAACCCTCCCCTTCGCTGCGCGAAAGGGAGGGAGCAGGTCTGTAGTGCCGAGCCATGCTCGGCAGAAGCCTTCCCGGTATTCCAACCATTGTAGGAGCGGCGTAAGCCGCGAAGCTGAGAGCATCTGGCTATCGATGGCCTTGCCGATTGCCAGCTTCGCGGCTTACGCCGCTCCCACAAAAAAACCGGCCTTCTCAGCGCCCGATCAGGTGCCGATGCAAACCATCAAGCTTTCGCCGTACTCCGTGCCAGACCAACCCGCAACAGCCCGGCATTGAGCCGCTCGCCAAAGCTGCGCGGGCGCTCCAGTCCCATCCGCTGCATGTACATCGCATCGTTCTCGGCAGCCGGCTGGCGCAGTGCCGTCAACACGGTGCGCAGCTTGCCCATCGGCGTGGCCGTCGCAGATTTCAGCCATCCGAGCGCCCGCAGCAGATCCTGTTCGACCGCATCAAAGTCACTGCCCAGCGGGTAGTCGGGCAAGCTGCCATCGGCGCGGAACGGCGCCAGCGTCGCGCGCAGCACTTCGGCGCGGTTCTGTTGCCAGCTTACCGGCGCGAGGAAGTCCGGTGCGAGCTTCTTCGAGGCTTTGGCCTGTTCCAGCAAAGCCGGCTGGAAGGCCGCATCGGTGATGCCGGTCATGGCGCTGACGCAGTCTTCGTCGGTCATGTTGCGCAGGTCGGCAATGCCGTATTCGTTGACGAAGATGTCGCGCAGATGGCGGGGAATGGTGGTGTGGCCATAGTTCCAGCGCACGTTGGACTGCGCCTTTCCGCCGTCTTCGCGCACCGCGCGGAACATCAGGATGCTGCGTGCATCGGGCAGGGCGTGTGCCATCGCCACGAAGTTGTACTGACCGCCGACACCAGACACCACGCGGCCGTCTTCCAGTGCATCGGAGGCGGCTGCGCCGAGCGCGCTGGCAATCATGCAGGAGTTGAAGAAACGGGCATCGCGACGTTGCAGTCGCTCCAGCGCTTCGTTGCCGCCGTACAACTGATTGATCTCGCTTATGCGGCGCATGCCGATGGCGCTGCGCTCAGCCTCGGGCAGCCTCCGCAGCCAGTCGTAGAACTCGGATGAGCCCAGATAGAACGCGCCGTGCAGGTACTCGCCTTCGCGTGCGAGGCGGCCGCGGTCGCCGTTGCTGGCGGTGCCGTCGGCCAGGCGCTGCATCAGGCCCAGGTCATCATGCACCTTGCGCCAGATCACGCCGGTCTGCACCAGCTTGCGGAAGCCTTCGTTGAGCATTTCGCTGCAGCCGTACAGGCCGATTTCAAACGGCCCAAGCCCGCCGGCTTCGCGCACCAGCGGGTGCTCGGCCAGCTGCGGATCCAGCGCATGCAGAATCTGCCGATAGCGCGCGTTGTCGGTATGTCGCAGCACCAGCGCGTGGCTGAGCGCATCGGCCAGGGTGCCAATGCCGATCTGCAGGGTGCCGCCGTCGCGCACCAAGGTGCTGGCATACAGGCCGATGGCGTAGTCGGCATCGCTGACCGGCTGACGCGGCAGGCCGAACAGCGGCGGATAGGGGCCGGGTGGGGTGATGACAAGGTCGAAGAAATCCGGATCGACGGCGGCGGTTCCACCCAGCCACGGCAGTTGCGGATCAATCTCGGCGATCAACAGCGGCTTGGGCAGGCCGCGCGCGGCGATGGCATCCAGCGTGTCCTGGGTGATGTCGTTGTTGCACGACAGCGATAGCTGCTCGCTGCCCTCGCGCCAGGCGACTTTCTGCACGATGGCATTGGGCGCGCGCTGCGCCACCGCATCGGCGGCATGCGTGTAGTTCAGGCTGGTGTAGTAGCGCTGCGCTTGGGTCGAGCGCAGCAGCGCGCCGGATTGCATGTAGAACTCTTCCACCTGTACATGCGCGGGCAGGGCGTCGCGGACGATCGCGTCCGAGTAGGCCAGGCGCGGGAAGTCCTTGCCGAAGTGGCGTTCCACGAAGGGGCGCATGAAGCGTGCTTCCAGGCCGTCACCTTTTGCTTGTGGCGGATTCAGCGACAGCGCGGTGTACAGCTGCAGCGGCCGCGCCGGGTCGTGTTCGATACGCGCGTACAGGGCATTGAGCAAACGATGTGGCTTGCCCAGTGCCAGCGGTGCGCCGATGCGCAGGGGGCCTTGGATGTTGCTCAGCAGCCAGTCCACGGCGGCATCGAGGTCGGTCACGTGATGGGGCATGGTGTCCGGTATCTGCGGGGGTGTCGGCATTACAGCATGTCGCCCCTGAATCACTTGGTGAGGGCTTGACAGGGCTTTCGTTTACTCGTGTAATCGATAAAAATTACAGGCGTAAACGATGATCCGTATCAGCGAGGCCGAGGCCGTGGTCATGGAAGTCCTTTGGGGGCAACACCCGCTGTCCGCAGAAGAGGTTATCGCGCGCCTGCCCGGCGGCAATGACTGGGCCGAAGCTACGGTCAAGACACTGCTCAACCGTCTGCTCAACAAGGCAGCGATCGGCGCCGCCAAAGATGGCCGGCGCTTCCTGTATGCGCCGCTGGTGCAGCGCGATGCCTGGTTGCTGGAAGAGAGCAGCAGCCTGATCGAGCGGCTGTTTGACGGCCGGGTTGCGCCCTTGGTCGCCCATTTCAGCCAGCACCAGCGGCTCAGCCGCGAGGACGTGGCCGAGCTGCGCAAACTGCTGGAGGGGCTCGACGATGACCAGCGCTGAGATCCTGGCACTGCTGCTCAAGACCACCTTGGCCAGCAGTGCTGCGGTTGCGCTGGCGCTGATCCTGCGCCAGCCGCTGCGGTACTGGCTTGGCGCAAGCGCTGCGTATCTGCTTTGGCTGCTGTTGCCGGTAGCGCTGCTGGCGGTGTTGCTGCCTGCACCGCAGGTCGCGGCGGTGCCGATGCGGGTCAGCGAGGTGGCCGTGCAGGTTGGGCAGGCGGTAGTTGCCGGCCCTGCGCTGATAGCGCATTGGCCGCTGTGGTTGTGCTGCGCATGGCTGAGCGGAGTGCTGCTGATGGCGTTGCGTCTGTATCGCCAGCAGCGGAATTTCCAGCGCGGGCTGGGTCGGCTCAGCCAACGCGACGATGGTCTGTGGCAGGCGCAGACGGTGGCGGGGTTGCCTGCGGCGATGGGCTTGTTGCGCCCGCGGATCGTGCTGCCGGCCGGTTTCGAAGCGCGCTACCTGCCGATCGAGCAGCAACTGGTGCTGTTGCATGAACGCGTGCATCTGCAACGTGGCGACATCGTGATCAACGCCTTGTTGGCGCTGTTGCAGTGCCTGTACTGGTTCAACCCGCTGTTGTTGTTCGCCCTGCGCTGCTGCCGCCAAGACCAGGAATTGTCCTGCGATGAACGTGTGATTGCCCGGGTCTCGGGTGCACGCCGCAGTTACGGCGAGGCCATGCTCAAAACCGGGCTGGCCGCGTCCCCGCTGCCGGTGGGGTGTCACTGGCAGAACCATCATCCATTGAAGGAGCGTATTGCCATGTTGAAGCGTCCCGTACCGGGCAGGAAGCAGTGGTGTGCCATGTTGGTGCTGTCGTTGGGTTTGTCGTCCGCTTTCGGCTATACCGCCTGGGCTGCGCAGCCGGGCAAGGCGGTGTCCATCTCCACGTCGACATCGTCTTCTTCTTCATCCACATCCACAACGACCGGCAAGGGCACGGTGTATTCAACCTTCGTGGAGGCAACACTGGATGGTAATAAGCAGCGCTTCGAGCTGCAGCAGTCGGCAGGCACACCGTTCTCTTTCAGCGCCAGCTCGGACCAGGGCGTGCAGTGGGCAGCGGAGTTCACCCTGCAGCCTGCCGCCGACGGCATGCTCACGCTCAAAGGCAGGCTGAAGGCGAATGGGGATCTGATCTCGTCGCCGATCTTGCTGATCAAGCCCGATGTGGCTGCAGGCATCGAAGTGTCCACTGCTGACGGGCGCTCGACCTGGGTGCTGGAGCTGCGCTCGGTCGCTTTAGCGGCGGGGGATCCGGCCATCGTATCGGCAGCTTCCAGCAACGCCGAGCAGGTTGCCTTACCGTATGCCGGGCGGATGCCGCCGCCCAGCTATCCGCGCGATGCGATGGATAGCCGCACCACCGGCAAGGTGGTGCTGCGTATCGCGGTGGACGCTGAAGGCCGGGCGACCGACGTGGTCGTCACCGAGGCGCATCCCAAGGGTGTGTTCGAAGCGACCTCGATTGCCGCTGCACGGCAGTGGCGCTTCGCGCCGGCGATGAAGGACGGCAAGCCGGTTGCCGGCGTCATCAAAGTACCGATCTCGTTTGATATGGACGATGAAGAAATGCATTACTCCGAAACCCAGAGCAGGGGCTGAGGTGCGCGGGAACGTCGTGGTGCTCGCCGCACTGATGCTTGCCGGCTGTGCGACGCAGCCGGCCAAAGAACAGGTGGGCAGCAGTTTCAACCTCAACCAACACCGGCAGGTGCTGACGCCCGAGTCTTCCGGTGGCGCAGGCGAGATACAGCCCTATCAGTTGGCCGCCACGGAAAGCTTCCGCATGCCGGTTGCGGTAAGGGATGCTGATCCGCTGTTGCCGTCGGAGTACGCCAAGCGTTCGTTGGCTGCCACAACGGTATGCGTGAATGTCATCCTGGATGCGCAGGGGCGTGTGGAACGTAGCACGCCACTGTTGGCGCACTCGGCCTGCGGCGCGGGAAGCGATGCGGCTAATGTGGGTCTGCTGCAAGCTGCGCTGACAGCCACCTCCGGGTGGTTGTTCGAGCCGGCTGCGGTCTGTCATTACGCTGCCGGTGTGCAGGCGCCTTCGAACGGGGATTGCACAAAGGCCGCACGCATCGAGGTGGTGCCGGTAACCCTGCCCTATGCCTTCACCTTCGAAGTGGTTGAGGGCAGGGCAGTGGTTCGCCGCGAGGATAGCTTGCACTGAGTGCACGCCTGCTCGGCAGCAGGCGTGTTGATTGCTCAGGGAGTGTCGAGCAGCTGGTTCAACAAGACCGCCAGCTGTTCACCGCCCAGGCGAAGCTGGGCCTCGGCAACCGGCTCCCAGGTCGCGGTGTAACGCTCATCGATCTTGTGACCGCTCGGGTACAGGCCTTTGCGAGTGGCGATGCGGCAGGTCTGCTCGGCCCACAATGCGGGGTCGCGCTGCAGGTCCGGTGCGCGCAGGCGGCCCGGCGACGGCAGTGCCTGCAGGCGTTGCAGGAACCGGTCGTCGTTCAACTGCAGCGTGTAGAACATGCCGCTGTCCCAGACCGAATGCAGGTTGGTGCCGCGGCCGTTGAACTGCAACTGGTAGTTGTTGCCGCCGCGGTCGTGGCCATAACCGGCATGCAGCGGCTGGTGCAGGTCACCGACCAGATGTACGACGAACTTGAGCGCCTGCAGACGTTCGGCATCGCTGAGCTGGCGGTTGGCCAGCAGCGCGCTTTGTTCCTGCAGGGCGCCGACCACGCAGTTGCCGTTGGCGCAGTGCTTGGGCGGGGAGAACGCGCAGTCGTCCTCGGCCATGTTGACGTAGTGCCAGCTGGCCGAACGCTTGCCCAGGTCGGGATCGTTGCCGCGCAGCTGGTCGGCCCAGGGCGCGATGCTGCTGAGGCTGGCGCCGGGTTCGGCAGCCAACAGGCGGTCAATTTCCGCCTTGGTGGCGGGGTGGAGATTGGGTTCGGCAATGCGCGCGACCAGCCGGTGGCCTTGTGCGCCCCATGCCAGGGCCTGGCCGGGGATCAATGCGGAAACAGCGAGGGTGATGCCGACAGCCGGCAACAGGAGACGGTGGAGCTTGTTCATGCCGCCATTCTAACGGCTGCGGTGGGGCCAGCTGCGTGCGCCAGATGGCGAAACACGCCCCCGGCGGTAGCCGGGGACGTGCTGGTTGGGGGAGGGTAGTGCCTGCTTGCCCTGCAACCGCGGCAAGGCTCAGAACTTGAAGACGTACGCCACGCCGTACACCAGCGGATCGATCTTGGCGGTGCCCAGCGAATTGCCGTTGACCTTCACCTTGGTGTCGATATCGGCCCAGCGCATGTCAACACGCAGCGCGCCCTTGTCGCTGACGGCGAAGTCCAGGCCAGCATGTGCTGCCAGGCCCCAGGAGTCTTCCAGCTTCAGCTTGGTGCCGGCCAGCGCGCCCTTGCTGTCGGTGCTGAAGAACTTGGTGTAGTTCACGCCCAGGCCGACGAACGGAGTGACCTTGCTGCTGTTGGTGAAGTGGTACTGCAGCGAGACCACCGGCGGCAGCTGCTTGGTTTCGCCGACCTTGCCGACACCGTTGATGCTGACATCGTGCTTGAACGGCAGCGCTGCCAGCACTTCGACGCCAATGTTGTCGGCGACGAAGTATTCAAAGGTGACGGTCGGCTTGACGTCGCTGTCGACCTTGGTGGACAGCTTGCCCAGGCCCAGCGCGGCACCGTTCAGATCACCGGCATCGGACTTCGGGTCAACGGCATGGACGCCGACGCCCAGGGTCCAGTCGCCCTTGGACTGGGCCATGGCGGGGGCGGTGGCAGCCAGGGCCACGGCGGCAGCCAGGCCGGAGAGCAGCAGGGCGGAGGTCTTGCGCATGTGTAATTCCATTGCTTGGTGGAGGTGGCACCAGTGTCGGGACCGGGCCGGGGGAGCGCTTTGATCCTGATCAAACACGGGTTTGTGCTCAGCTGGCGCTCAGCTGCGGCCATGCCCAGGGCGGCCACGGGGCGGGCAGCTGTCCTGTTAGAATGGCGTCCCCTTTCCACCCCCGCCGCAACGGCTTTGCGGCTGCAGGAGCTTGTGAACATGGCAATCAAGGTCGGCATCAACGGTTTCGGTCGCATCGGGCGCAATGTGTTGCGTTCGGCAGTGTTGAACTTCGGCAATGACATCGAGATCGTGGCCATCAACGATCTGCTGGAGCCGGACTATCTGGCTTACATGCTCAAGTACGACTCGGTGCACGGCCGTTTCAAGGCTGATGTGGAAGTGTCGGGCAGCGACCTGCTGGTCAACGGCAAGAAGATCCGCCTGACCCAGGAGCGCGACCCGGCCAACCTGAAGTGGGACGAAGTGGGCGTGGACGTGGTGATCGAATCCACCGGCCTGTTCCTGACCAAGGAAACCGCGCAGAAGCATCTTGATGCCGGCGCCAAGAAGGTGATCCTGTCGGCCCCGTCCAAGGACGACACGCCGATGTTCGTGTTCGGCGTGAACCACAAGACCTACGCCGGCCAGAGCATCGTCTCCAACGCCTCGTGCACCACCAACTGCCTGGCCCCGCTGGCCAAGGTCATCAACGACAAGTGGGGCATCAAACGCGGCCTGATGACCACCGTGCATGCGGCTACCGCTACCCAGAAGACCGTTGACGGCCCGTCCAACAAGGATTGGCGCGGCGGCCGCGGCATCCTGGAAAACATCATTCCGTCCTCCACCGGCGCCGCCAAGGCTGTTGGCGTGGTGATCCCGGAATTGAACAAGAAGCTGACCGGCATGAGCTTCCGCGTGCCGACCTCGGACGTGTCGGTGGTCGACCTGACCGTCGAGCTGGAAAAGGAAGCTACCTACGCTGAAATCTGCGCCGAAGTGAAGGCACAGAGCGAAGGCGCGCTGAAGGGCATCCTGGGCTACACCGAAGACAAGGTGGTGGCCACCGACTTCCGCGGCGAGACCCACACCTCCGTGTTCGACGCCGAAGCCGGCATCGCCCTGGACAGCACCTTCGTCAAGCTGGTCAGCTGGTACGACAACGAGTGGGGCTACTCCAACAAGTGCCTGGAAATGGTGCGCGTCGTCGCCGCCTGATCCACTCGGTAGGTAGCAAATAGAAAGGGCGCCTCGCGGCGCCCTTTCTGCGTTTCAACGTCCTCCCTTTCGCCGCAGGCGAAGGGGAGGGTTGGGAGG
>NZ_LDJJ01000004.1 GCF_001431465.1 Stenotrophomonas terrae | reverse complement strand
AAAGGGAGGGGGCAGAAGCGTCGGCAGGGGCTCGCCGCAAAGGCCCACAAGGTCCCCGCGTCACCGAAACCCCAGCTCAAATCAACCGTAGGCGTACTGCGTCTCAGCCACATGCCGCAGCCGCTGCAGCACGAAATCGGCCAGCTCGTGCGGGCTGTATTTGGCGACGAAGGCATTGGCGCCCACCCGTTCCACCATGGCGTTGTTGAATACGCCCGACAGCGAGGTGTGCAACAGCACGTAGAGGCCGGCCAAGCCGGGGTGGCGGCGGATTTCCGTCGTCAGCGTATAGCCGTCCATGGCTGGCATCTCGATGTCGGAGATCACCATGGCATAGCGGTCGGCCGGGTTTTCCCCGGCTGCGTGGATCTGCAACAGGTGCTCCAGCGCCTGCTTGCCATCGGAAAGCAGGGTGGCGGTCACGCCCAGCTGATCCAGCACACTGCGGATCTGCTGCCTTGCAACGCGGGAATCATCCACCACCAGCACCTGCATTGGCGGGGCATCGGCCGGCAGCGCCATGGACGGATCCAGCACCGCCTCGCTGCGCACCTGGGCAATGTCGGCTAGCACGCTTTCGACGTCGATCACCTGGATCAACTCGCCCTGGAAACGCGTAACCGCAGTCAGATAGGTCGATTCGGCGCCCAGCTCCGGCGGCGGGTGGATGTCTTCCACCGCGATATTGACGATGCGCTCGACGCCGCTGACCAGGAAGCCCTGTACCGAGCGGTTGAACTCGGTCACCACCAGGTAGCCCGGCGCGGTATCGGCCTCGGGCTCGCGCTCGGGGTGGCCGATTGCCAGGCCAAGGTCCAGCACCGGTACCGAGCGGCCACGCACATCGGCCACGCCGGCGAACTGTGTGGGCAGCCCGGGCACCTGGAACAGGGCAGGGCGGCGCAGTACCTCCTGCACCTTGAAGACGTTCACGCCAAAAAGCTGACGGCCGCCGAGGCGGAACAGCAGCAGGGCAAGGCGATTGTGGCCGGCCAGCCGGGTGCGCTGGTCAATTCGGTTGAGCAGGTCTTGTGACATGGTTGCTGTATCGGCGGCAGTGGCCGACAACTTGAGCGTTGGCGGCCAGCGGCAATGGCACGGCACTTGCAACAACCCCCGCGAACCTTTTCATAGACCGGGTGGCTGCCGCTGATGCGCTTACTCCTTTCCCTCTGCCTGTTGCTGCCTTGCTGGGCCTGGGCGTCGGCCTTCCAGCCGGTGGATACGATCCGTGCGGCGGCACTGGCGACGCTGGCGGCCGGTGAGAATGGCGAGGCGCAGGTGGATGCCAATCTGCGGCTGCCCGCCTGCGCACAGCCGCTGCAGGCCAAGGCCACGGCCAATACCACGGTGGAGGTGGCCTGCCCGCAGGCCGGGGGCTGGCGCCTGTTCGTACCGGTCAAGGTCCGCCGCGAGCAGCAGGTGCTGGTGCTGAGCCGTGGCGTGGCGGCTGGAGAAGTGCTGGCAGCGGCCGATATAAGCAGCGTTAAGCGTGACACGGCACGGCTGGCCGGCGCCGTACTGCTCAAGCCGGAGGCCGCGGTGGGGCGGGTGGCGCGGCGCGCCTTGAGCGCGGGCAGCCTGCTCTCGGCAACCGACCTGGTGGCGCCGCGTACCGTCCGCCGCGGCGATAATGTGGCGCTGGTATCACGCCGGGGCGGGGTGGAAGTACGCATGGCCGGGCGGGCGCTCGGGGATGCGGGCGAGGGCGAGCGGGTCTCGGTCGAGAACCTGTCTTCACGCCGGGTAATGCAAGGTACCGCCACCCCGGGCGGTGATGTACTTGTAAGTCGATAAATCGCTAAAGATCCGCCCGGCACTGCCGTTATCGTTTTTGAACCGAATCAGGACTCCATCACATGAGCCAGAAAATCGACGGTGGTATTGCAGCCGCTGCGCAGCTGCGCAGCGTGGCGATCAACACCAAGGTGGCCGCCGCAGGCGACGCCAAGCCCAAGCCGATCGAGGCTGCCGACAGCGTGCGCCTGACTGGCGAAGCGACCCAGCTGCAGGCCGTACAGCGTGAACTCAGTGCCGCCCCGGCGATTGACCAGGCCCGCGTGCAAGCGGTGCGTGAGGCGCTGGAGAACGGCAGCTACAAGATCAATCCCGATGCCATCGCCACCCGCATGCTGGGCCTGGACCAGCAGTTGCAGGGATGAACCTGAGCATGGGCGACCCGTTGCAGCGCTTGAGTGAAGCGCTGGACCGCGAGCAACGTGCCCTCGCCGAGCACGACGTGCCTGCGCTGGTTGCGGCCACCGGCAGAAAGCTGGACGCCCTGCGCGAGCTGGAGCGGCAGCCGCCATTGCACCAGGCCGAGCGGCTCAAGGAGCTGGCCGAGCGCAATCACGCCAACGGCGTACTGCTTGCCCGCCGCCGTCGTGAGGTCAACTGGGCCCTGCGTCAGCTGGGCCGCAGCGAGAACGCGCCGGCCTACGATGCCAAGGGCCAGGCACAGACGGTCCATTCGCGGCGGCCCCTGGCCGTCGCCTGAGCTGTGGAAAAGGCGGCACCAGTGCCGCTACCGGATGCGCGCATCCGGCTATAGTGGCGGCCCGTTCCCACGTTGTATCGGCCGCCGTGACCCAGATCGACAGCTCCACTCTTCTGCCTACTCCCTCGTCCGCCACGTTGAGGGCACTGGGCGAGCGGGTCCAGCAGGGCATGCTGGTATTCAACGGTAAATTCGAGGTAAGTGTCGCCAACGGCCTCGTGCGCGAGCTGTTCGGCGTCGATACCACCGGCAGCCTTGATCTTGGCCGCCAATTGGAAGCCCTGCTGCCGCCATTCGCCATGTCGCAGGCGCGTGAGACGGGCAGCTGGATCGGCAGCCTGCCGATCGGCGAGCGGGTCATTACCCTGCATCTGCATCAACACAGTGACGCAGGCGAAGAAGCGTTCCTGGCCCTGTTCCAGCATATTGATGGCCCGGAGGACTACGAGCGCGAGTTGCAGCAGCGCCATGCCGAGTTGCGCCAGGCCTATCTGCGCTTGAACGGCACCCAGGAAAAACTGCTGCAGTCGGAGAAGATGGCCTCCATCGGCCAGCTTGCCGCCGGCGTGGCGCACGAGATCAACAATCCGATCGGCTACGTCCACTCCAACCTGGGCAGCCTGCAGGAGTATCTGCGCAGCCTGTTCACCGTGATCGAAGCCTATGAGCGGGCCTTGCGGGCCCCGGATCCGAAGGCGTTGATTCCGGAAATCGACGATATCCGCGACCGCCTGGACATCGATTTCATCAGCCGCGACCTGCCACAGCTGATGGCCGAATCGCGCGAAGGCATCGAGCGGGTTACCCGCATCGTGCGTGATCTGAAGGATTTCTCGTATTCCGGCCGCGATGAGTCATGGAAGCTGGTCGACCTGCATGCCGGGCTGGAATCGACCATCAACATCATCTGGAACGAGCTCAAGTACAAGGTCACGCTGGAGCGCCGTTACGGCGAGTTGCCGATGATCGAATGCCTACCGTCGGAGTTGAACCAGGTCTATATGAACCTGCTGCTCAACGCCGGCCATGCCATCGCCGAGCGCGGCAATATCGTGGTCAGCACCGGCGTCAATGGCGATGAGGTCTGGGTTGAGTTCAAGGACAACGGTTCGGGCATTTCCCCGGAGTTGCGCCAGCGCATCTTCGATCCGTTCTTCACCACCAAGCCGGTCGGCAGCGGTACCGGACTGGGCCTGTCGATCTCCTACGGCATCATCAACAAGCACCATGGCCGCATCGATCTGGACAGCACCGTAGGCGAGGGCTCCTGCTTCCGCATCGTGCTTCCGATCCGCCAGCCAAAATAAGCCTCCAGCCTTGTGGGAGCGGCGTCAGCCGCGAAGCTGGCGCCGTGTCCGTGGATGCGGCGTCTGCAATTTCACGGGCGCTTTAGGTAGCTCTGCTGCTGCACCCGGAATACGGGCGCTGCAGCATCAGTGGCATCGCGGCTTACGCCGCTCCCACAAGCGCTGGCCGGGCGCTGCGTTATGCCTGCGAAACGCCCACGCCTTGCTTCTCGTCGTGGGTACGGAAGGCCTGGCGGATATGCTCGCGCAGGTCGTCGTCGTTCCATGGTTTGGTCAGGAAACGGTAGATTGCGCCGCGGTTGATCGCGTCGGTGACGGTATTGAGGTCGGTATAGCCGGACAGCACCAGGCGGATGGTATCCGGGTAGAGCATCTTCACCCGGCCCAGGAACTCGGTGCCGCTCATGTCGCTCATGCGCTGATCGGACAGGATCACCTGCACATCGTTGATTGCCAGCAGATCAAAGGCATCACGCACATTGCCCGCCGCCAGGATGCGGTAGCCGTCGCGGCGGAACAGGCGCACCAGTGAGCGCAACACGTTTTCCTCGTCATCGAGCAACAGCAAGGTGCGGTCAGGGCGGGTTTCGGCGAATGCCTCCGGGCGCAGGTAGCGGCGGCGCAGGGTCATGCCGGCGGCGTCGGTCGACATCGGCTCGCCAAACAGATAGCCCTGGAATACATCGCAGTCATTGCGGCGCAGGAAGCCCAGCTGGGCCTGCGATTCCACGCCGTTGGCAATGACCGTCATGCCAAGCTGGTGGCCCATGGCGATGATGGCGCGGCTGATCGCGGCCTCACGGTTGGCGGCAGGCGCACTCTTGATGAAGCTGCGATCGATCTTGAGCTTGTCCACCGGGTAGCGGACCAAGGCGCTCAGGCTTGAATCGCCGGTGCCGAAGTTGTCCAGACACAGGCTGATGCCTTCGTTGCGCAGGTTGGCCAGCGTTTCATGGACGAAGTTGACGTTGTTGGTCAACGCGCTTTCGTTGATCTCCAGCGTCAGCATGCGCGCCGGCACGCCGATGGACTGCAGCATCGCCATCACCTCGGTGAAGAAGTTCGGCCGCAGCAGCTGCAGGGTCGATACGTTCACTGCGACATTGAAGTCTTCAAAGCCCTGGTCGCGCCATACCTTGGCCTGGCGCAGGGTCATTTCCAGCACCCAGGCGCCGATCTGCACGATGATGCCCAGGCGCTCGGCGGTGCGCATGAAGCGTTCCGGCACCAGCATGCCCAGGGTCGGTGACTGCCAGCGCAGCAGTGCCTCCATGCCCATGACGTGGCCATCGCGGGCGCTGACCAGCGGCTGGTAACGCAGGCGCAGCTCGCCGTTGTCGATGGCATCCACCAGCTGCCGCGAGATGATGCTTTCACTGTGGGCGCTGCTGGGTTTGTGCAGCACGTGCACATGCACGGCATTGCCGCCTTCGCGGCCGGCCTGGTGCAGGGCATCCTCGGCCAGGTCCAGCACGCCGGTGGCGGTATTGGAATGTTCCGGGCACAGGCCGACGCCAATCTTGGCGGTGAGGAACAGGGTGTACGGTAATACCGACAACGGCAGTTCGATCTGCTGGCGCACCTGCTCGGCGAAATCCTCCGGCGACAGGGTCTGGCTGGTGCGCGGTACCGCGATCAGGAACTCATCGCTGCCATGACGCCACAGCCTGCCACGGTCGCCGATGAAGCCGCGCAGGCGTTCGGCAATCAACACCAGGGCCTGGTCGCCCACTTCGGCGCTCATGTTTTCGTTGACCGAGGCGAAGTGGTCGATGTCCAGATGCAGCAGCATCAGCGAGGTGCCGGTGCGGTTGGCGGCGTCCACCAGGGTCGCCAGCTCCGGGTTGCCCGCGCCCAGGCGAGCGGGTCGCGCGTCGCCGCGGTCACCGGTGGAGGCAGGGCTGGCAGTCCACATCGGGCGGGGTCCTTGGGGCATCACGGTGCAGTCATCGCATAGGGTAGACGTAGATCAATCCGGGTGCCGGCACCCGGTGCGGTTTCAATATGCAGGCTGCCGCCGGCGCTCTGCGCACGTTCGCGCATCACGATCATGCCCAGCCCGCGCGGCCCGGCTGGGTCAAAACCTTCGCCATCGTCCACCACCTGCAGGTGCAGATCGCCCTGGCTGCTGTCGCGCAGCGACAGCGATACCTGGCTTGCACAGGCATGGCGCAACGCGTTGGTCAGGCTTTCCTGGGCAATACGGAAACAGGCCTGTTCCACCTCGTTGCTGGGCCGTCGCGGCAGCGCGTCCACGTCCAGCAGCAGTTCCACGTCGGTGGAGCGGAACAGCAGGCCCGCCTGCCAGCGCAATGCCGCTTCCAGGCCGAGGGCATCAAGCTGCGGCGGGCGCAGCAGCATCGACAGATTGCGCAGCTTGATCACCGTGGTGTCGGCCAGCTCGATGATCTGGTCGATGTCGTCCTGCCGGCGCGTCGTGTTGTCCTCGTCGCGGGCCGCACAGGCGGCCAGCTTCATCGCGGTGATGGCCTGGCCGATGTCGTCATGCAGGTCGCGTGAGATCGAGCGGCGTTCGTCTTCCTGCAATGAGAACAGGCGCCCGGCCATGGCCTGTAGCTCGCCATTGCTGGCCGCCAGGGCGGCACGGCCATGTTCCAGCTCGCTCAGGTCGCGGATCACAAACAGCTGGCAGGCACGGCCGGCGCGTTGCAGCTGCTGGGTGATGACCACCGCATGGAAGGGCTCGCCGCCAGTCCGGCACAGCTGTACCGGCAATTCGCTGTTGCTTGCAGCGGGCGCGTGCGCGCTCAGGCTTGCCAGCAGCTGGGTGGCGTTGTCGGTATGGCCATTGCCTATGCCCAGAATGCTGCTGGCGGCCGGGTTGGCATAAAGCACGGTGTTGCCGTCGGCAATCATCACGCCATCGGGCAGAAGTGCGGCGAGTTGTTCGAATTCGTACGACTGTCGCTGCTGCGTGGAGCCTAGCGAACGCATCGACCAGAGTCGCCAAGCCAGGGCCGACAACGTCACGCAAATAGTCAGCGTGATGGCCATCACGAATTTCAACTGCCACGCGCCAGCATTGGTGCCAACCAGCAACACGCCGGCCATGGCAAGGCTCAGCACAAGGGCCAGGCCAAGCAGCCAGAACAAGCCAGTGCGCCGCGGCTGGAGCGGTGCAGGCACAGGCGCAGCGTCAGCGGGGGCCGGATCGGCGTGCATGATGGGTGGGGATTTGGAGCGAGCGTCGGCGTCATCTTAGCCGCTTGTGCACAATGCGCGCGACGAAGTGCTCAATTCTGCCGACGCGGTGCCGTTATCGATTGAGTCCCCGGTTTGTCGGGCATGGAGATAGATCGCGTGGATCGCGGCGTCATAGCTAGCCTGCTTCGTCACCCGTTGAACGCAGCCGTCGTGCTGCTGGATACGGATGGGCAGCCATTGGCTGCCAATGCCATGGCCCGGGAGCTGGGTCTGCCCGAACGCCTGTCACGTTATTGCCAGCAATTGGCCGGTGCACGCCAGCAACTCGCCCACCAGGACGCGGTGGCATGCCCCTTGCCCGGTGAGGGCTGCCGGCTTGAAGGCTGGCTCAGCAGCGTGCAATCGCCAGCGGCCGTGCCGCTGGGCTATCTGTACTCCGTGGCCAGTGATACCGAGGCGCGAAATGCCCGCTGGACAATCGCCATGCAGTCGGCCGGCCACAGTCTTTGGGACTGGGATATCGTCGCCGATACAATTTCCCGCACCGCACCGGCGCATACGAATTCGCCCGTACCGACGGGTATGGGGCTGTTGGATGAGGTCCACCCCGAGGATCAACTGCAGTTGCGGCAGGCCATCGCCGCCCATCTCCACGACCCGCAGGTGCCGTTCGCCTGCCAGTTCCGCCTGCGTCAAGCTGACGGCAGCTGGCATTGGGTGCTCGATCGCGGGCAGGTAATCACCCGTGCCGGCGACGGCCAGCCCTTGCGCATGGTCGGCACCTATACCGACATCCAGCAACAGAAATCGCTGGAAGATGAGCTGCGCTCGCAGCAGGCCCTGTTGCAGCGGGCACAGCGCGTGGCGGGCATGGGCAGCTGGGTGTGGGAGCCGCAGCGCGGCCGCGTGCAGTGGTCTGACGAATTTGCCGCCGCCATTGGTTGGGGCGACGAGCCCTTGCCCAGTGGCCGGCAATGGCTGCGCATCCTCAGCAACGAGGCGCGCCGGCATCTGTTTGGCAGCTGGCGGCGTCTGCTCGATGATGCGGCCGGCGGCAGTTTCGACCTGACCTGGGGCCGGGATCCGGTGACCCAGCAGCAGCTGCGCATCTGGGTGGAACTTGATTACGACAGTGCGGGCGTGTTGCAGCGGGTGCTGGGTCAGGTCCAGAACATCAGCAACCAACGCCGCACCGATGCCTTGATCCGCTGGCGCACCGAGCTGCTCAACCGCGTATCGGCGCTGGGCCGCATCGGCGGCTGCGAGATCGAAGTGGATACGCGGGCGATGCAGTGGACCGAAGAGTGCTATCGCATCCACGGTCTGCGCAAAGCGCCGGTCACGCTTGATCAGGCGCTGGATTTGTATACCCCCGATTCGCGGGATGGCTTTGAAGCGGCGCTGCTGCGCATTGCCGAAGGCGGGCTGCCCGAGCAGCTCGACCTGTGCTTCTATCGCCCCTCGGGGCAGCGGGTGTGGGTGCAGGTATTGATCGAACTGGATCAGCGCGAAGGCCTGCCCGAGCGCTACGTGGTTCTGTTCCGCGATATCACCCGCGAGCGCGAAGCCGACGAACGCCTGGAATTGCTCGCCCATTACGACCTGTTGACCGGCTTGCCCAATCGCATGCTGCTGCGCGAGCAGGGCTCGGAGGCCATCATCGAAGCACGTGAGCGCGGCGCCATCCTGGCGATGCTGTTCATTGATCTGGATGGCTTCAAAACCATCAACGACACCTTTGGCCATGCCACCGGCGACATGTTGTTGAAAGCGGCCGCCGCACGCCTGCACCAGAACCTGCGCAATGCCGACCTGTTCGCCCGTTTCAATGGCGACGAGTTCATCGTCATCCTGCGCAATCTGGTGGAGCCGGAGGATGCAGGGCACGTGGCACGCAAGCTGATCGCATCGCTGGCCGAGCCGCTGTACCGCGAGGACGCGACCTTGAAGGTCGGCGCCAGCGTCGGCATCGCGCTGCTGGACGAGGGCCGCAACGACTTCGACACCTTGCTGCGCGCCGCGGATGCGGCCATGCATGCGGCCAAGGAAGCGGGGCGCAATACCTACCAGTACTACAGCCAGGATGCGCTTGCGCGCACGCAGCGCCGTGTCGAGATCGAACATGCGCTGCATGGTGCGGTCGAGCGCGACGAATTCAGCCTGGTCTACCAGCCGCTGGTGCACGCCAATGGCGATCCGGTGCCTTCCATCGAGGCATTGCTGCGTTGGAACAGTAACCGGATCGGTCCCTGCAATCCCGCCGAGTTCATCCCCATCGCCGAGAAATGCGGCGAGATCATCCATATCGGTGATTGGGTGCTGCAGGAGGTCTGCCGTCAGGCGGTGGTCTGGCAACAGTCGGGCCTGCAGTTTGATCGGGTGGCGGTCAATGTTTCGGCGCTGCAGCTGCGTGATCGCGGCTTTGCCGAGCGCGTTGTCAGCATCTGCCAGCAATCCGGCTGGCCCGCGCAGCGGCTGGAGCTGGAATTGACCGAATCGGCGCTGATCCGCGATACCGATGCACTACGCCAGTGCTTTGATGTATTCGAGCAACATGGCATTCCGCTGGCCGTGGACGACTTCGGTACTGGTTTCTCCAACCTGCATTACCTCAATCGCTTCCCGGTGCAGCGCTTGAAGATCGACCGCAGCTTCGTGCAGGGAATGCTGCACGATGCCGGCACCGCCGAGGTTACCCAGGCCATCGTGCATCTCGGCCACGCCTTGGGCATGCGGGTGGTGGCCGAGGGCGTGGAGACGCTTGCCGAGGCGGCAATGCTCAAGCAGCAGGGCTGTGACGAGTTGCAGGGCTATCTGTATTCACGGCCGTTGCGGCCGCGCGAGATGGTGCAGTGGCTGCGCAATGGCCCGGCCGAGCTGCTGGATATACCGCCCGTCGCGGCGATCAGCGCCATCAGCGCAACTCACTGAGCTTCACCGACATCCTCAAGCCCGGCCGCAGAATAGCTGGCCGGGCTTTTTCGTGGGTGGGGAGGTTTGTTGGCAGGCTCACGCAACGATGCGTGTGCGCGATGCTCCACATGGTTTGTGCTGTTGAGTGCCCTGCAACAATGTAGCCCGGGTAAGCGCAGCGCACCCGGGAGCTGAAACGCTGTGGGTCTCGCAAGTGTCTGGGTCTGCCGAGCATCCCGGGTGCGCTGCGCTTACCCGGGCTACGTGGTTGCGCTGGCTGCAGCTGCGCTGTGGATGACCGCTGAGCTCGCGCTCGGTGCGCGCTGATCCCACACCCGAAAGCTTTACGGAACCGACAGGTCCCAGTCCACGCTGCTGCTCAGCCATTGGCCGCTGTTGCCATCGCGTGGTTGCAGGCCGGTTTGTTGGTCGCGCGTGATCCGCAGCTGTGCCAGAAACGTAGCCCGGGTAAGCGCAGCGCACCCGGGAGCTGAAGCGCCGCCGGTCTCGCAAGTGTCTGAGTCTGCCGAACATCCCGGGTGCGCTGCGCTTACCCGGGCTACGTGGTTACGCTGGCTGCAGCTGCGCTGTGAATGACCGCTGAGTTCACGCGCGGTGCGTGTTGATCACAAACACCCGAAAGCTTTACGGAACCGCCAGGTCCCAGTCCACGCTGCTGCTCAGCCATTGGCTGCTGTCGCCATCGCGAGGTTGCAGGCCGGTTTGCTGATCGCGCGTGATCCGCAGCTGCGCCAGCTCCTGTTGCGTGCAGGATTCAAGCTGGGCAAGTTGCTGGCGCCGACTCAAACCAGCGCCGGCGCACTGTGCCGACTGTGGGCGATCGCTGCCTGCCTGTAGCGACGAAAGCGCAGTGGACGAGCTGCTGGGGCGGGGTAGGCTGGGCATGGTCAGTGCGGAAAGAGCAACGGCAAAGCCCCGGTCAGAGACCGGGGCTGGTGTGCAGGCCGAACGCTGCGTGCAATCAGAACAGCTCCACCGTGCCTGCGCCCATGCTCTGCTGCGACACCGGCTTGTGCGGCGGGCGCTCCCATTCCACGCGCATTTCGCGCAGGCGGCTGCCGGTGCGTTGCAGGGCGGTGATCATCTCGCCGTCGAACACGCCGCCATTGCGATGCAGCAGTTCCTGCAGGGCGACCGCTTCGCGGTTGATCGCACCCAGGCGGTCAAGATGGGTATGCACACCACCCAATGCCTGGGTGGCGATGTCCTCGAACTGCAGAGCGCGCACGGCTTCGGCGACGCTGCCGTCGATGGCACGGCCGCACTCGGAAATCTCGCGCATGCCGTCGCCGAGCGAGGCGTTGATCGCTGCCACGCTGTCCAGCATCGAGGCGGCTTCCGAGCGCGCTTCACGTGACCGGTCCATATCGCGCGAGGCCATGTGGGTGACGGTTTCGCGCACCTTGGCAATGGCATCCTTGGAGCTGTGGGCCAGCTTGCGGATCTGCTCGTTGAAGGTGGTTGAGCGCTCGGAGAGGTTGCGCACTTCGTCGGCCACCACTGCAAAGCCACGACCGGCTTCACCGGCACGCGCTGCTTCAATGGCGGCGTTCAAGGCCAGCAGGTTGGTCTGGTCGGCAATCGACTTGACGTCTTCGAGCAGGGCAAAAATGCCATCCAGGTGCTGCGCCATCTGATCGATGTGCTGCACGGTGTTGCTGCTTTGGCCGCTGACCTGTTCCAGCGCTTCCACCAGCTGTTCCATCTGGTGGCTGGCGTTCTGGGCGAAACGTGCCACGTCAACGCCGCTGCCGCCTTCATCGCCGGCACGGTCGACAATGCGCGCCAATGCCTGGCTCTGCTGGCGCGACTTGCGGCTCATCGCATCGAAGCTGCCACCCAGGCCGCCGACGGCCTGACGGATCAGCTCACGTGCGCGTTCGATCTCGCTGCGCGAGCCGTCGATCTCGTTGCTGACGAAGCTGCGCAGCTCATTGAGCAGCTGGTCCTGCTCTTTCAGCACCTTGGCGTGTTCGGGTGAGCGCTGGGCTTGCGTATGCACGCTCCACCAGGCGAACACCAGCCAGCTCAGCACCATGGTGGTCAAAACGGCCCACAGCGCTGCCGAAGGCCAGGACAGGGCAGCAGCGACCACGACCAGAAGGGTGAGGACCAACGGGGCTGCCAAACGGATTGCAATACGTGAATACATGGACGTTCTCGGGAGAGTCACGAATGCAGTATCGGCAGTAGCCGTGGGGTCTTTAGCCCGCTGCGGTGAATCCCCGGAGGTTTTGCGATGCTGGGCCCGCGCGCCTGCTGGCGGCGGGCCGGCACGTTTCAGCGCAGGCGGCGCTCGATGGCTTCGAGCATGGCCTTGCGGGAGAACAGGAAATCCCAGTAGGCACCGCCCAGCTGGCGCCACAGCACCGCCGAGCGCACCGCTGCCAACAGCAGTGCACGGATCTCCGAGACCACCATTGCCTGGCCCAGGTAGTGCGGATTGCCCTGCACCATGATCTTCGGCTTGAGCTGGCTGATGGTGTCGGCATACAGCGCGCCCATCGCACTGAGTACGTCCGGATGGCTGCTGTCGCCGCGTTCCTGGGCGATGGCGGCGGCGCGCTGGATGCCGGCCTCGACCTTGTCGACGGTGGCGCCTTCACGCACGAAGCGGCGTTCCAGCTGCATCACCGACAGCGCCAGCCGCGGCAGCAGGTCGTCCTTGCCCTGGTTGCGGAAGTAGTCACGCAACAGGCGCAGGCCGGGCTCGACCTGGGTGGCGCTGCCGTATACGGACGCCGGCGAGCTGGCGTCAATACGCAGCACGCTGTCCATCGCGGTGCGCACGATGGCACTTTCCGAATGGCCGGTTTCGGCGATGCGGCGCACCTGCTGCAAGGCCTGGGCAATGCCGGCCAAGGCGAGTACGCGGTCGTCGATTGAAAAAGTCATGGTCATCTCTCAAGGGGTAACAGGAGCCGCCAGACGGCGCTCCAGGGGTGCATCGGTTGCGGCGATCACCGCGCCGCCCAGGCACTCCATGCCGTCATAAAGCACCAGCGATTGGCCCGGGGTGACGGCACGTTGCGGGCGCGCGAAGTGCACATCCAGGGTGCCATCATCGCGCACCGTCACCGTGCAGTCCTCGTCCGGCTGCCGGTAGCGGGTCTGCGCAGTGCATTCAAACTGGCGCGCCGGTGGGCTGCCGGCAATCCAGTGCATGGTCTCGCTGCGCAGCCATTGTGACTGCAGCCAAGGGCTGTCGTGGCCCTGGTCGACGTACAGGATGTTGCGGGCCACGTCCTTGCCCACCACGAACCAGGGCGCCGCCGGGCGCCCGCGCACGCCGCCGATGTTCAGGCCTTCGCGCTGGCCCAGGGTGAAATAGAACACACCCGGGTGGCGGGCGATGACCTGGCCGTCGGGGTCCTGGATCTCACCTTCGCGGGCTGGCAGGTACTGGCCCAGGAACTCGCGGAAATCGCGCTCGCCGATGAAGCAGATGCCGGTGGAATCCTTCTTGGCATGGGTTGGCAGGCCGGCATCGCGGGCGATGCGACGCAGCTCGCTCTTCTCCATGTGGCCAATCGGGAACAGGGTGGCCGCCAGCTGGGCCTGCCCGAGTTGATGCAGGAAATAGCTCTGGTCCTTGCCGCGGTCGGCGCCGCGCAGCAGCCGCCAGCGGCCAGCGGACTGGTCCACCTGGGCGTAGTGGCCGGTAGCGATGCGTTCGGCGCCCAGCTCGCGGGCGGCGTCCAGGAAGTGCTTGAACTTGACCTCGCGGTTGCACAGCACGTCCGGGTTGGGCGTGCGGCCGGCGGCGTATTCGGCCAGGAAGTGCTCGAACACACCCTGCCAGTACTCCGTCGAGAAATCGCGGAAGTGGAAGGGGATGTCGAGACGGCCGCAGACGGCCACCGCGTCGCGGCGGTCATCCTCGGCGCGGCAATGGCCGCTGCCGTCGTCGGCCCAGTTCTGCATGAACAGGCCGGCGACATCCAGACCTTGCTGGACCAGGGTGAGCGCGGCTACCGACGAGTCGACCCCGCCGGACACGCCCACCACGATATTCGGATTACTCATGGTGCCACCTGTCGCACGATGGAAAGCGGATAGCGCTGGCCGGCCAGCCAATCGGAGATCGTGTGCCAGACCAAGGGGCTGCGCAGCCGCGCCATGTCGGCCTGCAGGGCCACCGGGCTCATCCACAACGCCTGCACGATGCCTGCATCGAGTGCTTGTTCGGGGTGGTGCTGCAGCGGCTCGGCGGAGAAGGCGAAGCGCAGGAACGGCGTGCCATCGCCTGCGGTCCACTGGTAGCTGCCGATGAAGCCGGTGAGACGGACGTCCCAACCGGTTTCCTCGCGGGTTTCACGCACCGCCGCCTCAAGCAGGCTTTCGCCCGGCTCCAGATGGCCAGCCGGCTGGTTCAATACCCGCCGGCCGCCTTTTTCTTCTTCCACCAGCAGCAGCTGCCCTGCGCGGGAGACCACGGTGGCCACGGTCACATGTGGCGCCCATCGCTGGGACTGCAAAGCATTCACGCTCAGTACTCGTCCTTCGACGTCATTTCCAGCTCGATCGCGTCGGCGCTCTTGGCGGCCGCATCGATGGCATCGGAGACGACTTCGGCGCTGGCGTTGGCATCCACCTTGACCACGAACATCGCCACGTCGCCCTGCTTCACCCAACCGCCGAGCTTGGAATCGTTGGAGTCCTCCAGCAGACGGTTGGCTACCAGCGCCGGGAACTGCGGGCTGCTGGACTTGTAGCCCGGCGACCAGATTTCGCGGACGTTGTGGCTGCCATAGGTTTCGACGTTGGAACGCACGAACACCAGCTGGGTACGGTCGTCATCCATTTCAAAGACCAGCTGGTAGTCACCATCGCTGTCCACCTCGTATTTGTACTTGAGGGTGTCCAGGACGCGGCCGATGGCGGCGTCCGGCTCGCCGGCGAACGCGCTGCCAGCGGCGGCGGTAGCCAGGGCCAGCAAGGCGATGCTGATTACAGACTTCTTCATGTGTTCCCCGTTGCAAGGTTGGTTAGCCTGCAAATTGTGCGGGGGCAAGGGGGGCTGCGTCCAATGGTCGGAGGCCTGCCATACAGACCGGCTATAATTGGCGGATGTCCCAGAAGACCCAACACGATAGCGAACACGCCCTGCTGGTCGCCCCCGGCAAGCCCGAGGTTGCGCCCCCGCCGCAGTACCAGGTGATGCTGCTCAATGACGACTACACCCCGATGGACTTCGTGGTGACGGTCCTGCAGAGCTTTTTCTCCATGGACATGGACAAGGCCACTCAGGTGATGCTGCATGTCCATACCCGTGGCCGCGGTATCTGCGGCGTGTATACCCGCGAAGTGGCCGAGACCAAGGTCGCGCAGGTCAATGAGTTCTCGCGGATGAACCAGCACCCACTGCTGTGCACGATGGAGCGGGCCTGAGCCTGCTGCCGGCGCCTGCACGGTGCCGGCGATCACCGCTGCGTCAGGGTTGCGCCCGGCCTACCGCGCAGGGCCCGGATCTGCGATAAAACAGCTGTGTTGCCTTGGATCGGGTTCACCGGCAGTGGAACGATTCGTCCCGCAGATCGTCAACAAGATGGGTTACAGGCCCGTTCTGGCGTCGAAACTGAATGCCGAATTCACGACGCTGGCCGTTTTATAGTCATTACTGACGCAGCCTCTACATCTTCGTGGTTAGGGTGCTGGAAAAAGCGATGCAAGGCCGCATATTGTCTCCAACCGTAACCGGAGTGCCTTATGTTCAGTAAAGACCTCGAGCAGACCATTGGTCAGTGCTACAAGCGCGCCCGGGAAGCCCGTCACGAATACATGACGGTTGAACATCTATTGCTGGCCCTGTTGGAGAACGCCTCGGCGCAGGCTGTGCTGAAGGCGTGTGGCGCCGATCTTGAGCGCCTGGGAAGGGAGCTGGAAAAGGCGATCAACGCCTCGGTCTCGCTGTTGGCCGAAGACGACGGCCGCGACACGCAGCCCACGCTGGGCTTCCAGCGGGTATTGCAGCGGGCCGTCTACCACGTGCAGTCCTCCGGCAAGAAGGAGGTCACCGGTGCCAACGTGCTGGTGGCAATCTTCGGCGAGAAGGAATCGCATGCGGTCTACTACCTCAATCAGCAGGATGTGACCCGGCTGGATGTAGTCAATTACCTGTCCCATGGGGTGGGTAAGTCTGGCGAAGACCCGGAGATGTCCTCGCCGCTGGAAGGCGAGGGCCGTGCCGAAGGTGCCGATGGCGAAGGCAAGGGCGATTCGCTGACCGAGTTCGCCAGCAATCTCAACGAGTTGGCCAAGGCCGGGCGGATTGATCCGTTGGTCGGCCGCCGCGACGAGATCGAACGCACCATCCAGGTACTGTGCCGCCGCCGCAAGAACAACCCGCTGTACGTGGGTGAGGCCGGCGTGGGCAAAACTGCCATCGCTGAAGGCCTGGCCAAGCGCATCGTCGATGGCGAAGTGCCCGACGTACTGGCCGATGCGGTGATCTACTCGCTGGATCTGGGGGCGCTGGTAGCGGGCACCAAGTACCGTGGCGACTTCGAAAAGCGCCTCAAGGGCGTGATCACCGCGCTGAAGAAGATCCCCAACTCGGTGCTGTTCATCGACGAGATCCACACCATCATCGGTGCCGGTTCGGCCTCCGGTGGCACCATGGATGCGTCCAACCTGATCAAGCCGGCGCTGGCGTCGGGCGAGCTGCGCTGCATCGGCTCGACCACCTTCCAGGAGTACCGCGGCATCTTCGAGAAGGACCGTGCATTGGCACGGCGCTTCCAGAAGATCGACATCGTCGAGCCGACCGTTGGCGAGGCCTACGAGATCCTCAAGGGTCTGCGGCCCAAGTACGAAGCCCACCACAGCGTCACCTATGCAGATGATGCGTTGCAGGCAGCGGTGGACCTGTCGGTCAAGCACATTGCCGACCGTCTGTTGCCGGACAAGGCCATCGACGTGATCGACGAGGCCGGTGCGCGCCAGCGCCTGCTGCCGGAAGGGCAGCGCAAGGAGCGCATCGATATCGAGGAAATCGAGACCATCGTTGCCAAGATGGCGCGGATCCCGGCCAAGCAGGTCACTGCCAGCGACAAGGATGTGCTGCAGCACCTGGAGCGCAACCTGAAGATGGTGATCTTCGGCCAGGACCAGGGTATCGAGTCGTTGACCTCGGCGATCAAGCTGTCGCGCTCGGGGTTGGCCAGCCCGGACAAGCCCATCGGCAACTTCCTGTTCGCCGGCCCCACCGGTGTTGGCAAGACCGAGGTGACCCGTCAGCTGGCACTGCAGCTCGGTATCGAGCTGGTCCGCTTTGACATGTCCGAGTACATGGAACCGCATTCGATCAGCCGCCTGATCGGTGCCCCTCCGGGCTATGTCGGCTTCGACCAGGGCGGCCTGCTGACCGAAAAAATCGTCAAGACGCCGCACTGTGTGCTGTTGCTGGACGAGGTCGAGAAGGCGCACCCGGACATCTTCAACATCCTGTTGCAGGTGATGGACCGCGGCGTGCTCACCGATACCAACGGCCGTGAAGCCAACTTCAAGAACGTGATCCTGGTAATGACCACCAATGCCGGTGCCACCCAGGCGGCGCGTCGTTCGATTGGTTTCACCAAGCAGAACCACGCCACCGACGCGATGGAAGTGATCCGCAAGAGCTTCACCCCGGAGTTCCGCAACCGCCTGGATGCGGTGGTGCAGTTCCAGCCGCTGGGCTTCAGCCACATCCTGCGGGTGGTGGACAAGTTCCTGATCGAACTGGAGATGCTGCTGCAGGACAAGCATGTGTCGCTGTCGGCTACCCCGGCTGCACGCGAGTGGCTGGCCCAGCACGGTTTCGACGCGGACATGGGCGCACGCCCGATGCACCGGGTGATCCAGGACAAGGTGAAGCGCCCATTGGCCGACGAACTGCTGTTCGGCAAATTGGCCAATGGCGGCAAGGTCAGCATCGACGTCCGCGACGGCGAGCTGATCGTGGAAACCGAGTCCGAGCCGGAGCACCTGTTGCCGGCAACGGTGTAAGGCCGCGCGGCCGGGCCGCAATCTGTGCACACAAACCCCGCATCGAAAGGTGCGGGGTTTGTTTTTGCGCGGCCCGCTCGGCAGGGCAGGGGCCACATGTAATGCCGAGCCATGCTCGGCAAGGGGCTTTCCCGATAACGCCCCTGCCGAGCATGGCTCGGCACTACAAACCTTCAGGCACGCGAAAAAGCCAGCACGATGGCTGGCTTTCCTGCAACGCTCTACTTACCGCATTACTTCATGCGGTAGGTGATACGGCCCTTGGTCAGGTCGTACGGCGTCATCTCAACCTTGACGCGGTCGCCGGTCAGGATGCGGATGTAGTTCTTGCGCATGCGGCCGGAGATGTGGGCGATGATTTCATGCCCATTTTCCAGACGAACGCGGAAAGTGGTGTTCGGCAACGTCTCGCTGACGGTGCCTTCGAACTCAATGGAGTCGTCTTTCGACATGTAGTCCTGTGCGGTTCTGCGGACGGCCAATAGGGCCTAAGGGCGGGCATTTTACGCTTTCGCGGGCAAGGATGCAAAGTTTGCGTTAAGCACTGGTATTCAGGCCAGCGCCGAGGCCGCCAGCTCGCCGTATTGCCGGGTCCAGCTGCCTGTTTCGCCCGGCAACTGCACCAGTTCGCGCACCTGGGCCAGGAACTGGTCGCGCGGCAGGTGGGTGGCGCCCATCGTCAGCAGGTGCGGGTTCTCCACCTGTGCATCCATCAGCGGCCAGCCCCGATCCGCCAGGCTGCGCGCCAAGGCCGCAAGCGCCACCTTCGAGCCGCCGCTGCGGCCGCTGAACATGCTCTCGCCGAAGAACATCCGGCCGATGGCGACACCGTAGATGCCGCCAACCAGTTCCTCGTCATCAAATACTTCCAGCGAGTGCGCGTAACCTAGCTGGTGCAGCTGCAAGTAGGCGGCAAGCATGTCCGCGGTGATCCAGGTGCCGTCCTGGCCGGGCCGTGGCGCCTGCGCGCAGGCCTGCATGACCTCGGCGAAGGCGGTATCGGCGCGGATCTTCCAGCGGCTGTTGCGCAGGCTGCGGCGGAACCGCGAGGACAGGTGTACCTGATCGGTGCGAAACACCATGCGCGGGTCCGGCGACCACCACAGCAACGGCTGGCCCTGCGAAAACCACGGAAAGATGCCGCCGGCATAGGCATTGAGCAGGCGTGCCGGGCTCAGGTCGCCGCCGATGGCCAGCAGGCCATCCGGGTCCGTCAGTGCCAGCTCCGCAGGAGGGAAGGGCGCATCGCTGCCGGTGTCCAGCAGGAAGGGGCCTTTGTTGGTCATTGCGATGGATCTTCCTGTTTGAACGGCGAATGGCGCAGCAGGTCTGCCTCGTAGTGGGCAAGATCTTCGCGCTCGCGGCGGCACCAGTCGCGCGCAGCCTCGCGGAACTGCGGATGCGCAAGCCAATGATGGCTTTGCACCCGGGTTGGCAGGAAGCCACGCGCCAGTTTGTGCTCGCCCTGCGCGCCGGGTTCGAAGCGCTGCAGCCTCTCGCGCAGGCAGTAGTCGATGCCCTGGTAGTAGCAGGTTTCAAAGTGCAGGCCGGGCAGGGCGGCGCCGCCCCAGTAGCGCCCGTACAGCGTATCGGTGCCGCGCAGGCAGAGTGCGCCGGCGATGGGTTCGCCGCCCTGCAGGGCAAGGAACAGCACCAGCTGGCGCGGCATCTGCGCCGCCATGTGACGCAGGAAGGCCAACGTCAATGCAGGTGCATTGCCGTACTCGGCGAAGGTCTGCAGGTAGAAGCCGTGCATTGCCCGCAATTCGTCCGCACTGGCGTCGTCACCGTGACGCGTCACGAAAGTGATGCCGGCCTGCGCGACCTTGCCGCGCTCCTGGCGGATGTTCTTGCGCCGCTTGTGGTCCATCGCGGCAAGGAAGTCGTCAAAGCTGTTCCAGCCGGGACGGCGCTGCCATTGGAACTGCAGATCGTCGCGTTGCAGCCACTGCGCGCCGAACAGCGAGCTTTCATCCGCCAGATGGAAGTTGATGTGCGCCGAGGACAGCGCCTCGTCCTGCACATGCGCAACGATGGCCTGCAGCAAGGCCTGGCGATCTTCGTCGCAGCAGGCCAGCAGGCGCGGCCCGGTAACCGGCGAGTAGGGCACACCGCCCAGCCATTTCGGGAAGTACTCCAGTCCATGGCGTGCGTAGGCATTGGCCCAGGCGTGGTCGAACACGAACTCGCCGTGCGAGTTCTGCTTCAGATAACCCGGCGTAGCGGCGACAAGCGCATCGTCGCGCCACAGGCTCAGGTGCTGCGCCTGCCAGCCCCATTCCGGGCGCAGGCAGCCATGCTGTTCCAGCCCACTGAGGAAGGCATGGCTGATGAAGGGGTTGCTGCCGTCGTGCAGACCATCCCATTGCGAGGCGCTCAACTCGGCAAGGCTGTGCAGGACGCGCAGCTGCAATGGCAGACTCATGGCGACAGTTGCAGTATGTCGATGGTGGGCGGGTTGAACAGGCGCATTGGCAGTCCGATCTCTCCAGCACCACTCGTGGTGAAAACACGTATCGGGCCACAGGCGCCCTGCATCACCTGCTCTCCGCGGTCGAAACCATACGCGCTCGGGATGACCTTGCGATACAGCCAGGGGATGCGGATCTGTCCGCCATGGGTATGCCCGGCGAGCACGATGGCCACATTGCCCGCGCACACCTGCATGGCACTGTCGGGGTTGTGGGCGAGAATGATTGTCGGGCCTTGCAGCGCCTGGCCGCCTTGCAGGAACCGCGAATCATCCCGGCCTGCCCAGCGATCTCCGAGGCCGGCCCAATGCACGCCATTGGCGTCCCTGAGCAGGCGTCCTTCGATGACATGCACGCCGTGCGCGGCAAGTGCGGCACGCAATGGCTTGTCGATGTCTGGGCCGGGTTGCTGCTGGTCGTGGTTGCCGAGCACCGCAAAAGCCGGCGCACGCAGGTTCGCCAATGGTGCGAACAGGTCCTCCAGCGAACGTCCTTGCGGCTCGTATGTCAGGTCACCGGCGATCGCAACCGCGTGCACATCCTGCTCATTGATGCGCTCCACCAGCCGCTCAAGGAAGCGCCGGTCCTTGTAGACACCCAGATGGATGTCGCTGACCAGTGCGATACGGGCAGCGGTGCCGGTGCCTTCCAGCCCGGTGTACTTGATCACGATCATCTGCGGCTCGATGAAGCGTGCCCAGATGAACACCCCGCAGCCGAGCAGCAGCACCGCTATTGCTGCGCGATGCTGCCGTTTGCGCCAACGCCACAGCAGCCAGACGATGGCTGGGAATACCAGCCAGCTGCCATGGAACAGCAGCTGCTTGATCATTACCTTGTCCATTCGTGCTGGCTGGCAGGGAAGGGCGCTCAGGCGCCCTTTTCGTCCAGGAAGCGTTCGGCGTCCAGTGCGGCCATGCAGCCGAAGCCGGCCGAGGTGATGGCCTGGCGGTAGTGCTGGTCGGCCACGTCGCCGGCGGCGAATACGCCTTCGACCGAGGTCATGGTGGCGTTGCCGCCCAGGCCGGAGCGGATTTCCAGGTAGCCGTTGTTCATGGCCAGCTGGCCGGTGAACAGTTCGGTGTTGGGCTGGTGGCCGATGGCGACGAAGAAGCCATGGGCTTCGATATCGCGGGTGCTGCCGTCCAGCGTGGACTTCACGCGCACGCCGGTGACGCCAGCGTCATTGCCCAGCACTTCGTCCACCTGGTGGTGCCAGACGGTCTCGATCTTGCCGGCGGCAACCTTGGCGAACAGCTTGTCCTGCATGATCTTTTCCGCCTTCAACGTGTCGCGGCGGTGGACCAGGTAAACCTTGCGGGCGATGTTGGACAGGTACAGGGCCTCTTCGACCGCGGTATTGCCGCCGCCGACCACGACCACGTCCTGGTCCTTGTAGAAGAAGCCGTCGCAGGTGGCGCAGGCTGACACGCCGCGGCCCTTGAAGGCTTCCTCGGACGGAATGCCCAAGTACTTGGCAGTGGCACCGGTGGCGATGATCAGCGCATCGGCGGTGTACTGGGCACTGTCACCAGTGAGGGTGAACGGGCGCTTGGACAGGTCGGCGGTGTGGATGTGGTCGAACACCACTTCGGTGTCGAAGCGCTCGGCATGGGCCTGCATGCGCGCCATCAGGTCCGGACCCATCAGGCCGTGGGCATCGCCCGGCCAGTTGTCGACTTCGGTGGTGGTCATCAGCTGGCCACCCTGTTGCAGGCCGGTCACCACCAGCGGCTTCAGGTTGGCGCGCGCGCCATAGACAGCGGAGGTCCAGCCGGCGGGCCCGGAGCCCAGAATCAACAGACGGGTGTGCTTGGTCGGGAGGCTGGAAGTGCTCATGTATACTCGCGAAAGTCAGGATTGGTGGCCCGAACGCGACATTCCGCAACTGTCCGGGCAAGCCAATAGAGTGGCGGTCTGACCCCTGTGAATCAAGGCACGTGAATGGAAATGCGCGGCCCGTTGGATACACCTTCGCTGTTTCCTGCATTGCCGCTGCCAAGATCTGGCGGCTTTTTGGCGTTTTCTGTCTGTCAGCCGTACCGCAATGCGCTGCAAGCGGGTGAAACCCGGCGATCTGTCGTTTAATATCAATCACTAACCGTGCATTTTTAAGGTCTGGTCAAAGGTGGCGAAACAGGTCCCGGAACGCGACAAGAGCCCCAAGGCTGCCGCTGATGCGCGCAAGCAGGCGGCTGCAGCAGACAATCCGCGTCGACAGAAGTTATGGCGTGACCTGGCGTTGATCGCGATCGCGCCGGCCTTGCTGTACCTGCTGGCCAGTCTGTTTACCTATTCCCCGACCGATCCGGGCTGGTCACAGTCGGGCTCGGTGGTTGCGCCCGTGCACAACATGGGCGGCAAGGTCGGCGCATGGATTGCCGATGTGCTGCGCCAGCTGTTCGGCTATGTGGCCTACCTGATCCCGCTGATGCTGGCGGCGGTGGCGTGGATCGCCATGTTCGGCCTGAAGAAGAACGACGAGCGTGCCCAGGACGACCTGGGCCCGGCATTGCGCCTGGTCGGCATTGTCGGCTTCCTGATTGGTGCCACCGGTTTCCTGTACCTGCGCCTGCCGCCAGGCGACGTGGCCCGCGCGGGTGGCGGCTTGGGCGTGCTGGTGGGCAAATCGCTGCAGACCGGTTTTGGTCCGGTCGGCAGCAATCTGTTCCTGCTGGTGCTGCTGCTCACCTCGATCACGCTGGCCACCGGCCTGTCGTGGTTTGCGGTGATGGAGAAGATCGGCAAGTGGGTGCTGGCACTGGGTCCGGTGCTCAACAAGAAGAAAGAGCAGGCCAACGAATGGCAGCAGACCCGCGTGCTGCGCGAGGAGCGCGAAGAAGTGCGCAAGGTGGACGCCGAGGTGCGCGCCAAGCGCGAGCCGGTGAAGATCGAGCCACGCCCGGCACCGGTGATCGAGAAAAGCGACCGCGCCAAGCGCGAGACCCAGATTCCGATGTTCCAGGGCGTCAATGGTGATGGCTCGGACATCCCGCCGCTGGCGCTGCTGGACGATCCCAAGCCGCAGCCCAAGGGCTATGACGAACAGACCCTGGAAACCCTGTCGCGGCAGATCGAATTCAAGCTCAAGGATTTCCGCATCGATGCGCAGGTCGTCGGCGCCTATCCGGGCCCGGTGATCACCCGTTTCGAGATCGAGCCGGCGCCGGGCATCAAGGTCAGCCAGATCAGCTCGCTGGACAAGGACATCGCGCGCGGCCTGTCGGTCAAATCGGTGCGTGTGGTCGACGTGATTCCGGGCAAGTCGGTGATCGGCCTGGAAATCCCCAACGTCACCCGCGAGATGATCTTCCTCTCCGAGCTGCTGCGCTCCAAGGAATACGACAAGTCGGCCAGCCCGCTGACCCTGGCCTTGGGCAAGGACATCGCCGGCCGCCCGACCGTGGCCGATCTGGCGCGCATGCCGCACCTGCTGGTGGCCGGTACCACCGGCTCGGGCAAGTCCGTGGCGGTCAACGCGATGGTGCTGAGCCTGCTGTACAAGGCCAGCCCGAAAGACCTGCGCATGCTGATGATCGACCCGAAGATGCTGGAACTCAGCGTCTACCAGGGCATCCCGCATCTGCTGGCGCCGGTGGTTACCGACATGAAGGAGGCCGGCAACGGCCTGCGTTGGTGCGTGGCCGAAATGGAGCGCCGCTACAAGCTGATGAGCGCGGTGGGCGTGCGTAACCTGGCCGGCTTCAACAAGAAGGTGAAGGACGCCATCGACGCCGGCCAGCCGCTGATGGACCCGCTGTTCAAGCCCAACCCGGAGATGGGCGAGGCGCCGCGTCCGCTGGAACCGCTGCCGTTCATCGTCATCTTCATCGACGAATTCGCCGACATGATGATGATCGTCGGCAAGAAGGTCGAAGAGCTGATCGCGCGCCTGGCGCAGAAGGCGCGTGCGGCCGGCATCCACCTGATCCTGGCCACGCAGCGACCGTCGGTGGACGTGATCACCGGCCTGATCAAGGCCAATATTCCGACCCGTATCGCCTTCCAGGTGAGTTCGAAGATCGACTCGCGCACCATCCTGGACCAGTCCGGCGCCGAGGCGCTGCTGGGCAATGGCGACATGTTGTACCTGCCGCCGGGCACGGCCATGCCGGACCGCGTACACGGTGCCTTCGTCTCCGATGAAGAAGTGCACCGCGTGGTTGAACACCTGAAGGCCAGCGGTCCCACGGATTACATCTCCGGCGTGCTGGACGAAGTGCAGACCATGGGCGATGGCGTGGTGGTCGGCGCCAACGGCCTGCCGGAAAGCAGCGCCAGCGCCGGCGACGAATCCGATCCGCTGTACGACGAGGCGCTGCGCATCGTTACCGAAACCCGCCGCGCCTCCATCTCCGGTGTGCAGCGTCGCCTGAAGATCGGCTACAACCGCGCCGCGCGCCTGATCGAGGCGATGGAAGCCGCAGGCGTGGTCACCGCACCGGAACACAATGGCGACCGCACCGTGCTGGCACCGCCACCGCCCAAGCACTGAACGGAAGGGCGGCATTCAGCGACTGATTGCCGCCCATTCAGTTTAAAAGAGGCAGACTCTGCCTCACCACAGACACCACTATCTCAAGCCGCCATGACTGCATTTCTGCGCCACTTCGTTCTCGCTGTTGCCTTGGCTTGCGCCGGCCTTGCCGCGGATGCCCATGCCGGCGCCCGCGATGACCTGAAGTCCTTCACCAATGGCCTGCGTGGCCTCGATGGCCAGTTCGCGCAGCAGGTGGTGGACTCGCGCGGCCGGGTCAAGGAGTCGTCCAGCGGCCGCGTGGCGCTGTCGGCGCCGCGTCAGTTCCGCTGGGAATACACCCGCCCGCACCCGCAGCTGATCATCGCTGACGGCAGCAAGCTGTGGGTTTATGAGCCGGACCTGCAGCAGGCCCGGGTCAGCCCGCAGGGCGATGAAGAGCAGAACAACCCGCTCACCGCCCTGATCAACCCAGCCTTGCTGGAGCAGCAGTACGACATCAGCGAGGAAGCCGCGCCGCGCGATGGCATGCAGTGGCTCTCGCTCACCCCCAAGCGCGATACCCAGGCCAGCTTTGATGTGGCGGCGCTGGGCTTCTCCGGCGGTGGCCTGTCGCGGATGGAACTGGTGGATGCCGTCGGCCAGCGCACCATCATCACGTTCAGCGGCTGGAAGAAGAACCCCAGCTTCGCTGCCGGTACCTTCCGTTTCGTGCCGGGCAAGGACGTCGACGTCGTCGGCGAGCGCTGAACCCAAACCCCGCGTTTTGAGACGAGGGCAGGGGGCCACGCTGTTAGAATGCAGGCGTGGCCAGATCCCGAAATATCTTTCTTGATGAAGCTCCCGCCGACCTGCTGACAGCGGACCGGGACAGCATGCGTCCGCTCGCCGAGCGCATGCGCCCGCGCACCCTGGACGAAATGGTCGGCCAGAAGCGTCTGCTGGCGCCCAATACGGCGCTGCGCCGCGCGGTTGAATCCGGGCGCGTGCATTCGATGATCCTGTGGGGCCCGCCGGGTTGTGGCAAAACCACGCTGGCCTTGCTGCTGGCGCAGTACGCCGACGCCGAGTTCAAGGCGATATCTGCGGTGCTGTCCGGCCTGCCGGACGTGCGCCAGGTGCTGGCCGAAGCGGCGCATCGCTTCGCCGACGGCCGCCGCACGGTGTTGTTCGTCGACGAGGTGCACCGTTTCAACAAGGCACAGCAGGATGCCTTCCTGCCGCATATCGAGCGCGGCACGATCATCTTTGTCGGCGCCACCACCGAGAATCCGTCCTTCGAACTGAACTCGGCGCTGTTGTCGCGCTGCCGCGTGCATGTGCTGGAGTCGGTATCGCCCGAAGATGTGGTGGAAGCACTGCAGCGCGCACTGGCCGACACCGAGCGTGGCCTGGGCGAGCAGGAAATCACGGTCTCGCCCGAGTCATTGCTGGAAATCGCCCGCGCCGCCGATGGCGACGTGCGCCGCGCATTGACCCTGCTGGAAATCGCCGCCGAACTGGCAGCGGGCGAGGGCGGTGAAATCACCCCGGAAACCCTGCTGCAGGTGCTGGCCGACCGCACCCGCCGTTTCGACAAGAACGGTGAGCAGTTTTACGACCAGATATCAGCCCTGCACAAGTCGGTGCGCAGCTCCAACCCGGACGGCGCCATCTACTGGCTGGCACGCATGCTCGATGGCGGCTGCGATCCGTCCTATCTGCTGCGCCGGCTGACCATCATGGCGGTGGAAGACGTCGGCCTGGCCGATCCGCGGGCGCTGGAAATGGCGATCAATGTCTGGAACGCCTACGACCGCATCGGTGCCCCGGAAGGCGATATCGCACTGTCCAACCTGGTCGTTTATCTGGCCAGCACGGCCAAATCCAACGCCGCCTACATGTCCTTGCACGCCGCCCGTGCCGACATCGCCAAGTACGGCACCCAGCCGGTGCCCATGCACCTGCGCAACGCGCCCACCCGCTTGATGAAGACCCTGGGTTACGGGCAGGGCTACCAATACGACCATGACGTCGAAGGTGGTATTGCCCTGGATCAGACCGCGTTCCCCGATGACATGGGAGAGCAGGTCTATTACAAGCCGGTGGAACGCGGGTTGGAGATCAAGCTGAAAGACAAGCTTGACCGCCTGCGCATCGCCCGCGAACAGGCTCGCGCGCAACGCAAATGACCATTGCCGCCCAACCCGTGCCTGGAGCTTGAACCCATGTGGCTTTCCTTTCTGGCCATCGGCGTAGGCGCGGCACTTGGGGCATGGTTGCGGTACGGACTGAGCCTTTGGCTGAACCCGCTGCACAACACCGTGCCGCTGGGTACCTTGACCGCCAACCTGCTGGGCGGCTACGTGATCGGCTTGGCCCTGGCGTTTTTCGCCAGCAGGCCGGAGCTGTCACCGCAATGGCGGCTGTTTGTGGTCACCGGGCTATTGGGCGGCCTGACCACTTTTTCGACGTTTTCGGCTGAAGTTGTGTACCTGTTGCAGCGCCAACAGCTGGGCTGGGGCCTGCTCACCATAGGCCTGCATCTGATCGGCTCGTTGTCGATGACCGCCTTTGGCTGGTGGACCTGGCGTGTCCTGCGGCACCTGACTTGAAGCCGCTTTCAATGCCGCGGGTGATCGAGCATCATGCGCCCACCACAAATCGAGCGTTCCCCGGATATGCAGCAGAAACGGGCAAAAAAATGAGTACTCCGGCGTCGTCAGACGCAGCCCGCACCGATGCAGTCGCAGGTTCGCCCCCCGCAAGCACCATCATCGGCGCCGATGTCGGCGGCACTTACGCCCGCCTGGGTTGGACCCGGCTACAGCCCGATGGCAGCGTGAGCGTCAACGGCTTCCGCAAATACGCCTGTGCCGAGTATCCAAGCCTGGCCGCGATCCTGCGTGACTATGCCGATTGGCTGGCGCGCGAAACCGACGCGCCACCGATCGCGCACGCAGTGGTGGCGATCGCCGGCGTGATGGATGGCGACAACCTGCTCAATACCAATCTGGCCTGGCCGGTATCGCTGGCGGCAACCCAACGTGATTCCGGCCTGCAGTCGTTGGAGCTGATCAACGATTTCGTCGCCGTGGCCCAGGCCATGGCACATGCGGAAGCGGACGCGCTGCACCTGATCTGTGGCGAACCCGAACGGGTGACTGCAGGACCTGCGGTGGTGCTGGGCCCGGGTACCGGTCTGGGTGTTGCCGTCTACCTGCCGGGCGGCACCCCGTCGGTGCTGGCCAGCGAAGCCGGGCACGCCGCATTGGCCGGCTCCAATGCCTTGGAACACGATGTGCTGCGGCTGCTGTCGCAGCGCTACGAGCACATCGACAACGAGCGGGTTCTGTCCGGCCCCGGTTTGATCACCCTGTACACGGCGCTGTGCGAACTGCGCGGCAGCACGCCACGCTGGCAATCGCCGGCCGAGCTGGTGGATGCGGCGCGCAGCGGCAGTGACGTGCTTGCGAGCCAAAGCGTGGACGTTTTCTGTGCCTGGCTGGGCAGCCTGGCCGGCGATCTGGCGCTTACCTTTGGCGCGCGTGCCGTCTATCTGACCGGTGGCATCACCGGCCATTTGAGCGGGCCGCTGCATGCAGGCGGCTTCCAGCAGCGCTTCCTCGCCAAAGGCCGGCTGTCAGCGGCGCTCAAGCACGTTCCCGTCTGGCGCGTTGAGCATGGCGAGCTGGGAGTATTGGGTGCCCTGGCCTGGCACGTGGACAAGCGCACAACGCGCTGAGCGCAACCGAGGAGATTCCAGCGATGACGACCCGACGACAGTTCCTGCAGACGTCCACCTTGCTCGGCGCCTTGGGCACGACGGCGCCCGGGTTGCTCGCATCTCCCGCTGCGCACAACGGCGCGCGCGTGGTTTCGACCTGGGATTTCGGCGTGGGCGCCAACCAGGCCGCGTGGAAGGTATTGGCCGCAGGTGGCAGTGCACTGGATGCGGTGGAAGCCGGCGCACGCTGGGCCGAGAGCGAGCTGTGCAATTCCACGGTGGGCCACTGCGGCAACCCCGACCGTGACGGCGTGCTCAGCCTGGATGCCAGCATCATGTCTGGCGATGGCCGCTGCGGTTCGGTTGCGGCCATCGTCGACATCCTGCATCCCATCACCGTGGCCCGCGCGGTGATGGAGAAAACACCGCATGTGATGCTGGTGGGCGAGGGTGCGCAGCAGTTTGCGATACAGCAAGGCCATGAACGCCGGAATCTGCTGACGCCGGCAGCGGAAAAAGCCTGGCGCGAGTGGCTCAAGACCGAGCACTACGCACCGCAGATCAACGCCGAACGCCGCGGCATTCCCGGCGACAAGGACAACCACGACACGCTGGGCATGATCGCCATCGATCACAAGGGCGAAATGGCCGGTGCCTGCGCCACCAGCGGCATGGCCTTCAAGATGCACGGCCGCGTCGGCGACAGCCCGATCATCGGCGCCGGGCTATATGTGGACAACGAAGTGGGCGCCGCCACCGCATCCGGCATGGGCGAAGAGATGATCCGCAACGCGGCGTCATTCCTGGTGGTCGAGCTGATGCGGCAAGGCCGCTCACCGGCCGAAGCCTGCCGCGAAGCCATCCAGCGCGTGGTTCGCAAACGCCCCGAGGCCAGCCGCACCTTGCAGGTCTGTTTCCTGGCGATGAACCGCAGTGGGGAAGTGGGCGCCTATGCGCTGCATCGCGGCTTTGTGTATGCGGTATGCGACAGCAGCAAACAGGATGCCTTGCTTGAATCAGTCTCGGTGTACACGAGCACGCAGGCATGAGTTCGCCGTATCTGCTGGAAATCGCCTGCAATTCGGCGATGTCGGCGCTGGCCGCGCAACAAGGTGGCGCCAACCGCATTGAACTGTTCGAGAACCTGGAGCAGGGCGGCACGACACCGTCGTACGGCAGCATTGCGGTAGCGCGTGACCACGTGCAGATCCCGCTATACGTATTGATACGACCACGACCGGGTGATTTCCATTACGGACCGATGGAAACGGAGATCATGCTGCGCGACATTGCCCATTGTCGGCAGCTTGGCTGCGACGGTGTGGTGATTGGAGCATTGAATGCAGATGGCGAGATCGACGTAGCGTTGTGCCGCGAACTGGTGCGTGTTGCCGGGCCATTGGACATCACCTTCCATCGCGCCTTCGACGCCGCACGTGATCTGCCTGCAGCACTGGAACAGATAGCCGGCCTGGGCATCAAACGCATCCTCAGCTCGGGCGGCCATACCGGCGCCGCCGAAGGCAGCGCAACGCTTGCCACGCTGGTCAAACAAGCCGGATCACGGCTGCAGTTGATGGCCGGGGCAGGGTTGAACGCCGAAAATATTGCAGAAGTAGCGCGGCAATCGGGCTGCCTGCAGCTGCATGCCTCGGCCAAGGCCAGGCAGCGATCAGCGATGCGTTATCAGAACCCGGCGCTGAAGGGACTGGACAACGATTGGATTCAAACGGAAAGCGCCCAGGTCAGCGCTTTGCGTCAGGTCTTGGATCAGCTGCGCTGAGGCTGCTTTTCTTTGATGCCCATTAATTAAAGTGACGCGCCACTTTAATTAATAAAGTGCGGCCTGAAGCCCGACCGCGTGGTTCAAGGCCGACATCTCGGATCAGGCGCCACAGGCGGCAACCCGCGTCTGTCGGCAGACATCAGCGGATGCCTGGACCGCCGCAGGCATTGAACCTTGGCTTACCAGTCAATGCGCAGATCCAACGACGCGTTCCGTGCCTCGCCGAGCATGTCCAGGTTCCAATATTTACGATTGAACACGTTGTTGAGATTGCCCGTCAGCGTGGCATCGCGCCCCGCGAGCCTGGCGCGGTACTGGAAGCCGAGGTCGGTGACTGTGCGCCCTGGGATCAGGATGCGATTGGCATCTTCGTAGTACTGCTCTCCGGAATAGCGGACCGTGCCATGCAGACTGAAGCCCGTCAGCGGGGCAGGGCGGTACTCGAAGTTGCCGACGTAGCTTCGCGGCGCAGAACCTGCCGGGCGATTGCCGCGCAGCGCGGCGTTCTCCGGCGAGAGATCCTCAAGACTGGCATCCAGCCACAGGCCACCCATGCCAATATCCAGATTCTCTGTTAGGCCATAGCTGGCAATTGCTTCAAAACCGCGATACAGGGTGAGGCCGTCCTGCATCAGATAACGTTGGCCGTCACGCCATTGGTCGATCTGCGCGCCACGTTCGACGCGGAATGCAGCTGTGGTGAAGCCGAGCTTGCCGCTCTGGTACTTGGCGCCTATTTCGTATTGTTTGCTGATGGTGGCGTCCAGCACCTGACCGGCATTGGCGTAGGGTGGCTCACTGTCAACGCCCACGCGCCCTGCGGATTCCAGCGACTCCACGTAGCTGCCGTAGATCGATACCGCCTCCACTGGCTTGTAGATCAGCGCAAGTGTTGGGGTAAGTGCCGAGGTTGCGTAGCGTGAATCCACCGTCGGTTCGCCGTCCTTGTCGCGCTGTTCGTAGTCCACGTAGCGCGCGCCGAGTACCGCCTGCCATTTTTCACCGAAGTGCAGCGTGTCGCTGGCGAACACCGACTTCTGCCGCTCATCCGAACTCACTGCTGCAAAACTGAAGTCCGGAACGTGGTGGGAGATGAAATCCTGACGCCGGTAAAGATTGCCGGAGAAGTCATTGCTCCAATACCAATCGTTGCCCCATCGGTCCCAACTGCGCTGCATCGCGGCGCCAAACACCAGCTCATGACGGACCGTACCGGTTTCGACGCTAACGTTGACCAGGACCTGGGCGACGCTGCTGCGCAGATCGGCAGCAAAGTTGTAAACGCTGCCCTCGTAATCACCTGCTTCATTGAGCAGATTGCCGAACATCTTGTTCGAGTAGTGTTCGCGTCGGCTGCCACCAACGGTGAAGTCCACGTTCCAATCCTCACTCACACGCCATTGCAGGCCAGTGGTGGCGTTGGTGGTCTTTGCACGATAGTAGGAGTTGCGTACGCGAACATTCTCGTAATCGTAGGTGGGGCGTGGCAGGCGATCACCCGCGTAGCTGTCCCAGTAGAAGTACATCGGTTCGTGCTTCAGCTTGTTGTCCTCGCGTAGCACTTCGGCATGCCAAACCAGCGCGTCGCCGATCGGTTGCTCAACGGCTATCGCCAATACCTCGCGATCCAACCCGGCGCCGTTATAGGCATCACCACCATCCTTGCCCAGATTGACGCGTACGCCTAATGAATCCGGCCCATTGAAACGGGTACTGGCGTCCACGCGGGCGGACCAGGCGCTGTCATTGCGCCAGCCCAGCGTGGTGGAGAACATCGGGCTGGTGGTAGGCTGTTTGGTCCGGTAGCTGATGATGCCGCCAGGCGAACCAAAGCCGTACATGAAGCCACCGAGGCCCTTCAGTGCCTGCACCGATTCGACCGCTTCAAGCGGATACTCGCCGCCCCATTCCATCATCATCGGCACCCCATCCACATAGTGGTTGGTCACGCCGATACCGCGGATCTGCGTGCCCCACCAAGCGGTGGTGGCTGAAGGCTCTGCTGCATACACAGACGGATCATTGATGAAGACATCGCCCAACGTGGTTGCGGCGCGTTTTTCAATGTCTTCCTGTTCCACCACGGTTACCGAGAACGGCGTATCCAGGAGCCGCTTGGTGCCCAAGGCCCCCGCACTTGCATCGAGGTTGAGGTTCAACCCCAGGCGCTCGCCTTTGACCTGAATCGCGTCGAGTTCGGTTGCCTGCTTGGCAGTTTGGCCGGAGACGGCGCTCTCTGTGGACTGCGCCTGTGCGTTCAGGCACACAGCGCTAAGAAAGACGTACAGGGCAGAACGGCGCGGAAAACGCACGCGTAGGAGACGAGGCAGCAAGAAGGTGGCCTTGGCGAGAAACGCAGAATGGGGCAGGGCGGCGGCAGCCTGCCAGCAGAAGCACGGCAGCGATCCTATTGCGAACGCGTCTCAATAGCAATATTCCGCTGGAGGTGCGAGGTATCTTCCATAGAGACGCAGTGGGTGTTCGATTTGGAGGTTTTGGGTTGTTGATGCAGCTACCTGGTTCTAGCCGCACTGGGAGGCCTGGGTCGCCGCTTGCCATAAAAGTGACGAGTCACTAAATTAACGGCCGTCCATTTTGTCGATTTCCCGCAGCGCACGATCATCGGACCATTCACTGCATCTTCGAAGGCGTGACCCGGGCGCCTCAATCCGATTTCGATTCCGATTTCGGTGACCTGCAGCATCCGGGTTGCTGGAATATCAAGTAAGGCAGCCATGAACGGGCTGTGGCTTCATGTACGCCTTCGGGCTGTCAGTGCCGTGAGTCGTATCGGGCCGCCAACGAAATGCTTAGCTCTGGACTGACGAGATCTGAGGAGGAAGCCTGGTCCAAGTACGCCAGATCTGTCCAGAATCTGGCTCCAATCAATGCTGCTGCTGCGCACCGGGAATCCAAGACGGCTATTGCCCAAGCTAGCGCAGCAAGTAGTGAGCACACTAGATCACCAGGCAGAGCTACTGATAGGGATGAAGTTCTAGGCTCTACGGCAAGACGGTGCGCCTTTTTACATAATATACATTATGCGAAATAGAGTCATGTCCAGGCTGAGCTGGGTCTGGCTCTGGATCAGCTCTTGCCTGCCCCAGCGGAAACCCCGCAAGGATGAAGTACAGGCATGAAGCTTGACGGATACGACCGGCTTGAATTGACCGGGCAATGGGAAGGATTCGGATTCCAGGGCGGCCACTTCTGGACGCCCGAAGGCCACAGCATCTGTCCGGAAGATCTGCGGTGGCTCTCCCTGACCTGCAATATCGCCCGGGAATGGCGGTCGATGATGGCAGCTGGTCGACCAGGTGTTAGTCGATCGGTACTTTTTGAAAAGCCTTGCGGCACAAGCGATTCCAAGGTGATTTTCCTGCAGGACGTGCTCCGGCGCCGAAATGAAGAGCGGTCAGCAGGTAAAGACCTGGTCAACGCAGGGGCATCGCCCCTGCACCCCTCAGGCGACCACCACGGCGATGAGTGCCAGCAGCGCAAGGTGACCAACGTAGTAGCCGTAGAAGCCCCAGCGCGAGCGCCTGACGCCGTTCCAGAACCCAAGCTCCCGGGTAAACACATCAACGAAGCCGATAACCGGCAGAGCCAGCAGAGCCCAGCCACTCCCGTTGAAATAACACAGCCAGCCCAGGGCGAGCCAGATCCAGATAGGCACCATGGCGTAAAGACGTTCCCTACGCCAATCCCAAGAACCCAGCAGCCAGAACGCTCGGCCGTGCCGTCGGAAGAACAGCCACGCAGACAGCACCAGGGCGATGCCAGACCACTGGTAGTCCACCAGCATCGGCATTGGGCCACAAAGCACCACCAGCAGCCCCCAGCGGCGATTCTGGACCGCCCAGCAGCACGCTACAGCCAGCGCGAACGAGAACAGGACGTTGACCGGCAGCATGGTGTCGAACGTCCAGGCATAGACCGGTTGAGCGACCAGGCCCCAGATGGAAAGACGCCGAAACGATTTCGCATAATCGGCACGCGGCTGGGCCAAGTTGTAGGCCATTACCAACGCGAACAACGGGAACGCGATGCGGCCGAGTTCAGAGACGACCGGAACGTAACCGCCCGCCAACACTTTTACCGCGTGGTCTCCTGTCATCAGTACAAGGGCGAGCCATTTTAGGATTTCACGTGCCGAGCTGGTCATAGCTGGAAGTCCGTTGAAGGCACCGTTGTGGGTGTGTTGTACGACTGCACCTCGGGAAACGTGCCCTGCGAGCGCTGACCACGATTGATAACGACGCTCCCCTGCCCTCGTTCGGCAATAGATTCCTTATTGCGCTCAATCTGCGTAGGCCCATCGACGAACCGGTCGTTTCGCTCATCGCGATAAGGCTCGTATTGCCCACGTCGTGCGACAAAGCGACAGGTAGGTTCATCAACTACGTAATTGGTGCCCTGCTCTGTCAAGCAGGTGCACGAAGGCTCGGCGTTCTTGCCCTGGGCATTAGTGCCACCCATAGAAGACATGCAGAACAGCCGCGGCGCTTCACTCGGCAAAGAGAGACTGTCGTCGTAGGCAGGTGCGCTCCATGGTTCAGATGGAATGCGTGGAATGAAGCGCTTCGCATACTCGGCTGCTGTCATCGGAGAGCCCGCCGCAACACCGCCTCCCGCCGTCGCATTCGCTCCGTCGCGCGGCGTTGTCGCCGTGCCCACTTGATTGGCAGGCGGTAACGTTTGCTCGTCGCCACCAAGCCGCTTTCCCATTGAACCGAACGTGTAGTACATCATGAACAAACCAAGGGCAATGCCGATAGGAAACGCGATGTAGTACCAAGGAATTCTGCGCTCAGTCGTGTCGAGCTCAGTTGATTTATAGGTGCCCATAGGTCGCTTGGGCAACTTCTTGCGCCTGTTGACAAGCGGTATGGCCTTCTCGGCCTGCGCTTCAAACTTGTCGAACTCACGGAGCTGCACGAACTGCGTACCGAAGCGACGGCGCACGTGGATGTGGCGTTCAATCAGATCGTGTACGAACTGATCGCATTGCTTGTCAGGTGACTGGCTGACAAAGATGAAATCCAAACCACGGTGACGGTGCTTCGCCAATTGCTCAACGTGATTGGGGACCTTTGAGCCTGACGGGCGCTTCGGAAGCATGCCATGCTCATACGCTTCGTCCACCAGAGCAACAGCACCATCAGGCAAAAAATTCGGCCAGTCTCTGAACTGCTCGGGCGTCATTTCCAACACGCCGGTTTTCGCGTAGTCGAATTCGCGGATATTGCACGCGTAAACCATTCGGCCTTGATCCTTGAACTCAAGAAGCCGTTCGATTGCGTGTAGCGTCTTGCCGTGTCCAGGCTGACCCGTGAACCAGTAAATCATGACCCACCCCCGGCAAGCTGATCAGCAACCGATTTGGGGACTATGAAGACCTTCCAAGCGAGTCGTACGGTAAGCGCTGAAAGAATCATCGACATCACAGTTCCTACCTGCAAATAGCCAAGCACCTGTAAAGCGGGGCCGTCCAATCCATTGACCTGAGTCAAAACAAATGACTTCAAGTTCGGCAAGACAGCATTAAAAGTAACGGTCGTTAAGCCGAACGTTGCAAGCACCTTCCCAACAATTCCAGAGGCGGCCTCTTTCAGCTTGCCAAGAAGATGGGTGATGCCGCTTACGATCCAACCCCAAACCATGCCGCTCATTAGAACCCCCATCCCATCAGGATTTTTAATGCAGTGAACGCACCGAACAGAAGTATCAGTGCACGAAGAATTGACATCGCTTTGCACCAGTACGGGAAATCAGCACCGCTGATCGTTACGCCCATAAGCTGGAACGTAGGGGGCTGCGGACAGGAGCCACCGCCGAAAATGTTGTCCTGGTCGAGCATGTTTGTAGAGACGCCGAGGCCGAACTTCTTTGCACCTTCAACGTCACCGGTGCCGTCACCCGGTCCAGTCACCTCACCAGTGCCTTCCAGAACGTCAGGAACGCCGTTTCCGTTTGCATCAGATGAGTCACCAGCACCCTCACCCGTACCGTCCTTAGCGAGCTTCTCCAGCGCACAGGCTGACTTCCATTGCTGCAACAACGACGCATACTCCATTGCGTCGCATTTATCGCCTGTGCAAATCGGAACCGCTGTGCACGTGCCACCGGTAACATTACGGTTCTTTCGGGTATTGCAATCAATGCGCCATTGCACCTTGACCTGCATGCACTGAATGGCATTGCCGCTACAGCTCGGGGGCGCGTCACAGCTGTCACCACCTGACGCAGAATCTTTGTTGGGATCTTGCTCGCCGTCTTCTTCGTCGGGCTTTCCATCTCCGTTGCTATCCTTCTTGCAAGTACCGTCCTTGCCCTTAGCTTCACCTGCGGAACATTGACCATCACCGGGTAAGCACTTGCCAGCAGCAGATTTAACATTGCCTGCCGGGCACTCGCTTTTTTCAGGGCTGCAATACAAAGAACCCTGCTGGATAGCACCCGGAGTAGTACCAGGCGTGGCAACCATTCCTTCAGGGCACTCGCCATCAGGGACACACTGCCCGTCCTTCTTCTTCTGGCCTTCCGGGCAGGGTTTGTCTACCGGCTCGCAGACGCCCATATAGCCGTTCCAATAGCTACCACTCGGGCAGTTCTTTTTCAGATCCTCGTCTGAACAAACACCACCGGTTGCCGAGACCACACTAGTCTCATCAGCATTCTGAGCGTATTTGACAACGCAACCTCGGTTGCACCCTGTAGACCCGCTGACAGGCAAGAAAGAAGTTGTCTGAGAAGGTCGCTTGTCACATGTCAGGGTGCTCAACCAATAGAACTTGTTTGGCGACAATGTGCCCGAAAGATTTCCGAGCGTGCCGCCATCCGTCAAGAACGCCTCAAACGCGCCGTGACCACTAGCACCGGCAGCAGATGTAACCGTGCACGTTGAACCCGTCCAACGAGTGCCTGCGGACGTTGCATTTCGTTTAACCTCAGCAAGGCCCACTGCTGCTCCAGCCAAGCACATCGAAAATGCTGTGCCCTGGTCGCAACCGTCCCCAGCTCGGCACCCAGTAGGACCCTGCACAACTGCGTGTGCGGAACTCATAGCAATGAGCGACATGGCGATGTATGCGAGCACGGACGCTGAAAGGCTCGACAGTAGCTTGCGAAGAGTTGCGTTATTCAGAAGCATCACACGCCCTCAAATGCCAGCCAACACGCGCCGCATATGGCAACGATAATGAAGTAACCCATAACCCCTCCTTCAATAAAAAAGGGGCGACCATGACAGTGCGCCCCTCCCGATCCCCTGCCCCGCCCCTTAGCGGGCGCGCTTGATATAACCCCACAGGATGATCACACCGAGGATCACCGCAATGGCTGCGATAACCAGGTTGACATCGGCCTTACCACCGGCCATTTCACCGGCGATAGCTGCACCCGGGGAACCACCACCGCTTGCGAGAGCGGCACCGGAAGCCATCAGGGCAGTTGCACCGGCACTGACCTTGCCCGGAATCGAAGCGCCGAAACGACGCAGCTTGTTCATGTACTTCATATGCAACACCTCTCTTTCAATAGACCCCTAGACGCGCTGCACGGAACACCAGACGCGCTTTCAAGCCCATGGCCCACACACTGACAATCGCGAAGGCCACAATGCTTCCATCAGCCAGACTCAGGGGCGGCAAAACTGGCTGGTGGTACGGAACCCAAACCGGAACCGTGCACGTGCCGTCCTGCTGCACATTCGCAGCAGCGCAACCGACGACGTACAGGGCTTCCGGCTCGGCCATTCGTTACGCAGCCTTGGATTGCTGCTGCTGCGGCTTGGCCGGATCGACCAGGGTCATACGACGCGCCAGTTCGATACCGAAGCGACCCGGCACCAAATCCTTCACCACATCCCATTCCTTCACCGCGCCCACCGGATAACCCTTGTCCGGGCCATCCACCTCTACCTCGATCTGGATGCGCATTTCCTCGGTTTCCAACGTCGCCTGCTGGTTGTAAATCGACTTCGGCATGCCCTTGCTGGTGGTGACAGTGCGGCTCTGGACTTCGCTCTTGATCGTGATCTTCGGTGCGTTCATTTCGTTTCTCTCTGGTTGGTTGAAAAGCGTTCTTTAAAAGCTGCTGCGGCAAAATTCGGGCGGTACTGTGGGGTCAAGCCAGAGCCCCCCTACCCCCCACACGCGTGAGGTTCAGAGGCCGCTTGAATCCCCATAGCGCGTTGGATTTCCAACCGTCCGCCCGGTCATCCGGTGTTACTTGGTCGGCTGGATGAGGCCGTGTTGCTCTGGTCGGGCGGTGTAGTCGATTCGCGGGGGCTGCCATGCCCCAAAGTTCTTGCTGAAATCGACCGTGCCGCCCTTTGAAACGTATTTGCTCAAGTAACCGCTGATGTCGTGCTGGCTACGCGGTATCTCCAAGCGTGCTATGCCAAATTCCTGGTACCAAAACTCTTTCCACCGATGTCGGCTCATCCGTCTGGAAAGATCGTCATCTGGCGCGGCAACAATCGCGTGGAAGTGGATACGGCCGTCGCGGTGAAACTCTTGACCGCGCGCCCACTGAATTCCGCGATGCCAGTGCCTGCCCCATGACTTGCCGTAGAGCTCCGTGTTGATGCAACTGACGAAGAATCGGAACGCTTTATCAGCCTTCTCTTCGTGGACACCGCCGTTACGGCCGGTTTCGCTTCTGCGGAACGTGAGCGTCCAGAACTGATGCCATGGAATGCGCCCGAGGAACTCTGCATAGGCTTGCGCTTGCTGATCAACGAGCCGCACTGGATGCAGCAGGTCAGGTACGCATCCGATGCCGAGAGGCTCTGGAAGCTCCCCCCGCACTGATAGCAAGGGCTGTTCGGGAAGTGACTGTTCATGGCTCATCGACCTGCCCCGAGCCGATCCACCTGATTCGTTCCTCAATCAGTCGGTCGTACTCGCGGCGTTCTTCTTCGGTCGTGGCTTTCTTCTTCGCATCGATCAGCTCAAACAGCTTCATTGCAAGCCACCTTTCAGCGCGGTACGCGCTGCGCGGCATTCGTCCACTTGCTCCTGCGCCACACGCTTGATGCTGAGCCACAACTGACGCTGCTTAGGTGTGATTCGCAGCGGGAATAGGTCTGCACCTGGTGCGGCGGCGGCTAGAACTGCGCTCGCTTGTTTCAGCGCGATATGTGCGCCGCGCTCGGTGTCTGATGTGCGGCTCATAGGATGCACCGCTTACCGAATCTCGCTTCGTACACCCGGCATGCGTTCTCGTTGCCTTGGATGCAGAGCGTCTGAATCTTCTGTTCTTCGGTGGGCTCAGCAAGAAGCTTTAGGAAATCGTCGGTTACATTGGGAGGAAGCAGAAATAAAAACGCAGAGCCAACGATTACCGCAAAACACCCGCCAAGTAGCGCCAAGGAGGAATCAGACACGGCGCACCTCCGCTGCTGCACAAGCGGCGAATTTCTTTTCGCGGAAGGAACGATTGCGGGAAGCTCCCCGCATCTTGAGAACGGCACTTGAGATGCCGACTAAACCGAATGCCAGGGCCATTGCGGCACCTAGCAAGACCAGCTGAATGATTGTTGGCATTGCCAAACTCCCCTGCCCTAGCGCCCTAGAACCCGCTCACCCCGCCTAGGGCGGCGGGGGGCGGGGGCATGTCAAGACTCTGTTGACGTGCGGGGCGGAATGTATGCTGGGTGCTGACATGGTGTCAATAGGGTAAAGACATGAGCCAGAGCTACGATCTTTTCTGCCGCTGGAAACACGTACAAAAGATCCAAAGTGACAACGCCGGTGCCATTGCCCTGGGCGTTACGCGGGCTGCTGTTTCCAGCTGGAAACAAGGCAAAAATGCTGAAATCCAGTACATCGAGAAGATGGCGCTGGACATAGGCGACAGTCCGGAATCGTGGTCAGCGCTGGTGATGGCCGAACGCAGCAATTCAGAGGACGAGAAGGCTGCTTGGACGCGAATTGCGCGAAAGCTTGGCGCAGTTGCGATGGCCTTGGTGGTATCGGTTGGGCTCGCCTCCCCTGCCCCCGTGCAGGCATCGGAAAGCGGTCATAACGAGCACGGTTTATACATTATGCGAAATGGCGTAGGCGTCCCCGGAAGAGCCATCGCGGCCCCTATCTGCAGGCTGCATAGCCACCGCACGGCCCGGCTCACGAAACGGATTGTAAGCTGGACCATACCGTGCAATCCGCTGACACCGGGCCAGATCCAACCGATAGCGCGTGCCTTGTTCGGTCAGGCATGTGCAGCTTGCGTCCCGACCCTCGCCAGACGCCATGCAATACAGCTCCGGCTCAGCGCGCACCTCACGACCATCCAACGCCGGCATTGACCGCACTCACATCTTCGGTACTGACATACGGATTCTCCAGCTGACGAGGCTCGCCGGTGCTGGCACCCTGGTAGGAACGATCAAACGCGATCGTGACCAGGCTCGTTTCGGCCAGCTTCTTCGCATACAGGCCTGCCGTCTGTTCCTTTACGCCGCCACCCGGGTGGGACACCACAACTGCGGGGTACTTGCGGGATTCGTCGAACCCGTCGGGGAAGTACAGGGTGGCGGCCATGGTGACGCCCTGGCCGTTGAGATTCTTGAACGTGACGTTGCGCATGTGCGTGCTCCGCTATAGGTATGAGGTGGCCGGCGCTTGCGCCGACGAAGCCCATCCTATTGACCGCATTGGGCCTGATAAATAGTCTTCCGGATACATGAGCCGTAAGTTGAGCTAAACAATGCCCATCGAACCCTCTCTCGTCAGCTCCCTGACCTGGTTCGCCCACATCGCTCGGCACCGCAGCTTTACCAAGGCTGCCACCGAGATGGAGATCACCCGGGCCGCCCTCTCCCAGCACCTGAAAGCACTGGAAGAACGGCTGGAAGTCAGGCTGCTGCACCGCACCACGCGCAACATGTCGCTCACCGAGGAGGGGCAGCAGCTGCTGGACGTGCTGCTGCCGGCACTGACCGCGATCGAACGGGCGGTGGAAGAGTTGGGTGAAGTCCATGCGGAACCCTCCGGTGTGATCCGGATGAATTCTTCGCGGATCGCTTCACGCCTGCTGCTGGAACCGCACATGGGCGAGTTCCTGAAGCGCTACCCCAAGCTGCGGCTCGAACTGATCATGGATGACGGCTTCTCCAACCTGGTAGCCAACGGCCTCGACGCCGGTATTCGGCTGGGTGAGAGCCTGGAAGAGCACATGGTTGCGGTTCCCATCACGCCTCCTTTGGAGATGGCGATTGTCGGCTCTCCTGCCTACTTCCAGCAGCACGGTGTACCAGAGAGTCCTTCAGACCTGATCAGGCACAACTGCCTGGCTTACCGGTTCACGTCCAGCGGCACGATCGACCATTGGACGTTCGCGTCGCCCGATGGTCAGGAACGAAAGCTGGTGTTCGAGCCACATGGCAACGCTGTGTTCAACGACGATGACAGCATGCTGCGGGCCGCGCTGCAGGGCGTGGGATTGATTCGTCACATCGACCTGTGCGTCCGCGAGCACCTTGAGAGCGGTGCGCTTGTGCGCGTCCTGGCCCCGTGGTGCCGCCCCTTCCCGGGCTTCTTCCTTTACGTGCCGTCACGCGCGCAGATGCCAGCGAAGATCCGCGCGATGATGGACTTCCTGGTAGAGCGGCGCGAGCATTTGGCCTTATCCCAATCCCGGCATGTCGCCGCCGAGGATCGTCGCGTGAGGAAAAGGCACGGCAGCCGCCGCAAGCCATAACGGGCGACTGAGGAATGCCCGGCTTCGATCAGAAGGTAACACTCCCTACCCTCCCCCGATACAGATTCCTTCCGCTCCTCGCTCAATGTCCGCTCTCGGCCACAAGGAGACATTGACGCTATAAATGCTTCATCATGAATTCCGCAGTTCCAGGACATAAGCCAGCGAACTGCTGAGACTTGCGGATTGATTCCGGCGCTGCCGCCCGGGGCAGACATCTGTAGCCGCAGCGCTCGAACAAGGCAGCTGCCGTGGTCGTCATTAGAAACAGTTCGGTTATGCCGGCATTGATTGCTAGCTGTTCTGCATGGCGCACCAGCACCGAGCCGTAGCCGAGTCCTCGATGACACTGCGCGACCGCCAAGGAACGTAGCAAGCCTGCCGGTGGGTGCAGCTCTACACCCACTACACCGATGAGTTCATCTTCTTCGTAGAGACCACCGAAAACCCTATGCACACTGTCCTCAAGGTCGCTTACAGGCAGCGCGGCGTCCTTCAGCAAGGACAAGACAGCAACGTTCACGGAAATTGTCTTGAAAGTTTTCATCGTCTGCTCCGCAGCGGCTGCGCCTATCAGTGAAGATCAAAATGCGGGTCTGTTCCCGTTCGCATCGATGACCACCTCGCCGTCTTCCTTTACGAAGGGAGTGGCTACCGCCGGAAGGATTGCAAGGACGGCCTCTGACGGGCGAGCAAGCCGCACACCCAGGTCAGTTTCCACGAACGGTCTGTTGATCAGGACGGGATGCGCCAGCATGGCATCGATCAACTGATCGTCGGTAAGTTCCGCATCGTCCAGGCCGAGGTCCGCGTAGGGCGTTCCTTTCTGGCGGATTGCTTCTCTCACGGTCAATCCAGCCTTGCTGATGAGCTCAGCCAATCGCGCTTTGGATGGCGTGTCGGTCAAATAGTCGACAATCACCGGCTCGATGCCCGCATGCCTGATCAGTGCCAGCACGTTCCTGGAGGTTCCGCAGCTGGGGTTGTGGTAGATGGTTGCCTTCATGCTCCGGCTCCTGCGGCCGTTTGGGGAGAATCGGCGCCAGAGGCCGCCGCAAGAACCGCCACCGCGGCATCACCCTTGCGCTCACTGTAGCGATCAACCAGATAGTCACTGCGATCTCTGACCAGCAGGGTGAACTTCACCAATTCCTCCATCACGTCGACGACCCGGTCGTAGTACGCCGATGGCTTCATCCGGCCCTGCTCATCAAACTCCTGCCAGGCCTTCGGTACCGACGACTGTTTGGGGATGGTGACCATGCGCATCCAACGCCCCAGCACGCGCAATGCGTTCACCACATTGAAGGATTGCGAACCCCCGCTGACCTGCATCACCGCCAGCGTGCGGCCTTGGGTGGGACGAATGCCAGCCTCCTCCAGCGGCAGCCAGTCGATCTGGTTTTTCAGCACAGCGGTCAATGTCCCGTGCCGTTCCGGGCTGATCCAGACCTGACCTTCGGACCACAGCGAGGCCTCGCGCAATTCGCGCACCTTGGGGTGATCGGCCGGCACCGCGTCCAGCATCGGCAGCTCATGCGGATCGAACAACCGGGTCTCGGCACCGAAGTGTTGCAGCAGGCGCTGTGCCTCCAGGGCCAGCTTGCGGCTATAGGACTGGGGACGGAGCGAGCCGTAAAGGATAAGGATGCGCGGCCGGTGGGTGCTCGGGCTGATGACGTCCAGAGCGGAGCGGGCGGGTTGCTGCAGGGAGCCGGCGTGGATATTAGGAAGGTCGAGCATGGGTTGTCCCTGGAAATCATTTCCATTATTCTAGTTTTATGGAACATAAGTCTGCAACACTAGCTCTGGCCGCGCTTGGTCATGGGACGCGGCTGTCGATCTACCGTCTATTGGTAGAGGCAGGTCGCGGTGGCAAGTTGGCCGGCGAGATCGCCCAGGCACTGACTCTCCCCGGCGCCACCCTATCCTTCCACTTGAAGGACCTGGCTGGCGCTGGCTTGGTCACTTCCGAGCAGCGTGGCCGCACCGTTTGCTATCGCGCCAACTTCGACGTGATGACCAGCCTGGTCGACTACCTGACCGAGAACTGCTGCGCGGGCGATCAAACCTGCGGCACACCGACACGCTGCTGATGAAGGACAAGGCAGAGGTGCCTGCCGAGCGCCTGTCATTCCTTGATCGCTTCCTGACGGTCTGGATCTTCCTGGCAATGACGGTCGGCGTGGGCCTCGGCGTCGCCTTCCCAGGCCTGCAGCACCGAATAGACGCACTGACCGTCGGCACCACCAATTTGCCAATCGCCATCGGCTTGATCCTGATGATGTTCCCGCCGCTCGCCAAAGTGGATTACGGGCAACTAGGCGTGGTGTTCAAGGACAGGCGTGTGCTGGCGTTATCCCTGGTCCAGAACTGGCTGATAGGCCCGGCGTTGATGTTTGTCTTGGCGGTGATCTTTTTGCGCGACCAACCGGGGTACATGACCGGGCTCATTCTGATCGGTCTAGCCCGCTGCATCGCGATGGTACTGGTCTGGAACCAGCTGGCAAAAGGTGACAATCAATACGTCGCCGGATTGGTCGCATTCAATTCACTGTTCCAGATCGCGTTGTTCAGCGTCTATGCCTGGTTCTTTCTCTCCTGGCTGCCGGCTGCGCTGGGGTTGCAGGGAGTCGTACTCAATGTTGGATTCTGGCCAGTTGCCGAGGCCGTCCTGATCTACCTGGGCATCCCGTTCGCTGCCGGGTATCTGGTGCGCCGGGCGTTGACCAGATCGAAGGGGCTTCATTGGTATGAGCAGACATTCCTGCCTGCCATCAGCCCGATAACCCTGGTCGCCCTGTTGTTTACGATCACGGTGATGTTCGCCATGAAGGGCGGCGATGTGGTCAAACTCCCATGGGACGTTTTGCGAATCGCTGTTCCGCTGGCGATCTACTTCCTGGTCCAGTTCGCCGTCAGCTTCTTCATGGGAAAACTGATAGCCAAAGACTATCCGCGCACTACTGCAATCGCTTTCACAGCTGCCGGCAACAACTTCGAGCTTGCGATCGCTGTGGCGGTAGCTGCGTTCGGCATCAGCTCGCCCGTCGCATTCGCCGCCGTCATTGGCCCTCTGATCGAAGTTCCGGTCCTGATCATCCTGGTGAACGTCGCGCTCCGGCTGAAGCAACGCTGTTTCGCGTAGAAATCCCTCAAAGAGATGCGCGTAATTTGAGCGCCCGCTTTCGGCCAGAAGCGGACATTCGCCCTACCCCCGATAAACATCCCTAATCCCCACTAAGCCTTATGGCATATGCCAGTCCTCCCGTGATCTGGATAGAGCACTGTTTCTTAGGAACGACCAAGACGACGTCTTGACCTGTTCTGGGCGCATGCCCCCCCGCATTAAGTGACGAAACACGTAAATCGTCAAAGTCGTTGCCGTAGACTCGGGCGAATGGCGGGAACGCCCCTTCGGAACCCGCGCAGGTCGAAGGCGCATCATCCGTAGGGGTTGGCCTCTACACCGCTTGGTATCGGCGCGGGATGAAACTCAGGGGGATTCATGGAACGGGAACGACCGGATTACCTGCCGCCTATAGAAAAGCCACGATGGAGTTTCCCTTGGCTAACTGCCATCGGAATCACAGTGCTGGTACTAGCCGTTTTTGGTGTGAAGCAGCACTTGGACACTCAGGCCGCGTGGAATAAGCGCTTCACGAAGGCCCCCGCCACGCAAGATGCCACACCAACGCGGGCACCGATTGACCTGAAAGCACAAGCGAGGCGCGACGCGGAAGTAGCGGAAGCAAGACTTCGGCGCGTAGTTGAAGATCGCGAGATCGAGAAAGAACGCGAAAGTTGGCGCTGCATAAATCACATACCCTTCCGCAAGATAGACGGCGGATGGGAAAACGTTGTGGGAGAGAGCTGCTGATTCAAAGCGTGCTGGTCGGTGGCGTGAAGCTGCAAATTGTCTTGGAGGGTAGACGGGAACTGACTGCACATCCGCTCGATGTCCTGGCGCGTAGCAGAGCCAGATCCGCCACGAGCAACAGGCTGTGCATCGATATGATTTGCCTGCTGCCCCCCCCTATCCGCCCCCGAACGTCAGTGCCTGGGTCGTTGTTGCGGCGTGTGAAGCCTTGTATTGCTCACCATCCCAGGCTACGTCCCAGCAAACCCCATCACGCAGCACAACACGCATGTTGTGCTGCGTTCTCATTGAGGCGGCCAGGGTCGGGGTGATGTCTGCGATCAGAATCGATAGCGCACATCCAGCGCGCCCGAGTGCTGCTTATTGCCGTCGCCGAACTGTCCGCCGTAGGTCACCCCCACCGTGGTGCGTCTGCTGACCTCCATGTTCACTCCCAGCTCGACCAGCGCGGCGTCGCGCGCGATTGGCACGCCGTTGGTGGTGAACGACTGGCCGCCCTGCACGAACGACATCCTGCTGGCCGGATCGACATCGCCAAAGGCATGATGCCACCCGAGCGTGCCAAACAACTGCCCTTGGGTGCCGGGGCGCTTGAAGGCGCTGCGGGCGTGCAGGCCAAGTGTGGAGGTGGTGACGTTGTTGCGGCCGACATCGCCGCGTAACGCAGCGTCGCCGCCGGATTCGGTGAAAGCGCGCGTGCGCAGGCTGCTGAAGCCGGCGCCGACAAAAGGCTCCAGCGTGAGGCCATCGTTCAGCGGCATGGCATATCCGAGCTCACCGAACACCTGGGTGGTATTGCCGCCGTAGTCAGCCTTCAGCGTCTGCGGCAGCCCTGCCGCGTCGGCGTAGCGCTGCGTATTGATGTCGTGCCAGGTGTAGGACGCACCCAAGCTTAGATTGAGCTTGCCGCGGCCGGCATCGAACGCCTTGCCGCCATACACCGTCATGCTGTAGCTGTCTGCCTGCGCGCTGGACGCACGGGCGCCGGTGCGACTGCGGCTATTGGAATGGCCGAGCGCGCCACCCAGGCGCCAGCCGCCACTGATCGCCACGTCGCCACCCACTGCCAGATCGCTGTGGCTCTGCGTGCTGCGGGCGGCGTTGCCGTTGCCGCCCAGCGAGCTCCGGTTGCCAAGAACTTGTATCCACAAAGGTTGCTCGTCCGATTGCGGCAACGCGGCTAAGCCTGGGCCGAGCTGCGCCGTCAGCACGCGGGGCAGCATATGCGCTGCAAGATTGGCACGCAGGCGGTTCATTGGGGCCTGCACAAACCTGTTGGCCACGCTTTGCGTCACCGATACCGCAGTGGCGTGCATTTCGCCGGACAAGCCATTGAACACCTCGCCCGGCGCGCCGTTGGGCAGGTTCAATACCCGGCGGAACAATGGACTGTCGGTGGGCAGGCTTTGCAACGCCCGCGCGACCGAACGCTGATTGCCCGTGGAAGCGGCGTCAACGAATTCGATCGGACGCTCGCCGCCGTTGCCGTCATCGGGCACGTCCTTGAGCTGTACGCTCAGGTCCACCTTGTTGCTGCTATACGTCAGCGATGGCGTCAGGAACGCCAGGTTGCTGGAGACATCATCAAACCGCCCCTGCACCCCGCCACCCGCGGTGACGATGGTGTAGGTCGTGGACGGCGCGTAGGTGCCGTTCTGGCCCATGTGCAGCACCGAACCCGCCAGATTGGCGACGCCGCTGACATTGACGCTGCTGTGCCCGCCATCGGCCGCTGCCGCGACGCGATACGACGCACCCTGCAACAGATTCAAGTCACCCAGCACATTCAAGCGGCCGAACGGCGTGACGCTGTTGCCTGGCGACAAGGTGGCGCCCGAGCCCACGGTCAACTGGTTCAGGGTGCCGACGCCCGAAACCGTGCTGCCTGCCATCGCAAGCACCGTACCGCCCAGCTTGCCATCCACTTCCAGCTCGCCGAGCGACACGGAGGTCATGCCCGTATAGCCGCTGCTATCGCCCTTCAGCACCAGCGTGCCGTTGCCTTCTTGGCGCAGGTTGCCCGAACCGGAGATCGCGCCGCTGTAGACAATCTGGTCGCTGCGCTTGAACGCCAGCGTTGCACCGGCCTGGATGTCGGCATCGCCGGCGATGCTGCCACCCATGGCGCCATCGCCCACCTGCAACCTGCCACCAGCCACCGTGGTGGTGCCCAGATAGGTGTTGGCGCCGGTCAGCACCAGCGTGCCTGCACCCAGCTTGGCCAGGCCGCCATTGCCGGTCAGGGATTGCGCCAGCGTGAAGGTGTTGCCGGCATCGGCGATGTCCAACCCGCCGCCTGCCGCGCCCAGCGTGATCGTGCGCGCTGTGTTCTGGAAGGCGGTGCCGGTGACCCGCAACGTGCCGCCTTGGAAGTCCAGGCCGCCCGAGGCCGCGCCCAGGTTTGCATCGGACGACACCGACAGCGTGCCCGCGGAGAGGCGCGTCTGTGCATAGGTGTTGGCGCCGGTCAGCACCAATGTGCCCAGCCCCGTCTTGTCGACGCCGTTGCCGGCCACGACATTGTCCAGCGTGGCGTTCCAGCCGGCCGATGCGGTGCTGCCGTCACCCACCCGCAACTCGCTCAGCACACCGGTCGCTGGCGCCACCAGATTGAGCGTGTCGCCATTCAAACGGTAGCCATCGCTGGCGAACTGCACGCCGCTGGCGCTGACGTTGCCGGCGCCGCTATCTACCGCGACCGTACCCGCCGTGCCGCCGAAGATGGCGAATGCATTGTCGGGCGAGAACGCCGACGTCACAGAGGCGCCAGCGTCCGTCCAGTTGGCGCTGTTCCTGGACCAGATGCCGGAACCGCCACCCAGTTGATTGGGCGTCGCGGTGCGATCGGCGTTCCAGAGATTGAGCGTCAGTCCCGCCGCGTTGATCAGGTTGATCTGCTTGGACCCGCCGAGCATCTGCAAGGTCTGTCCGGCCGCCAGGCCGGTGATGCCTCCGTTGCTCGTCGTCAACGAACCGGTGTAATCGAACAGCCGGTACAGGCCGATGCCGAAGCCACCCGCGTCGTTGACGTTGAGCTGCGCGCCGTTCAACGCCAGGTCGCCGTTGACCTGCACGCTGTGGCCAGCGCCCGCAGCACCCGAGCTACCGGGCGCACCGAAGAAGAAGTCCATCTGGCTGCCCTGCGCCAGCGCCAGGTTGCCATTGACCGTGAATATGCCGCCTGGCGCCCCGGGCGCCAAGCGGCCACCCGTCTGCACGGCTACATTGCCGTTCACCTGGCCGAAGCCGCCAATCGAGGCGCCGTTGGCCACCGTCACCACGCTGTTCAAGCGGGCGCCGACATTGCCGGCGGACCCGCCAACCAGCAACGCGCCCGCGCTTACCTGGGTTGCCCCCGTGTAGGTATTGACGCCATTGAGCGTCAAGTTGCCCGTCGTGTTCTTGCTGATCCCGCCGGTGCCAGCGATCACACCGTCATAGGTGCCCGCCCCCAGCGTAAGGGTGTTGGCACCCAACGCAACGTTGCCGCCCGCGCCATTGAGCGCGGCCAGTGTCGTGTTGGATGCCGCTGAGATATCAAACGTAGCCTGCGCGTCGACCGTCACCATCGAGCCGACGGCCAGGCTGCCGCCCGCGCCCAGAGCCAGCTTGCCACCGGCCACCGTGGTGGTGCCCAGATAGGTGTTGGCGTCGGTCAGCACCAGGGTGCCTGCGCCCAGCTTGGCCAGGCCGCCGTTGCCGGACAGCCATTGCGCCAGCGTGAAGGTGTTGTTGGCATCGGCGATGTCCAGCCCGCCGCCTGCCGCGCCCAGCGTGATCGTGCGCGCCGTGCTCTGGAAGGCGGTGCCGGTGACCCGCAACGTGCCGCCTTGGAAGTCCAGGCCGCCCGAGGCCGCGCCCAGGTTTGCATCGGACGACACCGACAGCGTGCCCGCGGAGAGGCGCGTCTGCGCATAGGTGTTGGCGCCGGTCAGCACCAGGGTGCCCAGCCCCGTCTTGTTGATACCGTTGCCAGCCACGACGTTGTCCAGCGTGGTGGTCCAGCCGGCCGATGCGGTGCTGCCGTCACCCACGCGCAACTCGCTCAGCACACCGGCCGCCTGCGCCACCAGGTTGAGCGCGTCACCGTTCAAACGGTAGCCATCGCTGGCGAACTGCACGCCGCCGGCGCTGACGTTGCCAGCGCCGCCATCCACTGTGACCGTACCCGCAGTGCCGCCGAAGATGGCGAATGCATTGACCGGCGAGAACGCCGACGTCACGGAGGCGCCAGCGTCCGTCCAGTTTGCAGTGGTCTTGGACCAGATGCCGGAACCGCCACCCAGTTGATTGGGCCTCGCGGTGCGATCGGCGTTCCAGAGATTGAGCGTCAGTCCCGCTGCGTTGATCAGGTTGATCTGCTTGGACCCGTTGAGCATCTGCAAGGTCTGTCCAGCCGTCAGCCCGTTGATGCCGCCGTTGCTCGTCGCCAGCGAACCGGTGTAGTCAAACAGCCGGTACAGGCCGATGCCGAAGCCGCCCGCATCGTTGACGTTGAGCTGCGCGCCGTTCAACGCTAGGTCGCCGTTGACCTGCACGCTGTGGCCAGCGCCCGGGGCGCTCGAGCTGCCGGGCGCGCCGAAGAAAAAGTCCATCTGGCTGCCCTGCGCCAGCCCCAGGTTGCCATTGACGGTGAAGACGCCGCCTGGCGCCCCGGGGGCCAGGCGGCCACCCGCCTGCACGGCCACATTGCCGCTCACCTGGCCGAAGCCGCCGATCGAGGCGCCGTTGGCCACCGTCACCGCGCTGTTCAAGCGGGCGCCGGAATTGCCGGCGGACCCGCCAACCAGGAGCTTGCCGGCGTTCACCTGGGTCGCCCCCGTGTAGGTATTGACGCCATCGAGCGTCAGGCTGTCCGCCGTGTTCTTGCTGATGCCGCCGGTGCCGGTGATCACGCCGGCGTAGGTGCCCGCTCCCAGCGTAAGGTTGTTTGCACCCAACGCAACGTTGCCGCCCGCGCCATTGAGCGCCGCCAACGTCGTATCGGAGGCCGCCGAGATATCGAACGCGCCCTGCGCCCCCACCGTCATCACCGAGCCCGCGGCCAGGCTGCCCCCCGCGCCTAACGCCAGCTTGCCTCCCGTGATGTTGACGCCGCCGGTGAAGATGTTGGCGCCCGTCAGGGTCTGCGTCTGGAGTCCGCTTTTGACCAGGCCGCCACTGCCTTGGATCACGCCGTTGAACGTCGTAGCGTTTGTATTGAACAGGCTCAGCGTATTCCCGCCCAACACGACCGTGCCGCCCATGCCGGCCAGTCCGTTGATGCTCTGATTCGCGGCTCCCGACAGGTCCAGCGCGGCGCCGGTGCTCAAGCTCACCGTCGCCGTTGGACTCAGCGATCCGCCTGTGCCCAGCCGCAGGGTGCCGGCTTGGATGGCCGTACTACCCTGATGGCCCAGCAGGCTGTTGACCGTCAGTGTGCCGCTGCCTTCCTTGAACAGGCTACCGCTGCCCGACACGATGCCGCCGTAGCTGCCATTGACCGCGTTGGAAAAGGTCACCGTGCCGTTGTTGACGATATTGCCCTGCAGGCTGGTGGTGTTTCCCCTGAGCGCGGCCCCCGCATTGACGACCGTGCCACCCGTGTAGTCGTTGGCACCCGTCAAAGTGACCGCCTGGGTGCCGCTCACCCGCAGCCCCCCGGTGCCCGTCAACAGGCCCGACACCGTGAATGCCTGGGTGCCGTCCAACGTCAGACCGCCCGAGCCCAGCAGGAAGGTATTGCCCACCGACACGCCCATCGCGGATGCGCCGACGGCGCCGCCCGCTGCATCGATCGCCCCCATGCCCAGCGCGCCGCTGCCATCGACGCGCACCGTACCGCCATTGAGCGCGATGCTGCTGCCCGTGGGCAGCAACGGACCGCCCGACAGCTCCCAGGTGCCCCCGGTGACGGTCAGGCTGTTGAAATTCAGATAGGTGCCGGCGGCCACGCCGGTGGTCAGGCCACGGCTGAAGGTGTCGGCGAACACCAGGGAATTGTTGCCGCCGGCGCCGCCATCCACCGTGCCCGGCTGGGCGAACAGCAGGCCAGGCACGGACGTGACGCCGATGGTTCCGGTCGTCAGGCCCGCCGCGCTGATCGAGGAGCCGGACTCGGCGATGAACGTATTCCTGCTACCCGCCCCCAGCGACACGCTGCCACTGATGAGGCCGCCGTTCCTGAAGTAGTTGCCGATGGGGTTGCCCGACTCGAAAGCCACCCGGCCGGCAATGGTGCCGGTGCTGTTGTTGGTAAAATTTGTCACACCGCCGCCATAGATCGCGACGGCCGCGATGTCCGCGCCGGGCCGGCTGCCGCCGTTCAGCGACGTGGCGCGGATGATGCCGTTGTTGGTGACGTTGGTCACGCCGCCCGTGCCGTTGTGGATGGACAGCGCCATCCCGGTCAGATCTGCCAGCTGCGCTTCGTAGGTATCTCGGCCCGAGCCGCCGATAAGGCCGGAGGCCCCGTTATGGACGGTGTACGTGCCGACCGTGGGCGTGCTCCCTTCCGGCTTGCCCAGAACCAGGCCCGACGACAACACGGCCAGGCCGCTGCCCAACGCAAACACGTCGACACTACCGTTGTTGGTCACCGACCCGCTGTTGCCCTGCAGCAGCATCGCTGTGCCGCCCACGCCCAGCAGTACGCCCACGCCGCCGTTCGGCCCTACCGTGACGCTCAGGCTGTCACTCGAGTTGACGTAGTGGGGCGTCAGCGGATAGACGGCCGTGTTGCAGGTCACCGTCACACCAGCAGCGGTGCAGGCCGCCATGGCAGCCGGTCCCCAAGCGGCTAGTCCCAGCCCCACGGCCACGGACATCACGTTCAAGCGCCACCGCATCGGCGCGTAGACCGCCGTGCGCGCCGCTCCGCCACGCGCCTGGGTCGCCAGCTCCGAGACGGGCTGCCACATGCGCATGGCGCGGTTCCATACCAAACGGTACACGTGATTCAAGGCCTACTTCTCCAGGATGAGCAGTGATTGCTGCCTTGCGCCCACGGCGCGGAACAGCCAGGGACGGCAGCAGATTAGGACACGGACGATTTCCACCAGGGGCGAGACTATACCGCTGCCCAACGTTTTTCTTACAAAGATGGAACGTAAGAGTTGATTGTTTCGCAGCGATTCAAGCGAAACAGCTGATAGGCGGATGAAAACCCGCAGTCTTCAGTTGAAACTTCGCACCCAGGACGGATTCTCCAGTCCTGCAGGCATGATTTCCTTATTGTCAGCAGCAGTTGCCGCCGCGCCATCCGCAAATCGATAGCGCAAACAGTGCCATGACCTGCGCTGTGTTCTTCGCCATGCCGCGAGAGCGACCTTGGTGTAACCAGACGGTCATTTCACCATTCGGAAAGGCTGTTCGAAGTTCGCGTGCACACTTGCCTTGAAGTGCTCCCGACGACGCGCCCGCTTCCAGCTGCGCTTGTCCTTGATGGGATGAGCGAAGGCGCGTCAGTTGCGGATTCCGCCAAATCAGGGGGCGATGCCCACGATCACAGACGATGCTTTGAACAGCATCGTCGCCCTGCCGCCCTCGCGCAGTTCCAGCGCTGCGGTACTGGCGCGGGTGATCACCGCCACCACGCTACAACCATGGCCGATATCCACCACTACTTCGTCATTCACCGCTCCCTCGGTGATTCGTTGCACGGTGCCGCTGAACTGGTTGCGTGCCGAATAGCGCCCCTCGCCTTGCGCCACGATCACCGACGACGCCTTCACCAATGCATAGGCTGGTACGCCCACCGCCAACCCCAATGACTCCACGCTGCCATGGGTGATCGTTGCCACCAGCGCCAGGCCTGGGGCCACTTCGATCTGCACTTCATCGTTGACCGCGCCGATGGCCAGCGCGCTGACCCGGCCATGGAACTGGTTGCGTGCACTGGTGATCATGCCGATTCTCCGGATCAGGGCCAGATCCTCGTCCAGCCCAGGGGTGGCCTGCAGCGACTGCAGGAAAACACGGTGCGCACGCTCGACCTCCTCGAAACGGGTGATCAACTGGCGGCCACGCTCGGTCAGGCGTGCACCACCACCGCCACGGCCGCCCACACTGCGCGCGACCAGCGGCTCGCCGGCGGCAGTGTTCATGGCGTCCACTGCATCCCAGGCGTTCTTGTAGGTCATGCCCATGCGTTTGGCGGCCTGGCTGATCGAGCCACAGGCGTCGATCAGGCCCAGCAGCGCGAAGCGGCCGTGACCGCCCACACTCTGTCCGGCAACGCTAAGCCATAGGTTGCCCTGCAGTTCCAGCGGCGGCCCGGCCTCACTCATCGTGCTTCGATCCCTGTGTTCACGCGAGCCGCCAGTGTACGGCGTAGCCATCCTGCACCGGGCTTGATATCGATCAAGGTGGCCGTACCGGCCAGCGTCGAGAATCTCCCTGTCGGTCATCAAGTTGACCCCTGCCAATCGTTATATCATCTTGGATATAACGAACCCGAGGAATCGCGAGGATGCGTACCTGTCGTTTCGTTCTACCCCTGTCGGCTCTATTGCTGCCGTTGACCGCCGCTGCGGCCGACGTTGCCTCGCCACCGCCCGTGTTCACCTTGGGCACGATCGACGTGCATGCCGAGCGTGGCACCTCGCCCGCCGTAGCCGAACGCAGCCTTGATGCCGAACGCATCCAGCAACTCGACCGCAACACCGTCGGAGATGCGGTCAGCGTATTGCCGGGCGTGAGCCTGGCGCGCAATTCGCGCAACGAGGACATGGTCTATCTGCGAGGTTTCGACGCACGCCAGGTGCCCGTGTTCCTCGACGGCATCCCGCTATATGTGCCTTATGACGGTTACGTGGATTTCGGTCGCTTCACCACCTTCGACCTGGCCGAGATCCAGGTTGCCAGCGGCGGGGCCTCGCTGCTATACGGACCGAACATCCTGGGTGGTGCGATCAACCTGATCAGCCGCCGCCCGGAGCGGCCGCTGGAAGGCGACATGCGGCTTGGCATCGCCGATGGTGGCGAGCGCAAAGCCGCATTCAACCTCGGCGGCCGCCGCGGCGATTGGTACTTCCAGCTGGGCGCGTCGATTCTGAAGGCAGATGAGTTCCCGCTGCCGGATGGCTTCGTCGACTACAAGCGCGTGCCCACCGATACCGGCAAGAACCGCCGCAACGCCTCGCGCGACGACCGCCGCCTGTCCCTCAAGCTCGGCTATACCCCGCGCGAGGGCGACGAGTACGCAATCGGCTACGCGCGCCAGGACGGCGAGAAGGACAACCCGGTCTACACCGGTACCGCACGCAGCGGTATCCGCTACTGGCGTTGGCCGTGGTGGGACAAGGACAGCCTGTACTTCATCGGCAACACCCGCCTGGGCGAGCACACCACACTGCGCACCCGCGCCTACCGCGATACCTACGGCAACGGCCTGGACGCCTATACCGACGGCACCTACCAGGTGGCGATCGACAACAGCAGCTTCCCCAGCATCTACGACGACAGCACCGTTGGCGGCTCGGTGACCCTGGCCACGACGGCCCTGCCCCGCCAGGAACTGCAGTTCGCTATCCACTACAAGCAAGACCAGCACAGCGAGCGCAACCCGCACTCGCCCAGCAAGGACTTCCGTGATGTCACCACCTCGGTGGCGATCGAAGACCGTATTGCGCTGACCGATACCTCGCACCTGCGCGTGGGCATCGGCCATGACCGTCGCGATGCCAAACGCGTGTACTTCTGGCCGACCGGCAGCACCGATGCCACCAATGCGGTGCTGGAGTACGTACAGCAGCTGGCGCCGGACCAGCAGTGGTATGCAAGCGCCGCGCAGCGCACCCGCTTCCCCACCATCAAGGACCGCTATTCGGCGCGCATGGGTGCGGCCCTGCCCAACCCGGACCTGAAAGCCGAACATGCCCTGCACTTCGAGGTGGGCGTGCGCGGCCGCTGGTGGGAAGGCGGCCAGCTGCAGGCGGCACTGTTCCAGAGCCGCATCGATGACCTGATCCAGAACGCCGTGGTGGCCTCGCGCGAATGTGGCGGCAGCACCTGCAACCAGGCGCAGAACATTGGCAAGGCCCGCCACCAGGGTGTGGAACTGGGCTTGCGTCAGCGCCTCGGTGACGACTGGGACCTGCAGACCAGCTACACCTGGTTGCGCCGTACCAACCTCGAAGACCGCAGCGTGGCCCTGCTCGACAGCCCGCGCCAGCGCCTGTTCTTGGCCGTGGGTTGGCAGCTGCTGCCGCAGCTCAAGCTGCAGGCCACGTTGGAAGCCGAGCAGGGCCGCAAGGTCAGCTATGCCGACGCAGCGCGACCGGTTCGCGACCTGCCCGGCTATGGCAGCGCCGGTTTCAAGGCCAGTTGGAGCCCGCACGAGGCCTGGGACTTCGATCTCGGTGTGCGCAATATCGGTGACAAGTGGTACGAGCTGGCCGACGGCTACCCGATGCCGGGCCGCACCTGGTTCGCCAATGCCAACTGGAGGTTCTGAACATGATCCCGTCCTCGCCACCGCGCATCGCGGCGATCGTGCATGACCACAGCGGCGCGCCCGATGGCCTGCTGGCGGCATTCGCCGCACGCCAGCTGGCCGCCGGCCAGCGTGTGCGCGGTCTCGTGCACTTGCCACACGAATCCACTTCCAATGGCAAGCGCATGGTGCTGATGGACGTGACCGACCCTGCCTCGCGCTATCCGATCAGCCAGGCGCTGGGCCCGGCATCCTGCGGCTGCAACCTGGACCCGGGTGGCATCGCCGATGCCAGCGTGGTGTTGCGTCGCGCGTTACAGGAACATGCCGAACTGGTCATCGCCAACCGCTTCGGCACACTGGAATCGACAGGCAGCGGAATGGCCGATGAGCTGCTGGCACTGATGCTGGCCGGCATCCCGTTGTTGACGGCAGTGAAGCTGCCCTACCTCGACGCCTGGCGCCAGTTCACCGGCGGCATGGCCATCGAGCTGCCCGCCGAGGATGCGGCAGTGCAGGCATGGTGGGACGCCTGCCGCAACGCACCGGAGGCTGCCGCATGAGGCGGCGCACCCTGCTGCAGGCGTTCGCCCTGGCGCCACTGCTGGCCGCCAATGCCAAGTTGCTGGCCATGCCGGCGCAGCGCGTACTGCGGCTGGGTGCACCCAAGGCCACGCCCCAGCGTGTGTTCGCGGCAGGTCCACCGGCGGCGGTGCTGCTCGCTGCGGTGGCACCCGAGCGCCTGTTGGGTTGGCCAATGAAAATCTCACCCGAAGCGCTGGCGCAGCTGCCAATGGCGGTGCGCGCCCTGCCGGTGGTCGGCCGCCTGGCTGGGCGCGGCAGCACGGTCAGCCTCGAGCGCCTGCTCGCGATGCAGCCAGACCTGGTTCTGGATGCAGGCGACTTTGATGCCAATTACCGCGACTCGGCCGAGCGGACCTGGAAGCAGACCTCAATTCCCTTCGAGCTGATTGCCGGCCGCCTGCCTGATCATCCGGCGCAGTTGCGCCATGTTGGCAGGCTGCTCGGTGTTGCCGCACGCGGCGAGGCGTTGGCGCAGGCCGCCGAGGCGCAACTGGCGTTGGTACGCGAAGTGTTGGCGGTGCGGCCGGCAGCGACGCGTCCCAGCGTGTACTACGGGCGTGGCAGCGACGGCCTGGAAAGCGGCCTGTCCGGCTCGATCAACACCGAAGTGATCGAGTTCTGCGGCGGACGCAATGTGGCCGCAAGTGTCGGCGCCGGCGGCTTGGCCCGCGTGTCGTTCGAACAGCTGCTGGCTTGGGATCCGGACGTGATCCTGACCCAGGATGCCGGGTTCGCCGCCAGCGCGGCACAGGATCCGCGCTGGCGCGCCCTGCGTGCCGTGCGCGAGCGCCGTCTGCATTGCGCACCGGTACTGCCGTTCGGTTGGCTGGATGGTCCACCCGGCATCAACCGCCTGCCTGGCCTCCCGTGGCTGTTGTCCAGACTGCATCCCGGCACGACACCCGTCTTGGCTCCCGCCGCCCTGCGCGGCCGCATCAGCGCGCTGCATCAGCTGTTGTGGGGCCAGCCACTGCCCGCCGCGCTTTCGCGCAGCCTGGATGCGAACGTCTGAGCATGCGCGCGCTTCCACGTTGGGCCCTGCATGTTGGTGGCTGGAGCCTGTTGCTGGCGATGCTGCTGCTGGCGTTCTCGGTCGGCCAGTTCCCGGTACGACCGACGCAGCTGCTGCAGGCCATCGGCTGGCAGCTGCTCGGCATCGGTGAACCCAGTTCCCCTGCGCTGCATGCCGCGCTCTGGCACATCCGTCTGCCGCGCGTGCTCGCCGCCGTGCTGATTGGCGCGGTGTTGTCGGCGGCCGGTGCGGCCTACCAGGCAATGTTCCGCAATCCATTGGTATCGCCGGATATCCTGGGCGTCTCCGCCGGCGCCGGCCTTGGCGCCTCCTTGGCCCTGTTCCTCGGCCTGCCGATGCTGCTGGTGCAAGGCATCGCCTTTGCAGGCGGACTGGCTGCCGTGGGGCTGGTATGCCTGGTAGCAGCACTGGTGCGGCGGCACGATCCGGTGCTAATCCTGGTGTTGGCCGGCGTCGCGGTATCGGCGCTGCTTGGCGCAGGCATCTCGCTGCTGAAGCTACTGGCCGACCCGTACACGCAGCTGCCGTCAATCACCTTCTGGCTGCTGGGTGGCTTGAACGCAGTGGTGATGGATGATCTCAAGGTTACTGCGCCACTGCTGCTGATCGGACTGTTGCCGCTGGTGCTGCTGCGCTGGCGGGTGAACCTGCTGGGCCTGGGCGACGAGGAAGCCAGCGCGCTGGGCGTAGCAGTCGCCCCGCTGCGCTGGACACTGATCGCGGCGGCCACGCTATGCACTGCGGCAGCGGTATCGCTGGCAGGCATCATCGGTTGGGTCGGGTTGGTTGTTCCGCATATCGCACGGCTGCTGGTCGGTGCCGATTTCCGTCGTCTGCTGCCGGCCAGCCTGCTGCTCGGCGCCAGTTTTCTGCTCGCCGCCGATACGCTGGCGCGCACGCTCGCTCCGATCGAACTGCCGCTCGGCATCCTCACCGCCTTCGTCGGCGTGCCCTGCTTCCTGCTGGTGCTGGCCCGCAGCGAGCGCGGCCCATGAGCGCCGCCACACCGCTGCTGGAAGCACGCGGGTTGGCCATCGGCCATGCCGGTGTGGCCCTCGGTGCACCGTTCGCATTGTCGGTGCAACCCGGTGAGGTGCTGTGCCTGCTCGGCCCGAATGGCTGTGGCAAGACCACCTTGTTCCGCACCCTTCTCGGCCTGCTACCCGCTGTGCACGGCGAGGTGGCTCTGCAGGGCAAGCCATTGCGCGCGCATGACCGTGCGGCGCGCGCGCGGTGCATGGCTTATGTCCCACAGGCCTCACCCCTGCCCTTCGCCTGGCGCGTTCGCGAGGTGGTGGCAATGGGCCGCGCCGCGCACCTGGGCCTGCTAGCAGCCCCGGGGCGCGCCGACCACGCCATCGCCGATGACTGCCTGCGCGAACTGGGCCTGCAAGCCTTGGCCGACCGCACCGTCACCACACTCAGCGGTGGCGAACGTCAGCTGGTGCTGATCGCCCGTGCATTGGCCCAGCAGGCACCGCTGCTGGTGATGGACGAACCCACTGCCAGCCTCGACTTCGGCAACCAGCTGCGCATCCTCGATACCATCCGTCGCCTGGCCGAACGCGGTATCGGCGTGCTGCTGTCCACCCATCAACCGCAACACGCGCTGCAGGTAGCCGATCGCATTGCGTTGATGTCGGGCGGCAGCCTGCAGGCGCTCGGCCCTGCCCACGAAGTCGCAACCCCCGAACACCTCGCCACCCTGTATGGCGTCGATGTCGCACGCGTCGCCGCTGCCCTACCCGCTTCTGGAACTTCGACATGAGTACAGCGGTACCCACCCCGATCGACCACAGCGCACGCTACCGCCAGCACCTGCGGGCCTGTGGCTTCCAGGCCAAGCCGGCCAGTGCCTGGGATGCGCGGGCTGCACAGTCCAGCTGGAAGCGGCGCCACGACGACTACAGCGAGGCCTTCCTCGCCCGGCTTGATCTCAGTGGTGTAGACACCGCGCTGGATGTCGGCTGCGGCCCCGGGCTGTTGAGCCTGCCGATCGCCATGCGGGTCGGCCATGTGCACGCGCTGGACTACAGCGCTGGCATGCTCGAAGGTCTGCGTGCAGCGATCAACCGCGACGGTGCCTCCAACATCACGCCGTGGGCGCTGTCGTGGACCGATGACTGGCACGACGTGCCACGTTGTGACCTGGCGATTGCCTCACGCTCCTTGATGGTACCGGACCTGGAGGCTGCACTGCACAAGCTGGACGCACACGCCCGCCAGCGTGCCTGCATCACCTTCGCCACCAGTCCACGTGCTGGCGTGCCCGAGCTGGCTGATCTGCTCGGGCGTGACTGGGTGCCAATGCCCGACCATCGCTACCCGATCAATATGCTGCTGGACATGGGCCGCGAGCCGCAGGTCGATTACCTGCCCGAATCGGTGCGTGACGTCGCGCAGGATGCGGATGGCCTGGTCCGCCAGACGGTGGAACTGTTCGGTGCACTGGATGTGGATGAGGAAGCGCGCGTGCGCGAGTGGCATGCACGCTCGCCACAGCATCGCTTCGGCACGGCACCGACGCGGCGCTGGGCGTTCATCCAGTGGGCCACGTCTGAATGATGGAGGCGGATCGTCCTGACCCGAGTTGAGTGGGGATTTTCCCGCAAACAGCCTTCCACGATGCTGCTGGGACCTGAGCTTGATGGTCAGCCCGATTAGCCCGCCAAGCAGGACGCTGCAACCGCTCCAAAGCAAGATGCAACGAGTTGCTCTTTTTTCAATCGGGCAGCCAGCAGACCTACCTACGACCGAGCCAGTGAACGCGGGATGCTGGCCTCCTAAAAGTTCAATCCCGGTGGTGCCGATGGCTGCTGCCGAGCAAGATACGGGCGGAAAGAGTCCCCTCAATCGTTGCCGTGCACGAGGTAATCGATGGCGCGGTCGTTCTCCTTGAATCCACTGGAGTGTGCTTTGGCCAAGTCGCTATAGGCGAAGAACCATCGCAGCCTTGAGTTGGGCAGCGTGACGTTGATGATTTCTAGAGCCTTGCTGCCGCTCTCCGGCTCCTGACTTGGAGCAGCGCCTTGGGTTGCCGCTCCTATGGCCCCTGCTGTGTTTCCTGCGGACGCGCAGCGCTCCTTGAATGCATCGGTAAGGTGGTAGCTCAGCGCGTCGTTTACGTCGGTGAACGCGACTATCTGGACGTTGCCACGGTTCTTGCTGAGAGCAGAAGTATCTGTAAGAACGTGCTTTGTCCCTATTAGTGGCCCGAAACATTGGGTCGTCCCAGCAATCATGTCCTCCAACGATGTCCCATCCGTTGGCGGTTCCACGTAGGCCAGCTCAAGCAACGGGAGCTGGTTGGCGAGCATGTAGACGCTATGGATGGAAACCCTAAGCCGACGGACAAGCAGCTCGTCCAAGGCGGCGTTCCGCGCGAGCTGGGATGCATTGCGCTCCCGTTCCGCTGCCAGTTCCAGTCGATCGGCGCCTTGGCAATCTGCGCCGCCCACGGAGCACAGGACATCGAAGACAATGCGGCTACCCAGGCTATCGCTGATGACGGCCGTGGCTCCTTCGTGAAAGAACCCGTCGAGTCCTTTCTGGAAGGCCGGTGTGTCTGTGGATGCAAGCGAAACCGTGGATTGGAACTGGACATGCCGGACGACGGATTCCTGGATGCCCTTCCAGACCACGCTGCGGATATAGGGACCCATGTTGCCCAGGTAGATGACGGGATCGGAAAAGCTTCGATTGACGAAACGCTTGGCCGCGCGGTTGACAGGGGCGCGGTGGCGTTCGTTCTCGTTTGTTTCGAGGAACTGATCGTCCAATTCAAGGATGCCCTGCTTGAGGATCCGGCCCGTCTCACCCCAGGTCACGCATGAGAACAAAAGCTGACCGCCGCCGCGAGCGGATGGGTCCACGAACTTGCTCACCGAATAGGTGCCAGCCTTTGTTCCGTGCAGGTCTATGGTCTCCGCCTTGGGGCGGGGATACTCGTTGCTACGAACGTAACCAAGGCGGTCCGCAATGGCCTCCTGCAGCTTCAGGTTCTCGGAACCCACGTCGCAGTCATTCTCGAACGAATGTTCGCCCATGCCATGCACCTGCATGACATGCAACGTCCGTCCGTCGCGCAAATAGTCCTCGATACCCCGGAATCTCAGTGGATCGGGGCTGTTGGGCGCGGTGTCCACGTGGGTGTACAGGTTAGCGCAGCCCGACATCCCCAGCGCCAGCAGCGCGACTGCCAGGGGCCGCCTCACTTCGAGTTCTCCATTGCGCGGACCGCGGCAAATTCACCCGGTCCAGCATCCTGCACGTCATCGTCGACACAGAAGACAATGTCTCGCAAGTAGTCCCTTACCGTAGTCCAGTCGGTCTTCTGCTGGATATGGGCCAAAAGCGTGGCGCTGACATTCACCGGATCCTGCGCGCCAGTGAACTCACCGGTTTGCCAGGCAATCCGGCCATCCTCGTCGGCATGCAGCTCAGGGCTCTGATTGATATAGGAGTAGAACTGCACGACCCGCCCTGCCGGACATCGCGCCGTCGCGCCGAAGTCACGCCTCGAGTGCGCGGCGGCGTACGAATCCTGCACCATGTGCAACAACGAGCCTGCGGCCATGTTGCGGGTATATTGGGCGTTCTTGAGCCGGTACTTGGGCGCGAACAAATAATTGACTGTCCAACCGCTCTGCTGCTCGAAGTACTCCTGCAAGCGGGTAGGACCGGCCTGATTCATCTTGGTTTCCGGATCGAGGCGCCCCGTGGCGACGGCGAAAGCGAACTCGGCCCAATCCAGTATGTTTTGCTGGGTAACTTGGGCGGGCTCGCCATCCTCAGATGCCATCGCGTGAATGAACTGGAGGTCGCCATAGTGACCCCGATAGGTCATGTTGTAGTCCGGGCCAATTGTGGCCTTCCTGCCCTTCCAGTTGACGCCGGTGACTGCGATGCGTTTCGCATCGTCCATCCACGCGGCGAACTCTGCTTGCCGAAGGGCGAACAGCAACTGATTGGGGTCGTCATTCCACCAGACGCCCCTGATCAGCGAGTCGTATTTGTTGCCGCCGGGTTCCTTCGAAGGCGTGGAGCGATCGTTACACACAAGCGCCGCCAAGACCGGTCCAGCATTTGCTTGTTGGCACGCACGTGCAAGCTGCGTGACCTCTTCGTGAATCGGCTCGGACGCCTTTCGCAGGATAGTCCTGGAATCCTGACGGTATTTGTTCTGAAGAGGATTGATCTTGTATGCAGCCGCATTGCCGCATACGAATAGCCAGCCGAGCAAAATCGTGAAGAATATCTTCGCGTGCATCGCATAGCCCTCGAATATATTGGATCGAATCCGACCGGGCCGATCGGCGAACCAGCCAGCGCTGAAGCCCAACAGTAAGTGCTTTCAATAAATGGCTTGAGGCCGAACCTGACGTAAACTCGATGGCACCCCGAACCGCCAGATAGGCTGCTTCCCCAAGCTACCTGTCTTTAGTTTGCCGCTTCAACAATAGGGCGAAATCCTTGCCTTATGGCGACGCGATTCTAGTTCGCCTTCATTCAATAAAACAAGCGAATGAGAGCGTGCCATGCCGTACGGCGCAAAGATGCATCTCCAATAATTTTCATTACACTTTTTTTATTGCCCTTTTGCGAGCGCAGCGCAAAAGCCCGGCGCCATTCGAAGACCCAAGCCTGGATTGGATGGCAGGCTGCAGCCGATCGTCGCCCTCAGCAGTGCGCAGATCCCGATAGGTCGGCTATACCCCCTAGTTTGTAGTACGACGTCGCTGATTCATGCGATTCGACAAAAGGAGATCAAGACTCCTCGAGGCACGCTTCAGCGGTCCATGTTCCAGACCTTTGCTCTGGCAAATGATAGCGTTACAACGAATCCATTGTGAAAGCTGAGTATCACTACAGCGAGCCAGCTCGCTTCACGGAGACTCAAGCTTGTTCTGCGCTGACAAACGTTCTGGCCCCCAGCCACTCATGGCCAAGAACTCCTTCGCATCCCTCATCGAGATGATTGCCTTCAATGCCTGCCGCTTGTCAGCAGCCTTGGAATAGTAGGTTTTCGCAATACGATAGCCCACCCAATAGCCAAGATCACCGGGTTTCGAAGGAGTTGAGTTGTACAACCATTTGGACAACTCGGTCGCGTCCATGTCGGGAACGAACGCCTGTTCGATCTCCGCTTCACGCCCTGCCACCAGATCTGCCATGTAGGCGTAGGCAACGTCACCGGTGAGAAGCTCGGTTACAAACTCGGCCGAACCTTCGACAAGCGACAACTCGAGCACGGTCGGGGCAGGCTTATCAGTGAGTTCCGGCACCTGCTGCACATGCACAAACTCATGCACCATTACGCGCACAAATCGGTCTTCAATATCTGGGTTGATGAACGCGGTTGCACACAGCGCTTCAAGGCCAATATTGATTCCATCGTTAGGGCCCGCCACCGCTACAGGTCGCCCTCGCCCCACAGAAACAGTGACTGCTGGAAAGCTTGCATCTGAGTACAGCTCAGAGAAGCGGCTCAATGCGGCTCCGACTCTGGCCTTCACCTGCGGCAGTGCGACAGCGCATTGACGGGCTTGATCATAGATTTCGGGTCGTTCGGCAATCGCCTTTGCGATGCGTTCCCCCGTGATATTGCGAATCTTTGCAAAATGCTTCAGGCCGTCCGAGCCTTGATCCAGATACTCGCGCTGCAGCAGGTCCGCTGCTGGATGCCCATCAGCGGCGTCATAGATCCTGTAGAAACGCTCGACATCGTCGGTAACGACGGTGGGCTCAGCGTTGGCCGACAGCGCCGATACCAGCAAGGCACACAGCCCGGCGACTTTAAAGATGCGGCGTCCCCTGCTGGAGTGGCGATATAGACGTGGACCATGATCAGTCAGTGACATCTGCGCTGCTCTACCTTGAGACATAGGGATCATCCTCGTCCTCCCCCACCCATCCGAGCATGTGCTAGAGGTAATAGTCCGTCCTCCCACATGCAAGTATATGGAACAGACCGCTTCAAAGCTTTGATCACTTCCCAGCTTGTGAGTCATCCGAAAGTTGAAACGCTGAGCCGCATCTGCAGATCTTTTCCCCGCTGAAACCCTCATTTACAGGCGTTGTGAACGAGGTTGTCCCAATAACTGGACATAGCAAAGTCGCGTTTGACCCCCGCCACCTCATAAGCAGCTGCGCGTCCTCGCCGCGCTGATTCACAAGCGTTTGAGCGGTTGGGGCTGACCGTGCCGCCAGACGCCGATGCGCCGCGATCATTCGCGTACCGCTGGTCCAATTGCCGTCGCATACGATAGATCCGCCATTGCTCGGCATTTGACGGTTCGGATACAGGCGCCGCGTCCCATGATTTCACGGCAGCGCCTGGACACGGATCAGACTGGTAGGAAACATCCTTGCCGTTGACGCATTTGAAAACCTGCTGTGCCTGGCCGTAACCCGCTACCAGAAAAAGACATGCCCCCAGAATCCACCGGTACATTCCGTGCTCCCTGCCGAACGTTGGCTGGAATCATAGGGTGCTCGCCGGCGCCCAGCCAGCGATGGCTCCGGGCCGGGTTTTTGACGAATGCCTCACTGCACTACCCGAGGCGGTACCCGAACACTCGCTGTAGCTGCCCTGCCCCTAAGTCCTCGGTTTTATGCGTGCCTGGAATGGCCGCGAGCGCGGTAAAGCTCCATCCATTCCAGCGTCTGCGCAATGCCTCCGAACGGAAAGAAATGCAGACTCACCTCGCCATGCGCCTCAGTCAGGTTGTTGACCAGGCGATCAATAAATTTATCTGGTCCTGCCGCGCCCAGAAGCTTGCCGATCGAAATGCCGCATTTTGACAAGACCGACGCGCTTGCGCTGACGCCGCACATTGCCGCGTAGCGCGCGAGCGCGGCGACACTTGCAGGGCTTGGCACATCCACCCGCACCGGGTGCTGGATACCGCGCTGGCGCAGGTCTTCCAGCCAACTCAACACAACGTCGCCCTGTGCTTCCGAGGACATCTTGACCAACTGGCCAGATAGCCTGTTTTACATCTGCTGAACTTCACCAACTTCACCGTAGGGGGGCTGGCAATTACCGACGCATCCGCCAGGGGGATTCCAACCTCCGATGCCACCTCCCGTACCGCCACCGCCGGTACCACCACCACTCGGTGGCCCCTGCGCGATGGCGCCGGTCCCGCCGGACTCTTCGGCGCTTTCGCCGCAAGGCTTCTCGACATATTGGATGTTGGTTCCAGTCATCGTCAGCCGCTTATGGACCACTGTTACATAGCCAACGAACGCTCTCTCACGCCAGGTTGACTTGCCGACAAGGTTCTCGCCTGCAGAATCCAGATTGCGCAGGAATGCCTTCAGTGGAGTGCCTGCCTTGGCAATGTCATTCAATGTCACAGTAATTCTGAATGGTGGTAGCGAGTGAGTGACGCATTCCGCCGCGAACAGGCCACCCGCCGAAAGAGCTAGGAAAATTGCCGCTAAAGTCCGTTTTTGCATCATCAAATCCCTTTATTCTCTATAGAGAAAGGCCGTGCATCGACCCGATATTTCACTCCGTACTTCTTCTCGTACAATGCGTTCAACGTTGAAACGAGCTTCATCGCATCCGCCTCGCCCTTCATTCGCTGATCCGGCGTCAAGGATTGAGCGAACATTGCTTCCCTGCCAACGGCCGCCGACGTGTTGCCCCTGATCTCCGATACACGGGCAACCGCATAGGCATCGATCAAGTTTTGCTCCCCTGGCAAACTGGCCAGACGTGCAGAAAGCAAGGACAGAGCGAAGTCATCACCGTTGGCTGCGGATAGGAGAAGCTTGTCGGTCGCGTTTCTTGAAGGAAGCCCGCGCGCATCAAGCATTGTTTTCGCCACTGAATCACCAGAGTCCGCAGCAACCTGCAGCAAGCCATCTGGGAGTTGGGAGTAGGTCTCCCACTGCCGTGCATTGGGATAGCCACGTCTATCCAGCCAATGCTGCTCTTCAACGCTCTGCGCGCCAAAGGGATCATCAGCCAGGCTCAAGCCTGCCCGTGACCTTGGAACATTGGGAAACGGATTGGACAAACCTGGGCTCCTGGCACTTGGCGATGTCATGGATCCAGTTGCTGGCTTGCCTCGCGCTGCCCCGCCCTCTCCCGTCAACTCATTAGCCTGCCGCGCAATATGGCCAACGATGGCCGTTTCCGCGGCAGGATTCGTTGATTTTCCGATCTTTTTGATTGCTGTTACGACTACTGCGCCCACGACCACCAACATCAGCGAATAACTGAGCAACCTCACTTTCTTCTGCGTCATTTCACCAAAACTCATTCTGCCTACAAAGGGGGAACCAACAACAGGATAAGGAGATCAGCGCCGCAACACATGCAAATTTCCATAACTAATGCCTTTCCTTGTGAGTCATCAAAACGTAGAGGTGATGAGCCGCATTCGCAGGTTATTTTCCGCCACAGCCCTCATTTGCAAGCGTTGTGAACCATGTTGTCCCAATAGCTGGACATCGCGAAATCGCGCTTGACCCCCGCAGCCTCATAAGCGGCTGCACGTCCACGCCGCGCTGATTCACAAGCGTTTGAGCGGTTGGGACTGCCCATGCCGCCGGACGTCGATGCCGCTGCGCCGCGATCATTCGCGTACCGCTGGTCCAATTGCCGTCGCATGCGATAGATCCGCCATTGCTCGGCATTCGATGGCTCAGATACTGGCGCCGCGTCCCATGATTTCACGACATTGCCTGGACACGGATCCGACTAGTAGGAGACATCCTTGCAGTTGACGCATTTGAAAACCTGCTGTGCGTGGCCATAACCCGCTGCCAGAAAAAGACATGCCGCCAGAATCCACCGGTACATTCCGTGCTCCCTGCCGAACGTTGGCTGGAATCACAGGGTGCTCGCCAGCGCCCAGCCAGCGATGGCTCCGGGCCGGGTTTGGGGCGAATGTCTCCCGACGCTACCCTGGGCCATATCCGATCACTAGCTGCAGCTGCCCTGACCTTAAGGCCCCGCTGTCATGCGTGCCTGGAATGGCCGCGAGCGCGGTAAAGCTCCATCCATTCCAGCGTCTGGACAATGCCTCCGAACGGGAAGAAATGCAGGCTCACCTCGCCATGCGCCTCGGTCAGGCCGCTGGCCAGGCGATCAACAAATTTATCCGGCCCTGCCGCGCCCAGAAGCTTACCGATCGAAACGCCGTATTTCGACCAGACCGACTCGCTTGCGCTGACGCCGCACATTGCCGCATAGCGCGCGAGCGCGGCGACACTTGCAGGGCCTGGCACACCCACCCGCACCGGGTGCTGGATACCGCGCTGGCGCAGCTCTTCCAGCCAACTCAACACGACGTCGGCATCGAAGCCGAACTGCGTGACGATCAGGGGTGACATGCCGCAGCTCTCGATGCTGTCGCATTTGCGTGCAAGTACCTGCCAGCGAGCAGCTACGCTCATCACCGGATGACCTTCCGGATGCCCGCCCACTCCGATGTGCTTGATACCCGCGCGTTCGAACACGCCGGTTTCAATCAGTGAAGCGCTGTCGGCGAACCTGCCCTTGGGGCTGGGCGAGTCACCGGCAATGACGAAGCAACGCTCGACCCCCGCCTCGCTAGCTGCGCGCGTCACGAATGATTCCACTGCTTCCAGCGAGGTGATCCGGCGTGCCGGAACGTGTGGCATGGGCTCGAATCCGAGCCCGCGAACCGTTGCGGCGGCACGCAACCGTGCCGCGTCGTTCTCCCCCGCAAGATAGGGAATGAAAATGCTTGTGCCGGCCGCTATACGCGGTGCGGCTGCGATCAACGCCGGAATGGCTTTTGTGCTCACTTCCAGCGAGTAGGCATCAGTGAGGGAGCTGGAGAGACTTGGCATATCGGAAGGGGTCAAGGGTTTTACCGTAATTTGGCGGCTAGGTGAGCGCCCCGCCCTGCCCTCTGATCGGATGAGTCGGAGCCATTGAACATGGTGCGGCAGGCGTTAGCTGCGTTGCGTGCTTCGCAAGGTGTTTACTCGCGCAGCTTCCTCGTCACTGTCTGGATCCATCGTTCATCGAGTGGCTTCCAATCCATGCAGTTCAAGTAAGCGGAATTCAAGACAGCGATACATCACTTGGCAGCCTTCCCAAGGCCGGCTGCCGCCACTGCGCTTGAGTTACGCGCCAGTTCGAAGAACGCCCGCACATAGTCGATGCCGGTATCGGCTTCGCGCGCGCCCAGAAAGATCTGCTTGGCGATACCGCGCGCACCCAGCCGTACCGGCACCACGTCCATCCGGCTCGCGTACTCCTCCACCAACCAACGCGGCAGCGCGGCCACACCACGGCCGCTGGCCACCATCTGCACCATGATGTCGGTGGTCTCGATGGCCTTGTGTCGCCGGGGTGTGACGCCGGCAGGCAGCAGGAACTGGCTGTAGATGTCCAGGCGCTCGATGTCCACGGGGTAGCTGATCAGAATCTCCCGGGTCAGCTGCTGTGGCTTCACGTAAGCAGCCGATGCCAGCGGATGATCCTTGGCCACGACCAGCACCTGCTCGTAGTCGAACACCGGCTCGAACTTCAGGCCTGGCTTGAACAGTGGGTCGGGAGTGACCAGAAGGTCGATCTCGTAGCCGAATAGTGCGCCTATTCCGCCGAACTGGAACTTCTGCCTGACGTCGACATCCACGTCCGGCCATGCGGCCAGATAGGGCGACACCACTTTGAGCAGCCACTGGTAGCAAGGGTGGCATTCCATGCCGATGCGGAGCGCGCCGCGCTCACCCTGCGCGAACTGACCCAGCCGCTCCTCGGCCAGGTCCAGCTGCGGTAACACCCGGTTGGCCACCGCCAGCAGGTACTGGCCGGCCTGGGTAAGCCGCAGGCTGCGCCCTTCGCGTAGCCAGATATCCGTGCCCAGCTGCTGCTCCAGTTTGCGGATGCTGTGGCTTAGGGCCGACTGGGTCAGGTTCAACACGCCAGCGGCAGCCGTCAGGGAGCCCTGCTTTTCGACCTGCTGGACGATGCTGAGGTGGATGCGCTCAAGCATGTTTATGAATTCCATTCATGGATTCGTGAATTAATACCATTTTACCTCATCGAATGCGCTGACTAGGATCGACCTTCGGCATCGGCGCCACTCAGCTGACCGATGAACCCGCTCCCACGAAGGCGAACATGACCCACCCACTTCCACTACGCGTCATTGCGGTGTCAGGCGGACTGCAACAGCCCTCCAAGGCAGCGGTGTTGGCTGAGTATCTGTCAGATCTGATCGCCGCCGAGGTCCCGTGCGAACAGCATCTGGTCGAGCTCGGCCAACTCGCGCCTCACTTTGCCGGTGCGGTCCGGCGCGCCCAGCTGCCTGGCCCGGTGGAAGCAGCGCTGTCGGCCGTCGAGCAGGCTGACGTGCTGGTGGTGGCCACGCCGGTCTACCGCGGTTCCTACACGGGGCTGTTCAAGCACTTCTTTGATTTCATTGACCAGGACGCCCTGGTCGACACGCCGGTGTTGTTGGCCGCCACCGGCGGCAGCGATCGGCATGCCTTGATGATCGACCATCAACTGCGACCACTGTTCAGTTTCTTCCAGGCCCGCACCTTGCCGCTGGGCGTCTACGCAACCGACCGTGACTTCGCAGGCCAAAGCCTGCACAACGTTGAACTGATCCAGCGCGCCAAGCTGGCAGTTGAACGGGCACTGCCGGTACTTCAGCTGAGCCGCCACGCAGGCATCAGGCCCGCAGGGAAAGTAGCCGTCGCCTGAGCCCCACCGCGCCGAAACAGCACGACGCTGTACCGGACTCCATCCGCAGAACCTACGGTAACTGGCCGCAATGAAAGAGAACCTTGAATTCAGCATCAAGCGCATCTGCTTCGATGAGAACTACCAGCCATCGGACAGCACCCGCCTGACCACCAATTTTGCCAACCTGGCCAGGGGCAGCAGCCGCCAGGAAAACCTGCGCAACACGTTGAAGATGATCGACAACCGCTTCAACAGCCTGGCCGACTGGGACAACCCAACCGGGGATCGCTATGCCGTCGCGCTGGAAATCATCTCCGTCGAGGTGGAGATGGGGACCGATGATGCGGCTGCAGTCTTCCCGCTGATCGAGATACTGCAGACAAGCATCATCGACAGCAGGACCGGTGCGCACATCGATGGCATTGCCGGGAACAATTTCTCGTCCTACGTGCGCGACTACGATTTCAGCGTGTTGTTGCCGGCGTACAACAACAAACGGGCGGTATTCGGCACGCCCGAAGACTTCGGCGACCTGCACGGCAAGCTGTTCAAGTACTTCGTAAGCTCCGATGCCTACAAGGCACACTTCTGGAAGCCGCCGGTGATCTGTATCAGCGCATCGAGCAGCAAGGTCTACCAGCGCACCGCAAACCAGCATCCTGCGCTGGGCGTTGAATACCTGCAGAACGAGCTTTCCTCCACCGACCATTATTTCGCCAAGATGGGCATGCAGGTGCGCTTCTTCATGCCACCGAACAGCGTTGCGCCGCTGGCGTTCTATTTCTTCGGCGACCTGCTCGGCGACTACACGGACCTGGAGCTGATCGGCACCATCAGCACGATGGAGACCTTCCAGAAGATCTACCGCCCCGAGATCTACAACGCCAATTCGGTCGCCGGGCGCGTCTATCAGCCCAGCCTGAAGCACCAGGACTACTCGTTGACCAAGATCGTCTATGACCGCGAGGAACGCAGTCAGTTGGCCGTCAAGCAAGGCAGGTTCACTGAGGAGAACTTCATCAAGCCTTATCGCCAGACACTTGAGCAGTGGGCCGCGAACTGCGCGCTTTGAATATCACACGGAACAAGAAACCCGCCACCATGAAAAAACTGTTGCCCACTTCCACCGCCGGCAGCCTGCCCAAGCCGTCCTGGCTTGCCCAACCCGAGAAGCTCTGGTCGCCCTGGAGGCTGCAGGATGAGGAGTTGCTTGAAGGTAAGCAGGATGCGCTGCGGCTTTCCCTGCACGAACAGCTGCATGCCGGCATCGACATCGTCAGCGATGGCGAACAGACCCGCCAGCATTTCGTCACCACTTTCATCGAACATCTTGACGGCGTTGACTTCGAAAAGCGTGAGACGGTACGTATCCGCAACCGCTATGACGCCAGCGTGCCAACCGTTGTAGGGGCAGTCAGCCGACAGAAGCCGGTCTTCGTCGAGGATGCCAGCTTCCTGCGCCAGCAGACCACACAGCCGATCAAATGGGCCCTGCCCGGCCCGATGACGATGATCGACACGCTGCATGACGCGCACTACAAGAGCCGGGAAAAGCTGGCCTGGGAGTTCGCCAAAATCCTCAATCAGGAGGCGCGGGAATTGGAAGCGGCGGGCGTGGACATCATCCAGTTCGACGAGCCTGCCTTCAATGTGTTTTTCGATGAAGTGAATGACTGGGGTGTTGCCGCCCTGGAACGTGCAATTGAAGGGCTCAAGTGCGAAACCGCGGTGCATATCTGCTACGGCTACGGCATCAAGGCCAATACCGACTGGAAGAAAACCCTGGGTTCGGAATGGCGCCAGTACGAAGAGTCATTCCCTAAATTGCAGCAGTCCAATATCGATATCATCTCGCTGGAATGCCAGAACTCGCACGTTCCCATTGATCTGATCGAACTGGTGCGTGGCAAGAAGGTAATGGTAGGTGCCATCGACGTGGCCAGCGACATCATCGAAACCCCGGAGCAAGTGGCCGACACGCTGCGCAAGGCGCTGCGGTTTGTCGATGCGGACAAGCTCTACCCTTCCACCAACTGCGGTATGGCGCCGCTGGCGCGCCCGGTTGCCAGAGGCAAGCTGCATGCTCTCAGCGCTGGTGCGGAGATAGTTCGGCGTGAGCTGCTGGCCGGTGCAATTCGGTAGCGCTTGGGGTCGGAAATATTGAAGTGATAGCGCACGGCTTCTGCTGGCGCTGGTCTTCCTATACTGACCGGCTTCCACCGCCGGAACCGGTCAGCCACTCCCCGACGTGGCCGGCAAGATATCTGCCTGCGCTTTGCCAAGTTCCCGTTGCCTTCCCTGCGTCACCATACGCCGCGACGGTGGTTGGACACCCAGCGGTACATGCCGAGAATGTTGAGTGTCTTCATGGTGTCGTAGCCGATCCAGTTCTTGATATCCGGGCTGAACTTGACGTTGCGGTAGAGATGGTCCCAGCTCATACCCTGGCGGGTCAGGTCCAGTACCTGTTGGTGCAGGTCGACCATATAGGCACGTTCGGCTGCGATGTCCTGCTTCGTGCCGGGGCTGTAATGGCCTATGTCAATGATGTCCACATCCTGCGCGAGCACCCAATCGAGCGTCTCGATCCAGCCGGGGTAGTAGAAGTCGAGCAAGTCGTTGTAGGGCATCGACTTGCTCTCGCACACGTCCGTACATTGCAGCGCGTGATGACGCGGGAACAACACCATTGTCATCGAATCGGAATGGCTGGGCGCAATGCGGTGCAACTCCACTGTCTCACCGCCCAAGGTAATGGTCATCTGCTTGTCGAAAACCCGGTCAGGCAGCGCCGTCGGCAGATTCTCGCCGATGATGGGCTCCAATGCCCGCTGGTTGGCGACCACAATCGCGCCATCCTGCTGGAACACCTGTGCACCGGCGGCATGGTCGAAATGGGCGTGGGACAAAACTACGTATTTGACCGGCACATTGAAGCGTCGACGGATCTCATCGCGTAGCCAGGTGGAGGTACAGGTCATCGCCGGGTCGATAACCAGCGCACCTTCTTTCGTGATGAGCACAAGACCACTGTGCACCGCGAGCCCGGCGCCCGTGGTGTGACGGTAGAGATTGTCCTTGACCTGCTGCAGGCTGCGTGGGTTATCGGGGCAGTCGCTTGCCGTGAAATCAGCCTCTGTCTGTCGCCCGGCGTACTTTTCGCGGTCGACAGGAATGCCATCGTCACCGGCCATGGCCGCAGCGGGTACCAACGCCAGCGCGAAGCTAAAGACGAGTGTAGCCGGTGGAAACAAGCGCAGGGTGAGCATATCCAACCTCCATCGACCTGCAGGCGGGCCGCCAACACGGCGGCACAGAACACCGAGGCAGGACGATACATCGTCCAGCCGGCAACTCATTGCAGACAATCAATCCAGCTACCCTCTACGCTGCCGGAGTGATCGGGCGGCGAAAAAGAGAAACAAGAAGTTCCCGCGCAGCAGGTTACGCGGTCGTGAACGGCCAGGTTGCGCCTTGCGGGAACGAGCGTGGGTACATATCGTCGCCTCCGGATCACGCAAGGCAGCAACAGCGTTTCACGGGCCGGATGGCCTTCATGAGCATCCTATTCATGGCCACCGAATACTCATATTCCCGGCGCCGCAATCGGCGATACGCTACCAGCAACGACGCGCCAAATGCCCTCTCGCTGTACCCACGTGCGGACATAGCGGAACTGCCCCGCGAATGGCACTTCCATCAGCGTTCCGGAGAGCTGGGCAGTTACGACAGTAACGCAGGTCGTGCCGTAGGAACGCACCTCCATTGCCTGCCAGTCAGCTTGAGTCATTCGTTGCGCGCCCGAGCGATGCAGCTGCAGATCATCCGCCTTCGTATAGATCCCGCCATCAGGCCCGACGAAGAGCAGCGCATCATCAATCAGAACCTCCAACTCGGCCACGTCGCTCCGCAGCATGGCAATGCGAAGCCGCTCCTCGTATTCCTTGATATGCATGAGCGTTGGTTCTCCAGGTAGTGGTTTGGTGTTGTTACTTGAACAAGGCTGAGCCGGAAAGCCGAGCCGGCGCGAGATCGAGTGCCTCACTGAATTTCAGGCCAGCCCGACTGGCCTACCAGCGGGCAGCCAGTCCTGGTTGCTTTGCAACCAAAGCACCGCATACATCAAATCCATCTACGGCTTACACGTCAAGGCGCGCGCACCTTTACCGGTGGCCATCCCGACTACACGTCGAAGGTCCCTGGTCGATCTGATTGGACTGCCGCGGCATCCATGGGCTGCTCCTGAAGACACCCGATCCGGGCCGGGGCGCAAATGTCACCGCCAGGTCCAGAAGTGGCTACGACGGCGTAAAACTCCAGGGTTGGATGGCCGGTGCGACAAGGCTGTGCAGCGCCGGCTTCGCTTGCGAAGCAGCTCGCGCCTCGGACAGAAGGCGTTGGGTGACCAAACGGCGTAGCCTGTGCGAAACGCTGCCGAGGGCAGCGGGGGAAGTGATGCTTTTCCCCGATGTGATCAGAGGCATCGACCACAGCGTGGTTATCACCTTGGCAAGCGCGCGTGCCCGCTGCCCGTCAAAGGAATTTGCGCTACCGTATTGCGGCCACCCAATCACTCCAACCACATCGCGGCGGAAGAACCTCCTGAAAGCTCCATCAAGATAGTCCGCGTCTTGCCGATATCCCTGCTTGGCTCGCAAGCCGTCAACAGCTCAATCACGGTAATTGCTGGTTTGTTCTACTGCGTTCTACGGTGTTCCGTCGCACGGCAGGCTTTGAGTTCTTCTTGGCATCACATCCCACCGCCCAACCATTGCGCAGGAGCCGAACGGGCAAGTGAATTTCATCCAGCCAGATTCCGAACAAACCACAGCTGAGCTGCCTGCCCGCCGCAGTGGCCTGTCGCCACTTGCCTGGGCATTGGCGGGCCTCCTACTCGGCCTGGCCTGCACCACGGTCATCGCCTATCGCGAATGGTTGGACCTGCGGCACGAGGCAGCAGAAGCTCGCAGATCGCTGGCCGACACCGGCATCGCGCAACTGCAGGTACCGTTGGAACGCGCGGCCTCCATCCTGCGTGCGATGCAGACCCTGTTCCTGGCCAACGACAAGATGGACCAGGCTGGCTTCAGCCAGTACTACTCGCGTTTGTACGATGCCAGCGGCGCCTATACCTCCATGGCCTTTGCACGACGCACACAAGTGGACCGGCCGCAGACAGGCAATGCGGCCTACCGCTATGAGCTGGTATCGCCCTACCAGAGCAACACCAGCCTGCTGGGCTTCGATATGGTCACGCAACCGGCCAATCTTGCGGCCCTGGTACGCGCACGGGACACGGACACTGTCACCGTTTCGGCGCCGTTCGCGCTGCGCCAAAGCACGGCGGCAGGGCAAAGCCCGCTGGGAGTCACGCTGCGCCTTCCGGTGTACTCCAACGGTGCAACCCCTGGCTCGGCGAGCGACCGGCGGGCACGGGAGATCGGTGCATTGGCCATCGGTATCCGCCTGCAGCCACTGATCGAAAGTGCCTTGGAACCGCCCGTGCTCGAGGGCTTCCGGGTGCGCATACGCGATACGGATGCACAGGCCCAGCCGTTCTATGACTCCGGCACCGTGGCCGCCGCCGGACTCCCTGCGCTGCAGCGCCAGCTGGATTTCGGCGGCAGGCGTTGGCTCCTTGAAATGGCGCCCCGGCCGCAGCCCATGGACCTGAGCCGGCTGTACACCATCATTATTGCCGGAAGCATCATCAGCCTGCTGCTGTCAGCGCTGCTGTGGTCATTGGCGACGACCCAGCGCAAAGCACTGGCCCTGGGTGCGCAGATGAGCGCCCGCTACCGCGAGAGCGAGCTGCGCTTCCGCGCCCTCAACGAACTGCTGCCGGCGCTGGTGCTGTTGGCCGATGCGCGCGACTGGAAAATCGTCTACGCCAACCAGGCTGCACGGCTTCGTCTGGGCGATCCCACCGGCCTGCAGTTGTCTGCGCTGTTCCTCGACCAGCAACTGCAGGCACGCAGCCGCGACGCGGCGGACATCCGCAGTGGTTGGAACCGGCTTGAAGCGGAGCTGCGCGGTGCCGATGGTGCCAGTTTCTGGGCAAACGCATCCATCGCCGAAGTGGACGTGGATGGCGCGCCGCATCTGCTGATGGTGGCAACCGACAACTCCGAACAGCGCGAGCTGACGGACCGCCTGAGCTACCAGGCCGCGCACGATGCACTCACCGGCCTGTACAACCGCCGCGAGTTCGAGCGGCGTGTACAGGAGCTGCTGAAGGACCGGTCGCGTTGGGCAACCAACGGTTTCTGGGCGTTGCTGTACATCGATCTTGACCAGTTCAAGCTGATCAACGATGTCTCCGGGCATATGGCCGGAGACCAACTCCTCGAGCAGCTCGCATTGACCATGCGCCAGCAGCTGCGCAGCGGCGATGTGCTGGCACGCTTGGGTGGCGACGAGTTTGGCCTGCTGACCTTCCACGGCAGCGCAGACGGGGCGTTGGAGCTGGCCGAGCGTCTGCGCGGGGGTATCGAATCGCTGATGTTTTCCTGGCAGGGCCGCAGCTACAAAGTGAGTTGCAGCATTGGCATGGTGGCGATCGACCAGCAGGTGCCCACCCTCAAGGACCTGTTGGCCTGGGCCGACACCGCCTGCTACATGGCCAAGGAGAACGGCCGCAACCGCGTGCATGTCTATCGCCAGGACGATGAGACTGCCCGTCGTCAGGGCGAGATGGAGTGGGTCAATCGGTTGCGCTGGGCCATGGAGCAGGATCGCCTGCTGCTTGACTACCAGGAGATCGTTTCGCTCACCGGCGAGGACACCGCCACCAACATCGAACTGCTGCTGCGTCTGCGTGATGAGGACGGCAGCATCGTACTGCCGGGTGCCTTCCTGCCCGCAGCCGAGCGCTATGGGCTGATGCCGGCGATTGACCGTTGGGTGATCCAGAGCGCGTTATCCAACTTCACCCGCCTGCATCCCACCGCGCAGACGCTTGGCACCTGTGCGATCAACCTGTCCGGTGCCAGCATCGAAGACGAGGGTCTGGCCGATTTCATCCTTGCCTGTATCGAGGAGCACCGCGTACCACCACAGATGCTGTGCTTTGAGATCACCGAAACCGTCGCCGTTCGGAACCTGCTCAAGGTTGTGAGCATTGTCGAACGCCTGCGGTCTGCAGGCTGCAATATTGCCCTGGACGATTTCGGTGCCGGTATGTCGTCCTTCGGCTATCTCAAGAACCTGCCCTTGGACCTGATCAAGATCGACCGCAGCTTCATCGTTGACCTGGACACCGACCCGATCAGCCATACCATCATCAGCGCCATTGCCAAGATCGGTCATCAGCGCGGTCTCAAGGTGGTGGCTGAAGGTGTCAGTACCGACCATCTATGCGAAGCCGCGCGTTCGTTGGGCGTGGACTACGCGCAGGGCTTCGGCTTGCATCGCCCTGAGCGGGTGCAGTTCCAGCGCTGACAGTTTTGTCCTGCAGCGTATGCCCAGCCGCGAGCGACGGAACACTCCAGCTGCGCGGCCGCATCACGGACGGTGTCGTAAGCTTGGCAGACAGCTGGCGATAGAAGGTGCTCAAGCATGGAGTTGCTGAACAACGACTTTCAGGTATTGCCGCGCGAGTTCTACCGCCGCCACCCTGCCCTCGTCGCCCCGGAGCTGCTCAACAAAGTTCTGCTGCGCAACGACGGCCGCTGTGCCCGCATCGTGGAAGTGGAAGCCTATGCCGGCAGCGAAGATCCGGCCGCCCACTCCTTCCGGGGTAAAACCGCGCGCAACGCAAGCATGTTCGGCCCGCCTGGGCACCTCTATGTCTACTTCACCTATGGCATGCATTGGGGCAGCAATGCCGTCTGCGGTGAGGTTGGCGAAGGTGTCGGCGTGCTGCTTCGGGCCGCCGAACCGCTTCACAATCTGGAGCTGATGTACGCGGCACGCAGCGCCGCCAAACGGCCAACCGATCTGGCCAGCGGCCCCGGCAAGTTGTCGCAGGCCTTCGGTTTGAATCGGGACTTCGATGGCGCGGACCTGGTGCTGGGCGACCGTGGCATCGTCATTGCCTGCGACGGCACTCCGCCACCCGACAGCCCGGTGGTAGGACCGCGGGTGGGAATAAGCAAGGCCGTCGATACCCCCTGGCGTTGGACCGTCGCAGGTAGCCCCTTTGTGTCGAATGCTCCCATTTCAACGAGGCGTTAGCGCTGGCACTTTGGGCCCTCCACTTCCCTCCTCCTTCGAGAGCAGCGCGAGGAATGTGAAGGTTGGTCGGCAACATGCCTTGCAGCGGGGACGGGCGCTTAACGCCGGGCCCAGCAAGATGGCGCTAGACCCGAACGGAGCCCACGCCATGATCCCCGCCCGGAACCTGCCGCGAACGACCGCCGTGTTGTGCTTTGCCCTTGGCGCGGTGTTGGCAACGTTGATCCAGACCATCTGATCGCAACGGGCACGCAAGTGCTCTCAAACGCGCTTTGGATTCTTCCGTGCGCGGCTTGCAGGCGCGATCGCAGCGCGCTGAATCTCTGGCTGGAATGCCGCCGTTGGCACGCACAGGCATCTACGACGGTTTCGCCGATTGCTTATTCCGGATGCCAACCAAAGCGCTCAACTTGAAGCCAAGTACTTCTCTCCGCTGAGCACCCTCCAGCAGCTGACTCAACGCTCTGGGTCAATTGCTGCCCAAACGGGTGAAGTCTTCGATCTCATCAAGCCAGAGCAACTGCACACCTTCACCTGCTACATCGAGCGGAACCTGGCCGTTTGTGCCTTCCTGCTCGTCAGGCCCGCGGAACTGCTGTACTGCAGGCCGCTCGGCAACGGTGCCTTTCAGCACCCGTCCATCCTTCATGCGCAGCTCGACAATAAGCTCGGCATCCAGCGCCAGTTGCAGGGCCTTGAGATGTTCTATCTCCGCTTGGGCGGTATGAACACGCGGTGCTGTCCTGGCCATCGGGGCATCCTCTGCTCGACTATCTACCGAGCCTACGAGTTCACCTGCTAACGCGGAATAAAAACGCGGACAGACCCCTGGCCGAATCCTTCACGCTCAACTGATATGACTACCCAGTGCTGGCAGCGTTGGTGGTTGTACTGCTTTCCTGCCCCGGGAAAGCGGGCCCCGTTGCGGGGCCCGCCACAATCAACCGACGATCAACGACCAGGGCAATTCAGATCCCGTGAACCTGTATCTGAAGCCCTCGCAATCGATCTGCTGTGCAAGGTTTCCCTCTTCATCCATCAAGGTATTTACCTCGACCATGCGGTCCGTCCCGATGCCTGCAAGGCGTCTGCCCGGGATTTCCAGCACGGTTCTGAAGCTTTTTTGCTCTGTCGAAACGACCTTGACTGGACGTCTCTCGCGCCCGGGCCCTTCCAGATAGAGTTTCATGCTTTTCACAGCCTAGTCTCCTGATATTGCCCCCGTCTTCCGGCTGAACGTGTATAGGATCGACGATGTGAAGATCAGGCAAAAACCGCCAGGAAAGCGCGGATTTTGTGATGGCTGCCCAAGTTCAGGCTGGCGCGCCCAGCCGAGTTCAATCACGCCCTGACAGGAACGTTGTCGCGTCGCTGGCATGTGCACCATCACTCAAGTCCAGGTAGATCCCGCCCGGTTGCATAAGCACACTGCCCCGCGTCCGGATGGGCAGGCGGTTGGATGCCGGCTGCTGACAAAGCACTGAGCAGCACGTGCGCCGCCAGCGATGGCGGCCCCGCCTTGCCGTTCAGCGGCTAAATCCCAGCCGAAGGCGGATGTTTGGGAGCCAATTGCCGATACGGCTATCCTATGGACACATCACCTAGGGAGGGGTTACGTCCATGTCATCTTCAGTTGCCTTCCAGAAGCCACGATGGCTTCTGGATCTTGTCCGGTTCCTGCCACTGAAGAGCCAGTTCGTACTCTCCGGAAACGTCTGCGACCTGCAGGTCAGCGAAGTGTCGCCCGGGGTGCTGACGCCACAGACGTTCAATGTGAACCTGCGCGATGCGCTCCAGCAGGCGGGTTTCAGCCAGGTCGTCGGTTGGGATCCCCTGGCAGGATTCAGGGAGTTGGGACGATCCGTTGGCGACGCCGGCGGTGATCCTGACGCAGGTGAGGCACTGCTTCGCGAGCTGGGACTGACCCCGGTCGACGGTGTGGCGGCCGCTGGCGCCGATCTGCTGAGCAACACCTTGCCAAGAGTAGTCGAGCGCAATGGTGCCCCGATCGCGCTGATCGTCGATTTTGCTTCCCGGCTGGTTGTGCGAAGCGACAGCTTGAGCCCGGCCGAACACCAGCTTTTCACGCGGGGGCTGGTGCTTTCCCACAGTGCCAGGGCGCGCCCCGCTGGCGAGGCGCGCAAGCCTTTCTTCAATACCGTCATTTGGGTCGTGCACAAGGAAGGTGACCTGCCGGACTGGCTGCTGGTCGACAACCCCCGGCTGCGGCATATCCCGGTATCCAAACCGGACCTGCCTGCGCGCCGCGCGATTGTCCCAAGCCTGCTGCGTGGCCTTGAGGGCGGCCGCGAGGCCAGCGCGGAGGCGCTGCAGCTGGCGGCCGATGCCTTCATCGAGAGCACCGAGGGCCTGCTGCTGCTCGATCTCAACGCGATTGCCCAGTTGGCGCGGGTCGAAGGTGTGCCCATGGCGCGCATTGCCGATGCAGTGCGCCGCTACAAGGTCGGCGTGACCAAGGATCCTTGGCTGAAGATCGACCGTCGCCGGATCCGCGAGGCTGACGGCTTCATCCGGCGCAGGGTAAAAGGCCAGACCCATGCGGTCACCCATATGCTGGACATCGTCAAGCGCGCCATGACTGGCGTGGGTGCCAGCCGCAAGGGCAACCGGCCGCGCGGCGTCGCCTTCCTCGCCGGTCCTACCGGCGTCGGCAAGACCGAGTTGGCGAAAACCGTCACCAGCCTGCTGTTCGGCGATGACAACGCCTATATCCGCTTCGACATGTCCGAGTTCAGTGCCGAGCACTCCGATCAGCGATTGATCGGAGCACCCCCGGGTTATGTTGGCTACGACGTTGGCGGCGAACTCACCAATGCAATCCGCGAGAAGCCCTTCAGTGTGGTGCTGTTCGACGAAATCGAGAAAGCCCACCCGCGCATCCTCGACAAGTTCCTGCAGATCCTGGACGACGGCGTACTGACCTCAGGCCGCGGTGACCGGGTCTATTTCTCCGAAGCGCTGATCGTATTCACGTCGAACCTGGGTATCTATCGTCAGGACGAAAGCGGTGCGCGCGTGGCCAACGTCCTGCCAACCGACGCCTTCGATACCGTGCAGCGCAAGGTGGAGAGCGAGATCGACCGCCATTTCAAGCTGGTGCTGAATCGGCCGGAGATCCTCAACCGCATCGGCGAGAACATCATTGTCTTCGACTTCATCCGCGAGGATGTGGCCGCGCAGATTTTCGCGCAGATGGTCGATGCCACACTTACCGATCTTGGTGAGCAGTCGCTGCAGGTGGAACTGGCCGAACCCGCTCGTGCTGCATTGCGCAGCGTGTGCCTGGGCGATCTATCCAATGGCGGCCGTGGTATCCGCAATCAGCTCGAAGCCCACTTCATCAACCCGCTGGCGCGTGCTTTGTTCGACCAGGACGCGCAGCCCGGTCAGCGCTTTGAAGTGGAAGAGCTATCGAGCGCGGGACTGCGACTGGTGCCGCGTTGAGCACTGCGCTTGACCTGTCGCGCGCGCATTTCCCGGTGACCACCTTGGGGCCTGGGCGGCGCATAGGCATCTGGTTCCAGGGTTGCAGCATCCGCTGCCCTGGCTGCATCTCCGCCGATACCTGGGGTGCAGGTCGCCACCTCACGACTATCGCGAGCCTGCTCACGCAGATCCGGCCCTGGTTGACGGAAGCAGATGGCATCACCATTTCTGGCGGCGAACCGTTCGATCAGCCCGAAGCCCTGCTTGAGTTGCTGCGGGTGCTGCGCCAGCTCGGGCGGCACGACATCCTGGTCTATAGCGGCTATCCGCTGGAGCAGCTTGCGCCGGTTCTGGCCGATGCCGAAGGGCTGATCGATGCGTTGGTCTCCGATCCCTACGAGCAGGCGCTGCCGCAATCCGTGGCCCTGCGCGGCAGCGACAACCAGCGTCTGCATCTGCTCACAGCGCTTGGCCACGCACGCTTCTCTGGCTTCGAGCGTCCATTGCGGCCTGAAGACAAAGCGCTGGACCTGATGCTCGACGAGGACGGCAGCGTATGGATGGCTGGCATCCCGCGTCGCGACGATCTACTGCGCCTGCGTGCATTGCTGCGCGACCAGGGCCACCAAGTGCAGGTCAGCGCTGATACCGCATTGCGCGGCCCTTACGAGATCCTCCGCAAATGATGCGTTTCTGCCCCAATTGCCAGACGGAACGTGAGCTCCATGAGCTCTTCTGCGAAGGGGTAGTTGCGCGGCAAGCCTGCAGCTGGGATCTCTCCAGCGAGCCCATTCGTGCCGCTGGCTGGCGACCGCAACCCGTCATTACCCGCGACGCTCCCCTCGCTCCGGCGAGTACCAAAGCCGATGCGCCGGCATCACGCTGCGTCAACGGCCATCCACTGCAGTCCGGCGATCTGATGTGCCTGGAGTGTGGCGGTGAACCCGCCGCATCGCCGCCTTCGATACCTCAAAGTGAAGACGCAAGCGGCACTGCAGCTGATGACCCCGCCGAGACACACATTGACGGCTGGCGCCTGCTTCGCGAGATCAGCCGCACCGACGGCGTGCGCGAACGCTACCTCGCCCAGCACGACGACGGCAGGCAAGCGGTGCTTACCTTGTACCGCGCCGGTGCCGAGCCGGACCCGGCGGTCTATGGCGTGCTGCGCCGGCTGCCCCGCGAGCATGTGCCGGACATCATCGCGACAGGCCGATGGAACGATCGTGCCTATGAAGTCGCCGAAGAACTCACCGGCGGCACCCTCGCCTCGCTCGGCATCGTCATCCACGACCTCGATGCCGTGCGTCATGTGGTGCGCGAATTGGGCCTGGCACTGCACGCGTTCAGCGAAGTCGGACTCCGCCACCGCGACTTGCGCCCGGCCACCCTGCTGGTGCGCAGCCGTGAGCCGCTGGACCTGGTAATCAGTGGCTTCGGCTCGGCGCGTCTCTCAGAGTTCGACATCGATATCGTTTCGCCGTTGGAGATCAGCCGCTACATGGCGCCGGAGGCCATCGCCGGCGGTGTCGCTGCGGCCTCCGATTGGTGGAGCCTGGGCATGATCCTGCTGGAGCAGCTCACCCAAGGCGCCTGCTTCGAAGGGGTCAACCCGAATGCTTATCTCATCCACGTGCTGGCCAACGGTGCGCTGCTACCGGATGCGCTCGATCCGCAGTTGAACCTGCTGCTGCGCGGGCTGCTGGCCCGTGATCGCAACCAGCGCTGGCAATGGCCTGAAGTACGCGCCTGGCTGGACGGCGAGCCGGTTACCGCGCCCGCTGCCGCCCAGGCTGAACATGACGCCGCCAGCGGCGCGACGATCACGCTGGGCGAGCGGCGCTTTCATAAACCGGCGCTGTTCGCACTGAGTGCCGCAGAAGAACAGCACTGGGCGCAGGCACTGGACCATCTGTTGCGCGGTGTGATCGTAACCTGGGCCGAGCAGGTCGGTCTTCCGCCCAAGTCAGTCGCGGGCCTGCGCAATGCCGCACAGCATGTGGAACTGGAAGACGACTTCCGCCTGCTGCTGGCGCTGAAGATCCTCAACCCGGACATGCCGCTGATCCATCGCGGACAGATCGTTACCCCCGGCTGGCTGCTCGAACATCCGCTGGAAGGCTACCGGCTGATTACCGGCCCGGTACCGGATCTATTGGAAGCCCTGGGCAGTGAAAGCTGGCTATGGCGATTGAAGATACGTGCCGACCAGGTGCGCCAGCGCGCCCACCATCAAGGCATCGAGCTGGACGAGGCACAGCTGCGCATCTATCTGCTGTCGACCTCGCGAGCCCGCTTGGCGGCACAGTGGCAGGAGCGCCAACAGCTGTTGCCCGACAGCGAGCACGCAGGCATCCGCTCGCTGAGCGAACGCCGGCTGATCGGCGAAGAAGACCTGATCGTCCTGCTCGGCGCGGGCATCCATCAGTTCCGTTCAGTGGACGCCATTGTCGACCAGGCCAGGCTGCTCGCGTTCGAGGCCGGCGTGCCGCAGTTCGATCCCGCAGTTGCACGCACGCTGTTGGCGCTTGAGCGGCGGGAATTGTTCGTGCACGTGGATGAGCGCATCGTCGGCTTCGCCCGCTGTGGTCTACGCCAAGCCGATGCCTGGGCCGACCAGTTCCGGCTGGAGCGGCGCATGCCGCTATCCAACGCCCTGGTACTGCTGGCGGTGCCGGCGGAGAGCTGGTTGGAACCCCAGAAACAGCAATACATCACCCAGATCCTCGACTTCTTCGAGAAGAAGGTGACGACCAGCGTGATGCGCGGCCCATTGGTGCGCATGATCATCGGCAAGACCACCGCGCGTATCGATCTGCGCGAGCTCGATACCACGCGTCGTCCTGCCGCAGCGCTGCTTGATGCCCTGCTACAGCGGGAAACCCGCGCCTTGGACCTGGACCCGGTAGCGCTGGCCGCCAGCCAGCCTCTGCTCATCCGCTTGAACAGCCTTCAACGGCAGAGTTCGCTATACAAGCGCGACACCGGCATCGACGGCCTGCACCTTGGCTTTCCCTTCCTGCTGACCCGCGACTCACCGAACACCCGCACCCGCATTGCGCCGCTGCTGCTGTGGCCAGTGAAACTGCAGATGGAACTGGGCAGCCGTGGGCGCATTGCGCTGGCCTTCGACAGCGAGCGCGAGGAAGTCCGGCTGAATCCGGCCTTGGAGGCTCTGGTCGGACCTGAAGCCTGCAAAGCCTGGCGCAGGACTGCGGATGAAGTCTTGGGTCGCTCTTCACTGAAGGCGGCTGGCGTGATGGATGCCTTTGGCGTGCTGGCGAGCCCGCGCGCGCGGGTGCTCGAAGCCCTTCCCCCCGCCTCCACCGAAATCCCTGTGCATGAGGCCGAGCTGGCCTGTGCGGCGGTGCTGTTCCACGTCACCTTCATGGGCCAGGCACTGGGTGAGGATCTGCGCCAACTCAAGGCCTTGTCGCCCAGCGGTACTGGCCTGGAAACGGCATTACGCCTGGGCACCGCCTCTGCGGCAGCGGCAGAGGCGGCACCGCCCGAACTGGATCGCTTCTTCACCGCCTCCAGTGATCCCTCACAGGAAGACGCCGTCTTGCAGGCACGGCAGACACCGGGCCTGCTGGTCGAAGGCCCGCCCGGTACCGGCAAGAGCCAGACCATCGTCAACATGGTGGCCGATGCCATCGGCCGACAGAAGAGCCTGTTGATCGTCTGCCAGAAGCACGCTGCACTGGAAGTCGTGCACAAACGACTGGTGGCCGAGGGGCTCGGCAATCGTGTGGTGATGCTTGATGACGTCAACCGTGATCGCGAGCGGGTGATCCGCGGGGTCCGCGAACAGCTGGAAACGCTGTTTGCCGCTGACGGGCCATCCTCACGGAGCTGGCAGGCGCAGCGCGAGCGGCTTGCGGCCCGCATCGAATCACTCGAAGGCGACCTCGACCGTTTCCACGCCAGCCTGCATGCGGTTGATGAACGCACCGGGCTGAGCTATCGCCAATTGCTGGGCGAGCTGATTGCGCTGGAACAGGACGGGGCAACGCTGGCTTTTCCTGCACTACGCCAACGCTTGGGCGACCTCGATATGGCTGAGCTCGCGCAGCTTGAAGAGGCCTGCGCGCCGCTGGCTCGGCTATGGCTTCCTTCCGATTACGAAGCAAGCCCGCTCGCGCGTCTGCAGGTCTTTACGTCGGACGCCGCCACCTTGCAGGCCTTCCAGCACGACTTCAGACAGTTTGTCGAAGCTGAGACTGCCAGGATCGAGATGCTGCAATCGCATCCGGCAGGCTTCGAGGTTGCCGAGCCGGCGCCCTATCGCGAGTGGTTGCAGGGGCCGGCACGCACCCTGCTCGAGCTGGATGAAGGCCAGCGACAACGCCTCGCTCGCTGGCTGCCGCTGTTCCGTGCTTCTGCAACCGGCGACACCGGCATCGGAGCACGTAGCCTCGCCTCGCTGGAACAGATCCAGCGCGACCTGCGCAGCGCTGCACTGCAAAGCCATTCCGCGCAGCTGTCCCCCGCACTGGCTGTCCTGCCCTCGCCGGCCCTGGATCGTCTGACCAGCCAGACAAGCGCGTTGTTGAGTGCGAACTCCTGGCTTGCGCGCATCAGCCCATTGAATTTCCTGCGGCGCCGTCACGTGTCGGCCTTCCTGGCCAATCATGGCGAGACGAAAGCAGGTACGGAGCAGCTCAGCAGCCTGCTTGCTGCAGCGAAACTCGAACAGTACTGGCGGCCGTTGCGTGCGGCCTTCTCTGCTGTGCAGCTGCTGCTGGAACTTCCGCTCCCCGATGTAGCAAGCGGCCCTCTTCTTGCTGCGCAGGTCGCCGATACCACTGACAAACTCCGCGACGCGCAAACGCTCGCCACGTCCATCGCTACAGCGCCACGGGCTGCGGTACTGGAAGCGGCGGTGCGCTCGGGCACCCGCCAGGCGCTGCAAGCCATGCTGACGGAAACCGAAGCCGCGCTGGCGCAGCAGTCAGCCCGTGAACGCAGCCTTGAGCGTCTGCAACGACTGGCCGATTGGGCCAATGCCGACTGGATCGCACAGCTGCGCAGCGCAATCGAGCAAGGCCATGACAACCATGCCACGCTCGACGAGTTGACGCAGGCCTTGCCAACGCTGGCCGCATACCAGCAGTTCCGCGTGCGCGCCGAGCAGCTGTCGCCTGCGCAGCTGGCCTTCTTTGCGGTGTTGCGTGAACGCGCCGCCGAGCTCAAGGACATCGCCGATGAGCGGATGGACTTCAGCGTCCGCCACCTGATAAATCGCGAAGCTCGGCTGGGGTGGAAGCAGCGCATTGAGCGCACACAGCCAGCACTGCTGCTGGAGCAGGCCGAAGCAACGAGCAAGGTGGAAGCGCTGGCGCTGGCCGACGCACAGATGCGTCAGCTCAACCGGGAGATGCTCGGTACTGCCATCGACAGCCAGCGGCTAGGCACCCGCAAGCAATGGGAAGACGTCACCCGACTGACAGGTCGCCGTTCGCGCCGCCTGCGCGAGTTCATCGAACTGGGCGCGGGCCTGGGCTTGATGCACCTTCGGCCGGTATGGCTGATGAACCCGGATGTCGCCAGCCGCGTACTGCCGCTTCATCCCGGCTTGTTTGACACGGTGATCTACGACGAAGCCTCGCAGATGCCGGTCGAATATGCCTTGCCCACGTTGTTCCGCGGACGGGTGATGATCGTCAGTGGCGATGAGAAGCAGATGCCGCCGACGGCGTTCTTCTCCAGTCGTGTCGAGAGCGATGAAGCAGAACTGTTTGATGGCCAGACGCCCTCGGAGGACGCCGAGCCGGAAGAACAGGAACTGTTCGAGGACACTTGGAACCGGCGCGAGATCAAGGACTGCCCGGACCTGTTGCAGCTGGCGCGCAGCGTGCTTCCAACGACCACGCTGCAGATCCACTACCGTTCCGCCTACCGCGAACTGATCGGCTACTCCAATGCATCGTTCTACGGCAATCGGCTCAGCGTACCGGTGCGACACCCGGCTGCGAGGATTCTGCAGGCACGGCCATTGGAACTGATTCGTGTCGATGGCCTTTACCAGGAGCAAACCAACCCGCAGGAAGCCGAGCGCGTGGTCGACTATCTCGCCGAGCTCTGGCGCGCGCCGGTAGAACAGCGCCCATCCGTCGGGGTGGTGACCTTCAACCGCAAGCAAGCCGACCTGATCGAAGAGCGGATGGAAGAACGCGCAACGCTGGACGATGGTTTCCGCATGGCCTTCGCCGAGGAACGTGAGCGCCGGGATGGCGGCGAGGATATGGCGGTATTCGTCAAGAACGTCGAGAACGTACAGGGTGACGAGCGTGACATCATCGTGTTTTCTTCCACATTCGGACGTAATGGCCAGGGCACCTTCCGTCGCAATTTCGGCGTATTGGGGCAAACCGGCGGCGAGCGGCGGCTGAACGTGGCGGTGACCCGTGCCCGCGAAAAAGTGGTGATGATCACTTCCATGCCGATTGCCGACATCTCCGACATGCTCACTACCCAGCGCCCGCCGAGCAGCCCCCGCGACTATCTGCAAGGCTATCTTGAGTACGCGCGCGCCCTGTCTGCGGGAGAGTTCAGTGGCAGCCGTGCGTTGCTGGGACGGCTGCTCACCGATCGCGGCCAAGTACGCACTGAGCACCGCCGCCAAGGCGACGGCTTCACCAACGCGGTCGCGGCTTATATCCGTTCGCTGGGGTGGGAGCCGGTAGCGGCCGATGAGGGTGACACCTTTGGCCTGGACCTGGCGATTGAAGATCCGGTCACCCAGCTGTACGCCATCGGCATTGAATGCGACAGCCCGCGGCATCCGTTGCTGCGCCGTGCCCGGGCGCGCGAGATCTGGCGCCGCAAGGTGCTGCAGCGATCGGTGCCACATATCCATCGGGTGTCGTCACTGGCTTGGTATGGCGATGGCGACAACGAACGCCTGCGCTTGCGCCAGGCAATAGCCGCCGCGCTCGCTGATGGCAGCCAAGCCGCTGCGCAGAAGCCGGCACCCGAGCTCACCAAGGAACAGCCATGAGCGGCCCCAAAGTTGTCCGTTTCATTCCACGCGAAGAAGCCTTGGCTATCTGCGAAGCGCTACTGGGCCGACTGGATCGTGCGTTCGCCGATTGGCAGAAAGAAACTCGCCGGCTTGGAGAGCAGGACGAGGTGATGCTGAGCGCTACGCGCGAGCGCCGGGCACAACTGCAGCAGATGCTGCTGCAGGGCGAAACGTGGCTGCTGCAAAAAGAGGTGCCGTTGGAAACCAACTTCATCCAACTCGATCTGCTGCAACGCCAGGAACAGGCGGTCGCCAAGGCCACCGAGTTGCGCAAGACCCAGCGCAACCTGCGGACCAACGCGGCGACCCTGCTCAAGGCAATGCCCGCCGACGCGACTGAGGCCGACGCAGCGTTGATGAATGCCTTGGAATTGATCGCTGACGGGCGATCAGTCGCCAACCCAGCAGCGATCCTGGCCCAGGGCTTCGCGCGCCTGAGCAGCGCCAATCGAGCCGATGCCGAAACAGTGAGTGACGCGCAACGCGATCTCGCCCACGCCTTGCAGATTGATCGTCCTGACAAGTGGATCGCAGAGGATCACGCCGTTCGCGAACCACGCCTGGAGCGCATCGACGGCTATCTGGCACGCCTGCAGACGCTGTACGGTGCCGCCGCGTCGGAGCCCTTCCAGCAACGTCTGGCAGCCATCGAAGAACAAGCGCAACAGGCACGGCGCGAACTGCTGCTCGATAGTCTGGTACTTGATCTGGCCGCGGCATCAGCACTTCACAAGGATATCGGCGAACGTAGTCTTGCACTGCGCAGCCTGGCATCCGAGCTTGCGGCAATGCCTGGACAGGCCAACTCGCCCCTGCTGGCGCAGGTAGCGGACTGTTTGGCCCAACAAACGCCGGATATCCAACAGATCATCGCGCTGTCATCGCAATGCAGCGAAGCCATCGCCCATGAAATGACAAAACAGACAGCAGGCACCAGGCGCCGCGCAATGCTCGAAGGCCTGGCCAGCCTGGGCTACGAAATCCGCGAAGGCATGGAAACCGCCTGGGCCGATGCCGGCAGCGTCGTCCTGCGCAAAGCAGCGACCCCTGGCTATGGCGTCGAACTTGGCGGTCGCTCGGAAAACGGGCGTTTGCAGGTACGCGCCGTCTCGCTGTCCAGTGCCAATGACCCCAGCCGGGATCGTGACATCGAGACCATCTGGTGCGGAGAGTTCAGCCGTCTCAGGGCCTTGCTTGCAGAACAAGGCAGCGAACTGACTATTGAGAAGGCCTTGGGTGTGGGTGCGGTGCCCTTGAAGCTGGTAGAAATTGAAGAGGGCAACGTTTCTGCCGCCGGCCAACTCGCCGCACCGGCAGCGCAATGAAGCATACGTCGAGCGGATAGCGACCTGGCGCTGTTCCGAGCATTGCCAACGAAGCGGCCCTGAGCCGCAGCAGGGCTTGTAGGGTGCGCTATCGGTGCGAGAACGTCCCAGTCTGAGGCGCGTCTCGGTTGTGATATCACTGGTCAAGCGGGTGCCGATAAGACTTGCTTGCGCATCATCTGCAGCGGCGAGGCCACTGAACTATTGCGTCTTTGTCCAAGAAAGGAAGCGGAAACGCGCACAAGTTCCGTATGCCGATCATGTCCCGGTGTCAGCCCAGTCCAACTCAAACTTCAAGTCCAGCTGCTGGCCCGGCTCCAGGCGGAACGGTGCAAGCGTGAAAGCGTCTGGCGGCCCGGTTTGTGGCTCCACACATGTCGCATGCGCGGCGTCGTCGTAAACCACCCAGATATCCGTATTAGAGCGCAGCCGTAGGCGCTGTCCGGAAGATACCAGGGCGATCTCGCCGGTTGCCACGAAGCAGTCGTCCCAAGGCCCGGCCGTCGGAAGTATACGCGGCAAGCTGGCAATGCCCTCCTCGTCCCTCGGATACATGGCATCCGGTGCGAACAGCAGCTGCTCGGGTTTACGGAACCAGGGATGCCAGCCCAACACGGCCGGCATCGCCTGTTCACCGGCCTGTACGGATAGCTGCAGGCTTAGACGGTTGTCGTGCAGGCAAATGGTCTGCTTTGCGACACCACCAAATGGCCAATAAGCGTCCGTGGGAAGCAGCAGTGACAGGGTCGCGGCGTTCGTGGCCAGGCTTTCTATGCCCCAAGGACGCGAGAATCCCACGCCATGTATCGCATGTGCGCCGAAATTGATGGGCACCGAGTACTCTCGGTCGTCGAAATTGAAGCGGCCTTGGCGTATGCGCCCAGCCCAAGGAACCATCGGGTAGCAACCCCAACCGATGGCCGCAGGCCCAGCATCGTCCTCACCAACCAGCCAGTCGACGCCGGCGTAGCGAAGCTGGGAAATGCGCCCGCCTGCCTCGGGTGCAAGCGCGACCTCCAGTTCGCCCGCTCGCAACCAGTGCAGGGGCCCGGCTGGCAACGGTGCCAGTGCATCGTCCACCGGCAAGCGGCAATCAGCCGCCATAGGGATCAATGGTCCGGATACTGCCATCGGCTTCGATATGCAATGGCGTGCATTTGGCCGAGCGCAGATGGGTGACGCCGCCTGACATCAGTGCATCATGATAGAACAGGTACCACTGGCCCTCGAACATGCAGATCGAGTGATGCGTGGTCCAGCCGACTACCGGCGTGAGGATCACGCCGGCATAGGTGAACGGCCCATACGGGTTGTCGCCAACCGCGTAGCACAACAGGTGCGTGTCACCAGTGGAATAAGAAAGGTAGTAGCGGCCCTGGTGCTTGTGCAGCCATGGCCCTTCGAAGAAGCGCCGCTCATGATCATCGGCGCGCAGCGGCTGCCCGTGTTCGTCGAGGATCAACACCTCGCGCGTCGGCTCGGCAAGCTGGGTCATGCCGACATCCAGCCGGCCGACCCGCGGGCCCAGCGCGGGCGCGTCGCCCACCGGCTCCTCATGCATCGCGTCGTAGCGGTTGTCGCGATACTTCTGCATCTGGCCACCCCAGATGCCGCCAAAGTAGAGGTAGTGCGCACCGTCGTCGTCTTCGTACACGGCCGGGTCGATGGAGTACGTTCCTTCCATCGGCTCCGGTTCGGCAGTGAACGGCCCCTCGGGACCATCCGCCACTGCTACGCCGATGCGGAATATTCCCTGCGCGTCCTTGGCCGGAAAGTAAAGGTAGTAGCGGCCATCGCGGCAGGCCGCGTCAGGCGCCCACATCTGCTGCCTGGCCCAGGGCACGTCGCGCACATGCAACACCATGCCGCAATCTGTGGCTGTGCCTTCCGGCGTGTCCATCCGCAGCACATGGTAGTCCTGCATGCCGAAGTGCCCGCCCTCATCATCGAACGGCTTGCCGCCGTCGATATCATGCGAGGGATAGATATACAGGCGCCCTTCGAACACATGTGCCGATGGGTCAGCGGTGTAGATGTGGGTTACCAGTGGCTTGGAGATGGCGTGTTGCGCCAGCCGCTGCAGCTCGGCCTCATGGGCCTGGGTGGTTTCGTTGATGGGCATATCGTTCATGGTCATGGCCTTGGTGTCACGCAGCTGCGTCGGCGCCGCTACGGCGCAGTTGGAGGTCATGTTCGATGCGTGTTTCCATGCCCTTGTCGATCTTGTAGATGAACAGCAGCGCCACCGCGACGAGGAAAGGAATGGAGCAGTAGATGCTCACGGTCATGCGTATGCCGTCGACTACGGCATCGCTCTGCTGGGCTGCGCCGGCCTGATAGCCGTAATGGGCAAGAATGCCGGCGACCAGCGCACCGCCTACGCTGAGCCCGATCTTCAGGCCACACAGCATCGCCGAGAAAATGATGGCGGTGGCGCGGCGATGATTCTTCCACTCGGAATAGTCCGCCACGTCGGCGATCATTGCCCACAGCAACGGAATGGTGATGCCGTAGCAGAAGCCATGCAGCATGAACGAGCCGAATGCCACCGCTACCGCTGTCGGCGGGAACAGATAGAACACCAGCAGGAACAGCGTGGACACAAACAAGGCGCCGCCAAAAACGTCACGCTTGCCGAAACGATCTGCCAGCCGGCGCGATACGCCGATACCCAGGATCATGCAGATGATGCCGCAGGCATTGAACAGGCTGAAGGCCGAGGTCGCCGGATCCTCGGGCCAGGTGAAGCCCGATAGCCCCGCACCATTGAGCCCCGCGTTCAATGCTTTGATGAAGCCATTGAAGCCCGAATTGTCGAGGAAGCTCGCCAGTGCCGGGGCACTCATGTAGTACTGGAAATAGTAGATATAGGTGCCGCCCTTCAGCGCCAGGTTGATGAAAACAAGCACGGTGAGTGCCAGCATCACCTGCCAGGGACGGTTGCGCAGCAGATCGGACAGATCCTGCAGCACGCCGCCGGTTTGGTCCTTGCTGGGCACGATGCGCTCGCGGGTGGTAGCAAAGGTGATCAGGAAGAACAGCGTGCCAACCACCGCGAATACCGTCATCACCCGCTCGAAGCCCTGCACGCGGTCGCCGTCACCCAGGATCAGCACCAGCGGCATCAGCAGTACCTGGATGATGAACTGCGCAACCATCACCGCCACGAAGCGGTAGGCGGACAAGCTGTTGCGCTGTGCCATGCTGCCGGTCAGCACGCCGCTCAGCGCCGAGTACGGCAGATTGTTGGCTGCGTAGACGCACATCAGCAGGCTGTAGGTGGTCAGCGCATAGATCACCTTGCCGTGCTCGCCCAGGTCCGGCGTGCTGAACGCCAGCAGCGACAACACACCGAACGGTACCGCCGTCCACAGGATCCACGGCCGGAACCTGCCCCAGCGCGTCGTGGTGCGATCGGCAGCGATACCGATCAAGGGCGTGAACACGAACGCGCCGAGCAGGCCAACAACGAAGATGATCGTCGCGGCCGTGGCCGCCGGCAGCCGGTAGACATCGGTATAGAAGAACGCCAGGTAGGTGATCAGCGTCTGGAAGATCAGGTTTGCCGCCAGGTCGCCCAGGCTGTAGCCCAGTTTTTCCCGGATCGATAGCGTGTGCTCAGTACTTGCCATGCAGCGTGTGTCCTGGACGGATGGTTGAACGGAAAGAAGCTGACGGAACTGGCGCCGATCACTCACGGCGCGGCTCCAGCTCGAACTGTGCCTGTACACGGGCATCCGCGCTGGAACCACCAATCCGTACTTCGTAACGCCCTGGCGGAACCACATAGGCTGCCTGCGCTTCGTCGTAGTGACGCAATGCCTGCTGTGCGTCCAACTCGAAGGCGACGGTGCGGCTTTCGCCGGCGGCCAGATGGATGCGCTGGAAGCCACGCAGCTCCTGTTGCGCATCGCCCTGCCCTGCCTGCAACCGGCGCACATACAACTGCACCACTTCATCGCCGGCACGCTTGCCGGCGTTGGCAACGTCCACCCGCACCTGCAGGCGTCCGTTGTCGGCAAGCTTGGCATCGGCGCGCAGGTTGCGGTAATCAAACCGGGTATAGGACAGCCCATGGCCGAACGGATACAGCGGGGTCCCGCGGAAATAGCGATAGGTGCGGCCTTCCATGCTGTAGTCGTCAAAGGCCGGCATCACTTGGTCAGCCTTGTAGAAGGTCACCGGCAGGCGCCCGGCCGGGTTCACCTCGCCAAACAGCGCCTGACCCACCGCGGTGCCACCACGCTGCCCCGGGTACCAGCTCATCAGGATCGCGGACAGATTGTCCTGCGCCCAGTCCACCGCCAAGGCCGAACCGCCCGTGAGCACCACCACCACCGGCTTGCCGGTGGCATGCAGCGCCTCCAGAAGGTGACGCTGCGTGGCAGGCAGGCGCAGATCGGTGCGGTCACCGCCAGCGAAGCCGGGATAGTTGACCGTCATCTCCTCGCCTTCGACGTCGCCGGTCAGGCCGCCGACGAACACCACCACATCGGCATTGCGGGCAGCATCGAGGGCCTCCTCGAACGGCGGCTTGGCGCCGGGCATACGCCAGCCCAGCCGCACACCGGCGTCACGCTCAGCGTCGTAGTACTCCAGTTTCAGGTCATAGGCGCGGCCCGCCTGCAGGTCCAGCTCGACGCCATCGGCATGCAGGCGATCGTTATCGGTCCAATGGTCCAGCACGCGCTTTCCGTCGACGTACAGGCGGAAACCATCATCCGCCGCTGCCTCGATGCGGTAGCGGCCGGACACCGGCGGCAGCAGCTGGCCACTCCAGCGGATGCTGAAGCCATCGCTGGGAATGCCCTGCCCCGGCGCGGCTTCACCGCGCGCCAGCAGGTTGTCGGTGGGCGAACCGCGATCCCAGCGGAAGCCGATCTGCGCATCGGTGCGCACCAGCGCCGGCGTGCCAGCCAGATCTGCAGTACGGAAATACTCACCGCGCAGGCCGCGCTCAGGAGAATCGGCCGATGGCCGCAGGAAGGCGGCTTCGATCAACGGTGTCGCGCTGGGGTCGTCGCGGCCTTCAACCAGATCCACGCCGCGTGCGTAGCGCACCTCGATGCCGGTTGCCGCGTCGCGGATGCCCTGCAATATGGTCACCGGCGCCGCCGGCGTGCCAAAGTAATTGCCCAGCAATGCCATGGTGTCATCGGCGGTCGGCCCAACCACGGCAATGCGCTTGAGCGTGCGCGACAACGGCAGCACGCCATCGTTCTTGAGCAGGACCAAGGATTCCTGCGCCGCCTTCAATGCCAGCGCATCGTGGGCCGGGGCCTGGTTCACCGAGGCTGGAATCCGCGCCCAGCGCACCCGCTCCGGCGGGTCAAACATGCCCAGTCGCATGCGTGCGGTGAACAACCGCGTGACCGCATCATCTATCTCCGCTTCGCTGATCAGACCCTGGCGTACCGCCGCCGGCAGCGTCGCGTATTCCTGGCCGCACTCCAGCTCAGTGCCATTCTTGACCGCGAGTGCGGCGGCTTCCTCGCGGCTGGCGACAATCTTGTGGTGCTTCCAGATGTCGACGATAGCCCAGCAATCCGAAACCACATAGCCCTTGAAACCCCAGTCACGCCGCAGCAGATCGCGTAGCAGGAAATGGCTGGCACTGGCGGATTCGCCATACACCCGGTTGTAGGCACCCATCACCGCATCCACATCACCTTCCTTCACCAAGGCCTCGAAAGCCGGCAGATAGGTGTCGTAAAGATCGCGCTTGCTCGGCCGTGCATCGAAGTGATGGCGGTCCGCTTCGGGGCCGCTGTGCACGGCCAGGTGCTTGGCGGTGGCGTCCAGTTTGCGGTAGACGGGATCGTCACCCTGCAGGCCGTGCACGAACGCAACGCCCATGCGTGCAGTCAGGTAGGGATCCTCGCCGTAGGTCTCCTGGCCCCGGCCCCAGCGCGGGTCGCGGAAGATGTTGACGTTCGGCGACCAGAAGGTCAGCCCCTGGTAACGACCATGCGAGCCTTCGCGGAGGAACTGATGATGTTTGGCGCGTGCCTCGTCGCTGATGACGGTGGCAACCTCGCCCATCAACGGCACATCAAAGGTCGCCGCCAAGGCAATGGCCTGCGGGAACACGGTAGCCTGCCCTGCGCGTGCCACGCCATGCAGGGCTTCGTTCCACCAGTCATAGGCAGGAACGCCCAGGCGCTCGATGGCCGGCGCCGCGTTCTGCATCTGTGCGGCTTTTTCCTCCAGTGTCATCTGTGCGACCAGCGCTGCGGCGCGCGTCTGGAAGCTGGCGGATGTGTCGAGCCAGGGTTTGCCCTCGGCCGCCAATGCCAACGGTGCCGTCCAGAAGGCCATGCACAACGCAAACGTGTAGAAACCCGGGCGGCGACGGCCGGTGGAGATGCAAGACGTCCGCGTCATCATTTGCTCCTCAAGGCGCGCTCATCGCGCGCGAATGGTCCCAGCAGGGTGCCGACAAAGCCGCCTGCACGATCAGTGCTCAATACGGCGCCGTCCACGCCGCTGGCCAGGGTCTGCCAGCCACGCCCATCGCCGAGGTCGAAGGCAAAGGCGTAATTGCCTTCATCACCCTTGATCTTCAGCTCCAACGCAGCGGGGGCGGCGATCTCCTGCGACGCCAGCGTGCGCGTTACCCCGCTGCCGTCACGGCCTTCGAGGAAGATCAGCAGCCGATCAGCGGCCAGGCTGCGCACGCCAAGGAAGTACCAATACGCTTCGCTCTGGAATGCCGCCAGACCGGCAGCGATGCCAGCAGCCGGCCGCGTCAACCCGGTGCTCGCCTCGAAGCGCAGATGCTGCTGGCGACGCCCCAGAAAAGCCGGGTTGTGCAGCGTATCCAGGTCCTCAGGCAGCGGATGCACGGCCAGCGCACCCGGCCGCTCGCGCAGGTCGGCCCACGCCACCTTGGGCACCCGCACGCGCAACCAGTCCGAGCTGAGCTCCGGACCATCAAACTCATCGCGCACACGGAAGTTGCCCGTGGACGGCGCTTGACTGGCCTCACCGCGCATCCACGACGGCGCAACTGCCACATAGGGAATATTCTGTCCGGCCGGCAGGATCAGCGGCCAACCGTTGCGCCATTCGACCGGCAGCAGGTAGGTTTCGCGGCCGGTGTTGTAGTGGCGCTGCTGGTAGTTGCGACTGGCCAGGAACACGGCCCACCACGAACCATCCGGGCCTTCAACCAGATCCGCGTGGCCGGCATTGGTAATCGGCAAAGGACGATCAGCCGGCAGGTCACGCTGGGTCAAAATGGGGTTGCCCGCATAGGCAACATAAGGCCCCCAGACCTCGCGGCTGCGCAGCACCACCTGCGAATGCTGGGGCCCGGTGCCACCCTCGGCATCGGACAGGTAATACCAGCCATCGCGTTTGTAGATGTGCGGGCCTTCAATCCAGATTGGATTCTTCTCCGGCTCCACTCCGCCGTCGATCAACACCTTGCGCGGGCCCACCGGCTTGAAATTGGCCAGATCGATCTGTTGCATCCAGATGGCGCGGTGGCCGTCATAGCGCGCCGGTCCCGCCGGCTCGTCGTTGTTGAGCAGGTAGACCGTGCCGTCTTCGTCGAAGAACAGCGACGGATCGATACCGCCGATGCCAGGCAACCAGTGCGGGTCGGACCATGGCCCTGCAGGATCACCTGCGGTGGCGATGAAGTTGCCGCCGCTGTCGGTTGCCGTAGTCACCACGTAGAACGTGCCATCGTGGTATTCGATGCTCGGCGCAAAGATGCCGCGCGAAACGCTCAGGCCATCGAAGTCCAGCTGCGTGGGCCGATCAATGACATTGCCAATCTGCTTCCAATGCACGAGATCGTTGCTCTCGAACACGGGAATGCCTGGATAGTAGGTGAAGCTGGAATTGACCAGATAGAACTTGCCGTTGGCGCCCACGATGCTGGGGTCGGCGTGGAAGCCGGCCAGAATCGGGTTGCGGTAGTAGCCGGCCGGCAGCGGCGCTTCAAAGGCAGCGTCGCTACCGGCATATTCGAACCAGTCGAAGTACACCGGCGGCGCGCCAGCCGCCCCTTGTGCCTGAGCGGTCGTGGCCAACAACAGCACTGCCGCAGCAAGCAGACGGCGCATTGAAATGCGCCGCAGCACGCTCGCGCAGCCATCTCGCCGGCTGTCCATGGAGTGCCGCGTGGAAAACAGGCTCATCGTGCTACCTCGGCATCAGTGATGGGGAGTTCAAATGGACCCGCTGGCTCGCCAGCGCTGTCGCGCAGCGTGCAGACCGGGCCATCTGCCCAGCAGTAGCGGACCAGCGCAGCTGCATTGGCCTGCGGGCTGCGAAGCACGACATGACGCTCATCCAGGCTGGCGTCGGCATAACTGCATTGCCGCGCATCGGCATCGCAAAGTTCGAAGCCGATAGGCCCGTTCGCGCCGGTTGTCACCAGCTTGCCGGTGATGTCGCCAAACGCGATGCGCACACCCTCCGGCATGTGTGTTGCCGCCAGCACTTGCGGACCGGACGGCGCCAGCGCCCGCTCCGCATAGACCAGACTGCGCGCGGCACGTGCCAGGCGCCGACCCAACTCCTGCTTGCTGGGTGGATGGATGTCGTAGGCATCGCCGATATCGATGGCCACCACAAGCGCGGAATGCGGATCTTCCGCAACAACACGACGCTGTGCTTCACGCACCTGCGCCCACCCACTCTCCACCGGTGCCACAGGTGGCAGGCCATAACCGGCCAACTGCACCACCAGCAGAGGCATCTGCGTGCCGAACTGGCTGCGCCAGTCATCACGCAATGTGCGTAGCAGCCCGGCATAGGCTGCGCCATTGCCGGTGTTTGATTCGCCCTGGTACCAGAGCATGCCGCGCAAACCATAGCTACCCAACGGTGCAATCATGCCGTTGTACAGCGTCGACAGACCGGTCGCAGCATGCCAAGGCGCAAGCGGCGGTGCTTGTCCGCCCGGCGCGATACGGTACTGCCACGGCGAATCCAGCCCGACACGCGTGCCATCGTCGAAACGCAGCCCGTGAGCGCTCGCCGGGCCGGAAAGTCCGCCATCGCCATAAGTATCCAGCACGTTGATCACCACCGTGTTGCTGCCGGCATGCAACAAGCCTTTCGGCAACGGATAGCTACGCGCCTCGCCTGCACCGTACTGGCTGCCCACGGTCACGCCATTGACCCAGGTCATGTCCGTCTCATCGACGGGGCCCAGCTCCAATGTCGCGCCCCGTGCGGCCTGCGCTGCGCTGAGGGTGAGCTGGCTGCGGTACCAGACCATGCCGTTGTACTCAGCAAGCGCTGGCACGCTCCAGTGCTCCCATGCGCCAAGCATTGCAGGTGCCTGGTGCCAACCGCGGCTGCGGGGGTCCGGCCGCCACGGCGTATCGCTGGGCACGGCGTCTTCGCGTGCAAGCCACCATTGTTGCCAACGCTGGCCCCATTGCAGGCGCGCCTCGGCGGGGTCATGGGCATACAGGGCGAGCACATCCAACGCCTGATCCATGCCGCCGTGCCTGCGCAGTGCTTGCGCGCTCGTCCAGGCCTCGATCCGCGAGCCACCCCATGCAGCCTGGATCAGCCCCATCGGCACATCGACTGTCTTCTGCAGTTCGCGCGCAAAGTAGAAACACGCCGCAGAGAAGTCGCGCACCGTCTGCGGGGTCGCAGGCAGCCAAGCAACGGTGCCGCTGAAAGAACCCTGCGCAGTGATGGCCGCCGCCTGCGGCACCGTGAACAAACGGATAGTCGGCTGCGTAGCGGAGGCGATCTCACTACTGGCGTTGAGCGCGCGCCACACGGGCAGTTCCATGTTCGATTGCCCGGAACACAGCCATACATCGCCCATCTGCAGATCACGCACGGTCTGGGTAGCATGCCCGGCACGGACCTTCAGCGCGTAAGGGCCACCTGCCGGGATGGGCTGCAATGTCGCCTGCCAGCGCCCTTCCGAGTCCGCGCGGGTGCTGACGGTCTGCCGTGCGAACGCCACCGATATGGTTTCCCCCGGACCGGCCTGGCCCCACACAGGAAGCGGCTGATCCCGTTGCAGAACAGCGTGATCCTGGAACAACGGATGCAGCAGCACCGGCATGGATTCCTGCGCCGATAAAGAATTGGCGCCAAATGCCAGTACGGCCGCCAACACCGCAGCACGCCATTGCCTGATCCCGCTCATCGCCCATCCCCCGGCGCGAAAGGAAACTGCAGCGACTGGTAATAGGCCAGCGGCTGCGGTGGCGGTACTTCGCCCGCCGGCAACGGCCTGCCGCTCAACGACTGGAAGTACGCCACGCTGGCGTCGCGCCACCACTGCGCCTCGTTGTGCTGGATGCGCAGGAAGGCCGCAACCTGTTGGTGGCGCGGCGCATCCACCCCACCCTTCAGGCCATCCCAGCTGTCCTGCATCGCCTGCACCTGACGCACACCCCGCGAATAGCGGCCCACCAGCTCGTCCCACAAGCTGCGCCCGGAGTGCATGCGGTGATCCCAGGGAACATGGTGGAACCACAACAGCAGTGACTCGGGAACCTGCTCAAGATCGCCGTAAACATTCGCCACCGCAGGGGCGTACTGGGCCACGGCATTGCTGCCATGCGCGGTCCGGTCGAAGCCGATACCGTCTCGGTCAGCACGGTGGTAGTACACCGACGTCCAGTCCACGCGTGGCCCGCCAGCGACCCAGGGGCCGGGCCCATAGTGGTGGCCGCGCGCCATCAGGTGATGCAGGCCCAGCGGTGTCATGTAGTCCACCGCCGCTTCACGCGACGCCATCATCATCCCTACGATGGACTGGACCACCGCAGGATCCGGCGAGAACGTCATTGCTGCCCAGTCCTTGGCGATATCGCGTGCGGACTGATGCGGATTCCACGCCAGCCTACCGAAGGCGTACCAGTTGGCCTGGTCGAAGTGCGAGCCAGTCCAGTTACGGTCTGTGCCTGTGTTTGCAACCCCGGCGATGCCGGTCAGTGCGTGACCATCCAAGGAACCATCGATCACCCGCGCCACCGTTGAGCCGGCGCCGCGTGCGTGCGTGTCGCTACGCAATACTTCTTCGTAGAGTGGGCCGAGATAGACAAGATGCGTCGCAAAGCCAAGGTATTCCTTGCTGATCTGCAACTCCATCATCAACGGCGTGTGCGGCATGGCGCCAAACAGCGGATGGAGTGGTTCGCGCGGCTGGAAATCCAGCGGGCCGTTCTTCACCTGCACGATCACGTTCGGGTGGAAGGCACCATCCAGACCGGAGAACTCGCCATACGCCTGTTTAGTGCGGTCTTCGGGGACATCGTGCGCGTAGACGAAGGCACGCCACATCACCACGCCGCCGTGCGCTGCCAGCGCGTCGCCCAACAGGTTGGCGCCATCGGCGTGTGAGCGCCCGTAGTCCTGCGGGCCCGGCTGACCTTCCGAATTCGCCTTGACCAGAAAGCCACCGAAATCCGGAATCAGCGCGTAGATCTCGTTGGCCTTGTCACGCCACCAGCGCTGCACCGCCGGATCAAGCGGATCGGCGGTTTTCAGCCCGCCCAGTTCGATGGGTGCACTGAAGCGCGTACTCAGATACACGCGGATGCCGTAAGGCCGGAATACCTCGGCCAAGGCGGCGGCCTTGAGCAGATACGGCCGGGTCAGGCTCAAGGCATTGGCATTGACATTGTTCAGCACCGTGCCATTGATGCCGAGCGAGGCGTTGGCGCGGGCGTAATCGGTGTAGCGCGGGTCCCGCCAGTCCGGCAGTGTCTGCCAGTCCCACAGTGAGCTGCCTGCGTAACCGCGCTCGACATACCGGTCCAGGTTGTCCCAGTGATTGAGCAAACGCAGCTTGAGCTTTGGTGATTCGCGCACCTCAAGACCCTGCAGCGGCACACCGGTCTGCAGCAGGCGCAGCAGATGGAACACCCCGTAGAGCACGCCGATATCCTCGCGCGCGGCAACCAGCAATACCTCGCGTCCACCTAGCTGTGTCTGCCGGAGCAGGTAGCCCTCCGCGCCCAATGACTCGAGATCCTTGCGGTATGGCGCAAGCTGGGCAGATGACTGCGGCGTGCCCAGGATCAGCGCTTGTCCAACGCCGGCATCGGCATGCAGCTGTGGCGCGCTGCCCAGCAGACCGGCCAGGCCGCGTGACAGTTCTTCGCGTGCGGCGTGCTGGGTGGGTGTCTGATCGGGCGCGCCGACTGCGCCCAGTTGCGAGCGGTAAGCATCGGCAAGCGCGGCGTCCAGTGGGACGTAACGCATCCACAGCGCATAGCCATCTTCGGCATGCAGCCTGCCCATACTCGTCAGCAAAACCAAGGCCGCCACGCACAGCCAAAGACGCCGCCCGCCGGCGCGGAGCAGTGGCGTTAACATTCGACTTTGTAAGCTATGGCCCTGCCCCGAATATTCCATCACCTGCCCTCGCAGCCGCGGCGCAGCGCCACACAGAAAGAAGGGAACGCGTATTGGACAAGCCGAAGAAATCGGCCCGCCGCAAAACCAGTGGCGTGACGATCGACGAGGTGGCCGCCCTTGCCGGGGTATCGCCGATGACTGTGTCGCGGGTGATGAACCAGGGCAAGGTGCGCGAGCTTACCCGCGAGCGTGTCATGCGCGCGGTGCGCGAGTTGGGCTATACGCCCAACCTGGCCGCCAGTTCGCTGGCCGCCGCGCAGCACACGCGGATCGCGCTGATCTACACAAATCCCAGTGGTGCCTACCTGCGCGAGCTGCTGGTCGGCCTGCTGCGGGTCGCCTCCAGCTCCGCGATCCAGTTGGTCGTCGACTACTGGGATGAGTTGGATGCCGAGGCCGAGCGCAACGCCGCCCGTGCTTTGGGCGGGCGGGTGGATGGCGTCATCCTGCCGCCACCGCTGTGCGAGTCGCAGGCCGCCGTGGCCGAACTGGTCAAGGCCGGCATCCCGGTGGTGGCCATCGCTTCGGGTCACCTGAGTGATGACATTTCCTGCGTCCGCATCGACGACTTCCACGCCGGCAAGGAAATGGCCGAATACCTGATCCGGCAGGGCCACAGCCGCATTGGCTTCATCCGTGGGCGCAAGGATCTCAGCGCAAGTGCCCGCCGCTACGACGGCTTCGTCACCGCCCTGCACGAGGCCGGTCTGGAGGTGGAGTCCGGCCTGGTCCAACAAGGTGACTACACCTATCGGTCCGGGCTGACGGCCGCCGAGAAGCTGCTGTCGCTGCGGAAGCCGCCCACCGCCATCTTCGCCAGCAACGACGACATGGGCGCAGCGGCCATCTCGGTGGCACATAGGCGTGGCCTGGATGTCCCCCGCGACCTGTCGGTGGTCGGCTTCGATGATAGTTCCGCCGCTACAACCGTGTGGCCGGAGCTCACCACCATCCACCAGCCAATCGCTTCGATGGCCAACGCTGCCATCGACATTCTTCTGCGCAGCATCCGGCGCAGAACGGACAGCGCACCAGTATTGATGGACCACGTGCTGCCCCACCGCCTGGTCGTACGCGACTCGGTGGCGGCGCCGTCCAAGCGCCGCTAGGGGGCGGCGCCTCAGCATGCCGGCAGCATCCGCATGCTGGCCGCGCAGATGAGGGCGGCAACGGCGCTGACATGCGGCGTCGTCGCCAACACCGCGGCTGTGGCTACACACCGGCGCATGCGACGGTGGTTTCCGCTTCGTTCAAGGCGCCCAAGGCAACGCGGGACACCGAGATTGTCATCGTGCCTGCCGTGGCCATCGACCAGGGGCGATCCAGCTTGCCGACATCCGCTCCTGCCGCAGCCAGGCATTTCAGCGGCACGCCAACGCGCGTCCACTGGCCCACCGGCAGCTTTGCAAGGGTGGGCGTCATCGCTATGCGTGCGCTGCAGCCCGTGCCGCAGCCCACCGACAGCCAGGCATCAGCGCTTGGGGCGGCGTCAACGCGCAAGGTTGTCAGCAACATCAGGTCACCGTTGCTCTCACGCTGCAGATCCAATGCAGTGTGCGATTGCAATGCGACGACGGCATCACCCTTGCCTGACCATGCAAGGCGGCGGCCGTCTTCCTGCGCCAGATGGTCCACGCCGGTTACCTTCAACAGCTCACCATCCAGTGCTTCCGGTACCTTGGTGACGGTCACACCCTGCCCGGTCCTGTCCTCCAGCCGCAATGCAAGGCCCGAGCCGGTATCGCCACGCGCGAAGAACACACCGGCCGCGCCTTCCTCACCGGTTACGCCTGACACTTCCGGCAAGGCCGCCAGGTCGCCGTTGTCGGCATAGGTCAAGCCGAAACCGAATGCGAACAGCGGGTCGTAGTCCTTCTGGCCGACGTTGTTGGCGTACTGGGTGGCGGTACGCGGCCAGCTGAAGCTGAGCTTGCCCTTGAAGTCGTGCTGCACGCTGCCGTCGGGCTTGCGCAGCAATACATCGGCGATGCCGGCGCCTTCCGAGCCCGGCAACCATGCCGCCACGAACGCGTCAGCTGCATTGATCTCACGGTTGACCCATAGCGGGCGCCCGCTCAGGAACACCGCCACGACAGGGATGCCCTCTGCCTTGAGCTGCTTGATCAGTGCCAGATCCGTCTCATCACCTGGCTTGTAAGCCAGCGTCGGCAGGTCACCCTGAAACTCGGCGTAGGGATTCTCACCGAATACCACCAGCGCCACATCGGGCCTGTGCGTGTACTTGCCATCGACGGCCAGCTCGGCTTCGCCGCCCGCCGCCTTGGCCTGCTGGGCGATGCCCTCGTAGATGCTGTCCGCGTTCGGGAAATCCTTGCGGGTGGTACCGGTGCCCTGCCAGTTGAGCGTCCAACCGCCAGCCTGCTTGCCGACATCGTTGGCACCATCACCGGCGACCAGGATGCGTTGCTTCGCCGACAGCGGCAGCACTCCGCCCTGGTTCTTCAGCAGCACCAGCGATTCGCGCACGGCCTGGCGCGCGACTGCGCGATGTTCCGGCGCACCGATCAGCGCGAACTGGCCGCCGGCCGCACGCGACGACGGCTTGCCTGCTTCAAACAGGCCCAGGCGGATTTTGACCCGCAGGATCCTGCGCACGGCGTCATCCAGCCGCTCCTGGCTGATCGTGCCAGCCTTCGCTGCGGCCAGCGTGGTCTCATAGAAGCCTTTCCAGCTGTCCGAGGCCATGGCCATGTCCAGGCCGGCGTTGATGGTGGCGGGGCAATCGGTGGTGGTGCAGCCCTTGACCTGCCCGTGCCCGTTCCAATCGCCGACAACGAAACCACCAAAGTGGATGCGCCCCTTCAGCACATCGGTCAGGTAAGGCTTGTTGCCGTGCATCTTCTCGCCGTTGACGCTGTTGAACGAGGCCATCGCCGTCTGTGCACCGGCGGCGATCGCCGGCGGATAACCGGCCGCGTGGATGCGCACCAGTTCGGCCTCGCTGATCCGGGTATCGCCCTGGTCCTTGCCATCGGTGGTACCGCCGTCACCAAGGAAGTGTTTTACCGAGGCGATGACATGGCGGCCATCGAGAAAGTCCGGCGTCCCCACCTTGCCCTGCAGGCCTTCCACCATCGCACCGGCATAGCTGGCAACCACCTGCGGTGACTCGGAATAGCCTTCATAGGTGCGCCCCCAGCGGTCGTCCTGCGGCACCGCCACGGTGGGCGCGAAGGTCCACTCCATGCCGGTGGCTCGCGTCTCCAGTGCGGTGATCTCACCAATCCTGCGCAGCAGTTCCGGGTTGCGTGCCGCACCCAGGCCGATGTTATGCGGGAACAAGGTAGCGCCGACGATGTTGCTCTGCCCGTGCACCGCATCGATGCCGAACACCACCGGGATCGCCTTGCCGCCCTGTGAGGTATCCATCGATGCCTCATAGAACGCGTCGGCCAGTGCCAACCATTCCGCAGGCGAGGCATCGTAGCGGCCGCCGGGATCGGAGTTGCCCCCGGCCAGGATCGACCCGAGCCGATACTTGCGCACGTCATCGGGGGTAAGGCTGCCGATGTCGCCCTGTACCAGCTGGCCTACCTTCTCCTCGACCGACATGCTGGCCATCAGCTCGCTGATGCGTTTTTCCAGTGCGGGATCTTCCGGCAGCGGCCAGGCAACCTGCGGCCAGACGTTGGCATCGCTGGCAGTGGATGCAGCGGGCTGCTCCCCGCCCTTGCAGGCAGCCAGGGCCAGCAGCAACGCAGCTACCAGCATGCCGCTGCGGGCACGGCGCGACTCATGAGGGGTCATGACGTTCATCCTTCCATCTGCTCCAGTTCCTTGCCCTTGGTTTCGCGCACGTACTTGAGTACGAAGAACACCGAAATGACCGCCGCAACCAGATAGATGCTGTAGGTGGCCGCCAAGCCGGTCGCCGCCAACAGGATCGGGAAGGTCACCGTCACGGCGAAGTTCGACGTCCATTGCGCCGCGCCGGCAACGGCCAAGGCCGAGCCGCGGATCTGGTTGGGGAACATTTCACCCAGCATCACCCACATCACCGGGCCCCACGAGAGATTGAAGAACACCACGTAGGCATTGGCAGCTACCAACGCCAGCGTGCCCATGCGCCCAGGCAGTTGCAGATGGCCGTCAACCAGCGAGCCGCTGGCGAACGCCACCACCACAAACGCGAGCGACACTGCCATGCCCGCCGAGCCAACCCACAGCAGCGGCTTGCGGCCAATACGATCAATCAACAGCACCGTAACGATGCAGGCGCCAATGCTGAGCGCACCCGACAGCACATTGATCAGCAGCGCGTCGTTCTCGGAGAATCCAACTGCCTGCCACAGCACGGCGCCGTAATAGAACACCACGTTGATGCCCACCAACTGCTGGAAGGTGGCCAAACCTATGCCCACCCAGACGATCGGGCGGATCCTGCCGGTAGCCTTGTTTTTCAGGTCGGACAATTGCGGGCGGTGATGGTCGGTCGACAGCGAGGCGTCGATCTCCTCCAGCTTGGCCTGCGCACCGGCAGCGCCGAACAGCCGCGTGAGCACCTGCAGCGCGTCTTCCTTGCGGCGCTTCACAACCAGGTAGCGCGGGCTTTCCGGGATGGTCAGCAACAGCAACAGGAACAGCAGCGACGGCACCGCCTGCATCCAGAACATCCAGCGCCATGCGGCATGCCCGCCCCACAATGCCTCGGTTGAGGAACCGGCGGTGGCCGCCAGCAGGTAGTTGGACAGGAACGCCGCGGTGAGGCCGCTGATGATGGCGATCTGCTGGACCGTAGCCAAGCGGCCACGGTAGCGCGCCGGTGCCACCTCGGCGATATAGGCGGGCGAGATAACACTGGCCGCCCCCACCGCGAAACCGCCGACCACCCGCGCGACGATGAACCAGGTCGACGAGCCGGCTGCGCCGGCACCGATGGCCGACAGCAGGAACATCACCGCCGAGATGATCAGCACATTGCGACGGCCCAGGTTGTCCGACAGACGGCCGGCGCTGAACGCACCGACCGCACAGCCCAGCAGCATGGAGGCAATCTCGAAGCCCTGCATCCACTCGCCTGATTTGAACGCCTGATGCAGGCCATCCTGGGTGCCATTGATGACCCCGCTGTCAAACCCGAACAGGAATCCGCCAATCGTCGCTACCACGCTGATCAACACGATCAGCCGGGTGTTCTCACCCCCGGTCGTTGCCTGGTTCATTACCGTCCCCTCCCCGTTCCTGCAATGACGATGCGATCCTGCTGCGCTCAGCGCAGCAGGTACTGGTTGAGCAGATTCTCGTATTTCTCCTGCTTGCCGCTGATCTGCGCGGGCTCACCAGCCTTGCTGGCCAGGGCCACCAGATCGGTCAGCTTGAGCGAGCCGTTCTCGAAATCCCGGCCGGCGCCGCTGTCGAAGCTGGCATAACGCTGCCTGCGCCACTGCTCCAGCGGTGAGTCGGTCAGCAGTGCGTGCGCTACCTCCAGCCCGCGCGCGAATGCATCCATACCGCCGACGTGGGCAATGAACAAATCCTCCATGTCGGTGGACTCGCGGCGCACCTTGGCGTCGAAGTTCAGGCCACCCTCCAGCCCGCCCTGCCGCAGCACCACCAGCATCGCGCCGACGGTGTCATACAGGTCGGTAGGGAACTGGTCGGTATCCCAGCCGTTCTGCGCATTGCCACGGTTGGCGTCGATGCTGCCTAGCAGGCCGTGATCGGCGGCAACCTGCAGATCGTGTTCGAAGGTATGGCCGGAGAGCGTGGCGTGGTTCGCCTCGATGTTGAGCTTGAAGTCCTTTTCCAGCCCGTGTTCCTTCAGGAAGCCGGCCACGGTCGCGCTGTCGAAGTCGTACTGATGCTTCATCGGCTCCATCGGCTTGGGCTCGATCAGGAAATTGCCCCTCAGGCCGATGCTGCGGCCGTAATCGCGCGCCATGGTCAGGAAGCGGGCGAAGTGATCCACCTCGCGCTTCATCTGGGTATTCACCAGCGCGGCATAGCCTTCGCGGCCGCCCCAGAACACGTAATGCTCGCCGCCCAGCTCAACGGTGGCCTCAAGTGCTGCCTTCACTTGCACCGCCGCGCGCGCCACCACGGCGAAATCCGGGTTGGTCGACGCACCATTCATATAGCGCGGATGCGAGAACAGGTTGGCCGTGCCCCATAGCAGCTTCATGCCGGTGGCGTCCTGCCGCGCCTTGGCCAGGCCAACCATGTGCTTGAGGTTCTTCTCGTACTGGCCGATGTCATCGGCATCGGGTGCCAGGTCGATATCGTGGAAGCACCAATACGGCACGCCCAGCTTGGTGAAGAACTCGAACGCCGCATCCACCTTGGCCTCGGCGGTCGCCATCGGCGAACCGGCTTCCCACGGGAAATGACGGGTGCCCGGGCCGAACGGATCGTGGCCGGCATTGCAGAAGGTATGCCAGTAACAGACTGCGAAGCGCAGGTGTTCCTGCATGGTCTTGCCACCGACGACCTTGTTGGCGTCGTAGACCTTGAATGCGAGTGGGTTGTCCGAACCGCGGCCCTCGAACGGGATGCGGCCGATGCCGGGGAAGTATTCCTTGGCGCCGATGAAGGGCTGCGTGCTCATGCTGCGTATTCCTGTGGTTGTGCGGGGTGTTGCGGAGAGGGACATCAGCCGCGCTGCAGCGGCGTGATGGCGTCGAGATATCGCAGGAAACGTGTGTATGCCGCGGCGTAAGCCTGGCTTCGTTGCGGGTCGGGCCGCATGGACAATGCCGGATCGACGGCGACATGCAGGCGGGTGACATCCATGATCGATGCCGTATCGCCGCGCGCCAGACCAATGGCCCACAGCGCCTGCAATGCCGCGCCAAACGCTGCGCCTTCGGGCTGGGTCGGCACGTCCACCGGCAAGCCGAATACGTCGGCCACCAGCTGTCGCCACGCCGCGCTATTGCTGCCGCCGCCAGTCAGTACGATGCGTTCGAACTGCATGCCTGCGCCGACAAACGCGTCGTAGCCGTACTTCAGGCTGTAGGTCGCCCCTTCCATCGCGGCACGGTAGATGTGTGCCGGCGTCATGTTGGTGGTGTCCAGCCCCGCCAGCACGCCTTTGCCGAGCGGCAGATCGGGGGTGCGCTCACCATTGAGGAACGGGAGCATCACCAGTCCATCGGCGCCGGGCGCGGTGTCACGCAGGTGTGCGTCACCATCGCGTGTGCTGAAGCCAAATGCAGTGGCAACCTGCTCGGTTGCCACGGTGCAGTTCATCGTGCAGATCAGCGGCAACCAGCCGCCGGTAGACGAGCAGAACGCGGCCCATGCCCCGTCAGGATCGACCACCGGCGTATCCGAATAGGCAAACAAGGTACCGGAGGTACCCAGGCTCATCGCCAGCCGCCCCTGTTCGACGCAACCGGTACCGATGGCCGCCATCATGTTGTCGCCGCCACCCACCGCAACCTTCACCGTTGCCGGCACACCCAGCGCGTTGGCGGTGGTCGGGTCGATATCAAACAGTTCATCCGGATTGGCGATGCGCGGCAAGCAGGCGCCAAGGTCGCGCTGCGGATCGGTCGCGCGCAGCAGTTCGGCCGACCAGCTGCGGCTGCGCACGTCCAGCCAACCGGTGCCGGAAGCGTCGCCGTACTCGCAGAAGCGCTGCCCGGTCAGAACGAAGTTGAGATAGTCGTGCGGCAACAGGATGGTCGCCAGCTGTGCGTAGGCGGCAGGCCGATGCGTCTTTGTCCACGGCAGTTTGGATGCGGTATAGCCGGCAAGGATTGGATTGCCGGCAAGCGCGATGGTCCGTGCAATGCCACCTGCCGCGTCCATGATCTGCGTGCACTCAGCTGCGGTGCTGGTGTCACACCACAGCTTGGCAGGTGCCAGCACATCGCCTGCGCCATCCACGGCGACAAAGCCGTGCTGCTGGCCCGATACCGCCAACGCGACGATGCGTGAGCGCACCGAAGGGTCGATCTGCCGGAAGCACGCGTGCAGCGCCGACACCCAGTCGGCCGGTAACTGCTCGCGACTGCCGTCGGCGGCGCTGATCATGTCCAACGGCATGCTGGTGCTGGCAACGACAATGCGCCCGGCAGGGTCATAGACCACTACCTTGAGGCTCTGCGTACCTGCATCAATTCCGGCAACCAGATCCATCAAGAATGTCTCCGACTCGTTGAAAGGTAGCGCTACCATTTACTTCGGTAAAAAAAGGGAACGCAGTCCTGCTCCCTCTTTTCCACAACAGCGTTGCCGCCGCGGTGTTGTCGCACTGTAACCAGCTGCAGCAAAAAAAGCGTGCTGCAACGCAAAACCGCGACACTGGCAACGCATACCGCTTGCCAGTGGGTTTCCGCTACGCCATTGCCACGCTTGGGCGCCAGACTTCCGCCTCCGCCTTGCAATAGCGTTCGATGAAATCAGCCTGCGATGGCATCTGCGCGGCCGCCTGCCACACGGGCTGACGGATGCCATCCAGCAAGGTGCGCAGATCCGCATCGCCCAGGGAACGGGCAAGCGGATGCGGGCTCCCCGGTTGGATGCCCTGCCCCAGCAGCACGCTGGTCCACGACTCCACCCGGAACAGCTCACCAGGGTCCTGCCAGGCATGCGCGCGTTCGCGCCATGCACGCAGCCGCAGCTCCAGTGATGCGGGCAATTCCATCTCACGGCAGGCCTTCCACATCGGCTCGTCGCGTTGCGTGGCGTGGTAATGCAGGATGATGAAATCGCGCACGTGCTCCATCTCCGCGCGGCTGACGTCGTTGTACAGATCAACCAACGACGGGCTGATTCCATCGAACGGAAACAACTGGATAAGCCGCACCACCGCACTGATGGTCAGGTGGATGCTGGTCGATTCCAATGGCTCGATGAAGCCACTGGCCAGGCCCAGCGCGACCACGTTCTTGTTCCATGCCTTGAGCCGCCGCCCGCTGCGGAATGGCACCAGCCACGGATCACGCAGTGGTGGTGCGCCCACATCGCGCAGCAACTTGGCATGCGCCTCGTCATCGGACATGTGCTTGCTGGAGAACACCAGCCCACACCCAACCCGGTGTTGCAGGGCGATATGCCAGCGCCAGCCAGCCTCGTGCGCGATGGCGCGGGTATAGGGTACCGGCGGCCCCACCGCCTCGGTCTGCACGGCCACGGCCTTGTCACTGGGCAACCACTGGTGCCAGTCCTCATAGCCGGTATGCAAGGTCTGTTCGGTCAACAAGCCACGGAAGCCGGTGCAATCGATGAACAGGTCGCCTTCTATCACCTGCCCGTCTTCCAATACCAGCGACTGCACCGAGCCGTCATGCGCGTGCTGCCTTACTTCGCGGATCTTCCCTTCCACTCGCCGCAGGCCGTGGCCCTCGGCCTTGCGGCGCAGGAATTTTGCATAGAGCCCGGCATCGAAGTGATAGGCGTAGCTGGCCTGCGGCTGGGTCTGCAAGGAAAACCGGTCGTCGCGTGAGGCCACGCTTTCCAGACAGAAGTCACCCAGGTCCGATGGCATGCCACGGCGCAGGCTGTCCAGCCAGAAATGATGGAACGGCGTTGCCCAGGTGCCCTTGCCGATGGTGCCGAACGGGTGGAAAAAATGCTCGCCGGGCCGGCGCCAGTTCTCGAACGAGATGGACAGTTTGAATGTGCCGGCGACGGCACGCAGGAACTCCTGCTCGTCGATCTGCAGAAAGCGATGGAAGGTGCGGATGGGCGGCACCGTCGACTCGCCTACACCCACGGTGCCGATCTGCTCGGACTCGACCAGGGTGATGTCCAGCTGGTCGCGGAACTGGTGGGACAACGCACAGCCTGCCAACCAGCCTGCGGTGCCGCCGCCAGCAATGACGACCTTGCGGATCCGCGCACCATCATGTGTCTTTGCAGCGTCCAAAGTGCTTGCTCCCGTCAGCGGTTGAGTTGGCCCAGCAGCATGGCGCGCATGCGCCGCGCCTGTGTTTCGTCGAACGGTGCCAGGTCGCCACGGGCGGCTTCGGGCAGGTGCTGCCCTGCCCGCTCGCCAGGACCGAACACGTAGTACTCGAACATCTTTGCCCAGGCCTGCTTCTCCCGCTCGGGCAGGTCGCGCAGGGCCCACATCGCATGCTGCAACGCCGTCAGCGGTGAAGACAGAAAGGCCGGCGTGCCACGCCACCAGTAATTCACCAGTACGTTGAACGGCGCCAGGCTGCGCACATGGTGCCACCACAGGCCGGGAATGAAGATGGCATCACCGGGTTCAAGCACCGCAGTACGTGCGGTGGCCAAGGCTTGGCGGAACCGGGGGTAGCGTTCAAAGTCCGGGTTGTCGAAATCGACCACGCTGACCACCTGTCCGCCCGGGGTGGGAGCAAGCGGACCGGGATAGAGATTGTCGATCTGCTCGGGCGGGAAAAGGGTGAACTGGCGACGCCCAACCGCGCAGCAGGCCAGGTTGTCGGGGATGTCGTAATGACAGGAGGCGGTCACCCGATTGCCGATCCAGATGCTGGCCGAGGCATTGATGCCCTGCCCGGCCAGGCCGGCATCATTGGCCTGCGCGAACCCGGGCAGCGTCCGTTCGATCAACAGCGAGGCGACGTAATAGGTCGGCGGCTGCAAGCCGTCCAGGTTCTCCGCGATTTCATCCAGCACCTGGGTCAGCACGCCGCGCCGGACCTCGAAATTCAACTGGGTGAAGTCGGCGTTGTAGAACGGGCGCCCTGCAATTTCAGGGGAACCATACGAATACGGCACCTGCATGCCGGCATCGAAGCGGCGCAGGTAGGCAAGCGCGTGTTGGGTGGACTCCAGCCCTGCCTGCACCAAACCCCAGTCGCGCGCGATTCCCTTGAGTACGGTCGGCTGCCCCTCATTCAACAGCGCCTGCATTGGCAGCGCGTTGGCGTCGAGGCCGTCCAGCGTTCGCATCGGCATGCCGTCCAGCACGGTCAGTTCCTGGTGGTCGACAGGGTGGCATCCTGCAGGCGCAGCCGCCGCTGCTTCTCGGCAATCAGGCGGCGCATATTGTGCAGCGAAGCCAGCATCAGGTAGGCCCCTTCCAGATAGCCGGCGCGGTTGAGATCCAGCAGCTCAGCGACCTCCAGCGTGGCCAGGCGCTCGCGATCAATGCCATGCAGGCCATTGACGCTTACCCGATGCTGCGGCTCGATCTGCACATCAAGTTTGATCGGCTGTATCAGCCCCTTCGCATCAAGCATTGCAAACATTTCGGCAGCAAACGCACTGCCGTCGTGGATACCACGCAGCACGCCTGCGATGTGGTCGAGATAAGGCGTATTGCCACCTTGCGGCAGGAATACCTGCTCACCGGCAGCCGTGTTCACGCGCGGATGGTCGAGATCCACGTGCATCACCGCTTCCTGGGTGAGCACGCCATCGATCTGGTTTTCCTGGAAGCCGATCAGGAAAGGCCCCTTGGCGGCGGCCCCTGGCAGATAGGAGGCGTTCCAGCGGCCGTCCTGCAGAAACAGGTTTTCGTATTGCTCAAAGCCCAGCAGAACCACTGATTGCCAGGCCGCGGTTGCGCCCTCCCTGCGCAGGAAGATCGGGTACTCGCGCTGCAGCTCGGCGAATTCACTCGGATACGCCGGCACCATGCCGACCGCGTCGCCGAGCTCCGGACCAAAGCCGGTGGCTACGCGCAGGTCACGGTGGACGATGTTGTTGAGCAGTTCGTAGCGGGCCATGCGGGTATCCACTCCAATCGGGTGCCGTACGCCGGCATGTTACCGCCGCCGCACGGCCCGTGTACGGGCACCCGTTGGACCGGGTGCCTTGAAAAAAGTACCGCTGCTCACACAGCGGCACCATGGCGACCTGGGAGAGGCCGTCGGTCGTCAAACTCAGAACTTGTAACGGACACCCAGCATGTAACGCGGGCTCTGGTCAGCCAGCTTTACGATCATCTGCGAGGTGCGTGAACGCCAACGCACGTCCTCACCGGTCAGGTTGATCGCTTCCAGGCCGAACGACCAATGGTCATTGAGCGCGTAGTTCACGCTCAGATCCCACTGCGCGTACTCCTCCACGTAGTAGGGGTTGCGGCTTGAACCCTGGTTGGCGAGGATTAGGTACTGGTCTCGCCAGTTCCAGGCCAGACGCACCGACCAGCCATACTTCTCGTACATCAGCATGGCGTTGGCGGTGTCACTCAGGCCGGTAAGCGAGAACTGATCGATGCTCGGATCACCGCCATTGTCGTAGCCGACATCACCACGCACGATGGTGTAGTTGGCAAGCACGCCAAAGCCGGTATTGCCGAAGAAGTACTGACCACCCAGTTCCCAGCCGTGCAGTTTGGACTGATTCTGGTTGATCGGCCTGTTGACGTTGAACATGTACAGCGGATCGTTGGCCTGCCCATGCAGGTCGTATGCCGCCTCGGTGGCAAGTACCTGCGCATCGGTGCCGTTGTAGGCACCCAGCCCGGCCGGGTTGTTGCGCAGCAGGGCAAGCGCGGTGAACAACGAAGTATCGTTGGCCGAGCAAGCCGCCGCATTGGCCGCACCCACCTGTGCAGCACAGGCCGCACTGGTGAGGAAGGCCAGCGCTGCCTGTGCATCCGGCCCCGAGGTCGGATCGGTCAGGCCATACAAGCTTTCCTGCACGATGGTGTTACCGATGAAGTTGTCGACCGACTTGTTCCAGTACGTCAACGACACGTAGCTGGCGTCGGCGAAATACCACTCCACGCCGAGGTCCAGATTGTCCGATTCCAGCGGCTTCAATGCCGGATTCTGTGCGTTGCCACTGGCCCGTGAGGACGGATCGATCAACACCGAGCCGAACGGCTGCTGCGCACCCGGGCCGGCATACAGATTGCCGTAAGGTGCACGTGCAATGCTCTTGCCAAATGAAGCACGGCCCTTGATCTCATCGGTGAAATCAATGCTGAAGTCGAGGTTGGGCAGGATATAGCTGTACCTGGCCTTCTCGCTGAAAGGCTGCTGCTCATCGGACAGCACAACGCGGAAATCGTTGTTGGACTGCCACTCGATCGATTCGGGAATGGCGATCACCGAGGTCGACACGACATCCGTGGTTTCGTAGCGCACGCCCAGCCGGGTATTGGTGCGCATGCTGCCCAACTGCCCATCCAGCTCGACCTGGAAGTAGGCAGCCTTGGTCTTCTCTTCCACCCGGTTGTCGGCGGCGCGCTGCGGGTTCACGCCCAGGCCAACGCCGTACTGGCTGGCCGCCCATTGCGCCAGCGTGCCGGCGTTGCCGCGCCACGCCGACCAGCTTTTGGCGCTGTAGTCGTCAAACAAGCCGACGATGCTGACCGGCTGCAGCAGGTCCATCAATCCGCCTGCGACGTCGCGGTCGACATTGGCAACGCCCCAGTCACCCAGCGTGGAATAGGCCTCGGCGGCCTGGATGCGGTGGGTGGAGGACTTGTTGCTGTCCACGCCGAACTGGAACCGGCCCTGGTCGAAGCTCCACTCGCCGTCCACCCGCGCCTGCTTGATCTCGCTGATCTGGGTCTGCGCGTTGACACGCAGCACCTGCGAGCCGATCTCACCCGCGACAAACCCCGGGTTGACCACGCCATTGGTTCCGGCGGCGGCATCGGCCGTGCTCGGGTACCAGGTCTGCGTACCAACCGGCAGGCCATTGTTGAAATTCAGCTCCTGTACCCACGAGCCGCCGCAATGCGGGCCGGTGGTGCAGTTATTGGTGCCGGCGATGCTCATGAAGATCGAGCCACCGCCGGTGAGCGGATCGTTGGGCCGGCTTTCGTTCTTCGAGTTGTGCGCATCGAAACTCAGCTTGAACCGGTCGCTGACATCCCATACGCCATTGAAGCCCAACGAGCCCAGCTCGTACTTCTGCATGCTGCGCTGCTGCTCAAGGCCGAAGTCCTTGGTGCCGGCGATCTCACGGATGTAGATCGGCGTTGCGACCGCGCCGCTGGTGTCGAACTCGACATTGGTGTAGTTGCTGTTCTGCAGCCACATGCCCTGCTCGCCACGATTCTCGGTGATTTCGTTGGTCGAATAGGTGTAATCCAGGGTCAGGGTCAGGCTGTCCATCGGTGCGAACTGCAGCACCGCCTGGCCATTGACGCGCTCACGCTCGAACTCGGAGAACGCATAGCGCAGATCATTCGGCCGCCCGTACAACTGCCCGATTGCCGGCGCGTTCACCACGGTTGGGTTACCCGGCATCGTGCCGGTCCACGGTTGTACGTTCCAGTAATTGTCGGTGGCCTGCACCGAGCCGCCCTTGCGCTTCTGCTGGCTCGCGCTGAGGCTGACGCCGAAAGTCTTTTCCGGGTTGCTGTAGCTGAAAATACCGGACAGCTCCGGGGTGATGTCATTGTCGAACGGCTGGCTCTGGTCGGAGACCATCTTGGCGCCGGCATTGGCGACGATGCCCTCATGGTCGAACGGACGCGCGGTCAGGATGTTGATGGTGGCACCGATGCCACCGCTGGGAACCTGCGCCTGGCTGGTCTTGTAGACCTCGATGCCATTGATGGCCTCGGCCGCCAGCTGGGCGAAGTTGAACGCACGGGTGCCGCCATCGACGCCACCGATGGCCACCTGGCCCGAGGCACCGAATGCATCGGCACCCGGCATCTGCCGGCCGTTGAGGGTGACCATGTTGAACTGCGGGCCAAAGCCACGCGCGGTGACCTGTGCGCCTTCGCCATCGCGACGTTCAATCGAGATGCCGGTGATGCGCTGCAGCGATTCGGCCAGGTTGGTATCGGGGAACTTGCCGATGTCCTCGGCGCTGATGGCATCGACGACACCGGCCGAGTCGCGCTTGATGTCCATCGCCTGGCTGAGGCTGTTGCGGATGCCGGTGACCTGCACGGCGTCCAACTGCGTGGCTTTCTGCTGGGCCTGTTCCTGCTGCGCAACAGGCGTTGTCGCCTCCTGCCCGAACGCGGGATTGATGACCAGAACACCCCCGACGAAGGTGAACATGGCCCTGGATTTGAACTTCGTCAACTTCCGGCTCATGAACCGATCCTCGGGTCTGGAGTACTACGAAAAGTGCAAGCGCTCATGAATGTCCTCTCTCTGACATACGATCGAATGGATGTACCACCCCCTCCCAGGGGCACGCACGGGCGAGGCCCGTCTTCCAAACCGAACATCGCAATGCCCCCCCCCAAGCGCATTGCGTCTGAAACGTGTTCCAAGCTTGCTGTTATGACCGCGAGTTGCAGAAGGCGAACCGACAACCTGGCTCACCCAGGCACAGTGGTAGCGCTACCATCGCGTCGGAGCGCAGACTAATCACCTGTGTTCTCACTTGTCACCGTGCAGCGCAGCAAAGCCGATCCACTGGCTTATCCTCAAGCGATGAACAAGGATAGGCAGGGGCATGGAATGCACTGCAGCGCCTGGTTTCCCACAGGTAACGGGCGTTACAGACGGTCGCGGAATTGAATCAAATGGAACCAATTGCATGAAGAAGATCAGCAGGTCGGTGCGCCGCAAGGGCAGCGCAATCACCATTGACGAAGTAGCGGCGCATGCAGGCGTATCGGCGATGACGGTATCGCGCGTGGTCAACGGCCATGCGGGTGTACGCGACGCCAACCGCGAGCGCGTCATGCGTAGCGTGCGCGAACTCGGTTACCGGCCGAACCTGGCCGCCAGTGCGCTGGCGGCGGCGCAGCACACCTGCATCGCGTTGATCTATACCAATCCCAGCTCCAGCTACCTGCGTGAGCTGCTGGTCGGCACACTGCGCGGATCAACCCGTGCAGCGGCGCAGCTGGTGATCGCCAGCTGGGATGAGCTGGACGCCAAGGCACGCCGGGCCGCCGCAAAACAGCTTGCCAACAGCGTGGCCGGGGTGATTCTGCCGCCGCCGCTGTGTGAGTCGAAGGCCATCGTCGCCGAGTTTTCGCAGGCCGGTGTTGCTGTCGTATCGATCGCCTCTGGTCACTTCAGCGACACGATTTCCTGCGTCCGCATCGATGACCACCGTGCCAGCCACGACATGGTCACGCATCTGATCGAACGCGGCCATACCCGCATCGGCTACATCAAGGGTGACCCCAACCAGACCGCCAGCGCGCATCGCTGGCAAGGCTATCGGGATGCGCTGGCCGAAGCTGGCATTGCCTACGATGACAAGCTGGTGCAGCCCGGCTACTTCACCTATCGCTCGGGCCTGGACGCCGCCGAACGCCTGCTCACGCTGCGCAACCCACCCAGTGCGATCTTTGCAAGCAACGACGACATGGCCGCGGCGGTCGTCTCGGTGGCACATCGACGCGGCCTGGACGTACCGCGGGACTTGTCGGTGGTGGGTTTCGATGATACATCGGCATCAACCATGGTCTGGCCGGAGCTGACCACCATTCACCAACCGGTAGCAGCAATGGCCGACGCGGCCATCGATATCCTGCTGCGCGAAATACGCCGGACGCAGGGTTCGGCGCGCGTGATCGTCAACCATGTGCTGCCGCACCAGCTGATAACCCGCTGGTCGGTGGCCGACAGGACCGACAGCAACGCAAAGCGCAAGCAGACGCTCTGATCACCCACCCTGACGCCAACCCGGGGGCTCTTTCAGAGTTTGACGAAGCGCTGCAGCTTGCGCGCCAGCCAGCCGCTGAATACCAGTGGCGCGTCCAGCGCTGACACACAGATACAGGGAACCCCTGGCGCAGTAACCGGTTGGTGCTCCACATCCTCATCCAGGTCCGCCATGTCTCCCGGCGCGAACAGGCCCAGCGCATCGTTGTAGGAGCCACGCAGTATCTGCGTCAACTCGCTGCGGCCATGGCTGTGCATCGGCAGGCATTTGCCGGGTGCGATCTTCAGCATGATCAGCGATGGCATCTGCTCGGCACGGATGCAATGCATGCCTGGGCCTATCCAGCGCCAACGCAGATTGCGCAGCGAACTGCCGAAATACGGGTGCAGAGCAACCGGCAGGTGGTCCGGGTCTGCCTCGGGGCGTTCCCTCGACGGCTGTCGGTCCATTGATTCCGCGCTGGGAATGCCCTCCCCTGCCAACTGCGCCAACATTGCCTCGCGCAACTGGGCGCGACGCTGTTCTGCAGCGGCCGGGGCCGGCTGGGTCTGCTCCATCAGTACCGAGCCAATCGCTTCGGCCTGGCGCAGTTGCGCACGGCAGTGCGGGCATTGCTCAAGATGGACACCGGCCACAATGTTCAACGGCGATGGCAGCGCGCCTGCGGCGTAGCTGATCAGGGTGGATTCGTGCAGATGGTGATGTGGATTCATCGTGCGCCCCCCACCTTGAGCTGCAGTTGCAGAAACGCACGGCGCAGATGGGATTTGACCGTGCCAAGCGGCATTCCCAATGTCTGGGCGATCTCGGCGTGGCTCTTGGCTTCGAAATACGACATGCGCACCAGCCTTGCCTGCACGGCTGGCAGGTCATTGATGCGCTGGCGCAGCTGCGCCTGGTCGGCGTACTGCTCGGCACTGCTGCGTTCGAGCGGATCGTCGGCAGCCGCTTCCTCCACCGCCGCCTGCACCAGCATCCAGCTGCGCTCACGGCGCACGCGGTCGATGTGCAGGTTGCGGCTGATCCGGTACAGCCAGGTGCTCAAGGCTCCCTGGGCCGGATTGAAGTCGGCCGCACGCAGCCAGAGCCGCAGCAGGCATTCCTGTGCCAGCTCTTCGGCGATCGATTCCGGGCAGCCCAGTCCACGCAGGTAAACGCATAGACGCGGCATGAAGTGATCGTAGATGCGCATGAAGCAATCGCGGTCACGCCGCAGCGCCACACCGTCCATGTCGCTGGCCCAGTTGGTCGGCTCACTGCTGGGCAGCTGGGAACTGGACACGATGCGTGCGGTATCGAAGGCAGAAGTGAGGTGGGCGGCGTCAGGGTACATCAGCGTTCGCGGCAGGCGGTGAAGGTCTGTCTTCCGTTACGGACAGAGGCGGCGATTGGATGCAGCAGCGGCCTGCATCCGTCTGCCGCCACCGCACGTACAGGGATTGCCGCCCTTCTGAAAGCAAGCATATGCGTACGCTCTGGTTGCTGTTTTGGCTGCCGCCCATAGCCGCTGCCACCCCTTTACTACGCAATGAAGGGATTGCCACGACCGCACAGGGAGCGGTGAGCTACCGCGAGGTGCACTGGCAGCGCAGCGGTGACGAGGGTACCCAGCGCTGGGTGCAATACCTGTGCCCGGACGGGCGTCCGTTCGCCAGAAAGCAGGTGCCCGCCAGCGCGCAGCCGGCCGCGCGCGGCTACCAGTTGCAGGACCAGCGCAGCGGCCAGGCGGCACAGGTAAGCATCGCCGATGGCCGGGTCTGGATCGACTGGAAGGAGGACGCCGCCGCGCCACGCCGCAATGGTTCGGTGGCGCTGCCGGCGGATGCTGTCGTCGATGCGGGGTTCGACGCTGCCGTGCGTCAACACTGGCAGGCGCTGATGCGGGGTGAGCCGCTCAGTCTTCCGTTCCTGGTCCCCAGCCGCCAACGCTTCTATCCGGTCAAGGTCCTGCACCAGGGCGCGGTGCGTTGGCAGGGCATTGCCGCCCAGTCCATCGCGGTCAGGTTGGACGCCTGGTACGGCAGCATGGCGCCGCGCTTGTCGCTGATCTATGCGGACAGCGACCGCCGACTGCTGCAGTTCCAAGGCACCAGCAACCTGCGCGATTCACGCGGCAACTATCCCGTGGTGACGGTGCGCTTCAACGCGCCCGCCTCGCCACGCTCGCTCGAGCAATGGCAGCAGGCCTGGAGCCAGCCGCTGGTCGCCAGCTGTTCCGTTACGCGTGAGTGAAGTCGCAGATCGATCACGGCGGGCGCATCCAACGGGCGCCTTGCTACGTACAGATCAACAAGTACCTCCAAGAGACACCGCCATGAACGCCGCCGCGCCCCTGCCCCGCCCCCGAGCGCGCCTGATCCGCACGCTGCAGCGTTGGTTTGATACCGGCGCGGGTGAGCCTGCCACGGCCGAAGCGTCGGCCGGGATCGACTGGTTGCGCGCGATCCCGTTCGTGCTGATGCACGTCGGCTGCCTTGGGGTGCTCTGGGTCGGCGTATCCACCACGGCGGTGGTGGTGGCTGCCGCGCTGTATGCCGTGCGGATGTTCGCGATCACCGCGTTCTACCATCGCTATTTCTCGCACCGCACCTTCGAGGCACCACGCGCCGTGCAGTTTGTCTTTGCGGTTATCGGCGCCAGCAGCGTTCAGCGCGGCCCCTTGTGGTGGGCTGCACACCACCGCCACCATCATCGCCACGCCGACCAGCCGCAGGATCCGCATTCACCGCTGCAGGGTGGGTTCTGGCGCAGCCACCTGGGCTGGTTCTTGAGCAGCGGCGCCTTTGCTACCGACTTGAAGCGCGTCCCCGATCTGGCCCGGTTCGCGGAGCTGCGTTGGCTGGACCGTTTCGACACCGTCATTCCACTGCTGCTGGCCGCTTGCCTGTATGGGCTGGGCGCCGTGCTGGAGCGCTTTGCTCCCGGCCTGCATACCTCGGGAATGCAGCTGTTGGTGTGGGGGTTCTTCATTTCCACCGTGCTGCTCTTCCACGCCACGGTCACCATCAACTCACTCGCCCATCGGTTTGGCAGCCGCCGCTTCCAGACACGCGACGACAGCCGCAACAATTTCTGGCTGGCGCTGCTGACCTTCGGCGAGGGCTGGCACAACAACCACCATTTTTTCCCTGGCACGGTCCGGCAGGGTTTCCGCTGGTGGGAGCTGGACATGACCTGGTACGGCCTGCGGGTGATGGCCGCACTGGGATTGGTGAAGGGTCTCAAGCCCATTCCGGCCTGGGTGCTGGCCAAGGCGGAGCACTGACATGCGCATCGCGATCATCGGCTCGGGCATCGCCGGTCTGGCCAGTGCCTGGTGGCTGCACGGTGAGCACCAGGTAACGCTGTTCGAAGCCAATGATTATCTTGGTGGCCATACGCATACCCACGACGTAGAGGTCGACGGGGTCCGCATGGCCGTGGATACCGGCTTCATCGTTTTCAATGCGCTGCACTATCCGTTGTTGACTGCGTTGTTCGACGAACTGGGGGTGGCATCCAAACCGACCACGATGAGCTTCTCCATGCACAGTGCGCGCAGCGGTGTGGAGTACAACGCCACCTCGCTAGATGGCCTGTTCTGCCAGCGGCGCAATCTGGCTTCGCCGCGGTTCTGGGGCATGCTTGCCGATCTGCGCCGGTTCTACCGCGACGCCCCCTCGCTGTTGTCCGAGCCGGAAGGCCCTTCGTTGGGCCAGTACCTGCTGCGCCAGCGCTACGGCGAAGCGTTCGTCGAGGAACACCTGCTGCCGATGGCCTCGGCACTGTGGTCCTCGCCCACCGCGACAATCATGGACTTCCCGGCACGCTACCTGGTCCAGTTCATGGCCAACCACCAGATGCTGCAAGCAACCGGCCGCGCCCCCTGGCGCGTGGTGGAAGGTGGCTCGGCACGCTATGTGGAAGCGCTGCGCCGGCGTTGGCAGGTCGAAGAACGCCTGCGCTGCGCGGTCAATAGAATCGAGCGGCTGGCCCACGGTGTGCGCGTGCACAGCGTCGTCGGCATTGAGGATTTCGACCAGGTGATCCTGGCCTGCCACAGCGACCAGGCCTTGGCCTTGCTGGCCGATGCCGATCGCAGCGAACGCGAGGTGCTGGGTGCCATCCGTTACCAGCGCAACGAGGTGGTACTGCATACCGACGCCACGCTGCTGCCGCGCAACCGCAAGGCATGGGCGGCCTGGAACGCGCACGTGCCGGATGACCGTAGCGCAGCGTGCACCGTCAGCTACTGCATGAGCCTGCTGCAGGGCCTGCCCGGTGACACCCCGCTGATCGTCACCCTCAACCGCAGCGACGCCATCGACCCGGCCAAGGTGCTGCGGCGGCTGCAGTATGCCCACCCGGTGCACGATGGCTCGGCCGTACGCGCGCAGCAGCACTGGGGCGAACTGCAGGGGCGGCGCAATACCTGGTTTGCCGGCGCCTACTGGGGCTGGGGTTTCCATGAGGATGGCATCCGCAGCGCCAGACGCGTGGTTGATGCGCTGCGCTGCCACACTCCGCTTCGCACCCAGCAGCACCACGCCGAGGCGATCGCATGAGTGCCAGCGCGCTCTACTTCGGGCAGGTCATCCACCGCCGCCACCTGCCGCAGCCGCACGCCTTCCGCTATCCGGTGGCGCAGCTGCTGCTCGATCTGGATGAGCTGGACGAAGTGTTCGATGGGCGCTGGTTGTGGTCTGTAAACCGCCGCAACCTGGCCGAGTTCCGCCGTAGCGACTACTTCGGCGATCCGGCGCAGCCATTGGCCGACGCCGTGCGCGATCACGCTGCCCCGCTGCTCGGCTATCGCCCGGCGGGCCCCGTGCGGCTGCTGACGCACCTGCGTTTCGGTGGTCACGTCTTCAACCCGGTCAGCTTCTACTACTGCTACCAAGCCGATGGCACCACGCTGGACTGCATCGTGGCCGACATCACCAATACACCGTGGAAGGAGCGCCACGCCTACGTGCTCCCGGTTGCAACAGCCGCGCATGAAGGCAATGCGCTGCGCTGGCAGTTCGACAAATGCTTCCACGTCTCCCCCTTCATGCCGATGAACTGCCGCTATGACTGGCGTTTCAACGCGCCGGCGCAGGACCTGCGTGTGCATATGCAGGTGTGGAAGGACGGCATACGCCAGTTCGACGCCACCCAGCACATGCAGCGGCGCCCGCTTGATGGTCGCGGGCTGGCCCGTGTGCTGGCGCTGTATCCACTGATGACGGTGCAGGTGGCTGCCGCCATCCACTGGCACGCATTGCGCCTGTGGCTGAAGGGCAACCCGGTCTACGACCATCCGTCCCCCGCCGAGAAAACCCGATGAACGAGATGACCCCTTCGATCACTCTGCCCCGCCCCAGCGCGCTCGATCTGTTCCTGCGCCGGCGGCTGCTTGCACAGCTGGCGCCGCTGCGTTCGGGACAGTTGCGCGTACGCGATGCCATCGGCGAAGTGCTGTTGGGTGAGCCCGACGCACTGCAGGTCACGGTCACCATCCACAACCCCGCGTTCTACCGGAAGGTTGCCGCACAAGGCAGCGTCGGTGCCGGCGAGAGTTATATCCACGGCGACTGGCACTGCGACGATCTGGTGGCGCTGGTGCGCTTGCTGGTACGCAACCGAGAGCTGCTGGACGCGATGGAACATGGGCCGGCGCGCGCCGG
>NZ_LDJJ01000039.1 GCF_001431465.1 Stenotrophomonas terrae | reverse complement strand
ATCCCCTCTCCCTCCGGGAGAGGGGTTGGGGTGAGGGTCCGGCAGGCCGCATGCTGTCTGCTACCAAGCCGTGACCTACCCTCATCCGCCCCTGCGGGGCACCTTCTCCCACAGGTAGAAGGAACCCAACCTGCTCCACACCAAGGAATTCCATGACCGGCCTGCTCTGCTACTGCCGCCAAGGCTTTGAACCGGAACTGGCCGGCGAACTCAACGAACGTGCAGGTCTGGCCGGTATTGCCGGCTATGCCCGCACCCAGCGCAATGATGGCTACGTGGTGTTTGTCACCGATGAGGCCGAAGCACTGGACCAGCGCCTGCCCTGGCGTGAACTGATCTTCGCCCGCCAGAAGCTGCGGGTATTGGCCGAGCTGCCGCAGCTCGATGCCAGCGACCGCATCACCCCGATCATCGCCGCGCTGGAAGGCCAGCAACGCTTTGGCGACCTGTGGGTGGAGCACCCCGATTCGGACGCTGGCAAGCCGCTGGCTGGGCTGGCCCGCGCCTTCGGCAACGCGCTGCGCCCGGCATTGCGCAAGGCCGGTCTGCTCACCGACAAGCCCAACGGCAAGCTGCCGCGCCTGCATGTGGTGTTTGTGGATGGCACGCACGCCTTCGTCTGCGTGGCCGACACCCGCGACAGCGCGCCCTGGCTGCTCGGCATCCCGCGTCTGAAGCTGCTGCCGGATGCACCGTCGCGTTCGGCCCTGAAGCTGGAAGAAGCCTTCATGACCCTGCTTACGCCGGAAGAGCGTGAAGCACTGGTGGTGCCGGGCATGCGCGCGGCCGATCTGGGTGCGGCACCGGGCGGCTGGACCTGGGTACTGACCCGCCAGCACCTGCGTGTCAGCAGCATCGACAACGGCCCGTTGCGCCAGCACGTGCTGGATACCGGCCTGGTCGAGCACCTGCGTGCCGATGGTTTCCATTGGCAGCCGGAAACGCCCCTGGACTGGATGGTCTGCGACATGGTCGAACAGCCACGCCGCGTTGCCGAGCGCATGGGCACCTGGCTGCGCGAAGGCTGGTGCAAGCACGCCATCTTCAACCTGAAATTGCCGATGAAGAAGCGCTGGGATGAAACCCGGTTGTGCCTGGACCTGTTTGCCGACAAGGCCGGCAAGCCGCTGACCATCCGCGCCAAGCAGCTGTATCACGACCGTGAGGAAATCACGGTGTTTGTGACGCCGCGGGCCAAAGGCTTTTGATTGAAGCCCCTCTCCCGCTCAGCGGGAGAGGGGTTGGGGTGAGGGCAGCTTCTGCTCGTGCTTTCAGTTTTTGCTTGGACTTTGGCCCCTTGAGCCAGTGACAACAGCAAAGCCAAAGCCCCCTCATCCGCCCTGCGGGCACCTTCTCCCGCAAGCGGGAGAAGGGACAACAAACAAAAGCACGACCAAAGCCAAGCCACAGCCACAGCCACAGCCACAGCCACAGCCAAAGCCAAAGCCAAAGCCAAAGCTTCCCAAAGTTGCCCACGCAACCACACTCCGCTCCACCCCAACCCTCTGGCACACTCCTGCTTCCACCAATACGGAGGCCGCCGCCATCGCCCGCCAGATCACCCTTGCCCGCATCGCCGCCTCTGCGCTCATCACCCTGAGCAGCGCCGCCATTGCCGCCGAAGACTTCATCGCCCGCGACCATGTCAGCGATGGCACCTTTACCACCGGCATCGAAGGCCCGGCCACCGGTCCGGATGGCGCGCTTTACGTCGTCAACTTCGGCAAGGACGGCACCATCGGTCGCGTCGATGCAGACGGCAAGGCAACGCTGTTCCTCACCCTGCCCGAAGGCAGCGTCGGCAACGGCATCCGCTTTGGCCGTGATGGCACGATGTATATCGCCGACTATCCGCGCCACAACATCCTGCGCGTCGCGCCGGGCAGCACCACTGTCAGCGTGTTTGCCCATCTACCCGACGCACATCAGCCCAACGACATCGCGTTGGCTCCGGACGGCACGCTCTACGCCAGCGATCCGAACTGGACCAAGACCGACGAAGGCCAGTTATGGCGCATCGACCGCGACGGCAAGGTGCAACTGCTCGAATCAGGCATGGGCACTACCAACGGCATCGAAGTCAGCCCCGACGGCAAGCGTCTGTACGTCAACGAAAGCGTGCAACGCAATGTCTGGGTCTACGACCGCGGCGACGACGGCAGCCTTGCCAACAAGCGCCTGCTGATCCGTTTCGACGACCACGGCATGGACGGCATGCGTTGCGATGCTGATGGCAACCTCTACATCGCCCGCTACGACGCCGGGGTGGTTGCGGTGCTGTCCCCGCAAGGCACGTTACTGCGCGAGGTTCCGCTCAAGGGCCGCAAGCCCAGCAACGTCGCCTTCGGTGGCAGCGATGGCCGCCAGGTCTTCGTCACCCTTCAGGACCGGGGCGCGGTGGAAACCTTCCAGGCTGATCGCCCCGGCCGTGAATACGGGCTGCAGCCATCAGGCAAACCCTGAAGCCTGCTGTCTCAGCTCCTGCAATCCATATCAGGCATGCTGTAAGCCTTGGGAGGAAGGCAATGCACACCATCGAACTGAAAGACCCGGCCAGCTTCGGCACCGAGTTTCTGCGACTGACCCTGATGCAGGGTTTCCAGTCGCTGACCAAGCGTGACCTGGAACTGCTGATCTTTGTCCTGATCGAACGCGATGGCGCCATCAATCGCAGCGACTCCAATGCCGCGGTTGCCCTGCAGTTGCGGGTCACGCCGGCCAAGGTCAAGGGCCTGCGCCGTGATGGCTATGCGCGCTGGCGTGCCCTGGTGCCGGAAGAAGGCGACGCGGCCCTGCAGCGCATCGTCGCGGCGGTCCTGACCGAAGCCAATCTGCGCTCCGGGGCGAAGCACGTCAGCGAGCGCAGCCGCAAGGAAGGCTTCCTCGCCATCCGCATCGAGCACCCGGATGATGCACAGCGTTTCGAGCAGGCCATCCTCGATGTCGGCGCTATCCCGGTATACGAGCGCAACCGCGAAGTGGTGGCGGTGCGTTTCGACACCCTGCTCAAGATCGCCGAACGCTGGAACTACCTGCAGCCGGATCCGCAGGCCACGCTGGATGCCCTGAAAAAACTCGCACCGGCCTCGGAAGAAGTCGCCGACCTGTTGAAGAAGGATGTCACCCAGTTGCGCTGGGACGATCTGCGCCGTGCACTCAACAGCCTGGGTGCGAAAGCCATCAGCTCCACCGCCGAAGGCGGATTGAAGGGCTTGCTGAAGCTGGTTTTCCCCTTCATTCCTGGCTGAAACTCGCCTGTTCAGGCGTGTCGCACTACCATCGCAGCCACCTCGCCACGTCGGCGGGGCCGCTTCCGCCAATGATGAGTCGTGCCATGTCCGCGCTACGTTTCGCCCTGCCCTTGGTCTTTGCATGCCTGCTGCCCGTCACTGCCATCGCCCAGACCGCGCAGCGCCCTGCACCTGCGGTCAGCATTCCATTGAACGAAACGCCAGTGCACGTGCGCGAACAGTCACTGTCCACTGGCAAGGTCACCCATTCCACGCAGATCCTGATGCCTACCGACCAGGCCCAGGTCACCGTGCGGTCGATCCAGCCTGACAGCGTGATCGGCAATTACCGCATTGATTTCGCAGCCATGGACGTGAACGGCGACGGCTTCATCAGCCGCGAAGAAGCGCAGGTCAACCCGGCCTTGGCAGATGAGTTCAATGCGCTGGATACAGGCCGTCGCGGCAAGCTGTCACGCGAGCAGTTGGCCGGTTGGTTGCGCTGACGCAGGCTGTAGGAGCGGCGTAAGCCGCGAAGCCGGCAATGCATCCAAACCATGTAGAGCCGAGCCATGCTCGGCTGAAGCCTTACCGGTAAAGCCCCTTGCCGAGCATGGCTCGGCACTACATCACGCTGTGCCGGTAAAGCCTCTGCCGAGCATGGCTCGGCACTACGGCACGGTGCGCCGGTAGAGCCCCTTGCCGAGCATGGCTCGGCACTACGGCACGGTGCGCCGGTAAAGCCTCTGCCGAGCATGGCTCGGCACTACATCACGGTGCGCCGGTAAAGCCTCTGCCGAGCATGGCTCGGCACTACATCACGCTGTGCCGGTAAAGCCCCTGCCGAGCATGGCTCGGCACTACAGGATCGCGTTGCTCTGGACGCGGCTGGGCTACAGCCCGGAAGCGCGCTTCCAGAACATCGACATCAACGGCGGCATCTTGCCCGCCAAACCCAATAGCGCACCGCGCGCCAGGGTCAGGTGCATCTCGTCATTGGAGAACACCTTGTTGATCGCATCAAAGCTGTAAGCGGCCACCGTATTCTCGCTGCGGCGCGTGCGCGCCCAACGCTGCAGCCGATGCGGCGCGCTCCAATCCTGACGACGCTGCTTTGCCGCGCGTACCAGATCACGCAGCCCGGCCACATCACGCAAGCCCAGGTTCACGCCTTGCCCGGCCAGCGGATGCACCACATGCGCGGCATCGCCCAGGGTCAACACGCGCCCGGCGACGTACGCGGTGGCCAGCTGCCTGCGCAGCGGGAACGCCGCGCGCGCCGAAACCAGCCGCATCTCACCCAGACGGCCAGCAAAGGCATTGGTCAGCTCACGATTGAAGCTGTCCTCATCCAGCGCCAGCACGCGCTCGCCTTCTGCATCCGGCAAGGTCCAGACAATGGAACTGCGGTTGCGAGCAAACGGCAGCACCGCCAGCGGACCGGTAGCGAGGAAACGCTGCCAAGCGGTGTCTTCGTTCGGCAAGGCGCTGTCCACATAGGCCACCACGCCGCGCTGGCCATAGTCGTGGCGACTGACTTCCAGACCGGCCAGGGTACGCAGCGTGGATTCGCCACCATCGGCGGCAATCGCAATGGCGGCCTCGACACGGCGGCCATCATCCAGGCGCAGGCGCACGCCCTGCGCATCCTGTTCCATCGCCTCCACCCGCGCCGGGCAGTACAGCTGTACGCCCGCCGCCGGCAATGCCGCCCACAGACGGTCGACCAGCAGGCCGTTCTCGACGATCCAACCCAGCTCGCGGCGGCCCAGGCTGTCGGCATCGAAACTCAACTCGCCGCCACCAGCGGCATCCCATACCCGCATGCGCCGATAGGCGTGCGCGCGGGCCTGGTCCACCTGTTTCCATACGCCCAAGGTGTCCAGCAGAGCAGCGTTGTCCGCGGCAAAGGCGAACACCCGCAGGTCCGGCTTCTGCGGCGACCACGGTGGCGGCTCGCGGCCTTCCACCATCGCCACCTGCAGACCTTCCTGGGCCAGCGCCAGCGCGCAGGCTGCACCCACCACGCCGCCACCGACGATCACCGCATCCCATTGCCCACGTCGGCTCATCGCGCTTGGCTCCTGCACAATTCGGGCACCTGGCCGCGGAAGCCCATCGCTCCGCCGACCAGCAAGGACTGCAGCGCCGGGGTCTGCGCCGCGGCAACAAAACCCAGGCTGCGCAGTGGCCGTATCAGCGGCGTGGCATTGCTGGTCAAGCGCGCAAGTCCGTCGGAGAACGCCAAGGTCTGTTCACGGTCCGGGCCGCGCCGGGCCACATAGGCCTGCAGCAGTGCATCGCTGCCCGCATCCTGTGCGCCATCTTCAATCAGCTCGGCCAGGGTCAATGCATCGCGCAGGCCCAGGTTGAAGCCCTGCGCACCCAGTGGATGGATGGTCTGCGCGGCATTGCCCAGCAACAGCGCGCGCTCGCCCACCAGCTTCTGTGCCAGTACCTGGATCAGCGGGTAGGCGCTGCGTGGGCCGCTTTCCAGCAACCGCCCGGCACGCCAGCCCACTGCGGTCTGCAGCCGCGTCAACCACGCCGCATCGTCCAGCGCCATCACCGCATCGGCCTGGTCGCGGGCAACGCCGTGCACTACGCCGTAATGACGGTCGCCTCGCGGCAGCAATGCGGTGGGGCCGGTATCGGTGAAGCGCTCATAGGCGCTGCCATCCGGTGCCTTGGCCGCGCGCACCCGCGCCACAAACAAGGTCTGTTGGTAATCGTGTTCGCTGACGTCGATGCCCAGCGCCTGGCGCACCGCGCTGCGGGTGCCGTCGGCGCCGACCACCAGCCGTGCCTGCAGGCGTTGTTCGCCGGACTCGTCGGCAATGATCAGTTCACGGAGACCGTCGCGGCTTGAGCCCAGGCCGATGAAGCGGGCCGGGCGATAGCGGGTCAGGTGCTGCAGCTCGGCCAGCCGGGCTTCCAGTGCCTCGCCGAAGTCACGCGCCACCACCACCTGGCCGAAGGCCTCACGGCCGTAATCGCTGGCCTGCATCACCACCCGGCCGAAATCACCGGCGCGACTGACATGGATGCGGCGAATCGGCCCGCCCGGGTTGGTCAGCTTCTGCATCACCCCCAACGCGGTCAGGGCATTGACCGTGGCCGCCGCAAAGCTGAGGTTGCGCTGGTCGAATACCGCCGGCATCACCCCGCCCGGGGTCGCCTCGACCAGGCCCACATCCAGCCCCAGCCGGTCCAGTGCGATAGCCAGACTGGCACCGACCAGCCCGCCACCGACGATCACTACGTCATGGTTCTTGCTCATGGGCCAATGATACGGGGGATCACCCCTGCGGTTGCGCGGGCCCATGCCGCAGCGCAACCGCAGGTTCACCCCCACTGCGGCTAGAATGGCGGTCTGATTAACGGAAACCGCCACCCATGACCGCCAACGTCCAACGCGCCTTCATCCTGTCCCTGCTCGTGCTGCTGATGGCCGGCACCCGCATCAACCACTTCGCACCGGTCCCGGATGCATCGTGGGCGGTGTTCTTCATTGGTGGTTTCTACCTGCGCAACTGGACCCGTTGGGCGTTCCCGCTGTTGATGGGCCTGGCCGTGGTGGTCGACTGGGCGGTGATTTCCAGCCAGGGCATGAGCTTCTGGCAGCACTACTGCGTCTCGGCCGCCTACTGGATGCTGATCCCGGCCTACTTCGCGATGTGGGCCGGCGGCATGCTGCTGCGCCGCTACTACCGCAGCGCCAGCCTCAAGTCGCTGGGCCTGCTGGCCGTCACCGTGATTGGCTCGGTGGCCCTGTGCCACCTGATCGCCCAGGGCAGCTTCTACTGGATCAGCGCCTCGGTCGCCGAGCCGAGCTTTGCCGGCTGGGCCAAGAACTACAGCGATTGGCTGCTGCCGTACATGCGCAGTGCCGCCATGTACATCGGTGCCGCCGCGCTGGTACAGGTTGCCGTTGAAGCCAGCAGCAAGCAGTCGGCCGCTGGCCGCATTGCTCACTAAGGGCGCGCCGAGCAATGGGTAACCGCCTCTCCAAGATCTACACCCGCACCGGCGACGATGGCAGCACCGGCCTGGGTGATGGCAGCCGTACCGGCAAGGATTCGCTGCGAGTCAACGCCTATGGCACCGTCGATGAGGCCAACTCGGCCATCGGCGTGTTGCTGGCCGTGGACCTGCCTCAGGACATCCGCGACCTGCTGACCACCATCCAGCACCAGCTGTTCGACCTCGGCGGCGAGCTGTGCATCCCCGGCCACGCCGCCATCCATGGCGCCGATATCGACGCCCTGGAGCAGCACCTGGACCGTTACAACGACAACCTGCCGCCGCTGAAGGATTTCATCCTGCCAGCCGGTGGTGAAGGCGCGTCGCGCTGCCACCTGGCGCGCACCATCGTGCGCCGGGCCGAGCGTGAAACCGTGGCCCTGGCCCGGGTCGAGGATATCCGGGCCGAGGCGGTGCGCTATCTGAACCGCCTGTCCGACCTGCTGTTCGTGCTCTCACGCGTGCTTGCCCGGGTCGATGGCCAGGGCGAGGTGCTGTGGAACCACGAACGCCGTCACGGCTGATCCCTCCCTCCCACACGACGCCGCGCCCTGCGCGGCGTCGCCGGTTACAGTGCGGCCATGCTGGTATTCACCCACCCCGCCTGCCTTGAACACGATCCCGGTATCGACCACCCCGAGTCGCCGGAGCGCCTGCACGCCGTCATTTCGGCCCTGCGTGAGGAATTCCCGGATCAGCTGGAATGGCGCAACGCCCCGGCGGCCAAGCTCGGCGAGCTGGCGCGGGTGCATACCCGCGAGCTGATCGACGCCATGCTGCAGGTACAGACCGTGCCGCTGCGGCGCATCGACCTGGACACCTTCACCTCGCCTGGCTCGGCCAGCGCCGCCCTGCACGCTGCCGGGGCCGGCGTGGCTGCAGTGGATGCGGTGATGCTGGAAAACGGCAATCCGCGCGTGTTCTGCGCGGTCCGCCCACCCGGCCACCACGCCACTGCCGACACCGCGATGGGCTTCTGCCTGTTCAACAACATCGCCGTGGCCGCCGCCTATGCCCGCGACAAATACGGCCTGGAACGGGTGGCCATCGTCGATTTTGACGTGCACCACGGCAATGGCACCCAGGCCATCTTCGAAACCGACCCGAAAGTCGCCTACTACAGCAGTCACCAGTCCGGCCTGTTCCCGTTCTCGGGCAGCATGCGCGAGCGCGGCGTCGGCAATATCTGCAACATCCTGCTACCGCCGGGCAGCGGTGGGTTCCGTTTCCGCAACACCTGGGCCGACGAGATGCTGCCGCAGATCGAGGCCTTCCGGCCGCAACTTTTGTTCATTTCGGCCGGTTTCGATGCCCATATGCGTGACCCGCAGGCCGACCTGATGGTCGAAACCGAGGATTTCGGCTGGCTGACCGCCGAACTGGTAAAGCTGGCCCAGCGCCATTGCAGCGGCCGTGTGGTGTCCATGCTGGAGGGTGGCTACGACCTGCAGGCCCTGCGCGAATGCAGCGTTGCCCATGTCCAGGAGCTGCTCGCAAGCCGTTGATGGATGAACCCTGCCCGGCCCTTCCGGCAGCCTTTCATTGCCCCCATGCAGGCGATGCGGCAAGCTAGCGGCCGTTTTCCCCCGAATGCGAACCGCGTGCGCCGAGCTCTCCGCCTGCTTCCCCTGCCCCTGGGTATTGCCATCTGCCTGCCCGCCTGGGCCGACGAGAAGCCGATGAACTGGGGCCTATGCCCGGCCACCGACACCTTGCCGGCCTTCGACGAGGCCCCGCCTGCCGATCCGGTGGCAGCCGCCAACCGCGAGCAGCTGCCGACCGATATCGAAGGCAACGAGCTCACCGGCACCAGCACCATCCCGCAGTACCAGGGCAATGTGCTGCTCAAGCGTGGCGACCAGTTCATGGGCGCCGACACGCTGCGGATGGACACCGAAACCGGCAATTACATCGCCGAAGGCAATGTCCGCTATTCGGATTCCTCGATCCGGATGGTGGCCGAGCGCGCCGAGGGCAACCAGGAAACGGATTCGCACAAGATCAGCGATATCCGCTACCAGTTGGTATCCCGCCGCGGCAACGGCTCGGCCGACTCGGTGGACCTGCAGGGCTCGACCGGGCAGATGCACCACTCCAGCTACACCACCTGCGATCCCTCGCAGCCGATCTGGAAGCTGGTGGCACCGCAGATCGACGTCGACAACGAAGAAGGCTTCGGCACCGCCCGCAACGCCGTGCTGCGCATCGGCAAGGTGCCGGTGCTGTATGCGCCCTACTTCAAGTTCCCGATCGACGACCGCCGCATGACCGGCCTGCTCTATCCCAAGCTGAGCATGTCCGGGCGCAACGGCTTCGACTACGCGCAGCCGATCTATTTCAATCTGGCGCCGAACTACGACGACACCCTGACCCCGCGCTACATGAGCCAGCGCGGGCTGATGCTGAACAACGAGTTCCGCTATCTGTACTCCGGCGGCCGTGGTCAGCTCGACACCGCCTACATGCCAAACGACTCGCTGCGCGACCGCGACCGCGGCACGGCTGCGTTCAGCGGCTACCACAACATCGACAAGCACTGGCAGGCACGCGCCAACATGGCCTGGGTCAGCGACGAGCGCTATGTCGAGGACTTCGCCAATCGCCTCAACGGCATCACCGCTTCCAACCTTCGCAGCAACATAGGCCTGTACGGCACCGGCCGCGCCTGGACCGCCGGCATCATGGCCGACGAATGGCAGCTGACCGATTACACACTGACCGAGTCATCTTTGCCCTACAGTCGCCAACCGCGTCTGTTTGCCACCTGGGACGAGAATTTCGGGCACTGGTTTGAAGCCGGTGTGTATGCCGAAGCGGTGCGCTTCACCCATGATGATGTTCATTACAAGAACGGCCCCAGCCTGGACTACAGCCGCAACGGCCTGTCCAAGGCCATGCCGGGCGGCTCACGACTGGACATCAAACCCTACGTCTCGATGCCGCTGGCAGGTGCGTCCTGGTACATCACCCCGACGCTGGCCTGGCGCTACACCGCCTATGACCTGGAGCGCGGACTGGCCGACGACATCCGCGCCCGGCAGTTGCGTGCGGCCGGCATCGATCCAGCCACCGCCACTCCAGAGCAGCTGCGCGGCAACACCTCGCCCAGCCGCAGCATGCCCATCGCCAGCATCGACATGGGCCTGTTCTTCGACCGCGAGACCACGCTGGGGGGCAAGTCCTACCTGCATACGCTGGAACCGCGTCTGTTCTACCTGAACACGCCGTACCGCGACCAGTCGGACCTGCCGCTGTTCGACACCCGCGCCTTCACCTTCAGCTGGGGCCAGTTGTTCCGCGACTCGCGTTTCACCGGCGCCGACCGCCAGAACGATGCCAACCAGCTGACCACGGCGTTGACCACGCGGCTGATCCGCCAGGCCGATGGCCGCGAAAAGCTCTCGGCCAGCATCGGCCAGATCACCTATTTCGAAGATTCCCAGGTCACCGTCAACCCCGGCGACCCGGTGGTGAGCGAAAGCAAGTCCGCCTGGGTGGCCGACGTCAACTGGGCGCTGACCGACCGCTGGACCCTGGGCACCACCTACCAGTGGAATCCCAAGTTCCGCAAGGAAGACCTGGCCAGCGTACGCGCCCGCTACCTGCTGCCCGACGACGGCGTGATCAACCTGAGCTACCGCTACCGCGGCAATCCGACCACCGGCCAGGACCAGCTCAAGCAGGCCGATTTCTCCTTCCTGTACCCGATCAACCCGCGCTGGAGCATCGTCGGCCGTTACTACTACTCCATGCTCGACAGCAAGCCGCTGGAAATCATCGGTGGCGTGCAGTGGGACAGCTGCTGCCTGGCCGTGCGTGCACTGGCACGCCGCTATGTCAAAAACCGCGAAGGTGACCTCAACAATTCGTTCCAGATCGAGTTCGTGCTCAAGGGCCTGAGCTCGGTTGGACAGGACACGGACCGCACCTTGCGCCGTGCTATTCTCGGCTACAACCGAGACGACCTCTACCTCGTTCCGCCAAGCAACATCGAAGCGAACGACGACGACTACGATCCCAACCAGATTCCATGACCAAGACCCTTCCTGCAGTCCTCGCCACCTTGTTGGCGTTCTCCGGCGTTGCCGCCCCGGCTGTTGCACAGCAGACGCAACCGCTGGATCGCATCGCCGCCATTGTTGACGAAGGCGTGATCCTGCAGAGCGAACTGCAGCGTGCGGTCGCCAACATCAAGAGCCAGTACGCCGGCCGCGAAGCCCAGCTGCCGCCCGACGCGGTGCTGGAGCGCCAGGTGCTGGAGCGCCTGGTCCTGGTCAAGCTACAGGTGGCACGCGCCGATGGCAGCGGCATCCGCGTCAGCGACGAAGAACTCAACCACGCCATCAGCAGCATTGCCCAGCAGAACGGTACCAATGTGGATGGCCTGCGCCAGCGTCTGGCCCAGGACGGGATCGGTTTCCCCGACTTCCGCAACTCGGTGCGCGAGGAAATCATCACCCAGCGCCTGCGTCAGAGCTTCGCCCAGAGCCGCATCAGTGTCAGCGAAGGTGAAGTGGATGCCGCGCTGGCCCAGCAGAATGCCGGCGGCGCCCAGTTCCACCTGGCTCACATCCTGATCGCGCTGCCCGAAGGTGCCAGCGCCGAGCAGATCGCCACCGGCCAGAGCAAGGTCGACGGCGTCAAGGGCCTGCTGGACAAGGGTGAGCTGGACTTCTCCGCTGCCGCCGTCCGTTACTCGGACAGCCCCAACGCGCTGGAAGGCGGCGATCTGGGCTGGCGCAGTGCCGACGAAATCCCCAGCGCATTCGCCAACCAGATCAAGACCATGAAGGCCGGCGATGTGCTCGGCCCGATCCGCGGACCGAGCGGCTTCCAGCTGCTCAAGCTGGTGGAAGTACGAGACGGCGATGCCGGCGGCGATGGCCAGAAGGTCACCGAATACCACGCCCGCCACATCCTGGTGCGCGTCACCGACCAGGTGGACGATGCCGCCGCCAAGGCCAAGATCGAGACCCTGCGCGCCCGCATCAACGGCGGCGCTGACTTCCAGACCGTGGCCAAGGAGTCGTCCGACGACACCAACAGCCGTGGTCAGGGCGGTGATCTGGGCTGGTTCCCGGCCGATGCATTCGGTCCGGAGTTCGGCAAGCAGGTTGAAGGCCTGGCCGACAACGGCGTGGGCACCCCGTTCCGCACCGACGCCGGCTGGCACATCGTGCAGCGCGTGGGTTCGCGCCAGACCGACGTCAGCGACAACAACAAGCGTGCGCAGATCCGTGAACAGATCGGCCGCCGCAAGCTGGACGACGAGTACAACCGTTTCCTGCAGGAACTGCGTGGCGAAGCCTATGTCAGCTTCCGCAGCGGCGACCGTGCCGAAGGCAACGCCGACTCGACCAGCACGCCGGCTGAGCCGGCCAAGCCCTGATCCATGGCTGCCCAGCTCGCTCTGGTTCCGGGCGAGCCCTCCGGGATCGGCCCGGAACTTTGCATACGTCTTGCCCAACAGCCGCGCAGTGACTGCCGGCTGTTGGCGTTTGCGGACCCCGATACCCTGCAGGCCGCTGCCCGCGCGCTGAAGCTGCCGCTGCAGCTGCTGCCTGAACACGCACACGCCCGTCAGCCCGGCGATCTGCGCCTGCGTGAGGTCCGCAACGCCACTCCCTCTCAGTTCGGCCAGGCCGACCCCCGCAACGCACGCGCGGTGATCGATGCCCTGCTCAATGCCGGCCAGGCCTGCCTGGATGGCAGCCTCGACGGCGTGGTCACCGGCCCGGTGCACAAGGCGGTGATCAACCAGGGCGGCATCGCCTATAGCGGCACCACCGAGCTGCTGGCCAACCAGGCCGGTGTCGAGGTGGTGATGATGCTGGCCAATGACATCGTGCGCGTCGCGCTGGCCACCACCCACCTGCCGCTGCGCGAGGTTGCCGATGCCATCAGCGCTGACAGCCTGCGCAAAGTCATCCATACGATCCATGCCGCCCTGCGCCGCGACTTCGGTCTGGCCGCGCCGCGCATCGCCGTGCTCGGGCTCAACCCGCATGCCGGCGAAGACGGCCACCTGGGCCGCGAAGAGCTGGACCTGATCATCCCGCTGCTCGAGCAGCTGCGCGGCGAAGGCCTGAACCTGATTGGCCCGTTGCCCGCCGATACCGCCTTCCTGCCGGCCAAGCTCGCCGGTTTCGATGCGGTGCTGGCGATGTACCACGACCAGGGCCTGCCAGTGCTCAAGTACAGCGGTTTCGAGCAGGCCACCAATATCACCCTGGGCCTGCCCTACCCGCGCGTCGCCGTGGACCATGGCACCGCCCTGGACCTGGCCGGCAAGGGCCTGGCCGACCCTTCCAGTCTGTTTGCCGCCACCGCTTTATGCGCGCAGCTGGCTGCACAACGTAAAATCACCCCATGAATTCAGATCATTCCCCGCGCACCGGCTTCACCGCCCCGGCGAAAAAGCAGCTTGGCCAGCACTTTCTGGCCGACAAGTACTACGTCGAGAAGATCGTGTTGGCGGTTGACCCCAAGGGCGACGACCGCCTGGTCGAGATCGGCCCGGGCCAGGGTGCCATCACCTTTCCGCTGCTGCGCCGCCACCCCAAGCTGACCGTGATCGAGTTCGATCGCGACCTGATCGTGCCGCTGACCGAAGCCGCCGCCCCGCTGGGCGAGCTGACCATCGTCCACAGCGATGTGCTGCGGGTGAACTTCACCGAGCTGGCAGCCGGCGGCACCATCCGCCTGGTCGGCAACCTGCCCTACAACATCTCCTCGCCGATCCTGTTCCACGCGCTGGACCACGCCGCGGCGATCTCGGACATGACCTTCATGCTGCAGAAGGAAGTGGTCGACCGCATGGCCGCCGGCCCCGGCAGCAAGGTCTACGGCCGCCTGAGCGTGATGCTGCAGGCCTTCTGCGAGGTAAAGGCACTGTTCGTGGTGCCGCCGGGCGCGTTCCGGCCGCCGCCGAAGGTGGACTCGGCCGTGGTCCGGCTGGTTCCGCGTGACCCGGCCACGGTGGGCATCAACGACCGCAAACGCTTCGCCGACGTGGTCAGGGCCGCCTTTGGCCAACGCCGCAAGACGCTGCGCAACGCGCTCAACGGCGTCATCGACCAGACCCAGTTCGAAGCTGCCGGCGTACGCAGCGATGCCCGCGCCGAACAGCTGGAAGTTGCCGATTTCATCAGGCTTGCCAACCTGCCGCACGAATAAGCGCTGCATACACGCAAACCGATCACCTGCTTTTGCTTACACTCCCCCCATGGAAGACAACCGCCACTACGCGATCGAGATCGAGGTCTCGCCTCGTTTCATCGACGACCAGTCGGCCCCTGAAGACGGCCGCTTTGCGTTCGCCTACACGATCCGCATCCACAACCGCGGCACCATGCCAGCCCGGCTGATCAGCCGCCATTGGCGCATCACCGACGGCGAAGGCCGGGTTGAGCACGTGGATGGCGACGGCGTGGTCGGCGAACAGCCACGGCTGCGCCCCGGCGAAGAGTTCCGTTACACCTCCGGGGTGATGCTCGGCACCGAGCGCGGCACCATGCAAGGCCACTACGACATGATCGCCGACGACGGCACCGAGTTTGCCGCGCCGATCGCGCCGTTCGTACTCGCCATTCCAAGGACGCTGCACTGATGGCGACCTGGGCAATCGGCGACCTGCAGGGCTGCTACGACGTCACCCAGCGGCTGCTGGAGAAAATCAACTTCGACCCGGCTGCGGACAAACTGTGGTTTGCCGGTGACCTGGTCAATCGTGGCGGGCAGTCGCTGGAGACGCTGCGGCTGGTACATTCGCTGCGCGAACACAGCGTCACCGTGCTCGGCAACCACGACCTGTCGTTGCTGGCCATCGGTGCCCGCAGCGAGGAGGAACAGCGCAAGGTCAACCCGGACCTGCAGCGCATCGTGCTGGCCGAGGACCGCGACGTATTGCTGGACTGGCTGCGCATGCAGAAGCTGGTACACGTGGACCGCGAACTGGGCTGGATGATGTTCCATGCCGGGCTGGCCCCGAAGTGGACCGTGGCGCTGGCCGAAAAGCACGCCCGTGAAGTCGAGCAGCAGCTGCATGGCAATGGCTACCGCAAGCTGTTCCGCAACATGTATGGCGACAAGCCGGCCTGGTCGCCGGGCTTGAGTGGCTATGACCGCTCGCGCGCCATCATCAACATCTTCACCCGCATGCGTTACTGCACCCCGAGTGGGCGTATCGGCATGGAAGACAAGGGCACGCCCGGCACCCAGCCGCAGGGCATGTACCCCTGGTTTGAAGTACCGGGCCGGGTCGAACGCGAACTGAAGATGGTCTGCGGCCATTGGTCTGCGTTGGGCCTGACCATCACCCAGGGCGTGCACGCCATCGATACCGGTGCGGTCTGGGGCGGCAAGCTCACCGCCCTGCAGTTGGACAGTGAAGACCTGCGCGTGGTGCAGGTTCCGGGCCGCGATGTGCCGGCACCGGTGCCCGGCCAGCATCCGCCGCGCAAGCCGCGCGTGGAAGCAAAAGCGGACCCCAAGCCCGAAGCCAAACCGGAAGCAGTACGCCCCGAGCGCAACGGCGAACAGCGCCGTCGCCCGCGTCGCCACCGCCCGCGTGGCAGGAACGGCAACAACAGCCCGCCCACGCCCGACAGCAACGGGCCTGCCGCATGAGTCGCTGGCCATCAGCCTTGCTGCTGATGGCCACGGCATTGCTTGCTGGCTGCCGTCCGCAAAGCGAAGGCAACGCCGCCGCCCCGCAAACACAATCCCCGCCCGAACCGGCAGCAGCACCGCTCGCTTCGCCGCCACTGGTTGCGGCCGCCCGCGCACAGATCGGGATAACCACCCGCTACGACCCGGCGTACTTTTCCCTGTCCTATCCCAACGGTGACCCGCCGTCGGATCGCGGCGTCTGCACCGATGTGGTGATCCGTGCCCTGCGCACGCAGCAGCTGGATCTGCAGCAGCGCATCCACGAGGACATGCGTGGGGATTTCGCTGCCTATCCACAGCTATGGCGGTTGTCGCGGCCAGACCGGAACATCGACCACCGCCGCGTCCCCAACCAGATGCGCTGGTTCCAGCGGCAGGGCTGGGAACTGCCGATCAGCACCCGCGCCGATGACTACGCCGCCGGCGACATCGTGGCCTGGAAGCTCAATGGCCACGGCCTGCTGCACGTGGGCATCGTCTCGGATCGGCGCCTGGCCGATGGCACCCCGCTGGTATTGCACAACATCGCGCAGGGCACGCAGGAGCAGGACCTGCTGTTCCGGCACACGATCATTGGGCATTACCGGATGCCGGGATGATTGTTGGGTTGGGTTGAAGCGAAGCGCTGAGAGCAAAGAGCTACAAGCTCCCCCTCCCCAGCCCTCCCCTTGGCTACGCCAAAGGGAGGGGGTTACAGCCTTGGCTGCGCGGGATGGTGCAGCCGTCGAGATCGGCCCCCTCCCTTTGGCGTAGCCAAGGGGAGGGCTGGGGAGGGGTAGCTTCAAGCTTCAGATAGAACCCGACTCAACGCCGCACGTAATGCACGAACCAGAAAGCAAACGCATGCCGCTCATCGGCTGCATGTACCTGGCTATCCAACTCACGCCACAAGGCCGGATCCACTTCCGGGAAATGCGTATCGGCGGTCACCTCGGTATCCACCAAGGTCAGGTACAGATCGGTGGCCTGATCCATCAGCAGACGATAGATCTCACCGCCGCCGATCACGCACAACTCATCAGCACCTTCACCGATGGCAATCGCCCGCGCCTCATCCAGCGAAGCCACCGCCTGCATGCCAGCAAATGGCACCTGCCCGCTGCGGGTCAACACCAGGTTGGTCCGCCCCGGCAGCGCGCGGCCCAGCGACTGCGCGGTCTTGCGCCCCATCAGGATCGGCTTGCCCAGGGTCAGCGCCTTGAAGTGCTTGAAGTCATCCGGCAGATGCCACGGCATCGCATTGTCATGGCCAATGCCGTGATTGCGATCCAGTGCGGCGATCATCGACAGCTTCATTTTGCCGCTCACACCGCCACCGGCGCCTTGATGGCCGGATGCGGGTCGTAGCCATCGATGCGGACGTCATCGAACTGGAAGCCGAACAGGTCGGTCACGTCCGGGTTCAACCACAACTTGGGCAGCGCGCGCGGCGCGCGTGACAGCTGCTCGCGTGCCTGTTCGTAGTGGTTGGAATAGATATGCGCATCGCCCAGCGTATGCACGAAATCGCCCACACCCAGGCCGGTGGCCTGCGCCACCATATGCGTCAGCAAGGCATAGCTGGCGATGTTGAACGGCACGCCGAGGAAGATGTCACCGCTGCGCTGGTACAGCTGGCAGCTGAGCTTGCCGTCGACCACGTAGAACTGGAACAGGTTGTGGCAGGGCATCAAGGCCATCTGCGACAACTCACCCACGTTCCAGGCGCTGACCACCAGCCGCCGCGAGTCTGGATTGCGCTTGATCTCGTCCACCAGCCACTGCATCTGGTCGATTTCGCGGCCATCGGCGGTAGCCCAGCTGCGCCACTGCTTGCCGTAGACCGGGCCGAGATCGCCATTGGCATCGGCCCACTCGTCCCAGATGTTGACCTTGTTGTCCTTGAGGTAAGCGATATTGGTATCGCCCTTCAGGAACCACAGCAGCTCATGGATGATCGAGCGCAGGTGCAGCTTCTTGGTGGTGACCAGCGGGAATCCCTGGTTGAGGTCGAAGCGCATCTGCCAACCAAACACGCTGCGCGTGCCAGTGCCGGTGCGGTCCGATTTCTCGGTGCCGTGCTCCATCACATGCTGCAGCAGATCCAGATATTGCTTCATGCCTTCTTCTCTTCCAGTGGGAGCACCGGCTGCAATACCGGCGCGCGCCGCGACATTGCCAGCAGCACCAGGCCCAGCACGATCAACGGCAGGCTCAGGATCTGGCCACGGGTCAACCAGTCGAACGCGACATAGACGCCGTTGTCGGGCATGCGTACGAACTCGACCAGGAAGCGGAAACAACCATACATCAGCGCGAACATGCCGGACACCGCATAACGCGGGCGCGGCTTCATCGAGTAGAACCACAGCACCAGGAACATCACCAGGCCTTCCAGCAGCGCTTCATACAGCTGCGAGGGATGCCGTGCGTACTGGGTGAGCAGGCCGGCAGCGTAATCCTGCTGAATCTGCGCAGCGGACAGCAGCTGCTCCATTGCCGGCAAGCCAGCCGGAATGTCCTTCAGCGGCGAATGCGGGAACACCACGCCCCAACCGGCATTGGTGAACTTGCCGTACAGCTCGCCACCAATGAAGTTGCCAAGGCGGCCGAAGCCCAGGCCCAGCGGCACCAGCGGCGCGACGAAGTCGATGGTGTCGAAGAAATGCAGCTTGTACTTGCGCGTCCACCAAGCGCCGGCAATCAGCACACCGAGCAGGCCGCCGTGGAAACTCATGCCGCCTTCCCAGACCCGCAGCAGTATCAGCGGATTACTGAGGAAATCGGCAGTGGCATAGAACAGCATGTAGCCGATACGCCCGCCCAGCACCACGCCCAGCATCGCGTAGAACAGCAGGTCGGAGAAGCCGTTCATGTCCACGCCCGGCAGGCGCCCGGCAAGAATGCGCGAGCGGCCCAGCCACCAGGCGGCGGCAAAGCCGAGCAGGTACATGATGCCGTACCAGTGCACATCGATCGGCCCCAGCGAGAAAGCGATGGGATCTATGTCATGTAGAAAGAGCATGCGGGCACTGTCAGGCGAACCAGTCCCTATTCTCGGGGTAGCAGCCCTTGCCACTCAACCCATGGTTCAGCCGAAGACCTGCGGGCGGTCAGGCAGCTCGTTGCGCTGACGCCCCGCCGGATCAGGCGGAAAGTGTGCTGCCAGCAGCTGCGAGACCTCTTCCACCGCCGCCAACACCGCCGCCTCCTGGCTGTTTCCGTTCAGCTGCTGACGCAGGTGGTCGCAGATGAGCTGCCATTGCGCGGCATCCACCCGCGCCTGCAGGCCACGGTCAGCGACGATTTCGATGGCATGGTCGGCCAGCAACAGGTAGATCAGCACCCCGTTGTTGGCCTCGGTATCCCAGGTGCGCAGCACCGCGAAGGCATGTTCGGCCCGCTCACGCGCGCTTGTGCCCTTCCACAGCAAGGCCAGCGGCAGGTCGGACTCGACCGCGAACATCACCTGGCCGCCGTGCAGGCGCTCACCCTCGGCAATGGCATGGGCGATCCGGTCCAGGCTGGTTTCCGGGAACGCGGCATGTGCGGACGGCGCGAAGAAATGTCGTAACCAGCGCATCACCAGCTCCCCGAGGCGCCACCGCCTCCCGAACGCCCACCACCACCGCCC
>NZ_LDJJ01000038.1 GCF_001431465.1 Stenotrophomonas terrae | reverse complement strand
GGGAGGGTTGGGGAGGGGTTTGCTGTTGCGCTTGGGCTCTGGTTTTTGCAGCTTCACAAGCAACAACAAAAGCTACCCCCTCCCAACCTCCCCCTTGGCTGCGCCAAAGGGGAGGAGCGATGCATGCAGCGCTGTGCTTATGTGTGCATCAATCTTTTTCCTGCGCGACTACCGCGCCGGTTGCCGGGTCCAGCCGCACTTCCACCTTCTCGCCACTGGCGGTCCGGCCCTTGGCCTTCCACATGCCGTCGTCTAGCTTGACGTCGCTGACGCCGGTATAGCCGGCGCTGGAAAGCTGCGCACGGATATCGGCCTCGCTCAGTTGCGAAACCGCCTTGTCCGGATACACCGTGCCGGTGCGCGGGTCGAGCTTCACATCGACCTTCTTGCCATCGGCATTGGTCGCATCGGCCTCCCACATGCCGTCGTCGAACTTGACGTCGCTGACATTGGTATAGCCCTGCGCCTCCAGCTGTGCGCGCACCTGCGGTGCGGTCAATGCGTCCTGGGCCTGGGCGATACCGGTGCCGGCCAATGTCAGAGCGGCGGCGAACATGGCAGTGCGTAGCGGTCGGTTGTTCATTGGTCTGCTCCTTGAGGTTCATTGCGCATCGGGCGCAGCAGCAACCCTACCGTCGCCTACCTGTATCCCTCCGTGAATCGGGGCGGCTTGCCGTCCTGACAATTGGGTACGGTTAATCGATGTGTATAAAATCGTAAAAAAGTGTTTGTCCGGTGTTTTGCCTGCCGGGTGCAGCACGAAACGGCGGCAGCTGCCGGGCATCTGCATGCCCGGCAGTGCGTCATGCCGTATCAGTCATCACCACGCTTGCGCAGTTGCCCGGCAAAGCGATCAAGCCACTGGGCAAAGCCCTGCAGCACTGCGCCGCCCTTGTCCTTGAGCCCGGCCAGCTCCGCTTCCAGGCGCTCGCGGCGGGTGGCTTCGCCTTCGTTGCTGGGCAATGGTGGCAGGATGTGGGCGAAGTAGGTGTCACCGAGGAATTTATGCAGCAGCCGCTCGCCGATGAAGGGCTCGCCGTTGTTGAGCGCGCGTGCCCCCTTGAGCAGGTTGCGGATGTCGTACTGGGTGGGGCTGAGATCGGGAACCTGCTTGGGCAGGTCGAGCAGGCTGTAGACCGCGATACGCGCGGTGCGTACCGAGCTTTCCATGGTGAACACCACGTCGTTGGCGGTTTCCACGAACTGGCCGACCAGGGCCAGGTTGGTACAGCCGGCCGGCACCACCTGCGGGCGGTCACCTGCCGCACGTGGCATGAACTGCGCGGTGATGTAGGGCATCAAGGCCAGCCGAACCTTGGTGTGCGGGAGGATTGCATCGAGCTGATCGGCGATGCCCAGGTGATGGCATAGCTCGGCCACGATCTCGCGGCCTGTGCACTCGGGCATGGTCTTCTTGACGAAGTTGCCCGGCTGGTCCATCAGCAGCGCGTAGACCCACATCACTACCGTGTCCTTGGGCTGCCCGGGGAAGTGTGGCTGGCGGTTGATGGTGATGCTCAACACCCAGTTGGAGTCGGTGAAGGTGATGATGCCGCCGGTGGCGGTGCGGCCGGACGTGGGCTCGTTGACCGACAGTTCGCGCAGCTTGTCCACCAGTGGCGAGGGCTTGCAGGTGAGCGTGGCCGACTCCCACATCGAGCGGTCGATGTCGCCGCAGAATTTGTCCGGGTTGCCGAATACCGGCGAGCGCACTGCCAGGTTGCGCCACAAGCCCCAGCTGCTGCCTTCGGCCGGGCCACCATGGCGCTTCTTCAATACCGGCACGGTATCCATGTCGCCATAGGCGGTGTCCTCGGTCATCGAGCCCGTCAATGCGATCACCAGATCGCCCGGTGCAACGGCAATGCGGCCTTCGCCGTCATCGCCACGGGTGTGCAGGCCGGTGACCGTGCGCTGCTCGTTGTCCACCTCGAAGTCCATATCCAGCACCTGCGTGCCCAGCCTGACCTGCACGCCTTTTTCGCGCAGCAGTTTGATCAGTGGAGTGACGAAGGTGTCGTACTGGTTGAACTTGGGGAATACCAGCGCGGACATGTCGCCAAAGCCATCTATCGCATCGAGGAAGCGATGCATGTACAGCTTCATTTCCAGCAGGCTGTGCCAGTTTTCGAAGGCGAACATGGAGCGGAACAGGAACCAGAAATTGCTGGCCAGGAAGCCCTCGCTGAAATGATCGGCGATGGTCAGGTCATCGAGCTGGTCCTTGCGCTTGAGCAGCAGGCTCACCACTTCCCATTGCTGCTTGCGGCTAAGCCCGAAACGGGTGAAGTCGGGCAGCACCTGGCCCTGCTTGTGCATCAGCCGCGATTTTGACCAGTTGGGGTCGGCATCATTGGCAAGCCGGTATTCGTCCAGCACGCTGAAGCCTTCGGGCAGTTCCAGCGCGGGCACGTCCTGGAACATGTCCCACAGGTTGTCGTAGTTCCAGTTCATCTCGCGGCCACCGCGCACGATGTAGCCGTCCTCGGGATTGCCCGCACCGTCCAGCGAGCCGCCTTCAATGCCGGCGCCTTCGATGATGGTGATGTTCGCGCCCGGCATATGGCCATCGCGGATCAGATAGAACGCGGCCGCCATGCCGGCGATGCCGCCACCGACGATCCAGGCCTTGCGTGACTGGATGCCCTCGGTAGGCAAGGGCTTGAAGCGCTGGTAGTTGCCGACCATGTCCGGTGGCGGCAGCGTATTGAGAGGGGTGTTGTGCCAGTAGCGACGGGTCGCATCGGGCGCGTGCTCAAAGCGTGGGCTGGATCCAGTCATGGGATTCTCCGGTTGGTGGGGGAGGTGCTGCACAACCAAGCATCCGAGCCTAAACAGGCTCGGCGATGGATGGGTTACATCTCGGTGAAAGCGCGGCCCGCAAAGCGTGACCGGCGGCTGGGAACCTTGCTTGGGTCAGCGCCGGCAACGCGCGCTTTCCTGCAGCAGGGCACTGCGCAAGGCGTCGCGGTCGCGTTCGTTGACTGCGTTCTGGAAGTAATTCACGTCGCGCTGGCTCAAACGGCAGGGGTCTACTTCGTAACCGGGTGGCCAGAATCCCAGGTAGCTCGCCACGCCCTGGATCATCTGCTTTGGGCTCATCTGGGGATTGAGCCGGAAGTAGCGCGGCGTGTGTTGGAAGGCGGGGTCGTTGTTGAGCCGCCGGAAAGGCTGCTGGGCGAAGGTGTCGGCACTCAGTGCGGTGCCGCCGGCGGCGGCTTCGGGGATGCTCAGGTTCAATGCTGGGGGCGAGCTTGCTGCTTGCACTGCAGGGGCGGGGGGCGCTTGCGAGGGTTTTCGTCGCGACACCGACCTGGCCGATGGGGCGAGGCTCGCCGTTGCGGCCGCTGGCTGCCGTGGGCGTAACGGAGATGGTTGCGGCGGCCGCGGCAACCAGCGCAGGCTGGTGCGGACAGCCTCGTCGAGGCGGGTGGGCTGGCGCGGTTGCAGCAGCCACAGCGCCATCAAGGTATGCACCGCGATGACCACGATCGCCGCGCTCAGCTGGGCGAGCGGGTGCGGGAAACGTCTGGAAGTTGTCGACACCAGCGATGCATCCATGCGGGGACCGCTGCTGTGACCGCGAATTGCCGCAATAGTTTCCGCCGCACCCGCTGGGCTTGGCGCCGCCGTGAAACGACGGTGTCGGCTGCAACCAATTGGCGGGCGCCGCGGCGACGCATGGCAGACTGCGGGCACTACTTCCTCTGTTACGCCCATGTCGACCGCCGCCAGCTCCGCCCCCCTGAACTCCCCGCGCCGTGTACTGGCGGCCAGCCTGATCGGCACCACCATCGAATTCTTCGACTTCTACATCTACGCCACGGCGGCGGTGCTGGTATTCCCCAAGCTGTTCTTCCCGGAGAGCAGCAACGACGCCGCCCTGCTGCAGTCGCTGGCGACCTTTGCGGTGGCCTTCATTGCCCGGCCGGTGGGCTCGGCGGTATTCGGCCACTACGGCGACCGGATCGGGCGCAAGGCCACGCTGGTGGCGGCATTGCTGACCATGGGCCTGTCGACGGTGGCCATCGGCCTGCTGCCGACCTACCACGACATCGGTGTGGCCGCGCCGCTGCTGCTGGCGCTGTGCCGGTTTGGCCAGGGCCTGGGTCTGGGCGGGGAATGGGGCGGGGCGGTGCTGCTGGCTACCGAAAATGCGCCGCCCGGCAAGCGCGCCTGGTACGGCATGTTCCCGCAGTTGGGGGCGCCGCTGGGCTTCCTGTTGTCGGCCGGCACCTTCCTGTTGCTGGGGCGGGTGCTGGATGACGCCAGCTTCCTGGCCTGGGGCTGGCGGGTGCCGTTCATCGCCAGTGCCCTGCTGGTGATCGTGGGCCTGTGGGTACGTTTGAACATCCGCGAGACGCCGGATTTCCAGAAGGCGCTGGAACAGGGCCAGCGGGTGCGCCTGCCGATGCGCGAGGTGCTGTTTGGCCATGGCTTTGCGGTGCTGGCCGGCACCTTGGCGGCATTTGCCACCTTCGTGCTGTTCTACCTGATGACGGTCTTCACGCTGGGCTATGGCACCTCGACATTGGCCTATGCGCGCGAGGATTTCCTGCTGCTGCAGATGGTCGGCATCCTGTTCTTCGCTGCCGGCATACCGTTGGCAGCGCTGTATGGCGATCGTCATGGCACGGTCAAGGCGATGTTGTGGGCGACAGCGGGCATCTTCGTGTTCGGCTTGTTGTTCCAACCGCTGTTCCAGGCTGGTCATCCGTGGCAGGTGCTGCTGTTCCTGTCGTTGGGGCTGTTCCTGATGGGCCTGACCTATGGCCCCTGCGGCACCATGCTGGCAGGCCTGTATCCGGTGCAGGTGCGCTATACCGGCGCATCGCTGTCGTTCAATCTGGCCGGCATCCTGGGCGCGGCGCCTGCGCCGTATGCGGCAACCTGGTTGGCCGGCAAGTTCGGCATTGCCGCTGTCGGCGGCTATCTGTGCGTTACCGCATTGCTGACCGGCCTGGCCCTGCTGGCAATCAACCGCCGCCAGCGCGGGGTTGCCGCAGGAACGCCGTAAGTCGCGACGACCGCCAATCCCACACAGATCGGCAAGGTGTGCGCCTTGCGGCGTGCCTGCGGCGGTAAACCCGGCAGTGGCACAGTTGCGGCATTTGCAGCAATGTCGGCAACGGCATTGCTCCCGCAAACAAGGCTCAGCGGAACAGGCGTTTCAAGGTACGTCCCAGCCAGCTGCCTTCCTGGTGCTCGCGGGCAAACTGGTTGAGGTGGCGTTTCACGTGCTCGGCATAGGCCTTGTCGTCCCCGCGGATGTGGTTGAACAGCCAGCGTGACAGCATGTTGCGCAGTTCATCGGTGACGTCTTCACCGGCCTGGAAACGCATGCGGTACTCGGAGACGCGTTTGCCGAACACTTCATGCACGCGCTTGTGCGCCGCGCAGAAGGGGTAGCCGGCCTCTTCCATCAATTCTTCTTCAAAGGCGAAGTGCGACATGGTGTAGTCCACCAGTTCGTCGATGACTTCCGCCACGGCAACGCGCTCCAGGTTTTTCTGCGCGACATGCAGGTGATTGAGCATCTCCACGATGCGCATGTGCTGGTGGTCGATGACCTCCACACCCGTATTGAGATCGTCCTGCCAAACCAGTAATGCCACCGCCACTTCTCCCCATGTGTGCTTTGAGCAGCACTGTAGGGAGCGGACCGGGCAGGCGCGTTGATCTGGATCAATGCCGGGTTTTCAACGCGCCTTCGTTCAGATAGCGGGTTGATCGCGTTCAGTGCGTATCGCTGCTGCAGATGCGGTTGCGACCACCGGCTTTGGCCAGGTAAAGCTGTCGATCGGCTTCGGTGATGAGCTGATGCAGGTTGCCGCTGCGCAGCGGCATGCGGCAGACGCCAATGCTGACGGTCATGCTCAGGATGTTGTCGCCGAACGGCAGGCGCAGGCTGGCCACCGCCTGTCGCATCTGTTCAAAATGCGCTGCGCTGGCGGCTGCATCCAAGCCGCTGACCATCAGACAGAATTCCTCGCCGCCAAAGCGCGAGCTGATGTCATGCGCGCGGGTATTGGCCTGCAGCACCGAGGCGACGGCACGGATGGCCTGGTCGCCGGCCTCATGGCCAAGGCTGTCATTGATGTGCTTGAAATGGTCGATATCGACCATGGCCACCGCCACCATGCCACCGTTGTTGGCGGCGCCGAGCTGGCGCTGGCTTTGTTCCAGAAAGCTGCGGCGATTGGGCAGGCCGGTCAGGAAATCGCGGGTAGCCAGATCCTGCAGCGTGCCGATCAACTCCAGTTGGTCCACGTTCTGCGAGACCCGGCAGAAGAATTCCTCGCGTGAGAAGGGCTTGCGCAGGAAGTCATTGGCGCCGTTCTTGAGGAAGCGCGGAATCAGCGAGGGATCCGAGTTGCCGGAAATGCCGATCACCGCCACCTTGTCGCGCGCACGCAAGGCGCGCAGCCTGCGGGTCAGTTCCACGCCCTGCATGCCTGGCATTTCCTCATCGACGATGACCAGGCGGATGGCCGGGTCGGCCTCGATTGCGCGCAGCGCCGAGGCGCCGTCATCGGCCTCGATGACGTGGTAGCCGTACATGGTCAGCAAGGCGGCGGCATAGGCGCGGGCCGACGGCGAATCGTCCACCACCAGCGCGGCGATGCGTCGATTGCGCTCCATCCGCTGCACCAGCCAGACCAGGTAGTCGATGCTGCCCGGCGTGTTCTTCAGCACGTAGTCGATGATCTGTTGTTGCAGCACGCGCTTGCGCAGGTCTTCGTCATAGACGCCGCTGACCACGATGGTCGGCAGCCCGCGGTTGACGAAATACTGCACCACCTGGTCGCGGTCCCCGTCGGCCAGCACCAGCCCGGTCAGGACCAGGAACCAACCTTCCTCACGGTCCAGCAGCTCACCGGCCTCGGCCAGGCTGGAGGCAACGCTGACCGGCAGCTCCAGGCGCTGCTCGATGGCCTCGCGCAGCATCGTGGTGAAGGTGCGTGAGTTCTCCACCAGCAGGATGCGCTGCGGCAGCGGCGTGATCGACGGACTGTCGAACGCGCGCTGCGGCGGGTTGGCAAGAGGGGCGAGAGTAGGGAGCATCGGAACGTGTAACGGCAGCTGGCGTAAGAACTTGAGGCGAAGCACACGTCGCGGTGGCCATGCCGGCGTGAAGGCCGGTCTTCAGCAACGGGTCGAAATTGCCGCGTGTCGCCCTCGGCCGCGTCCAGGTCTTACCAGAGCAGGTCGCGCAGCTTGTACCAGGACATGGCAGCCACCAGCAGGGGCATGCGCAGGGCCTTGCCGCCGGGGAACACGCCATGCGGGATGCGTTCGAACACATCCAGACGCTGGGCCTGGCCGGCAATGGCGGCGGCGATCACTTCGCCGGCCAGCCCGGTGCTGGCAACGCCGTGGCCGGAAAAACCCTGGGCGAAATACACATTCGGGGTGATCCGGCCCCAATGCGGGGCGCGGTTGCGGGTGATGTCGATATAGCCGCCCCACACGTATTCCATCTCGACGTCGGCCAGCTGCGGGAATACCCGGCGCATGCGTCGGGTCATGCTGGCGCGCAGGCCCGGCGGTGGCAGTGCGGAATAGTTGGCCTGGCCGCCGAACAACAGGCGGTGGTCGCGGCTGAGCCGGAAGTAGTCCAGCGCCCAGTTCACATCGGCCACGGCCATGTCGTTGCGGATCAGCGCGCGCGCGCGCTCGGCGCCGAGCGGCTGGGTGGCGCCGATATAGGTGCCGACCGGCATCATCCGGGTTTCCAGCTCGGGCGCGATGCCCTGCAGCCAAGCGTTGCCGGCCAATACGACGAAATCGGCATCGACGCGGCCGTGGTCGGTGATCAGTGCCGGCTGTGCACCGCGCTGCAGGCGGGTGACCGGTGAGTGTTCGTGCAGGGTGACGCCCGCGGCCACTGCCGCCTGGGCCAGGCCCTGCGCGTAGGCCAATGGGTGCAGATGGCCGCTGGCGGGGTCGTACATCGCGCCCAGGTAGCGGTCGCTGGCCAGCTCCTGCTGCAGGCGCGGGCGGTCCCACCATTCCAGCGGATAGTCGTAGCGCTGCGCCATGCGCTCGATGTCGGCACGCAGGGCACGTTCCTGACGCGGGTGGATCGGCACGCTGGCATGGCCGTCACGCCAATCGCAGTCGATGCCGTGCCTGGCGATGCGCTGCCGGAGCATGTGCATGCCGTCGCGCGAAAAGTCGAACAGCAGGCGCGCATCGTCGTCGCCGATCAGCGCTTCCAGCGTGTCCTGTTCGCAGCCGTAGCCGACGATGGCCTGGCCGCCGTTGCGGCCAGAGGCGCCCCAGCCGATCCGCTCGGCCTCCAGTACGGTGACCTTGTAGCCTTTTTCGGCCAGCGCCAGCGCAGCGGTCAGGCCGGTGTAACCGGCGCCCAGCACGGCCACGTCGGCACGCGCCTGACCACGCAAGGGCGCATGCGCTGCAAGTTCGGGTTGACTGGCGGCATACCAGCTTGGCGGGTAAACAGGTGCAGCGGCGTCCACGGAATCAGGCCGAATCAGGGGTGGGCAGTGTAGCGACCCCGGCGTATGCGGCGCGCGCAGGCGGGGAACAGCCTGCATAGTGTGCCCGGTACAAGTTGAATGACAGATGGCGCTTGGTTGCCTAATCGGCGGGGCAGGGGTAGCGTGCTAGCACGTCTCATGAGCTTCACCCATGGCCAGCCTGCCGCTGGTCGGCTTGCCTACCGACAGCAAACCGATCGGGTCCCATCCTTTCCTTGTGGTCGGTGAAAAGTACGTGCGCGCCGTTGTTGATGGTGCGCAGGCCACCCCGCTGGTGCTGCCCCTGCTGCAACCGCCGCTGCCGGCGGGGGATTGGTTGGCCACGCTGGACGGCCTGTTATTGACCGGCGCTGTCAGCAACATCGAGCCGCATCACTACGGCGGTGGCAACAGCTGGCCGGGTAATCCGCATGATCCGGCGCGTGATGCCAATGTATTCGGGCTGATTCCGCAGGCGCTTGCGCTGGGCATGCCCATCCTGGCCATCTGCCGCGGCTTCCAGGAGCTCAATGTCGCCTTTGGTGGCAGCCTGCATCCCAAGGTGCATGAAGTACCCGGTCTGGCCGATCATCGTGAAAACCCGGCGTCATCGTTGGATGTGCAATATGGGCCGGCACACGCGCTGCAGTTGTGCCCGGATGGCCTGCTGGCCGGCATTGCCGGCGGCACCGAGGTGATGGTCAATTCAGTGCACGGGCAGGGCGTGGACCGCCTGGGCGAGAGCTTGCAGGTCGAGGCCCGCGCGCCGGATGGGCTGATCGAAGCGTTTCGTGGCAGCGGCCCGTCGTTCCTGCTGGGCGTGCAGTTCCACCCGGAATGGCGGGTTGTTGAAAACCCGTTCTATCTGGGCATTTTCCAAGCCTTCGGCGAGGCCTGTCGCCGCTATCGGTTACACAAACAAGTTGGTTCCCCATGACTTCGCGCCCCCGCTCACGCAATACCGCCGCCGACGTACAGGAAGAAAGCTCGCTGCTGCGCTGGCTCAAGGAGCGGCACATCACCGAGGTCGAATGCCTGGTGCCGGATATCACCGGCAATGCGCGCGGCAAGATCATTCCCGCCGACAAGTTCTCGCACGACTACGGGACGCGGCTGCCGGAAGGTATTTTCGCCACCACGGTGACTGGCGATTACCCGGATGATTACTACGAGCTGACCTCGCCGGCCGACGCGGACATGATCCTGCGCCCGGACCCGGACACCGTGCGCATGGTGCCATGGGCCACCGATCCGACCGCGCAGATCATCCACGATTGCTACACCAAGGGTGGCCAGCCGCATGAGCTGGCGCCGCGCAACGTACTGCGGCGGGTGCTGGCAGCCTACGAGGAACTCGGCTTGAAACCGGTGGTGGCGCCGGAACTGGAGTTCTTCCTGGTGCAGAAGAACACTGACCCGGACTTCCCGCTGTTGCCGCCGGCTGGCCGCTCAGGCCGCCCGGAAACCGCGCGCCAGTCGTATTCCATCGATGCAGTCAACGAGTTCGATCCCATCCTCGACCTGATGTACGACTACTGCGATGCGATGAAGCTGGACGTGGACACCTTGATCCACGAATCCGGCGCCGCCCAGCTGGAGGTCAACTTCACCCACGATGATGCGATGTCGCTGGCCGACCAGGTGTTCCTGTTCAAGCGCACCATGCGCGAGGCGGCGCTGCGTCACGGCATCTATGCCACCTTCCTGGCCAAGCCGATGGAAACCGAACCAGGCAGCGCGATGCATATCCACCAGAGCCTGGTGCGTGTGTCCGATGGCCATAACGTGTTTGCCGGCAACAACGAGGGCGAGTACAGCGAGACCTTCGACAATTATCTGGCCGGCCTGCAGAAGTACGTTCCGGCGGCGATGGGTTTCTTCGCGCCGAACGTGAACTCGTACCGCCGCCTGGTGTTTGGCGAAGTCTCGCCGAGCAACGTGGAGTGGGGTTTCGACAACCGCACCTGCGGCCTGCGCGTGCCGATGGACAGTCTGGAAAACAACCGCGTCGAAAGCCGCTTTGCCGGTTCCGACGCCAATCCCTACCTGGCGATGGCAGCGACGCTGGCCTGTGGCCTGCTGGGTATCCGCGAGAAGCTCAAGCCCACCCCTTCGATCAGTGGCAACGCCAAGGAGCTGGGCTACGAGCTGCCGCGCTCGCTGGGTGAATCGCTGGACGGCCTGGAAGTCTGCGAAGCCCTGCAGGAACTGCTGGGCCACCGTTTCTGCCGCGCCTACATCTCGGTCAAACGCAAGGAGTACGAGACCTTCTTCCGCGTGATCAGCTCGTGGGAGCGTGAATTCCTGCTGTTGAACGTCTGAGTGCTTGTCTCCCTCCCTTTTGCGTAGCAAAGGGGAGGGTTGGGGAGGGGTTGGCTCTGCGGCCTTTCAAGCATTGCCAGCTTCGTGGCTTACGCCGCTCCCACAGCTCCCGCAGCTCCCACAGCCCCTGCCGCCGGCCTTCTACACACAAAGGCGCCGCAGATGGGACAATAGCCCACCTCCCGGCTTGGCCGGTCCCCCATACCGCTCCCGGATCACACTGGAGAACCCATGAATCTGCGCATTCTGACCGTTGGTGTCGCCATTTCCCTGCTTGCTGCCTGCGGCGGCAAGGAACCCGGCGCCAAGCCTGCTGAAGGCGGCGAGGCCAAGGTCCTCAACGTCTACAACTATTCGGATTACATCGCCGAAGACACCATCCCGAACTTCGAGAAGTCGACCGGCATCAAGGTCACCTACGACGTGTTCGACAGCGACGAGATGGTTGAGACCAAGTTGCTGACCGGCGACAGCGGCTACGACATCGTTGTGCCGACGCTGAACTTCTTCGGCCGCCAGATCCAGGCCGGCGTGTTCCTGCCGCTGGACAAGAGCAAGATCCCGAACCTGGCCAACCTCGACCCGGCAGTGATGCAGCGCATCGCCGGCCAGGATCCGGGCAACCAGTACGGCGTGCCGTACATGATGGGCAGCACCGGCATCGGCTACAACGTGGCCAAGCTGAAAGAGCGTTTCGGCGGCAGCGCCGACATCGCCAACAGCTGGGACCTGGTGTTCAAGCCGGAAAACATCGCCAAGATGAAGGATTGCGGCGTGACACTGCTGGACACCCCGGCGGACATGATCCCGGTGGCCCTGCATTACCTGGGCGAAGACCCGCACAGCGCCGATCCGGCCGTGCTGCAGAAGGCCGCCGACCTGCTCAAGTCGATCCGCCCGTACGTGCAGAACTTCCACTCCTCGCAGTACGTGGGCTCGCTGGCCAACGGCAGCACCTGCCTGGTGGTGGGCTGGTCGGGCGACATCATCCAGGCCCGTGACCGCGCCGAAGAAGCCAAGAACGGCGTGGAAGTGGCCTATTCCATCCCCAAGGAAGGCGCCCCGCAGTGGTTCGACATGCTGGCCATTCCCAAGGATGCCAAGCATCCGGGTAATGCCTATGCCTTCATCAACTACCTGCTGGAGCCGGAAGTCGCGGCCAAGAACACCAACGTGACCCACTACGCCAACCCGGTGAAGTCGGCGACCTCGCTGGTTGCCCCGGCCATCCGTGACGACAAGACCATCTACCCGGCCGAAGACGTGGCCGCCAAGATGTTCACCTATGCGATCAACACCCCGGAGACGGACAAGCTGTACACCCGTCTGTGGACCGAGGTGAAGACCGGTCGTTGATCTGAAGCCGCGCCTGCCACCCGTCCCGCGTCCGAGGGATGGGTGATCAGGGCCAAGGCGGGTTTCGCATCTGATCCAGGCAACGCCTCCCTCACAAGGGAGGCGTTGTTGTTTGTGGTGCTACAAGGGGCGGCGCGTCGTGCGCGGGGCTTCCCCTCGACGCAGCCAGCAGTCCGCCCCCTCCCTTTGCCGGAGGCAAGGGGAGGGTTGGGGAGGGGTGAGCTCTTGTGGTCTTTCAGGCATTGCCAGCTTCGCGGCTGACGCCGCTCCTACAACATTGATGCGCGCCAGCTGTTCCCCCTCCCTTTGCCGGAGGCAAGGGGAGGGCTGAGGAGGGGTAGGCTCTTGTGGCCTCTCAGGTATTGTCAGCTTCGCGGCTGACGCCGCTCCCACAGCCCGCACACTCCGAGGCGCGCCGGCTGGTCTCCCTCCCTTTGGCGTAGCCAAGGGGAGGGTCGGGGAGGGGTAGGCTCTTGGGGCCTTCACGCACGATCAGCTTCGCGCCTGACGCCGCGCCTACAGCCCCGGCAGGTTCAATTGCCCCCAACCGCCACAGCCAGCGGTGTCGTCAGCAAAAAGGGGGGGCTAAACTACGCTGGTTTGTTCATCTGCCTGCTTCCGGAGCCCTACATGCCCGTTGACGCCAAGCCAGAGGCCATCGCTTTGAACAGCGAGCCCGGCTACCTGTCCATTCGCGATCTGCGCAAGGAATTCGATGGCTTCGTCGCCGTCGATGACGTCAATCTTGATGTGCGCAAGGGCGAGATCTTCGCGCTGCTGGGTGGTTCGGGCAGCGGCAAGTCCACCCTGCTGCGCTGCCTGGCCGGCTTTGAGACGCCGACCAAGGGCAGCATCCTGCTCGATGGCCAGCCGATCACTGCGCTGCCGCCCTACGAGCGGCCGATCAACATGATGTTCCAGTCCTATGCGCTGTTCCCGCACATGACGGTGGAACAGAACATCGCCTTCGGCCTGAAGCAGGACGGCATGGCCAAGGACGCCATTGCCCGCCGCGTCGGCGAGATGCTGGAGTTGGTGCAGTTGCAGAAGCTGGGCAAGCGCAAGCCGCACCAGCTGTCCGGCGGCCAGCAGCAGCGTGTGGCGCTGGCGCGTTCGCTGGCCAAGAGCCCCAAGCTGCTGTTGCTGGACGAGCCGATGGGCGCGTTGGACAAGAAGCTGCGCTCGAAGATGCAGCTGGAGCTGGTCAACATCATCGAGCAGTTGGGGGTGACCTGCGTGATGGTCACCCATGACCAGGAAGAAGCCATGACCATGGCCACCCGCATCGCGGTGATGGACCAGGGCTGGATCCAGCAGATCGGCAAGCCCGATGACATCTACGAGCAGCCGGCCAATCGTTTCGTGGCTGGCTTCATCGGCTCGGTGAATTCCTTCGAAGGCGTAATCGACGAGGACCTGCCCGAATACGTCACCGTGCGCACCGCCGATTTTCCGGCGCCGATCTATGTTGGCCACGGCATCACCGGCTACGAAGGCCAGCCGGTGGCGTTCGCGTTGCGCCCGGAGAAGGTCCATATCGCCAAGGAAGAGCCGGAAGGGGAGACCAACAAGGCCTTCGGCGTGGTTGAGGACATCGCCTATTTCGGCAGCCACTCGGTCTACCACGTGCGCCTGCCCAGTGGCGCCAAGATCCTGTCCAACTTCGCCAACATGAAGCGCTGGGACAGCGACGGCATCACCTGGAACGATGAAGTCTGGGTGTCCTGGGACGACAACGACGGCGTGGTGCTGACCTCATGAGCGCGACCAGCCCACTCACCCGCGGTTGGCGGCGGTGGCTGCCCGGCGCGCGCGCAGGTGTGATCGGCGTGCCCTACCTGTGGCTGCTGCTGTTCTTCGCCATCCCGTTCCTGATCGTGCTGAAGATCTCCTTCGCCAAGATGGCGGTGGCGATGCCGCCGTATACCTCCATCGTCGAATACGTGGACAATGCGTTCACGGTGAACCTCAATCTAGGCAACTACACCGCGCTGTTCACCGACAGCCAATACCTGGTCGCCTATCTGAGTTCGATCAAGATCGCGGTGATCTCGACGTTCTTGACCTTGCTGATCGGTTACCCGATGGCCTACGTGATCTCGCGGATGTCGCCGTCGGCACGCAACATCGCGATGATGCTGGTGGTGCTGCCTTCGTGGACCTCGTTCCTGATCCGCGTATACGCCTGGATCGGCATCCTCGACAGCAACGGCCTGATCAACCGGACCTTGATGAACCTCGGGCTGATCGACGAGCCCTTGCGCATTCTCTACACCCCGGTCGCGGCCTATATCGGCATTGTCTATTGCTACCTGCCGTTCATGGTGCTGCCGCTGTACGCCAACCTGGTCAAGCTGGACAACCGCCTGCTGGAGGCTGCCTACGACCTGGGTGCCAAGCCTTGGCAGGCGTTCGCTCGCATCACCTTGCCGCTGTCGCGCAGCGGCATCATCGCCGGCTGCATGCTGGTGATGATTCCGGCGGTGGGCGAGTTCGTCATCCCGGAAATGCTGGGTGGGCCGGATACCTTGATGATCGGCCGGGTGTTGTGGGGCGAGTTCTTCAACAACCGCGACTGGCCGCTGGCCTCGGCGGTGGCCATCGTGATGCTGCTGTTGCTGCTGGTGCCCATCATCATCTTCAACCGGTCCCAGCAGCGTGAGCTGGAAGGGAAGCTGGCATGAGCATGACCCGGCGTAGTTCCTGGTTGGGTTGGAGCATCCTGCTGCTCGGCTTTGCCTTCCTGTACCTGCCGATCCTGTTGCTGATGGTGTACTCGTTCAATTCCTCGCGGCTGGCGACGGTATGGGCGGGCTTCTCCACGCAGTGGTACGGGGAGTTGTTCCGCGACCGCCAGCTGCTGCAGGCGGCCTGGATCAGCATCAAGATCGCTTTCTGGACAGCGAGCGCATCGATGGTGATCGGCACCATGGCGGCGATGGCGATGACCCGCTTCAAGCGCTTCCCCAGCAAGACCCTGTTCGGTGCCTTGGTGACGGCACCGCTGGTGATGCCGGAGGTGATCATCGGCCTGTCGATCCTGCTGATGCTGGTATCGATGGGCGGCTTGTTCGGCCTGCCGTCCAAGGGCGTGGTGGCGATCTGGATCGCGCATGTGACCTTCACCATCTCCTTCGTGACGGTGGTGGTGTCCTCGCGCCTGCAGGAGCTGGACCGTTCACTGGAAGAGGCGGCAATGGACCTGGGCGCGAACCGGGTCAAGGTGTTCTTCCTGATCACCTTGCCGATCATTGCGCCGGCGCTGATGTCGGGTTGGTTGTTGGCCTTCACCCTGTCGCTGGATGACGTGGTGATTGCCAGCTTCGTTGCCGGCCCCAGCTCGACCACGCTGCCGATGAAGATCTTCGCCTCGGTGCGCATGGGCGTGAGCCCGAAGATAAATGCCCTGGCCACGTTGATGGTGCTGGCCGTGTCGACCGTGGCAGTGCTGGGTTGGTGGATATCGGCCCGCGCCGAAAAACGTCGCCAGCGCGATATGCAGCTGGCCCTGCAGGAAAACGGCTGACGCCCAGATGTAGTGCCGAGCCATGCTCGGCAGAGGCTCTACCAGCAATGCAATGTAGTGCCGAGCCATGCTCGGCAGAGGCTCTACCGGTAAAGCCCCTTGCCGAGCATGGCTCGGCACTACAGATGAGTCCCCCCCTGCCGAGCATGGCTCGGCACTACAGCTAAGTCCCTGTGCCGAGTTACAGGCCTTCGCTTGGGATTTACCTGCCCGCAACACTTGCGGCGCTACCATTCCTGCATTCGTTGCGTGCAGGTGAGTTCATGGCGTCGTACCAGACTATCAATCCCTTCAACGGCCAGGTCGTGGGTACGGTCGAGCTGATGACAGCAGCGGGCATCGAGCAGCGGCTTGCCGCAGCTGAATCGGTGTTCCCGCAATGGGCGGCATTGTCGTTGGATCAGCGCGGTGACTATCTGCGCAACATCGCCGGCGGCCTGCGCGCGCGCCGTGACGACATCCAGCGCACGATGACGGCCGAAATGGGCAAGCTGCGCCGCGAGGCGCTGGTCGAGATCGAGAAGAGTGCAGCGGCCTGCGAGTACTACGCCGACCACGCCGCAGACTACCTGAAGCCGCAGCCCATCCCCACCGAAGCCCAGCGCAGCTATGTCATCTACCAGCCGATTGGCTGCGTGATGGCAGTGATGCCATGGAATTTCCCGATCTGGCAGGTGATCCGTTTCCTTGCGCCGGGCTTGATGGCCGGCAATGTGGCCCTGCTCAAGCACGCCAGCAATGTCCCCGGCTGTGCCGATCTGCTGCGCGAGGTTGTCGCCGCTACGGGCGTTCCAGCGGGCGTGTTCGACGTGCTGCACATCGACAACGAGCAGGCGGCCGGGGTGCTGCGCGATCGCCGGATCAAGGCAGTCACCTTGACCGGCAGCGAGCGTGCCGGCCGTTCCATTGCCGCCAATGCCGGCGACCAGTTGAAGAAGTGCGTGATGGAGCTGGGCGGCAGTGATGCCTTCGTGGTGCTGGACGATGCCGATCTGGATCTGGCCGCGGCCGCCGCGGTGCGCTCGCGCTTCGACAATGCCGGACAGACCTGCATCGCGGCCAAGCGCTTCATCCTGGTGGATTCGATTGCCGATGCCTTCGTGCAGCGCTTTGTGGAAACGGCGCAGGCACGCGTATACGGCGATCCGCAGGATGAGGCGAGCAGTTTGGCGCCGATGGCGCGCGCTGACCTGCGCGATGAGCTGCACAAACAGGTACGCAGCAGCATCGACAAGGGTGCGAAGGTGTTGCTGGGCGGCGCGCCGGTTGCCGACAGCAATGCCGGCTACCAGGCCACGATTCTCGACAACGTCGGGCCCGGCATGCCGGCCTATGACGAGGAGTTGTTCGGGCCAGTGGCCGCCATCATCCGGGTCAAGGACGAAGCCGAGGCGGTGCGGGTTGCCAATGACACCAGCTTCGGCCTGGGCGGCAGCGTCTGGACCCGCGATGTACTGCGCGGTGAGAACGTCGCCGTGCAGCTGGAATGCGGTGCGGCCTTCGTCAATTCAGTGGTGAAGAGCGATGCGCGATTGCCGTTTGGCGGCACCAAGCGCTCAGGCTTTGGGCGCGAGCTGGCAGGCCCGGGTATTCATGAGTTCATGAATATCAAAACGGTTTACGTTGCCTGACGCTGAGGTTGTAGGAGCGGCGTAAGCCGCGAAGCTGGTGGTCCGTTTGTGCCTGCAAAGACCTGCAATTGCAGTCAGTTTGATTGCAGGCTCGCCGGGTTTTTCGACCATCAGTGGCTTCGCGGCTTACGCCGCTCCGACAGGGCGGGTACTGCTTGGAATGCCTCTGCCGAGCATGGCTCGGCACTACCGCTTCCGCCCCCTCCCTTTGGCTGA
>NZ_LDJJ01000037.1 GCF_001431465.1 Stenotrophomonas terrae | reverse complement strand
GGAGGGGTGAGCTCTGCTGTGTTTGATGGATCTGTAGCTTCGCGGCTTACGCCGCTCCCACAACCATCGTTCCAGGTTTCAATCAAACAAAAACGCCGCCCCTTGGGGCGGCGTTTTCAGTTTGTTACCACCAGCCGCGGTAACCCCAGCCCCAGCCTGGGCCCCAACCCGGGCCCCAGGGGCCGTAAGGGTAGGCGGGTACCACTTCCACTTCGCGCTGCACCGGCCACAGGTACACCACGTCGGCGGCAAGCTTGGGCAGCGGGTAATCGTATTCGCCGATCTTGGTGCTCTGGTAGCCATCGATGCGGCCGATGAAGGTCACGTCGCGGCCGGGCTCGAACACCGCCGGATCATAGAAACCACTGCGGCAGGCCAGGAAGCGGCCGTCGCTGGCATCGCTCGAACTGGTGCTCGGGCGGCCGCTGGTATTGAGCGGGCGGGCGAGCATCTGGAAGCAGGTTTCGCCCTGGCCGGGGACGGTTTCAATGATGCGGCCACCCCAGCGTACCGGCGCGCCAGTCTGCTTCTGCGCCACCGCGTCACGCGGCGAAACGGGGGTGAACTGTCCCTGCAGCGGCTTGGGCGCCGTGGCACAGGCAGCCAGCACCAGGCTGGCAGCGGCAACGAGGAGGATGCGGGTCTTCATGTTCGTACTCCGGGTTTCGGGCGGTGCCTGTGCAGGTCCGCCAATAATGAAACGACATCCGATCGGACGCCAGCGTAACGCGCTTGAGTGAAACGCTGGCTGAGTGCCAACAGGTCGCTGCCGGGGCGGGCGCGGTCCACCCGCGCGGCCCAATCGCTGGCGGTTTCCGACGGTTCACGGCCGAGCCCGAGGCGCTGGTAACGCCGGTCCAGCCGATGCCAGGCGCGCAGCAAGGGGTCACGCTGGCGTTCACCGCGCGCCAGCAGCCAGGCCATCAGGCCCAGCGCCAGCACGGCGAAGCCGGCAAACAAGGCAACCAGCTGCGAGGGGTTCAACTGCTTGATGCCGATGGCGCTGAGCAGGTGTTGCTGACGCTCGGCGTTGAAGGACAGCACGGCGGTGTTCCAGCCGCGGCGCAGATAGTCGCCGTACTGCAGCAGGCTGCTCCAGCGCCCAGCCAGATCCATGCCATCGGCGCCGGTGTCGTTGTCGCCGACGCGATCTTCCAAGGTGTCGTAGATGCGCTCCGGGGCGACGGCGGCGGTGGGGTCCACGCGTACCCAGCCGCGCTGCGGCAGCCAGACTTCGGCCCAGGCATGTGCATCCAGACGCCGCACCACCCAGTAGTTGCCGAAGCGGTTGCGCACGCCGCCGGCGTAGCCGGTGACCACGCGGGCGGGTATGCCGGCGCCGCGCATCAGCACCACGAACGCCGCGCTGAAGTGCTCGCAATAGCCGGCCTTCTGGTCGAACAGGAATTCGTCCACCGAATGGCGGCCGGCCAGCGGCGTGGCCAGGGTGTAGGCGAAATCGCGATGGATCCATTCCAGGCTGCGCTGCACCAGTGCTGCCGGGTCGTTGCCGGCTTCGCTGAGCCATTGCCGGGACAGTGCAAGCGTGCGTGGATTGAAGCCCTCCGGCAGTTGCAGGGCCTGTTGGCGCAGGCGTTGTGGCAGCTCGGCCTGGAAGGCCTCCGCGGCACTTGATTGCATGCGCCAACGGCTCAGCGTGGTCAGCGATTGTGGTGCGCTGAGGCTGTAGTCGGCATCCAGGTAGCTGCCGCTGGGGGCTTGCAGGGGCAGATCGAGGGCGACCAGTTCGCGGCGGTCGGTGGGCTCGTATTCGATCTGGTAATCCCAGCGCTGGGCGGCCGAACGCACGGTCGGCGGTTGCCCGTATTGCTGGCTTTCCAAGCGGGTCCAGCGGCGGCCGTCGAAACGGGTCAATACCGGGCCGCGCCAGTAGCGCTGGTTCTGCGCCGGCACCGGGCCGAAGAACTCCACGCGCAGCGCCGGGCTGTCATCGGCCATCAGGTCGATCCAGCCGCCGGGCTGCATGCTGCCGGACAGCCCCGGGCGTGCGGCGGCGCGCTCCGGCGTGCCCCACAGTGGCGTAGGCAGACGCGGCACCAGCCAGAACGCCGACAACGCCAGCGGCAAGGCAAGCAGCATCAGCCGGCCGACGGTGCGCAGCTGGGCGCGTGCCGGCAGGTGGGCGATGCCGACTTCTTCATCGGCCAGCCGCTGCAGGGCCAGCAGGGCGGCGACCACGGCGGCTGCGGACATCAGCAGGGTGCTTGGGCCCTGGTCAAGCAGGAAGGCGGCGAACGGGGCAAACAGGCCGAAGCCGATCAGGCTGCGTGCGTCACGCAGATTGCGCAGTTCGCTGGATTTGATCGCCAACATTGCAGCGAGCAGGGCGCAGCCGGTATCGCGGCCGGGCCGGATGCCCATCTGCCAGTAAATGCACGCCAGCATGATGCCGACCAGCAGCAGCCGCAGTGGCAGCGGCATGGCATGGCGCCACGACCACAGCGCCACCAGCAGCGTGGTGACGGCGAACACCACCGCCAGCGTGGCGGGCAACTGCAGCAACAACGGCAGCAGGCACAGCACGGTGACCAGATTGATCCAGAGGCGGGTGCCTGCGCTCAGGGCGGGAGAAGAGATCTTCATGCGGCAGGAAGCAGCGCCAGTGCGCGCAGGCAAAGGTGGCGGTGGGCGTCACCGCTGGCCGGCCCCAGCGGCGGCATGCCGGGCAGGCGCAGTTGATAGCTGCGGCCCTCGCGCTCGGCCTCGTCGACCCAGCGGGCCAGTCGCGAGATGCGGCGCTCATGCGGTAGGGCGCGCAACTGCTGCCAGTCCAGCACCAGCTCGGCGCCGTAGGGGCGCTCGTATTCGCGCACCAGCAGTTCGTCGCGGCGCGCCGAATGCTTCCAGGCGATGCTGCGGCGCGAGTCACCGCTGCGGTACGGACGCATCTGCTGCAGTTCCTCGCCCTGCGGATGCACGCGGGTGCGGGTGGATGCGCTGCCTGCGTCCGGCAGTGGCGGCGCGTTGGTTTCGGGGCTGGGATAGACCAGCAAGGCGGTATCCGGCCAGAACCAGGCCCATGCGCGGACCAAGCCCAGTGGCTGGGTGGTGGCCACGCGGATACGCGACAGATCCAGCCAGCCGCGTTGTTGGGTAGGCAACCACAGATCGGCCTCGGCCTGACTGTCCTGCTCCAGGTTGAAGTGGGTGCGGGCCTGCGCGCAATCCAGCTGCAGGGCGCGACGCGGGCGGCGGTCGCTGCGTGCAAGTGCCAGCCGCAGGCGGATGGGATTGCCGGCGGCGACCGGGTCGGCCGACAGGGCCTGCAGGCGCAGGCCGGATAGCTGCAGATGGGCCTGCAGGGTGCTGGCCAGTGCGGTGGCTGCCAGCACCAGCGCCAGCAACAGGGCCGGGTTGTTGTTGTAGTTCAATGCGCCGAGCAGCATCACCGCAAGCAGGGCGGCCAGGAACAGGCCAAAGCCGGTAGGCAGCACGTAGATGCGGCGCCGGTCCAGTTGCACCGGCAGGTCTTCCGGCTGCCGTGGCCGTGCCAGCAACTGCAGTGCCTGCAGGCGCTGCCGCAACGCTGCACGCACCTCAATCCACCTGCACGCTGTGCAGGATGGCGCGTGCCAGGGCCGGCCCCGAAGATGCCTCCGCCTCGCCGACCAGGCGATGCCCGGCCACGGCGATGAACAAGGCCTGCACGTCTTCGGGAATGACATGGCGGCGGCCAAGCAGCAGTGCATGCGCCTTGGCGGCGCGCAGCAAGGCGATGCCGGCGCGCGGTGACAGGCCAACACGCACGCCGGGGTGTTGGCGGCTGCGGGTGATCAAGGCCTGCACGTAATCAATCAGTGCATCGCTGGCATGTACCTGGCCCACCGCTTCGCGCAGGCTGCGCAGGTCCTGCTCGGACAGGCAGGGGGTGACGCGGGCGATGAGGTTGCGACGGTCTTCGCCGGCCAGCAGGGCGCGTTCGGCTTCGGCGTTGGGATAGCCCAGGGTCAGGCGCAGCAGGAAGCGGTCCAGCTGCGAGTCCGGCAGGGGGAAGGTGCCTGACATGTCCACCGGGTTCTGGGTGGCGATCACAAAGAACGGGTCCGGCAAGCTGTGGGTAACGCCATCCAGGGTCACCTGCTGCTCGGCCATCGCTTCAAGCAATGCGCTCTGTGTGCGCGGCGGTGCGCGGTTGATCTCGTCGGCGAGCAGCAGGTTGCAGAACACCGGCCCCGGGTGGAACTGGAAGCTGCGGCTGTGCGCTTCGTAAACCGAGATGCCGAGCACATCGGCGGGCAGCAGATCCGAGGTGAACTGCACGCGCTGGAACTGCAGGCCGAGGCTGGAGGCCATTGCATGGGCCAGGGTGGTCTTGCCCAGGCCGGGCAGGTCTTCGATCAGCAGATGTCCGCTGGACAGCAGCGCGACAAAGGCCATCCGCACTTCCTGCGCCTTGCCCAGCAGTAGGGAATTGACCTGCTGTTGCGCTGCCGATAGGGACTGTAGTGTTACTTCGGTTAGCATTCCGGGCGGCGCCACGGTCATGGTCGTCTCGATATTTGGGCTGAAGGAAGTGTACGTGGCAATCAGGGGTGAACAACGCGCATACGTGACCTTCCTTGTGTTGTGGGTGCTGGTCACTACCGCCAAGGTGCTGCTGGCATCGCAACTTCCGTTGTTTGTGGACGAAGCCTTCTATTGGCAGGAAGGCCAACATCTGGCCATGGCCTATTCGGACCTGCCGGGGCTTACCGCGTGGCTTACGCGGCTGGGCGTGGAGGTTGCCGGCGACCATCGCCTGGGTGTGCGTCTGCCGTTCCTGCTGATGGGTGCCGCCTTGCCGTGGATGGTTGCCAGCATCTGCACGCGCTGGTTCGGCGCACGCATGGGTTGGCGCGCGGGTGCGTTGGCCTTGTTGATGCCGCTGTCGGCAACGCTGGGCATCCTGGCGGTGCCGGACGTGCCGATGGCGATTGCGGCCTTGCTGTGTCTGGATGCCGGCGCGCGTCTGCTGCGCGGTGTAGGGGCTGGTGGTGCGTTGTTGCTGGCCTGCGGCTTGCTGATGGGCGCGTTGAGCCACTACCGCTTCATCGGCGTGATCGCGGTGGGCTTCATCGCGCTGCTGGTGTTGCCCGAAGGCCGCAAGATGCTGCGCGATCCGCGCGTGTGGATCGCCTTGTCCGTCGGTGTCGCGGCCTGGGTACCGTTGCTGGCCTGGAACCTGGACAACCAGGATGCCGGGCTCAAGTTCCAACTGGTCGAGCGGCATCCCTGGGCCTTCCAGTGGCAGGGTGTGTTGTTCCTGGTGATCCAGCCGCTGCTGGTGACGCCGCTGTTGTTTGCGGCGATGGCGGTGGTTGCTGGCAAGGGCCTGCGGCATGCGCAGGGCGGCTTCCATCATCTGCAATGGCGTTACTTCGCGCTGGTTGGTGCCACCTCGACCTTGCTGATCTTCCTGCTCGGCTTCTTCACCGATGTGGAGCGGGTCAGCTTCCATTGGCCGCTGCCGGGCTACCTGGCCTTGCTGGTCTGCGTACCGGCGTTGCTCAGTCACTGGTCGCGTCGCTGGCGGCGCGCGCTGTGGGCGGTGACCTCGCTGGGGCTGCTGCTGGCCATGAGTTATTACCTGTTGGCGGCGTCGCCTGCACTGCGTGAGCACATGGCGGGCAGCAAGTACTACCCGCGGAATTTCGCCGGCTGGCAGCAGCTGGCCGAGGGCGTGCGCGACGAGCTCTCGCAGATGCCGGAAGACACGCAGTTGCTGGCTGGCAGTTTCAAGGTGGGCGCGGAGCTCGGCTTCCGCCTCAATGATCCGAACATCAAGGTGCTGCCGCACGCGCTCAATGACCGGCACGGGCGCACCGCGCAGCTGGCGTTGTGGAGGCTGATCAGCGATGGCAGCCGCTCCACGCCGGTGTTGTTGGTGTTGTCGCCGGGCGATCAGCGTTACCGCGATCTATTGGCGCATTACCACAAGGTCTGCGAGCTGGTGGGGCCGCTGCCGCCGCCACGGGTGGTTTCGCTCGATCATGGATTCCAGCGCTTCCTGCTGTTCCGGCTGCCGGCGGAAAAACAGCCTGGTGTCTGCGTGACGCCGGCCATGGCGTGGGTGGAAACGCCGTTGGCGGGGCAGGCAGTGGACGGTGCGCTGGAAGTCAGCGGCTGGGCCTTCAAGGACGGCGTGGGTTTGTCACGGGTTGAGCTGCTGTTGGACGGCCGCAGCGTAGGTGATGCCAGCTACGGACGCGCCTTCGACGTGCGCCCGTTCTGGAAGATTTCCAACGACCCGCAGCATCCCAATACCGGCTTTGATGCGCGCCTGGATACATCCGCCCTGAAGCCTGGCACCCATTGGCTGGGGCTGCGCCTGCATGGCAATGACGGCAGTGTAGAAACCTGGGCCGAACAGCCGTTCGAGATCAAATAACGCTGGCCCGCGCCTGTGTGTTGATGTGCGGGCATGGATTACCGGCGCAGCCGCAGTGGGCTAGGGCAGTTGATAGCACCGTAGCCCGGGTAAGCGCAGCGCACCCGGGGCTGTTGGCGGCAAACCTGAGTTGACGTTAGATCCTGGCTCCCGGGTGCGCTGCGCTTACCCGGGCTACTGGAAGCCGCAGGCTAGGGCAGCTGATAACCGGCCTGTCGCAGCAGCTGTGAGGTCTTTATCAGCGGCAGGCCGATCAAGGCGGTAGGGTCGCTGTTCTCGATGGCCTCGAACAAGGTGATGCCCAGTCCTTCGCATTTGAAGCTGCCAGCGCAGTCCAGTGGCAGCTCGGCATCGATATAGCGCTCGATCTCGGCCGTCTGCAGGGCCCTGAAGCGCACGCGGGTCAGATCGCTGGCCTGGTGGTGCGTAGTGCCGTCGCTTACGCAGACGGCGGTGTGGAACAGCACTTCGTGGCCGGACATCGCTGCCAACTGCGCGCAAGCGACCTCACGGCTGCCGGGTTTACCCAGCGGCTGCCCGTTCAGCTCGGCAACTTGATCCGAGCCGATGGCCCAGCTGCCGGGGAACTGGCGGGCGACGGTTTCGGCCTTTGCGCCCGCCAAACGCTGTGCCAGCGCGGCTGGCGCCTCGCCGGGCAGGGGCGATTCATCGACGTCCGGGGCTGCCGAACTGAACGAAAGCCTGAGCCGGTTCAGCAATTCAGCGCGATATCGTGACGTGGAGGCGAGAATCAGGGGCTTCATGTGTAAAAATACGCGGCTCGGGACGGCCAGTCTGCTGCGCCGCCGCCGGTCTGACAATGTTTCCGTCGCTTTGGGTTTGACAGCGGCGGGGCTACTCCTTAACATTCTGCAGCTTATGTCCGCGAACGTGCCCGAATTGCTGGATGCTTGGCGGATGGTCGTAGCGCGTAGGCGCTTTGACGGCCAGGTGCCTTTGTCCGAATTGACCCGCCTGCAGGGTCTGGTTGCCGATACCGAAGGCCAGTGCACCTATGCGCTGGAATTCGATCGAGACAACATCTTGCAGGTGGCTTATGTCGATCTGACCATCGATACCGAGTTGCCCCTGATCTGTCAGCGCACCATGCAGCGTTTCCTGCTGCCGGTGTCGATCAGGCAGCGCTTGGGCTTGATCAAGGACGAAGACGAGGAATCCGCGCTTCCAGAGGAATACGAAGCGCTGCTGGTGCCCGAAGACGGCAACCTGCGGCCGCTGGATCTTGTGGAAGACGAGTTGGTGTTGGCGGTGCCGGTGGTAGCGCTGGCGCCAGGAAGCGAGGCAGTCGAACAGGACTTCACCGCGACCGAAGAAGAATTGAGCAAGGCCAATCCCTTTGCGGCATTGGCGGCGCTGAAGAAATAATTGCGGCCGGTAATCGTCGGCGGCTGCGGCGAAAGCGAGTAGTGCTGGACGCTGGCGTCCTGTGCAATTAAACGACGAAGCAAACGAAACCGAGTTTGGAGCAATCCCATGGCTGTGCAGAAATCCCGTGTTACCCCGTCCCGCCGCGGCATGCGTCGTGCCCACGACGCCCTGAGCGCAAAGCAGCTGTCCACCGATCCGACCACCGGTGAAGTGCATCTGCGTCACCACATCACTGCTGACGGTTTCTACCGTGGCAAGAAGGTGATCACGACCAAGTCGACCCTGGTCGCTGAAGAAGATTGATTTGTGACGGCTGCCGCCACCTGAGTGTGGCGGTTGTTGCACCGATTCTTCCGGGGCCGCCTGCGGGCGGCTTCGCGCAATAGGAAACAGCATGAGCAAGCGGATCTACTCGAGAATCGCGGGCACTGGTAGTTATTTGCCCGAGAAAGTGTTGACCAACGATGATCTGACCAAGATTGTCGAGACGACCAACGAGTGGATCGAGTCGCGCACGGGTATCCGTGAGCGGCACATCGCTGCCGAAGGCGAAACCACCAGTGACCTGGGTTACCACGCCGCCGTGCGCGCGCTGGAAGCTGCCGGCATTGAGGCGTCGCAGCTGGACATGATCATCGTGGGTACCACCACGCCGGATCTGATTTTTCCGTCTACCGCTTGCTTGATCCAGGCCCGCCTCGGCGCAGCTGGTTCGGCGGCGTTTGACGTCAATGCGGCATGTTCGGGCTTCCTTTTCGCCCTGAGCGTGGCTGACAAATTCATTCGCAGCGGTGATGCCAAGCACGTCTTGGTGATCGGTGCGGAAACCCTGACCCGTATCGTCGACTGGACTGACCGCACCACCTGCGTGTTGTTCGGTGATGGCGCGGGCGCCGTCGTGCTCAAGGCCGACGAAGACACCGGCATTCTCAGTACCCATCTGCATGCCGACGGCAGCAAGAAGGAGCTGCTGTGGGATCCGGTTGGTGTGTCGGTCGGCTTCGACAAGCCGGGCAACATCATCATGAAGGGCAACGACGTGTTCAAGTACGCCGTCAAGGCGCTGGACTCGGTGGTTGATGAGACCCTGCAGGCCAATGGTCTGGACAAGTCCGACCTGGATTGGCTGATCCCGCACCAGGCCAACCTGCGCATCATCGAAGCCACGGCCAAGCGCCTGGACATGCCGATGGACCGCGTGGTGGTGACGGTGGACAAGCACGGCAACACCTCGTCTGGTTCCGTACCGCTGGCACTGGACGCAGCGATCCGTTCGGGTCGTGTCGAGCGCGGCCAGTTGTTGCTGCTGGAAGCCTTTGGCGGCGGTTTCACCTGGGGCTCGGCGCTGGTGCGCTACTAAGCGCCGCGCTGATTCAGATACAAAAACGGGCAGCCAATGGCTGCCCGTTTTATTTTCGCGCCCCATTAATGTAGTGCCGAGCCATGCTCGGCAGGGGCCTTTCCCAGCTATTTACCGCCTCCCAAATCCTTGTAGGAGCGGCGTAAGCCGCGAAGCCAAAACTGCATGACGCAGCGAAAAGCCAACCCCCCCCAACCCTCCGCTTCGCTACGCGAAAGGGAGGGGGTGTAGTGCCGAGCCATGCTCGGCAGGGGCTTCACCAGCCGCCCATCAGCCCCAAACTCCTAGTAGGAGTGGCGTAAGCCGCGAAGCCACAACTGCATGACGCAGCGAAAAACCAACCCCTCCCCAGCCCTCCCCTTCGCTACGCGAAAGGGGAGGGGGAATATAGTGCCGAGCCATGCTCGGCAGGGGCGTTGCCGGTAAAGCCCCCTGCCGAGCATGGCTCGGCACTACAGGCTCTTTGCGGTAAGGCCCCTTGCCGAGCATGGCTCGGCACTACGGGCTCTCTGCTGTAAAGCCCCTCGCCGAGCATGGCTCGGCACTACCGCTGCGTGCCCCTGCATACGCGCCAGTACAGACGGGCGGGCGCTTTCGCGCTTATTATTCCCCGCTTCGATTGATGCAGCAGAAGACCGCGTGACTGACTCCCGACTCGCTTTCGTATTTCCCGGCCAGGGTTCGCAATCCATTGGGATGTTGGCCGAACTGGCTGAACTGCACCCGCAGGTCCGTGACACCTTTGCCGAGGCCTCCGAAGGCGCGGGCGTCGATCTGTGGGCACTGTCGCAGGGCGGCCCGGAAGAACAGCTCAATCGCACCGAATTCACCCAGCCGGCGCTGCTGGCCGCCAGCATCGCGGTGTGGCGCCTGTGGAATGCACAGGGCGGCGCACAGCCTGCCGTACTGGCCGGGCACAGCCTGGGCGAGTACACCGCGTTGGTTGCTGCCGGCGCGTTGACGCTGCACGACGGTGCGCACCTGGTGCGCCTGCGTGGCCAGCTGATGCAGGACGCAGCCCCGACGGGCGTTGGCGCGATGGCTGCCGTGCTCGGCGCCGAAGACGCGCTGGTGCTGGAAGTCTGCGCCGAGGCTGCAGGCAGCCAGGTGGTGGTGCCGGCCAATTTCAATTCGCCCGGCCAGATCGTGATCGGCGGTGACGCTGCCGCAGTGGACCGCGCCTTGGCGCTGTTGGCTGAAAAGGGCGTGCGCAAGGCGGTGAAGCTGGCCGTCAGCGTGCCGTCGCACACGCCGCTGATGCGCGAAGCCGCCAATCGTCTGGCTGCGGTAATGGAAGGCCTGGCGTGGCAGCAGCCGTCGTTGCCGGTGATCCAGAACGTCGACGCACAGGTGCATGAGGGCGTGGATGCCATCCGTCAGGCACTGGTGCAGCAGCTGTACCAGCCGGTGCAGTGGACCGGTTGCGTGCAGGCATTGGCCGCACGCGGTGTCACCCGCGTGGCCGAATGCGGCCCGGGCAAGGTGCTGACCGGCCTGGTCAAGCGCATCGACAAGAACATCGAAGGGCGTCCGCTCGCCACCCCGGCAGACTTTGCCGGCGCGCTGGAAGAGTGGGCAAACTGAGTAACCGATTGCGGCACGGGCGCAGCCTGCGCCCGGTCATGATGGGCGCTGCGCGTGCGCGGTGCCATGCATACAAGGAACAGGAATGAGCAAGCCATTGCAAGGTGAAATCGCGCTGGTCACCGGCGCCAGCCGGGGTATCGGTGCCGCCATTGCCGATGAACTGGCCGCGCTGGGCGCGACCGTCATCGGTACCGCCACCACCGACAACGGCGCAGCCGCCATCGGTACGCGGCTGGCTGCCCAGGGCGGCCACGGCCGTGCGCTGAACGTGACCGAGCCGGGTGCGGTGGACGCGCTGATCGACGCGGTGAGCAAGGAATTCGGTGCCATCAGCATCCTGGTCAACAACGCCGGCATCACCCGCGACAACCTGCTGATGCGCATGAAGGACGAGGATTGGCAGGCCATCCTCGACACCAACCTGACCAGCGTTTACCGCACCTCGAAGGCGGTGATGCGCGGCATGATGAAGGCGCGCAAGGGCCGCATCATCAATATCGCCTCGGTCATCGGTGTCACCGGCAATGCCGGCCAGGCCAACTATGCCGCCGCCAAGGCTGGCATCATTGCGTTCTCCAAGTCGCTGGCCAAGGAAATCGGCAGCCGTGGCGTGACCGTCAACGTGGTCGCACCGGGCTTCATCGACACGGACATGACCAAGGATCTGCCCGAGGACGCCAAGGCGGCGATGCTCGGCCAGATCGCGCTGGGCCGCCTCGGCGAGCCCGCAGACATCGCCAAGGCGGTGGCGTTCCTGGCCGGTCCGTCGGCCAGTTACATCACCGGCGAAACCCTTCACGTGAACGGCGGTTTGTACATGCCGTAAGCGTGGTGTGCAGGGACTGCACCCAAGTGGTTGATCGTTGTGGCTTTTTTGTTCAGAAACACCGCCGCGACGGTTTCCACTACACTATCCCACGGCCAGCCCTGGGGGCTGGCGTCTTTTGAACCACTACTCCATCTGGAGCGATATCCAATGAGCACCATCGAAGAACGCGTCAAGAAGATTGTTGTTGAGCAGCTTGGCGTCAAGGAAGAAGAAGTCACCACCAGCGCATCGTTTGTCGATGACCTGGGTGCAGACTCGCTTGACACCGTTGAGCTGGTGATGGCGCTGGAAGAAGAGTTCGAGTGCGAAATCCCGGACGAAGAAGCCGAGAAGATCGGTACCGTCCAGGCCGCCATCGACTACGTCAAGGCACACGTCAAGGCCTGATCCAGGTCTGACAAGGCGCGGTCGGCAAGCATGTCAGCCGCGTTGCAAATCCATGGGGCCGCTGATGCGGCCCTGTGCTTTTAAGTTTCAAAACCCCCGCATGCGGGGCCAGGAGAATCCGCAATGAGTCGTCGCGTCGTCGTTACCGGCATGGGCATGGTGTCGCCCCTAGGCAATGATCTGGCCAGCAGCTGGGAAGGCATCATCAATGGCCGCTCGGGCATTGGCCCGCTGACGAATGTCATGGACAGCTACCTGGAGCGTTTCACCACCAAGATTGCAGGTGAGGTCAGGGATTTCGACATCACCGCCGACAACCCCTTGTTCGGCAAGTATCGGGTCAGCGGCAAGGATGCCAAGAAGATGGACCCGTTCATCCATTACGGCCTGGGTGCCGCCTTCATGGCGCTGCACGACTCGGGCCTGGAAATCACCGACGCCAACGCTGAGCGCATTGGCGCCATCGTCGGCGCCGGCATCGGCGGCCTGCTCGGCATCGAAGAGCAGACCATCGAGTTCCACGAAGGCAAGAAGATCTCGCCCTTCTACGTGCCCAAGACCATCATCAACATGCTGCCCGGCCAGCTGAGCATCATCGCCGGGCTGAAGGGCCCGTCGTTCTCGGCGGTGTCGGCCTGTGCCACGTCCAACCATTCCATCGGTACGGCGATGCGCATGATCCAGTACGGCGATGCCGACGTGATGGTTGCCGGTGGCGCCGAGCGTGGTTCCTCGCCGACCGCACTGGGCGGCTTCTGCGCGATGAAGGCCATGTCCACCCGCAACGACGAGCCGACCAAGGCCTCGCGTCCGTGGGACCAGGGCCGTGACGGCTTCGTGCTGGGCGACGGTGCCGGCATCCTGATCCTGGAAGAGTACGAGCACGCCAAGGCGCGCGGCGCCAAGATCTACTGCGAGCTGGCTGGTTTCGGTGCAAGCTCCGACGCGTACCACATGACCGCACCGAGCGAGAACGGCGAAGGCGCCGCCCGCTGCATGGTCGCGGCAATGAAGGACGCCGGCGTCACCCCGGAACAGGTGGGCTACCTCAACGCGCACGGCACCTCCACGCCGCTGGGCGACCTGGGCGAGACCATGGCGATGAAGACGGCCTTCGGCGAGCACGCCTACAAGATGCTGGTCAGCTCGACCAAGTCGATGACCGGCCACCTGTTGGGTGCAGCGGGCGGCGTGGAAGCGATCTTCTCGGTGATGGCGCTGAACACCGGCATCATCCCGCCGACCATCAACCTGGAAAACCCCAGCGAAGGCTGCGACCTGGACTACGTGCCGAACGTGGCCCGCAAGGCTGACGTGGACGTGGTGATGTCGAACGGCTTCGGCTTCGGCGGCACCAACGGCACGCTGGTGTTCAAGCGGATCTAAAGGCTTAAAGCCCCTCTCCCGGCGGGAGAGGGGTTGGGGTGAGGGTAGGGCGGAAGCAGCATCGGCGAACAGCCAGCTGGCCTCCAGCTCCTATCAGCCAACCGCACCCTCATCCGCCCCTACGGGGCACCTTCTCCCGGCGGGAGAAGGGCGCGCTCCCCCAGACTTCTTCGGGCCCACGATGCACATCCTCCCCCTGCACGCCGATATCGACCTGCTGGCGCTGCATCGGCTCGCACCGCATCGCTATCCGGTCCTGCTTGAATCCACTGCCGCCGGCAAGCAAGGCCAGTGGGACATGCTGTTGATCGCCGATGGTGGCCAGCTCCTGCTCAATGCCGACGGCAGCGTGCAGCGCGAAGACGGCAGCCCGGTGGAAGGGACGTTCCTCGCCGCACTCGACCGCGATTGGCAGGCCCTGCAGCAGCCACGTAACCCGATGGAAGCGGACATCCCGTTCCGCGGCGGCTGGGCCTTGCTGCTCGATTACGAGCTTGCCCAGCAGGTTGAACCGATCCTGCAGCTGCCACAGCGCACGGATGGCCTGCCAACCGCCGTCGCATTGCGCTGCCCGGCAGCGGTACTGCGCGAACGCGACAGTGGCCGCTGCATTGCCATCGCCGAAGACGACGCCGCCGACCTGCTCGGCCAGCTCCAGCACGATCAAACACAAGCCGCGCTGCTGCCGCCCTTGCCGCATTGGCATGGCCCAGGCGCCATCAGCGAAGACGCTGGCGAACGCTTCACCGATGGCGTGCACAAGATCATCGACTACCTGCATGCCGGCGACGTGTTCCAGGTGAACCTGTCGCGCCGCTGGCAGGCGCAATTCGATGCGCCGCTGGCAGCGGAAGCGCTGTACGCGCGGCTGCGTACCGCCAACCCCGCGCCGTTCGCCGGCCTGTTCACCGCCGCCGGACGCGCCGTGGTCAGCTCCTCGCCGGAACGGCTGGTTTCCGTCAACGGTGATGTGGTGCAGACCCGCCCGATCGCTGGCACCCGTCCGCGCTTCGAGGGTGACGACGATGCCGCACGCATCCAGGAACTGGTTGGTCATCCCAAGGAGCGCGCCGAGCACGTGATGCTGATCGACCTGGAGCGCAACGACCTGGGCCGCATTGCCGCGCCCGGCAGCGTCGAGGTCGATGAGCTGATGACCGTCGAGAGCTACGCCCACGTGCACCACATCGTCAGCAACGTGCGCGCGCGGCTGCGCGCCGATGTGACCCCGGGCGAAGTGATTGCGGCTACCTTCCCGGGCGGCACCATCACCGGTTGCCCCAAGGTGCGCTGCATGGAAATCATCGCCGAGCTGGAACAGACCGCGCGCGGTGCCTATACCGGCGCCTTCGGCTGGCTGAACCGTGACGGCGACATGGACCTGAACATCCTCATCCGCACCGCTGAAGTGCAGGGTAATACCGCCAGTTTCCGTACGGGAGCCGGCATCGTGGTGGATTCGGTGGCCGACAAGGAGCTGGATGAAACCCGGGCCAAGGCGCGCGGGCTGTTGCGGGCGCTGGACCCGCAATGATGAACACCGCTTTGGCCGGCGTTGCCGCCGGCGCGGTATCCTGCGCATCGGTTCTTTGAAGACGGGGTGACCATGGCGGGTGCCAAGCGCGGATGTCTGCTGGTGCTGGCGGTGTTGGTACTGCTGGTGGCATTGGCTGGCGCAGGTGCGGCCTGGTTGTGGCAGCGGCAGGGCAGTTTTGCCGATACGCCGCTGACGCCGTCTGCGGCAAGCATCACCATCGCTTCGGGTGACTCCCTCACCAGCGTGCTGCGCAAGCTGCGCGCGGCCGGTGTGGATGAAGGCGACGATCTGCAATGGCAGCTGCTGGCGCGCCAGCTTGATGCCGCCGGCAAGCTCAAGGTAGGCGAGTACGCGCTGGAGCCGGCACCCACGCCGCGCCAGCTGCTGCAGAACATGCGCCAGGGCAAGGTGTTGCAATACCGCGTCACCATCGTTGAAGGCTGGAACATCCGCCAACTGCGCGCGGCCCTGGCCCGTGCACAGCCGCTGGAACACGAAACCACCGATCTGGCTGACACCGAGCTGATGGCCAAGCTGGGCTTCCCCGACCAGCACCCGGAAGGTCGCTTCCTGCCGGAAACCTATATCTACCAGCGCGGTGATAGCGACGTGGACTTGCTCAAGCGCGCCCATGCCGCGATGGAAAAGGAACTGGCTGTTGCCTGGGCCGGGCGCAGCGACGACCTGCCGCTGAAGTCGCCCTACGAGCTGCTGATCCTGGCCTCCATCATCGAGAAGGAAACCGGCCTGGCCAGCGAGCGCCCGCAGATTGCCGGCGTGTTCGTCCGTCGCCTGAAAATGGGCATGCGCCTGCAGACCGACCCGACCGTGATCTACGGCATCGGCAGCGCCTACGACGGCAATATCCGCAAGATCCACCTGACCACCGATACGCCGTACAACACCTATACCCGCGCCGGCCTGACGCCGACGCCGATCGCCATGCCAGGCCGCGACGCCCTGCATGCCGCCGCCAATCCGGCGCCAGGCGATGCGCTGTACTTTGTCGCCGTGGGCGATGGCAGTGGCGCGCATGTGTTCTCCGCGTCCTATACCGATCACAACACCGCCGTGGCCGAATACCTGCAGCGGCTGCGTGCCAGGCGCAGCGAGGCCGCAGCGCAATGAGCGGCATGACCCGAATGATGTACAGGATGTCCCGATGAGCGAAGCACTGGCCCCTTGGCAGCAGCGCGCCTATGACCAGACGGTGGCCGCGCTAGACGCCGGCCGGCTCGGCCACGGCCTGCTGCTGTGCGGCCCAGCCGGCATGGGCAAGCGCGCGGTGGCGCTGCGGCTGGCCGCGCACGTACTCAACCACGGCGCGGATGCGGCAGCACGCCAGCGCAACGCCCAGTTGATTGCGGCCGGCACCCACCCGGACCTGCAGTTCACCAGCTTCATCCCCAACAAGACCGGCGACAAGCTGCGCACCGAGATCGTCATCGACCAGGTGCGTGAGATCTCGCAGAAGCTGGCGCTCACCCCGCAGTACGGCGTGGCCCAGGTGGTGATTGTCGATCCGGCCGACGCCATCAACCGCTCGGCCTGCAATGCCTTGCTGAAGACGCTGGAAGAACCGTCGCCCGGTCGTTACCTGTGGCTGCTCAGCGCCGACCCGGCGCGGCTGCCGCAGACCATCCGCAGCCGCTGCCAGCGCCTGGAGTTCCGTATGCCGCCGCGCGAGGAAGCCATGGCCTGGCTGCAGGCACGCGGCTATACCGAGGGCGTGGCGCGTGAAGCGCTGGACGCCGCCCGCGGCCACCCGGCAATGGCCGACCAATGGCTGCAAGGCGAGGGCATGGCCCTGCGCCGGCAGGTGGCCAGCGAGCTGGACCAGCTGCTGGCCGGCAAAGTGGGCAGCGTCGAGCTGGCCCAGCGCTGGACCGGCGACGACAACGCCGACCTGCGCCTGCGCCATGCTGCCGACCTGGCACTGAAGAAAGCAGCCGACGGCTTGACCGATCCGGCCCGATTGAACAAGCTGGCCGCCTGGTTTGATGCCGCCAATCGCACCCGCGATCTGCTGCGCACCACCATCCGTGCCGACCTGGCCGTGGTGGAGCTGCTGCTGGCATGGGGCGCGGCCAACCAAGTGCAATCCAAGGGGACAATTCGATGAGTGCGATGAACGCCCGCCAGGGCATCCTTTCGCTGGCGGTCAAGGACAAGGCGGCGCTGTATGGCGCCTACATGCCGTTCGTGAAGAACGGTGGCGTCTTCGTACCCACGCCCAAGCGTTACTTCCTCGGTGACGAGGTGTTCCTGCTGCTGACCCTGCCAGACTCCAGCGAGCGCCTGCCGGTGGCCGGCAAGGTGGTCTGGGTCACCCCGCTGGGCGCGCAGGGCAACCGCCAGGCCGGCATCGGCGTGCAGCTGGCCGAAGGCACCGACGGCGAGGCCATCCGCAACAAGATCGAGACGCTGCTGGCCGGCACATCGACCTCGGACAAGCCGACCCAGACGATGTAAATCGATGTGAAGAAAGATGTTGACGTGTTCGCTCAGCCCCCTATAATGAGCGGCTCGCAACACGGGCGGTTAGCTCAGCGGTAGAGCATTGCCTTCACACGGCAAGGGTCACAGGTTCGATCCCTGTACCGCCCACCAAAGAAGTTCTTGATTTTTCAAGGAATTTACGAAAACCGGCCTTGAGCCGGTTTTTTCGTAAGTGCTGAATAAGTGCAACGTGGCAGCCTCGCCTGCTCGGTCTCTGACGGCTGTCACCCCAACGGAAGGGTGTCCATATGCTGTCCTTTGCAACTGACTTCCCTGTTCGCACCGGCGCTACCGCTGCGGATTTCGTGTCGATTGTTCAATCTTGGATTCTTGGATCTCCTCATACTGCATTCAATGCCCAAGATGTAGCCGCCATCGAGGAGCTTGGTCGTGTGAGCCTCGACAAGGACAGCGAGAGCATTCTTAGTCTTAGGGTTCTGTATCAGGGAGGAGCTGCCTGCAGTGTTCGTTACCAAAAGGAAGAGCTCGGCCTTCATTGGACAAGTCTCTTCACTTTCTCGGATAACACCGGACTATTTCCTGTAGTAGCGATTAGAGTGTTCTGTGAGGCGACCAATCCTTCCGTAATGGTGCCATTGGCAAAAAAGCCGGTCTTCACTCGACTTATCCTCGAAGGGCTGGGCGGAGGGTGGGATGATGGCTTGGAAGTTGGGGAGGCTCCGCATCTTCTGAAACTAGCGGATCTTGCGGCCGCAACTGGTTTCATTACAGGTAAGGGTGCTAATCGCCTTCCTGTAGTTTATGTTAGTAGCAGATTTAATGGCCGGCCATCTGTCAATGTAAATCAGCTTGCCTGGAGACTTTCAGGTATGGCGCATGTTCTGGTTGAGCCTGATCGTACTTTCTCATTGCTGTTGCGGGAGAAGGTTGCGGGGCAGAATGTTTTTGGCGGATCGGTGGGTATCTACTGGCCTGGGGGAGACGGGAGAAGGACTCAGTTTCGACGAGGTGATCACTATTCCGGTGGTGATTTTGTCGACGCAATTGTGGACGAAGTCCGTATGGCGCTGGTAAATAGGCGGCCACTCGATCGATGCACTTTTGCCTCTGTCCAAGAGGCACTGTCGCGTCAAGAAATTGAGAGTTTTAAAGGTCGAGAAAACCTGGCTATCAATGAATACATTCAAGCGTTCGACGATGAAATGGAGGCTCGCGATCTAAAGTTGGCTGATGCGGAGCGTGAGATTTCCCGTCTTGCGGCTGAGGTAAGAAGGTACGAGGCTCGGTATTCAACTGAGGACGGTGTGACTCTATCCGTTGGTTCGGAATGTGATCTTTACTCGAACGAGATCTCTTCAATGGTGCTTCGGATACTGGCGGAGTACCGTGATTCAAGTAGTGGTGATTCCAGGCGCAGAGATGTTGTAAAGGCAATCATTGAGAGTAATGTCGAAGATCAGTTCGCAGCCCAAGCAAAAAGTAAAATCAAGGAAGTTTTACGAGGTTATGTAAAGATGGACCCTAAGGTAAAAAAGGCATTGGAGGAATTAGGGTTTCAAATTGATAAGCAGGGTAAACATCCTAAGCTCATTTTTCAGGGGGATGAGCGCTATACCTTTACGCTGCCCAGTACTGGGGGGGATAGTCAGCATGGCGGGCTGAATGCCGCTTCTGATTTGGCCAGGCTTCTTTTTTGACGGGGAGAGGTCGATGAAGTTCCCCGTTGTAGAAGTTCTTGAAGAGAGTGCTGATTTGTACGAGGCTTTGGGGACAAAGGCAAAATTTTGGTTTGACCAAGATGCCTTTCTCTTTAAAGAGGGGAGGCCCGGGACTGGGGAGAACTGGGCCGAAGTGGTGGTTGCCAATATCGCGAAAGAACTTGGAATTCCTCACGCTTCATACGACTTGGCTCTATGCGGTGAACGGCGAGGTGTGCGGACTTTGAACTTCGTGCCAGAGGGCGCTCGACTGGTTCATGGCAATGAGATCATCACCGGAGTCTCATCTGGTGAGCGGATGGCGGTGCAGGATCGACGCAGGCTTCATACGGTTCGTCGTATTGCGGCTGCATTTCACAGGATTCGATTGGGGCTTCCACTAGGATGGGTTCCGCCAAGTCCAACGATGACACCGTTGGGCGTTATGTGCAGCTATTTGATGTTGGATGCCTTGATAGGCAATCAAGACAGACACGAGGAGAATTGGGCCATGATTGCTATTCCTGGGAGTACTATGGAGATGCGTCTGGCTTGTACCTTTGATCACGCGTCTAGTTTGGGGCGCAATGAAACAGAGTTTACTTGCAGAAAGCGACTTGGCTCTCAAAACCTTAACGGCGACATGATGGCCTACTGTTCGAGAGCGCGAAGCCAGATCTATGGTCAATCGGGGGGGCGATTGACGACTGTAGAAGCCTTTAGTGAGATGTCTAAGGTCTGTGGGCCTGATGCCCTGATTTGGACTGAACGTCTACATCGGGTCGATAGGGCGTTCTTCGAGGGCGTGCTCGCTGGTGTTCCGGACGATTGGATATCAGAGATATCTCGAGAGTTTGCGGTTGAGATGTTGATGATTAACAAGGTTCGGACCATAGAGAGTATTCAGTGAAGACAATTTTTATTGCAGCCAAGGATGCTGAAAACCAGAAGTGGTACCCGGTAGCACGCGTTCAGTATGACGGTAATTATTTTGCACTCCGTTATACGAAAGGCGCCTTGCTAATTCCTGGGTTTGTTGGCTTTGGGTTGATGAATGAATTGACTGCAGAATATCGCTCCACGACGTTATTCCCACTGTTGAGTAATAGGGTGTTACCTCGGAGTAGACCTGAGTCGAAGACATATCTCGGCTGGATGGGTTTGCATGCTGATTCTGACGCTTTTGATGAGCTGGCAAGGAGCGGCGGACTTCGCGCGACGGATTCCATTGAACTTGTGCCGCTTCCAGTTCCTACGCTCGACGGAAATTATGAGGCCCATTTCTTTATTAGGGGCATTGGTCACCTTCCAGCATCTACGGCTTCCCTTGTGGATTCGCTTGATGAAGGGTCTCGGCTTTTCGTTCTGAGGGATGTTCAGAATGCATATGATCCGGCTGCACTGTTATTGCGCACAGGTCAGCCGGTTAGCCTAGTGGGGTATGTGCCTAGATATTATTCTTCTGATTTTTCTCGGTTGGTTGAAGGGGGGGGGGCCGTTAAGTCGGTGGTTGAGGTATTGCGTGTAAATAGGGGCTCGCCGACTAGCTACCGCGTGCTTTGTCGTTTGAGTGCGCCTTGGCCGGTTGGGTTTGTTCCTTGTCAGGAAACCGAATATGAGCCGATTTGATTCGATTGATGCTTGTAATTTTTTTAGTAGGTTCGGCCATTGCGGCTGACTTGCCTTTGTTTGCGGCTAGGTTTGGTTTGGTGAGAGCTTCGATAACCTTGCGCTGAGCTTGCGCAATAGATATACAGCGGCACGCGTGCGAACACCGGCATGAGGTACTTGGATCTTCGTGGCTGCCGTCCCGCGTTGCCAGTGTTGTTGCGGATACAGCCTGCTGGTCCCTCCTGGCTAATCAGTCGGCTAGCGTGATGATGGGGCTTCGATGGCTTCCCGCACCGCAGGAGGCCGCATGAGCCTCCGAGTCGCCGGTGAGGCTGCGGCGGCGATCTGGCTGACCTAGTGGGGCTTAGTGGAAAAACTTGTCGTCCGGATCTACATCGCCATCCGGGTGGTCAACTTTTGATTCATCCGTGGGCGTGGCTCCCAGTTTGGACAGCATCGCGCTCAGCGCATGCATCGCGGACACACCCACCTCGGGATCGGTTTCCATGCGTGCCGCCAGAATGCTCACCTGACGCAACAGCAGGCGATGGGAGGCGCTGAGCCAGGGCATGTTCTCTGCGCATTCCTTCCAGACCTTTACCTGGGCCGGTGTCATTCCCTTGTAGGGCGCACCGATGGGGCTGGGGTTCGCTGGTTCCTTGCGGCCTTTGAAGCGCGCCGGGTCTTTCAGCGTCGCGCCGGAAACTCTGGCTTTTTTGGTGGGTGTTCTTGGTTTGGCCATGGTTGCTCCAGGACTCCGACGGGGTCGTATTTCCAATTGCGGATGCGCGAAGAAAGGAGGGCGGTCGGTGTAGGGCGCGATCGACCCGAACTTTTCACCCCCCCCCCGGGTCCTGCGCAGGCTGACGAGGAAGGCCCGTTGCCGGGCCTGCTCGGGGCGATCAGCGCGAAGCGTACGAGCCTCGCCCTGCCGGTGTTGATGTGGACACCGCCGGCTGGTCCAGATTCGCTCAGGGCGCAGCAGGACGGACGCCCGTGATGACGGTGAACTGTTGCGGGTAGTTGATGACCACATCGGCGCGCACGTGGCACAGGAAGCCGATCTCGCCGGTCTTGGCGTAGGTCTCGCGTAGCAGCTGGATGGACAGCGACTCACGCATCAGGAAGTACAGGCCCGAGAAGTCGCCGGTGAAGATCTCGCTGGTGTCGCTGGAGGTTCCAATATCGACATCGACGGGCAGCTGGCTGGTAGCCACGAAGTTCATGCCGTCGATCAGTCGCGGGCGCTGCAGCGGCTGACCAGTGGTGTCGGCCAAGCCCTCGAAGTCCAGCAGCGTGCGGCCGGCCATGATGGCAGTGGTCGGCACCGGGGCGTTCTGGTCGATGGTCTTGCCATACGCCCAAAGCAGGGGACGGTAGCTGTCCAGGGCTGCACCGTTCGCACCCATATCCACCACGTTGATGCCGGTGGTGTTGCGCAGGCCGCGCGGCTCCGGCGCTGTGCCAGAGCCCAACAGGCCGACACGGTCCAGCTCCTTGGCAAAGGCCTGGGCGATCACCAAGCGCAGCGCGCGGTCCACGTCCGAACCATCAGCCAGCAGCTCACGCGACACGCGCACAATGCAGGCCAAGCTGCGGGGGACGGCCTGCACGGAACGCAGTGTGGGTTGGCTCTCGCCGATGGTACCCAGCTCATTGCGCCAGCTTGCGGTTGGCATCGTGTCGATAGCTGCGGTGGATACAGACTTGGCGCCGTAGTCCATTGGCACGATACCGGCGCCGGCCTGCAGCAGCGAGGATGCCGGCACCAGTGCGGACAGGATGCCGGGCATCACCACATCGGGAACTGCGTAGCCGCCAGCGCTGTCGGTGCCGATGGCGAGCGAAGCCATTACGGTATCAGTGCTGCTCATGCCGGCCACGCCACGCATGAAGTCGGTCAGGGTGGTGTTGTTGCTGCGCTGCGAGTCATTGTCATCACGGCGGCTTGCGTAATGGGCTTTGAAGTCGGCGGGTGTGCGCAGCACCTTGATGCCAGCTCCATCCAGGTCAGCTGCAGGCTGATCGGTGCCGATACCGTTCATCTGGAAGGCGGCCAACGCCGTGGCGTTTTCGTCGACCTGCTTCCGTACAGCGTCCACCTCTGCGGAGTGCTTTGCCTTGAACTGATCGAAGGCGGCGTTCAGCTGTCCCACGACGGCTGCCACGTCCGCCGATTCGGTCTCTGCTCGCACGGACTGGAGGCCGCGGGCGATCTTGGTTTGCTTGGTCATACTGGGCTCCTGTGTAGGTGCCCAGTTTCTGTTTCAGCGCGCGAGCCCACCATTAGGCAGAGTGGGGTTGCATGGGGTTGCGTTGTTCAACTTACCGCCGGTGTGATTCAAGCCAGCGCGCGGCATCGCTCAGACGATAGGTGATCTTGTGACGGCCACCGCCGAGCGAGAAGCTGTCAGGCGCTGTGCCTTCCCTGCGCTTGTTCGCCAGCGTGCCAGGCGAGATGCCGATCAACTTGGCGAGGTCCGCTTCTCCAATCCTTCCATCGGCGCTAAGCCACATGCCTTGCTGCTCTGCCTGCTGGCGAAGCTGCGCAGCTGTTGCGTCAGCGCGTCCATCCAGCGTTGCCCGCAAGCTGTCCAAGCTGCGGGCCAGTTGGTCACGGGGTTTCAATCGATTACTCCAGGTGAGTGCCGCTCGCTTCCAAACTGTCCCGAAAGCGGAACGGTTCCAATAACGGGTTGGTTGCCGCGTCCCGACCAAGTGCGATTTGAAATCGCAGAAGTGAAAAGGAGGCGGTGCTAGCGGCAAGATCTGGCAGTGCCAGAAAGTGCCAGTGGCAGGTTTGGGCAGTGCCAGCTTCTGCCCTCGGCATGTAAGGGCAGATACGGGGAAATCCCGCATTTGAAAACCTCCCGATGCAGATGCGGTGATGCTTGAAAGCGGCGAAGCAGAGCAACAGCCCAAGCGTCCGCTGCGCTCCCGCTTGGTAGATATATATAAGGGAGCACCCTGAGGGGGCCAAAAAAGGGCCGAAATGGCTGTTTATGGCACCCTGAGGGGGCCAAAATTCGTTTCTCATGCTGCTTTTGGCCCCCTGACGGTGCCACCGTGGCCCCCTGAGGGGACTACTGATTCTGTTTTGCTTTGGCACCCTGAGAGGGGCACAGAATGCGTTTTTCTCCAGTCGTTCCGAGGTGGCCCGGGAAGGATCTCCAAGCCCTTGCCGGTGCAGCTATCGATTCCGTACCAGGTGAGTGCGTAGAGGTTGCAGAGCTTTCTGTTGCCGTGCCGGGTCTGCACGATGAAGCCCGCCGCCTCCAGTTGCGCCAGAAGCTCACCGAGCTTGCTGGTGGTGCACACCCCTGCCTCCTTGACCATGGCCTTCGTCGCGCTCAGGTCGCCGTTGTTGCGGCCGTTGTACTGACTTGCCAGGAACAGCAGCATCTTCATTGCCGCGCCGCTAAGGGCGAAGAACGCTGGCGACTGGATCATCGGGTGACGTGTGCAACCTGATGCCCGGCTATCTCGCAGAGCCATTGCTCGTCGGTGCTGCCGGCCTGATCCGGCCTGATCCGGCCGGTCGCCGGGCAGAGCAGGGGAGATGTGCCCGCCCATGGTTTCCACGGTGAAGGTGGCGCCAGTTCGGATCAGCCGCCCCCCTTGTGGAGCGCCTGCCTTCGCTGACCAACCCATCAGGCAGATCTCTTGCTGTTGGACGTGCTCTGGCCTCCTCCCTGCAGTCGCTTAGCCGGGGCAAGTGCCGCACACCCCGGAGGGATGGATCTGATGATTCATCTGGCTGCGCGCCAACAGCCTCGGGTGCGCTGCGCTGACCCGGGCTACGGGGATTTGCGGTCGTTGGGAAACGGGAGCTGTTGTCAGGCACGAGGTGACAGATGCCTTTGTGTTGATGTCTGATTGCGACTTGTTTCAATTCGGGGTTGTGAAAACGTGAAGACTCCCGGCCAAATGATGGCGATCTCAATCAAGAAGGTTCTGCTGCCTGAGATGCGACGGCTCGGATTCGTTGGCGGCGGCGTCGCAAACTTCGCTCGATCCAGTGGCGATCATCGTGACTTCCTGTCGATCCAGTATTGGACCTATGGCGGCAGCTTCATCCTGGAGTTCAGTCGCATTGCGGCGACTTGGGTTGATCCTGACTCCGGAGAAGTGCCGAAGAGGGTATTCGAAACGGATCCGTTGCTTAGAAAGCGCCTGATCGATGCCGAGCAGCACAAGGATTTCCGTGGTTTCAGCTTCAAGACTTTCGGCGGCGAGCAAAGCAGGTACGACCAGTTGGCTGCTTCGGTTGTGGCGTTGTTGCCGCAGGTTGAGGCTTGGCTGGAGAGCGGAATCAAAGGGCCGAACATTCATTGAAGTTTGATGCCGCCTGGGTACTGCATGGGCTGTCCGTACTTCAAGAATTGTGGGCTGTTGAACGGAATCGGCTTTCCGGAAAATCTATGCTGGGCCGCCTGAATGATCAGGCCAACAAGGAAAGTGGCATGAAGAAGTGGATCAAGCGCATTGCCGCCTGTAGCTTTCTTTCTATGGCTGTCTTTGGTGGTACGGCCTCGGCGTCCTGGTGTGGGACGCCGTGTTTGAATTCATACAATGCCTGTATTGCGCGTGGTACTGCGCCTGATAGGTGTGAGGCGATCTTTGAATCTTGCCTTGAAACGCTTTGCCCTAATGGTTGAATCTTCTCGGTGAATTTGCCACCGAGACCGGGCACAGGGCTCGTTGCGCCCTCTGTGCTCATGTAAAGAAAAGCCGGCCTTGGGCCGGCTTTTTTTGCTTCCGATGCCAACCAGCGTCTGAGTCAGAGCAGCGGCGTAGCCCGGGTAAGTGGAGCGCACCCGGGAGGTTGGGGTCTGGTGATCTTCAAGGCTGTGCGCGGAAGGCCCCGGGTGCGCTGCGCTTACCCGGGCTACGGTGGGTACCCGGCGGCTTGCGGGGCTGGTTTATTTGAATGACTGGCATTGCAGCTCTGGTGGCTTTTCGATGCTTCCCTGTCTGCACGGTCCGCGCTACGCGGCCTTGGCTGCCGGCACCTGTGAACCCTTCCTGCTGCTATGCAGTGGGCGGCAACCAAATCGTGGCGGCCGCCCGCTGCTGGCTCAGAGATTTACCGAGCCAGTGTCGCTGAGTGCTTCGTGATTGCCGGTGGTGGCGACTGTGGCAAAGAACACCAGCTTGGTCAGCAGGTTTCCGGGGCCGTCCCAATAGTCGGCGTGCTGCGCGTCGATACGGATGAGGCAGACGCGCGGGTCGTCCTTGCCGCCCTTGAAGAAGGCGTTCATTGGTGCCGACCATAGGCGTGCAATCTGTGCGCGATCCTGACTCACGCTGCCGCGGCCGGTTACCGAGATGAAGTGATTGTCGCCCTCATGCATGAAGCTCACGTTCGCCTCGGGATTGGTTTGGATATCGTGCACCGCGGCATTGTCGATTTCCGTGGCAAACCAGAAGCCGCCATCGAAGTCGTCACCCAGTGGCGTCATCGGCCGCGAATGCATGCTGCCGTCGGCGCCACGTATGGTCAGCATCGCGGTTCCGAACTTATTGATGAGCTTGACCAGTTTTTCGTGCTGTTCAGCCTGATTCTTGTCGTTCATGCGCTGTCCTCCGTAGTGTGGCGCCAGCCTGTACGCAGCGATGTATCAACGGCGAGAAGGTATGTGCATGCGACGACAACATCTGGCGAGATCAGAATCACGATTCTGTGTTCAATTGATGTCGCCATGAGGGCTGATGCCTGGTCATGGAGCTGAAGCCGGCAGACGGTGATTGTTTTCGCCTGCATATAGCGCTTGGCTCACGGATGGCCAACAAATGGTGTGACAGCCTGAATCCCCCAATCTGCGGAGAGTCACATGACGACCGGTGCTGAGATCATGGAGCTTGAGGTTGCGTTCTGGCAGGCCATGCTGGACCAGCAACCTGCCAAGGCTGCCGCGCTGCTGACCGACAAGGCTACGATGGTTGCCATGTATGGCGTGCATCACTTCAGTCCGGCCGACTATATAAAGATGGCCGAGGAGGGACCTGCGCGGGTGACGGGTTTTTCGTTCTCCGACGAGCAGGTTTTTTTCCCGGTCGACAATGTGGCCATTGCTACCTACAAGGTCAGGCAGAGCTTCGAGGTTGATGGCAAGCCGCAGGAGATGACGTGTTTTGACAGCACCACCTGGGTCAGGCGGGATGGCAAGTGGCTGGCCGCGGCCCATACCGAGACGCCGGAGCAGCAGGGCAAGCCTGCTTAGTTGCAGATGCGGGTGGGGTTGATCGGGTGCCCGGGTCGACGGTTGTTGGCGGTGCCTGTGGGAGCGGCGTCAGCCGCGAAGCTGACATAGCGTGAGATGGCGCAATGGGCAACGGTTTCAGCAACGCCAGCTTCGCGGCTGATGCCGCTCCCACAAACTGCGGGTGTGCTTGGCGCCTAGGTAGACCGGGCAGTGGCGTAGCCCGGGCATTTCGCCCTCAAGCTGGAGGATTCATTGGACTCCCACTTCCCGGGTGCGCTGCGTTTACCCGGGCTACCGGTCGGCTAGTTGCTTGTGGGAGCGGCGTCAGCCGCGAAGCTGATATCGCGTCAGATGGCACAACCGCCAAGGGTTTCAGCAACTTTAGCTTCGCGGCTGACGCCGCTCCTACAAACTGCCGGTGTGCTTATCGCCAAGGTAGACCGGATAGAGGGCCGCGCACCCGGGAGGTTGGGGCAGGTGGTCTTTCAGCTCATTTGCCAACGGCCCCGGGTGCGCTGCGCTTACCCGGGCTACGGTGTTTCCCTCGTTGATCGGGTGGTTGGCCTACCTACAGGTGAACAGGGGGGCGGGTCGGGGAGGTTTTTTGTTGTTTCACTCCGCTTTCCACGTCCGGCAGGCTATCTTTGCCGCGGGTCGCTGGCGACCCATTCATTTTGGACGGCTGATGCCGGCTGGGCGCGGTGCGCGCTACCGGGGCCGTTGGGTCTTTCAGGAGAGTGAAGTGGTGAATGTAGGGAAGCGGCGTCTGTGCAGTGTGGTGCGTGGCGTCGGTCGGGTCCTGTTGGCGTTCTTGTGCCTTTGCATCGGCATCTGGGGCGGGTTTGCGCTGTGGTACCAGTTCCCCGGCAACGTGGTGGCCAAGGTGGTCGCCATCCTGGTGTGGTGCGTGCCCAGCATCTGGGCGATCCGTGCCGGCTTCGGGCCGGTGCGGCGCTGGCATTCGCTGGCGGTGTTCGGCGTGCTGTTCGCGGTGATGCTGATCTGGTGGGCGACGATCACCCCGCAGCAGGACCGGGCCTGGGCCGACGACGTGGCGCAGCCGCTGCATGCTCGCATCGAGGGCGACCGGCTGATCATAGACAACGTGCGCAACTTCCATTGGCGCGGCAAGACCGACTACGACGTGCGTTGGGAAAAGCGCGAGTACGATCTGTCGCAGGTGCAGTCGGTGGATATGATCCTGTCCTACTGGATGGGCCCGGCCATTGCCCACACGCTGGTCTCGTTCGGTTTTGCCGACGGCCGCCAGCTGGTGTTCTCGCTGGAGATCCGCAAGGAGCAGGGCGAATCGTTCTCGGCGCTGGGCGGCTTCTTCCGCAAGTTCGAGGCGGTGCTGGTGGCCTCGGACGAGCGCGACATTGTGCTGACGCGCAGCAATGTGCGTGGCGAGGACGTCTATCTGTACCGCCTGCATGGGCTGAGCCCGGACAAGATGCGCGAGCTGCTGCGCTTCTATGTGGACCGCGCCGAGCAGCTTGAACAGGCGCCGCGTTTTTACAATACGCTGACCAGCAACTGCACCACGGTGGTGTTTGAGCTGATGCGCCGCATCCAGCCCAATCTGCCGCTGGACTACCGGCTGCTGGCCTCGGGCTATCTGGCCGAGTACGCCGAAGATGTGGGTGGTTTGACTCCCGGTGTGCCGCTGGCGCGCCTGCAACAAGCCGGGCGTATTACGCTGCGTGCCCGTGAAGCGGGTGATGTGGCAAATTTCTCTTCCCGTATACGCGCAGGCGTGCCGGGCATTCCCGCCTCAGGAACGACCAGCCAATGAACCCCAACCCGCAGACATGGATACGCCGGCTGCTGCCGGTGGTCGCGGTAATGGCGCTGCTGCTGTCCAGCGGCTGCGCCATGGTGAAGATGAAAGCGGTGAGCAACACCGACTATGTGATGCTCAAGCGCGGCGACATCCTGAGCACCGGCAAGCTCAGTGCCTTGTCGCAGGAATCGCTGTCGGTGATTGGTCTGACCGAGAGCGATTGCAACAAGGACATGCCCAGCTGCCGGCAGACGGTGGCCAGCAATGATGGCCTGCAGTCCGAGCAACGGCTGTCCACGCTGGCCGAGCTGTGGATGCAGCAGGCACTGGCGCTCACCCCCAAGGCCAAGGGCAACGAGCCCATCGAGTTACCGCCCGCCGCCTTGAATGCCTGGCTGGAAACCGCGCGCTATTCCTACCTCTATCTGTTCTTCAGCGGCCGCAGCCCGGCGCAGCGCGCGCTGGAAGACCGGCTTACCCAGGTGCGGGATTACTACAACTACGCCACCGAGCAGGCCGCATCGGTGGTATTCCAACGCACCCGTGCGCGGGCATTGGAGGGCGAGGACATCAACCGGCCGGTGCAGGTGGACGATTGGACCATCCGCACGAAGTTTGACGATCTCAAGCTGCAGGGCGTGCCCAAGCAGCTGGTGGCTGCATCGTCAGTGAGTTTCGCCGGCCTGCGCAGTTCCTACCGTCGCGATGGTTTTGGTGCCGAGCTGGTGGCGATGATGGAAGCGCCAACGCTGGCGCAGGCGATTGAAGTAGAGGAGCGCAAGCAGGATCTGCCCGTCTACAGCGAAATGCCGGCCATCAACGTCACTGCGGTGCTGAACTTCAGTGGCAATACGCTGGAAGAAATCCTGGCCACCCGCGATGTGCAGCTGGAAGCCTATTCGCCGGACCAGTCCAGCATCCAGATACGTGGCCAGGAAGTACCGCTGGCAGCCAACTTCACCGCTGCCTACGGGCTGTGGCTTGCCCAATCGGGTTTCGCCACCGAGTCACTGCGCACTTTGTTTGGCCGTGGCGAAGGTATCCGTGAGCCGCATATCTACCTGATGCAGCCCTACGATCCGAACAAGCGCATCATCTTCATGCTGCACGGCCTGGCCAGCAGCCCGGAAGCCTGGGTGAACCTGGCCAACGAGATCATGGGCGATGAGGAAATGCGCGAGCACTATCAGGTGTGGTCGGTCTATTACCCGACCAACGCGCCGATCGCCTTGAACCGCTACACCATCAGCAAGGCCTTCAACGGCACACTGCGTCACTTCGACCCGAGCGGAACCGCGCCGGCCTCGCATGACATGGTCTTCATCGGCCACAGCATGGGCGGGGTGATCGCACGGCTGATGCTCAGCGACTCGGGCGACGTATTGTGGGAAAACACCCGCCAACGCTACAACCTGCAGGGCGAGCGGTTGGCGCGGGTGGAGGCCAAGCTCGGGCCGGTGTTGCATTTCACCCCGCAGCCAAACGTGGAACGGGCGATCTTCCTGGCCTCGCCGCACAAGGGCACCGATGCCGCCGGCAACCGGCTGGGCCGCTTGATCGGCCGGCTGGTGCGCCTGCCGCTGACCATCCTGGGTGCCTTTGGCGATGCCTTCATGGCCTTGCAGGATCCGGGCGAAACCGATGGCAAGAAGCCCAAGGAACCGGTCATCACCAACAGCATTGAAAACCTCAAGGCCAGTGATCCCTTCATCGAGGCGTCCTCGGCCTTGCCGATCAAGCCGGGCCTGAAGTACCACTCCATCATCGCCAAGCGCAAGGCCGATGTGCCCACTCCCGAGTCCGACGATGGGCTGGTGCCGTACTGGAGCGCGCATCTGGACGGCGCACTCTCGGAGAAGGTGATCGTCTCCGGCCACAGCGTGCAGGAAACGCCGGAAGCGGTGCTGGAAGTACGCCGCATCCTGCGCCAGGACCTGCTGGAAGTGGACGGCGTGGATAGCGCGCACTGAAGCCAATGCCGGGCTGCAATGCGCAGCCCGTGTGCGGTTTGGCGGGATCGCGCGATCCCGCTCACTCAGCCGATGCGGCGGCTGACCTGGGTTGCCAGCGCTGCCAGTAGCAGCGTCACCACGAAGCACAGCAGGTAACCGGTGGTTTCATTGCCACCCACCATCGCGGCGAACAGCGAGCCGGAGATCGCCAGCGTCGAGGCGACTGCGACGCCTTCGCTCAACTGCAGGGCGGAACTGTTGCTGCCCTGTTCGTGCGGTGCCGACAAGGACAGCGTCAACACCGACAGGCTGGGATAGATCAGGCCCATGCCCAGCCCGGTCAGCGACCAACCCGCCAGGGCCAGTGCCAGCGGCACGCTGGGGTAGAGGGTAAGCACGCTGATCAGCAGGCCGGCCAGCATCAGCCAGGTACCGGTCTGCAGCATGCGCAGGCGGCTCCAGCCGAAGTGCTGGTGGCCTTGCAGCCACGAGCCGGAGAACCAGCCCAGTGCGCCCAGGCTGAGTGCTGCGCCGGCCCATAGCGGCGACAGATCGCGCTCGCGCTGCAGCAGCAGCGGCAGGAAGGCTTCGCCGCCGAAGAATGCCGAGGCGGCAATGCCGCGCAGGGCAATGACGCTGGGCAGGCCGGGGCGCAGCTGCAAGGTGCCGCGCGGCAGCAGTTGGCGGCTGCAGAACAACAGCGCCAGCAAGGCCGCTGTCATTGTCAGCAATGCCGGCGCGCCCTGCAGTTGTCCGCCTACATACAGCAGCAACGCGGCCAAGGCGGCGCCGATTGCCCAGCGCACCACCGGCACCTGCGCGACATCACGGCGGATGCTGCTGTGCGTGCTGCGCAGCGCCGGCAACAGCAGCCAGGCAGCAGGCAGGGCCAGGATCGGCACGCTGAGAAAAACCCAGCGCCAGCTGGTGTGCTGCACGATCAGGCCGCTGACGCCGGGGCCAAGCAGCGAGGGCACCACCCAGCCAGCCGAGAATGCGGCAAATACCTTGGGCCGCAATACCTCCGGGTAAGTGCGCGCCACCAGCACATACAACGACACCGAGATGGCGCCGATGCCGACGCCCTGCAACAGGCGGCCGATGATCAGCACATCCATGCGCGGCGCCAGCCCGGCCAGCACCAGCCCGATCAGGAAGCTGCCCATGCCCAGCCACAAGGGTTTTGCCGGGCCTTGCTGGTCGCACAAACGGCCGGCGAGGGTCATGCCGATCACGCTGGTGGCCAGGGCGCCGCCAAACGCCAATGCGTACAGGCGCAGGCCGTCCAACGCCTGCGCCACGCTGGGCATGGCCGCAGCCACGGCCAGGGCTTCGAAGGCGATCAGCGAGATCAAGGCGACCATGCCGATGGTGGTGGCGCGGTACTGCGGGGCGAGGATCGAGGTGGTGGCCTGATCTGCCGATGTATTGCTGCGGGGTGAACTCATGATGCGGGTTTACTGCTTGAGTTGCTGTCGGGGGGCGTGCAGCATCACACCTCAACCATGGTTGAGGTCAAATGATGTCCACGCGGGAACTGAGTGTAGGGGAAGTGGCCCGGCGCAGCGGAATCGCGATATCGGCGCTGCACTTCTACGAGCGCAAGGGGCTGATCCAGAGCCAGCGCACGGCGGGCAACCAGCGTCGTTTCCAGAGTGATGTGCTGCGTCGCTTGGCGGTAATCCAGGCGGCGCAGCGGGTTGGCATGCCCTTGCAGGCGGTGGCGCGGCGGCTGGCCGAACTACCGGAAGGGCGTGCGCCGAGCAAGGCCGAATGGGCCAGGATGTCCGCGCGTTGGCGCAAGGAGCTGGATGCGCACATCAAGGTGCTGCAGTTCATGCGTGACCAGCTCAGCGATTGCATCGGCTGCGGCTGTCTTTCACTCAAACGCTGCGGCCTGCTGAATCCGCAGGATGTGCTGGGTGAGCAAGGCGAAGGCCCACAACGGGTGGGCTAGGCCGGCAAGCTGCTGGGCATCGGGCGGACACACCAGCAGCATTTGCGGCCCGGGCCAGTTTGCCTGGCCCGGATGAATCAGATTTCCGCTTCGATCAGCGGCATGGCCAGGCGCGAGCGGGTCAGTGCCATGCCCAGGTTGGCAGTGCGGCGGCAGACGAAGACCATCACGTAGTCCGGGTAGCGCTTGCCGCGCATGAAGATGTGGATCAGGTTTTCGCTGTTGACGATGATTTCCTGGAAGTAGTGCGCGCCTTCCTGTTCTTCCAGGCCGCGTGCACGGCGGAACATCTGCTCGATGCTGCGGATGTTCGGGCCTTGGTACAGATCGGCGGTGGCAGCGGCCACCAGGTCCAGCACTTCACGCGGGTGCGAATCGATGGTGCGCACCGACAGCAGCATGCCGGAGCTGATGTCGACGTAGCCGGCGGCCACGCATTCGGGAATGGAGGCGACGGATTGTTGCAGGGTGCTGTCCAGGGACATGGGGGAATCCTTGCGGAAGGGGGAGGAAAAAGGAAAAACGATGCCCGCAGGCCGCGTTGCGGCCCGGCATCGCCACAGGTGGGTCAATCGCAGGCGCGGATCAGCAGGTTTTCTTCCAGCGCATGCAGCAGGTCTTCCTGCTCCTGCGACTGCACGAAACCCGGGTCCAGGGTGCGCAGGCGGCGCAGCGCCTCATCGGCGGTCAGCCCTTCGCGGATCAACCAGGCGGCCAGCACCAGGCCGGTGCGGCCCAGCCCGGCCAGGCAATGCACGGCAACCACTTCGCCCTCGCGCAGCATCACTTCGATCTTGGCCAGCAGCAGCTTGGCCCATAGCAGCGGCGGTGCGCCGCGGTCGACGATGCCCAGGTGATAGCTGCGCAGGCCGTAGGGCGCCAGCCGTTCGGCCGGCATCTCGCGCTCGGTCAGGTTGACCAGCACGGTGACGCCCATGCCGCGCAGCAGGGCCAGATCATGCTCGATGGCGAATACCACGCCGGGCATGGGGCAACCGGCGAGCTTGCCCGGCACCAGCCAATGGAAGCCGTTGGGGCCGCGCCGTGACGGCGTGGCGGACAGGCTTACCGGTGCTGGCAGTGGACGCGGTGCAACTGCTTCTGCCGCAGGCACGGCGCGCGCGCCGACGCTATTGGCAATGAGCGCTGCAGGCTTGGGCGCGGGGGCGATGACGCCTTCGGCCAGTTCTTCGGCACGTGCATCCGGCGCCGGTACGTGGCAGCTGCCGGTGCGCAGGAACTGCGCCAGCACCGGGTGCTGCGCGCGGTTGGCAAAGAAGGCATCCACCGGCGCATCGGCCTGCACGCGGCCGCCTGCCAGCAGGATCACCCGCGATGCAAGGCGACGCGCCTGGCCCTGGTGGTGCAGGCTGACCAGGCAGGTGTGCTTGGCCGCCAGGCGCTCGATCAGTATCAGCACCGCCTCGGCGTCGGCCGGTTCCAGTTCACTGGTCGGCTCATCGATCAACAGTAGCGCGCTGCCACTGAAGGCCGCGCGCAGGATGGCCACTTGCCGGGCCAGCCCGCGTGGCAGGTCGATCACCCGCTGCTGCAGATGCGCGGCGATTGCCGTCGCTCCCAATGCATGCAGCCGTGCGTCGATTTCTTCGCGCAGTGCCTGTGGCTTGTTGCCGGCGTGTGGGCGCAGCGCGGCGCTGAGGTTTTCCAGCACGCTGAACCCCAGCTCGCGTGCGTGTTGTTGCACCAGCACCGGTGGCTGCGTTGCCGCATCCAGCGTTTCGCCCTGGAACAGCAACGTGCCCCAGCGCTCGCCGTGGGCGGCGACATGGCCGGACAGTGCCTGCAGCAAGGACGACTTGCCGGTACCGCCCGGGCCCATCAGCACCACGATGCCGGGACCGTTGATGCTCAGATCGATGGAGGCCAGCACCGTGCGATGGCCACGGCTCATGCCCCAGCCTTGCAGCTGCAGCAACGGAGAGGAGGAGTTGTGGACGGGCAAGGACATCACTTTGTCCGACGCAAATCACATTTCTGGGACAGGCGCGGAATTGGAAAGGCCGCCAGTATCGGTTGCATCACTTACATGTCAATTTGACTTTGCGATGTGCGTGGACACAGCACAGCAACACCGCAGGCTGCAATGTGATGTTGGCTGCAGTGTCATATCGAGTTGATTGGGAAAGGAAATGCACGCTTTCCTGCGAGTGTTTCAGGCGGCAAATGCAGCGCTGAAACAACAAACGGGACGATGCTTATTGTTTCAGCGGGATTCAGAAATTCCGCTCGAAACGCACGTTTCCCGCACCTGCGTCTGCACTGACCTGCAGATCCACGCGCAGCTGATCGCGCGGATGTGCATCGAGCACGCCGATCAGATCGGTATACGGACCGGTACGCACCGCACGCAAGTCAATCTGCTGACGCTTGCCGGAAAGATCGGTGACGACGGCTTGTACCTTGCCATCAGCGGGCAGCTCTTCGCCTTGTTCGAGTTGCCGCAATGCGACCACCAGCAGTGCGCGGTTGGCGTCGCGCTGCACCTGGTAGCTGCGCGCTACTGCGTCATTCATCGCCAACGTGGGCAGCAGGCTGTAGTGCACGCGCAGCTTGCCGAGGTCGGCATGGCTGGGCTGTGGTTGTTGGATCACCGCAGCCTGCGGGGCTTGTTGTGCGGAACAGGCGCTGAGGGTGAGTAGCAGGGTGGAGGACAGCGTTAGGGCGAGCCGGTGCATGGTGTTGGTGTCCTTGGGCTGTTTTGGTTGCGGCGTTCCAAGTGCATAAGAGCTGCAAGGCTGCGCCTTGTCCCTCTCCCCAACCCCTCTCCCTTTGCGGGAGAGGGGCTACTAGCTGCCCCTCTCACCCCGCGAGGGGGAGGGGTTATTTAAAGCAGATCTCTACGAGTGCACGCACATGCATTGGTGAAAAAAATGCAGATCAATCGTTCGCAGCGGACAGTTCCTTGCCGCGTTTGGCTGCGGCATCGATGGCGCGCGCGGTCAGCGCTTCAAAGCCACCGGCCTGGAAGGTTTCGATGGCGGCCTGGGTGGTGCCGCCAGGCGAGGTCACGCGGCGGCGCAGTTCGGCCGGCGCTTCGCCGGCTTCGGTCAGCATGCGGGCGGCGCCGAGGATGGTGTCCAGCACCAGCGTGCGTGCCGCATCTGCGGGCAGGCCTTGTTCCAGCGCTGCCGCTTCCATGGCTTCGGCCAGCAGGAATACATAGGCCGGACCGCTGCCGGAGACCGCGGTTACCGCATCCATCTGGGTTTCGCTTTCGATCCACACGGTGCGGCCGGCGCTGGCCAGTACCTGCTCGGTCTGCGCGCGCTGCGCGGCGGACACGCGTGGGTTGGCAAACAGGCCGGTGACGCCGGCACCGAGCAGGGCAGGGGTGTTGGGCATGGCGCGGACGATGGCCTGGTTTCCGCCCAGCCAGCGCTCCAACTGTGCGGCGGTGATGCCGGCAGCGATCGAGGCGACCACTGGTTGCCTGCTGGACGCAATGCTGGCCAGTGCCTCGCAGACGCTCCGCATCACCTGCGGCTTGACCGCCATCAGCCACAGCCCGGCATGGCCGGCGGCGGCTTCGGCCGTGTCATGGGTGTGGACGCCGAAGTCCTGTGCCAGCGCCTGGCGCAGGGAGGCGACCGGCTCGGCCACATGGATGCGGCTGGCGGCCATGCCGCGGCGCAGCAGGCCGGCGATCAGGCTGCGGGCCATGTTGCCGCCGCCGATGAAGGCGACATCAGTGTTGGGAAGCTGGGTGTCGGGGAGATCTGCGTGCTGGGTGCTGGTCATCAATCCAATCTCGGGACGATCAAGGGGAGGGGCGCTGGCCGAACAGCGCGGTGCCGACTCTGACCATGGTCGAGCCAGCGGCGATGGCCTCGGCGAAATCACTGCTCATGCCCATCGAAAGTGTATCGACCTGCGGGTGGTGCGCGGCCAGGCCGGTAAACAGCGCCTGCATCCGCGCGAACGCGGCCTGGCGCTTGGCCGCTTCCGGGAACGGTGCCGGGATCGCCATCAGCCCGCGCAGGCACAGCCGCGGTTCGTTGGCGACGGCCTCGGCCAGCCCGGCAATCTGCTCGGGGGCACAGCCGTGCTTGCTGTCCTCGTCATCGATGTTGACCTGGATCAGCACGTTGAGGGGGGGCAAAGCGGCCGGGCGATAGCGGGCCAAAGCGCCGACCAGCTTGGCCCGGTCCACCGTCTGCACCCAGTCGAAGACCTGTGCGGCCAATTCGGCCTTGTTGGACTGCAGGTGGCCGATCAGATGCCATTGAAGCCCCAATGCGGTCAGTTCGGCGATCTTGGCAGCAGCTTCCTGCACATAGTTTTCACCGAAGGCGCGCTGTCCTTGCCCGGCCAGGGTCGCCACCGCGATGGCCGGCTGCAGCTTGGAAACGGCCAGCAGGCGGACCGGGTGGGAGGGGCCGGAAGCCGCCTCGATCTGCTGCCGGAGGGTGGCCAAAGACACGGTTTGCAAAGCATCAACCTCTTACGTGGGAAGGCTATACTGCCCGCCAGGGGAAACACCTTACAGATACTCGCAACGCAGGGGACAGAGCGCGTATGGATATCGCTGAACTATTGGCGTTCTCGGTCAAGAACAAGGCCTCGGACTTACACCTTTCCGCCGGCCTGCCGCCGATGATCCGCGTGGACGGTGACGTCCGCCGCATCAATATCCCGGCGCTGGACCACAAACAAGTGCATGCGCTGGTGTACGACATCATGTCGGACAAGCAGCGTCGTGACTACGAAGAATTCCTCGAGGTCGATTTCTCGTTCGAGATTCCCTCGCTGGCGCGCTTCCGTGTCAACGCGTTCAACCAGAACCGTGGTGCTGGTGCGGTGTTCCGTACCATTCCCTCGGAAGTGCTGACGCTGGAAGACCTGGCGTGTCCGCCGATCTTCCGTGAGCTGATCGAGCAGCCGCAGGGTCTGATCCTGGTCACCGGCCCGACCGGTTCGGGCAAGTCGACCACGCTGGCGGCGATGATCGACCACATCAACAAGAACGAATACGGTCATATCCTCACCGTCGAGGACCCGATCGAATTCGTGCACACCTCGCAGAAGTGCCTGATCAACCAGCGCGAAGTGCACCGCGATACGCACGGCTTCAACGAAGCACTGCGCTCGGCACTGCGTGAAGACCCGGACATCATCCTGGTCGGCGAATTGCGTGACCTGGAAACCATCCGCCTGGCACTGACCGCGGCCGAAACAGGCCACTTGGTGTTCGGCACGCTGCACACCAGCTCGGCCGCCAAGACCATCGACCGTATCGTCGACGTGTTCCCGGCCGGTGAAAAGCCGATGGTGCGCTCGATGCTGTCCGAGTCGCTGCGCGCGGTCATCTCGCAGGCGCTGCTCAAGCGCGTGGGCGGCGGCCGTATTGCCTCGCACGAAATCATGGTGGCCACCCCGGCCATCCGTAACCTGATCCGCGAAGACAAGGTGGCGCAGATGTACTCGGCCATCCAGACCGGTCAGCAGGTGGGCATGCAGACCCTGGATCAGAATCTGCAGGATCTGGTCAAGCGCAGCCTGATCACGCGCAACCAGGCCAAGGAATACGCCAAGGACAAGCGTCTGTTCGAGTAATGCCGGCACTGCCGGATGGGTTATTCGAGATTGGATATTGGCCAAGGCGGGATATCGGCAGGAACGGCGCGCAAGCCCGTTCCTGAGCCCCGGATCCCGGCTCCTACAGGGAACTTCCCATGAGTACTATCGACTTCACCTCGTTCCTCAAGCTGATGGCGCACCAGAAGGCGTCGGATCTTTTCATCACCGCCGGCATGCCGCCGTCGATGAAGGTCAACGGCAAGCTGTCGCCGATCACCCAGACACCACTGACGGCACAGCAGAGCCGCGATATGGTGCTCAACGTGATGACGCCGGCGCAGCGCGAGGAATTTGAAAAAACCCACGAATGCAACTTCGCCATTGGCGTGTCCGGCGTGGGCCGCTTCCGTGTGAGCTGCTTCTACCAGCGCAACCAGGTGGGCATGGTGCTGCGTCGAATCGAGACGCGCATCCCCACCGTCGAAGAGCTGAGCCTGCCGCCGGTGATCAAGACGCTGGCCATGACCAAGCGCGGCATCATCCTGTTCGTCGGTGCCACCGGTACCGGTAAGTCGACCTCGCTGGCGGCCATGATCGGCTACCGCAACCAGAACTCGACCGGTCACATCATCACCATCGAAGACCCGATCGAATTCGTGCACAAGCACGAGGGCTGCATCGTCACCCAGCGTGAAGTGGGCATCGATACCGACAGCTGGGAAGCTGCGCTGAAGAACACCCTGCGCCAGGCGCCGGACGTGATCATGATCGGCGAAATCCGTACCCGCGAAGGTATGGACCACGCGGTCGCATTCGCTGAAACCGGCCATCTGGTGCTGGCAACGCTGCACGCCAACAACGCCAACCAGGCGATGGACCGCATCATCAACTTCTTCCCGGAAGACCGCCGCAACCAGTTGCTGATGGATCTGTCGTTGAACCTGAAGGGTGTGGTCGCGCAGCAGCTGGTGCCGACCCCGGATGGCAAGAGCCGCCGTGTGGCGATGGAAATCCTGCTGGGCACGCCGCTGGTACAGGACTACATCCGCGACGGCGAGGTGCACAAGCTCAAGGAAGTAATGAAGGACTCGGTGCAGCTGGGCATGAAGACCTTCGACCAGAGCCTGTTCGAGCTGTACCAGGCCGGCGAGATCAGCTACGACGACGCCTTGCGTTACGCCGACTCGCAGAACGAAGTGCGCCTGCGTATCAAGCTCTCGCAGGGCGGCGACGCCAAGACCCTGTCGCAGGGTCTGGACGGCGTGGAGATTGCCGAGGTTCGCTGATTCTGGCGGACGGGCCGGTTTGAAGAGCCGCTCCTTTGGGGCGGCTTTTTTTTTGGGGTTGCGGGGAAGATCAAGATCAACGGTACCCCTCCCGAACCCTCCCCTTCGCTATGCGAAAGGGAGGGGCCAGAGTAGAGCAAAGCCAAAGCCAAAGCCAAAGCCAAAGCCGGAGCCGGAGCCGGAGCCGGAGCAGAAGCAGAAGCAGAAGCGGCAGGAGCTCAAGCCGAAGCCGCTCTTCCCCCTCCCTTTAGCGCAGCGAAGGGGAGGGCCGGGGAGGGGTGCTTTGGCTCTGGCTTTCAATACCGTAGCCCGGGTAAGCGCAGCGCACCCGGGGCTGTTGGCGGCGAACCTGAAAGACCTGCAAGATCCCTGCTACCGGGTGCGCTGCGCTTACCCGGGCTACCGAACTGATGTTGCTGAAGTACCTTGCTGGTCAGGAGGGCTTCTGCTCAAGCTCCTGAGCTTCCAAAAACCCCAAAACCCCTACCGCCCCATCCAAGCCGGCCCAATCGCCGCAATCCGTACCATCACCGGGCAATCCTCCCGATGCGCGCCCGGCAGATAGCCCAGGCTCATCAGGAATTCGCCGGTGATCTCGCCACCGGTGAAACGAAAGGTCTTCTTGAACAACTTCACCCACTCCGCCTTGGTCAGCGGGTGGTGCGCATCCAGCCACTCGGCAAAGCCGCCATGGGATGCACGCAGGCCCTGGATCACCTGCGCGTTGTGGATCGCAGCCAGCACCTTGAGCCGGTTGCGGATGATGCTGGCGTCGGCCATCAGGCGGGCGATATCGGCCTCTCCGTACGCGGCCACCGCATCCACGTCGAAGCCGCTATACGCATTGCGGAAACCTTCGCGCTTGCGCAGGATGGTTTCCCAGCTCAAACCGGCCTGGTTGATCTCCAGCAGCAGGCGCTCGAAGAGCTCGTGTTCATCCCGTTGCGGGAAGCCATACTCGTTCTCATGGTAGGGCCCATGCACGGGGTGGCCCGGGGCGATATCACAGTAGTAGCTCATGGGCATCTCCGCGTTAAGGGAACCCGGATTATCACCGCTGCGAAGCGTCCGGCGGCCGCAGCCGGTAGAATGCGCACATGTCTGCGTTGTCGCCCCCTCTATCCAATCACCTGCTGGTGGCGTTGCCATCGCTGGTCGACCCGCTGTTCGCACGTAGCGTGGCGTTGATCTGCCAGCACGATGACAACGGCGCGATGGGCGTCGTCGTCAACCAGCCTTCCGATTTCACCCTGGGCGACGTGTTCGCGCAGATGGAGATCGACACCGACGATGGCGACCTGCGCGCCGTGCCGGTGCTCAATGGCGGCCCGGTCCACACCGAGCGTGGTTTCGTCATCCATGACGATGCCCGCGCTTGGGATTCCAGCCTGAAAGTGGCCGACGGCCTGTACCTGACCACCTCCCGCGACATTCTCGAAGCCATGGCCCGAGGCGAAGGTCCGCGCAACGCGCTGGTCACCCTCGGCTGTGCCGGCTGGAGCCAGGGGCAGCTGGAACAGGAACTGGCGGAAAACAGCTGGCTGACCGTGCCTGCCGATGCCGCCGTGCTGTTCGAAACCCCCTTGGACGAGCGCTGGCAGCTTGCCGGCTCGCGGATTGGTGTGGATCTGTTCCTGGTCACCGGGTATAGCGGCCGTGCTTGAGCCCAGCGTACTTTCCACCAGCAGCACAGTACTGGGCTTCGACGTTGGCTCGCGCCGCATCGGCGTTGCCATCGGCAGCTCGCTGGGCGTGGGCGCACGCGCCCTTGCGGTGATCGATGTACATGGCAATGGCCCGGACTGGAACGCGCTGGATAAGCTGCACAAGGAATGGCGGCCGCAGGGCATGATCGTCGGCGACCCGCTTACCCTGGAAGGCGAAGACCAGCCCAACCGCAAGCGCGCGCATGCCTTTGCCCGGCAGCTGCAGCAGCGCTACAAGGTGCCGGTCTTGCTGGTGGATGAGCGTTCCAGCTCGGTCGAGGCCGCGCAGCGGTTTGCCGTGGAGCGTGCCGAAGGCCGCAAGCGCCGCCGCGATGCCGCCAATCTTGATGCCGTGGCCGCTGCCGTCATCATCGAGCGCTGGTTGTCCGCGCCGCACGAAGCCACCCCTATTTCCTGACTGTCGAAGACCCCGCCATGACTGCTTCGCAACTTGATGCCCAAGGACGCCTGCGCCACCTGCTGACCCTGGATGGGTTGCCCCGCGAAACCCTGTTGCAGCTGCTCGACCGCGCCGGTCAGATCCGCGATGCCGCCGTTGGCCGCATCAACAACAAGCGCGCGGTGCTGGCGGGCACGGCGGTATGCACGCTGTTCTTCGAACCCTCGACCCGCACCCGCAGCTCGTTCCAGCTGGCGGCGCAGCGGCTGGGCGCCGATGTGCTGAATTTCGATGCCTCCACCTCCTCCGCGCGCAAGGGCGAAACCGCCTGCGACACGCTGAAGAACCTTGAGGCGATGGGCGTGCGTGGTTTCATCGTGCGTCACCCGGACGACGGCGCCGTGACCGAACTGGCCGGCGCCGCTGGCGAGGGTACCGCGCTGATCAATGCCGGCGATGGCCGCAGCGCGCATCCCACCCAGGGCCTGCTCGACATGCTGACCCTGCGTCAGGCCAAGGGCAGCGATTTTTCCAAGCTTAAAGTGGTGATCGTGGGCGACGTGAAGCACTCGCGTGTGGCCCGCACCGATCTGCAGGCGATGCGCACCCTGGGCGTGGGCGAGATCCGCGTATGCGGCCCGCAATCGCTGCTGCCGGACGACGAAACCCTGAAGGGCTGCGTGGTCGGGCAGGATTTCGACGCCATGCTGGAAGGTGTTGATGCGCTGATGATGCTGCGTCTGCAGCGCGAGCGCATGGAGGAAGGGCTGGTGCCGTCGTTGGAGCAGTACCACGCCCAGTACGGCCTCAATGGCGAGCGCCTGCAGCGTGCGGCCAAGGATGCGGCGGTGCTGCACCCGGGCCCGATCAACCGCGGCGTGGAAGTCACCGACGAAGTGGCCGACGGCCCGCAGTCCTGGGTACTGCGCCAGGTCGCCAACGGCGTTGCCGTGCGCATGGCCGTGCTGGAAACCCTGCTGGGTTGAGTTGAGGGTGGATGCCTTGCCGGCTCTTCCGTTGGAGGGCCGTGATGCCTGCGGACAGCATTTGGGAGTAATGCGTATGGATACGAATTCGGCTGCTCGTCCGGTCAGGTCAGATCTACTGGCAATCGTAGTGCTGTTGGGATTTGCCGCCGTGATCTGGGTGCCCGCGCTTTGGACCCCGTACTGGGGCGATGACTACATGTTTCTGCATGCGGCGCGGCTGTCCAATCTGGCGAATCAGCCATGGTCGGAGGTCTTTTGGCCATTGCAGCCAGAAGTGTTCTGGCGGCCGCTGTCGCAGACGGCGTGGTGGCGTGTAGTAGAAGGCACCATGGGCGGCAACGTGCTAACCGCACATGCAGTCATGCTTGTGCTGCATTTGATTGCCGCCTTGGGTGTTGGTGTATTGGGGTGGGCCATGGCGCGTGTCGCCGGCTGGCCTGCCCGTTGGGCGGTTGCCGGCTTGAGCGCAGGCTTGTATGGCGTGCTTGCGGTCAGTCTGCTGACGGTGCATTGGGTTGCTGCAGCGAACAGCCCGTTGCTTGTGCTGTTCACTGCCGTACTGCTTGCATCCTGGTTGGCAGCCTCCACCGCAACAGGTATGGCACGGCTGTTGTTGCTGGCGGTGGTTCCCTGTCTGCTTGTTCTTGCCTTGTTGAGCAAGGAGTCGGCAATTCTGATGCCGCTGCTCATGCTGATGATCAGCCTGTTTGTCGGTGTGCGCCTGCGTCGTGGTGAATGGTTGACCGTTGTAGTCTGCGTGGTCGTTTGCGCCGTGTGGCTTTGGCTGCGCGACAAGGCCACCGTTCCGCCTGTTCAGCAGTACGGGTATGCATTTGGTGGCAACCTGGTCAGGAACGGGGCTTCATTCGGGGCGTGGTTGCTCAATGTGCCGCGCGAGGCGCTGCGCATGATCGCTACCGATGGGTTGTTCAAAGGCGCGCTATGGGCGTTGCTGGCAGCGCTGCCGGTAGTGTTGAGCTGGACGTTGGCGGTATCGAAGGGTGGCTGGCGGCGATTGCAGGGCCGTCAGTGGGTGTTGGTGCTGGCGGTTGCAGTGGTGGCTTACACCCCCTATTTCCCGTTGATCTGGAACAGTTACGAGTACTACGCAGCGATCTCGGCGATCCTGCCGGCCATCGCGCTGGCGCGGCTGCTGCAGGGGCGGCGGGTTGCGGTGGTTGCGGCCGTGCTGATGGGTGTATCGGGCTGGTTGGCGGTGGCGGGGACGCGTTTACTTGACCATCCAGGCCTTATCGGTCGCGCGCGGTGGGCGGAAACCTCGTTGCAGCAGCTTGCCGGGCAACAATTGAAGGCTCCGCTGTGGGTGCGGGTGGCGGACGATCAACGCTTCGCTGCGATGGGCGTGCATGGCCTGGCATGGCGATTGGGCGTGCCGCTGGAGCAGATCCACAACGTGGATGTGTGTCCGCAGAGCGTTGAAACCGGCACCTGTCTGGAGATGGATGCGGAAGGGCAGTGGAGTCACCACCCGGTGGCTCCTTGAGCCAGGTTTGTTCGATGGTGTGCCGGAGTTGAAGGTCCGGTGTCGCGTGCTGCCTTGTGCCGGGGGCGTAGGGCAAGGCTTGGCTTTAGGCTTTCAGGAATGTTGGCTTCGCGGCTTACGCCGCTCCTACATGACGGTTGGTATTTGCTTGTAAAGCCCCTGCCGAGCATGGCTCGGCACTACGCCGTTGCCTGCCTCCCTCCCTTGCGCCGAAGGCGTAGGGGAGGGCTGGGGAGGGGTTGGCTTTTTTTGCGGCTTTCGAGCTGTGCCAGCTTCGCGGCTTACGCCGCTCCTACACGATGGTTGTATTGCAGGTAGAGCCCCTGCCGAGCATGGCTCGGCACTACAGGGCGGGTGCTGCTGTGTGACCTGCAGTTAGTCGCGCGGTGCCATTGCCAGGATGGCCAGCTGCTGCTGGGCTTCTTCGTTGCCGGCCGCGGCAGCGGCCTGCATCTGCGTCAGGTCGGGGTGCTGTACGACCAATAGCGGGTACTCGCATTCGGGGCAGGCGTACTCGGTCTGCTCGTCGTGCAGTTCCATTTCCATCTGCCGGGAGTTGCCCTTCCATTCGCAGGCGGGACAGTTGTGCACGTCCTCGCGCCAGCCGGTCTGGTAGTAGTCGTTGACGGTGATGGTCATGGGGAAGCCTGAAACAAGGGCGTTGAAGTGTAGCCCGGGTAAGCGCAGCGCACCCGGGGCTTTCCGCGAAGAACTCCCGGGTGCGCTGCGCTTACCCGGGCTACGGTTCTACCTGCGGCGATCAGTGCAACAGCACCAGCGTGGCCAGGCCGAGGAAGGTGAAAAAGCCCATCGAGTCGGTTACGGCGGTCAGGAAGATGCCGCTGGCCAGCGCCGGGTCGAAACCCAGCCGCTTCAGCGTCAATGGCACCAATACACCGGCCGATGCGGCAAACAATAGATTGAAGGTCAGCGCGACGCCGATCACCAGCGACAGCCCGGGCATGTGGAACCAGGCCAGCACGATCAGGCCCAGCACCGTGCCCAGCACCACGCCGTTGAGCAGGGCTACGCGTAGCTCTTTCCACAACAAGGTGCGGGCATTGGAGGCGCCCACCTGGCCCAGTGCCAGGCCGCGGATCATCAGTGCCAGCACCTGGGTGCCGGCGTTGCCGCCGAGGCCGGCGACGATCGGCATCAGCACCGCCAGCGCCACCAGCTTGTCGATGGTGCCTTCAAAGTGGCCGACCACGCTGGAGGCGAGGAAAGCCGTGCACAGATTGACCGACAACCACATCAGGCGCCGGCGCATGGCACGCCAGACCGGGCTGAACAGGTCCTCGTCCTCGTCCAGGCCGGCCGCGCCCAAGGCCTGGTGTTCGGCCTGGCCACGGATGATGTCGACCACGTCATCGATGGTGATGCGGCCGATCAGGATGTTGTTGTCATCCACCACCGGTGCCGAGACCCAGTCATGATCGGAGAACTGGCGGGCCACTTCGTCGGCGCTTTCGCCCACGTCGATGGCCGGCTGTTCGTCGTCGATCAGGCGGTTGATCGGGGTGGTGTCTTCGTGGGTGACCAGCGAGGCCAGCGACAGCCGGCCCAGGTACTGGTGACGCCGGCTGACCACGAACAGGTGATCGGTGTGGTCGGGCAGCTCGCCGCGCAGGCGCAGGTAGCGCAGCACCACATCGACATTGACGTCGGCGCGCACGGTGACCACGTCCGGGTTCATCAAGCGGCCGGCGGTGTCTTCCGGGTAGGACAGCACCTGCTCCAGCCGCTCGCGGTTCTCGCGGTCCATCGACTTGAGTACTTCGTCGATGACGGTGTCGGGCAGGTCCTCGACCAGATCGGCGAGATCGTCGATGTCCAGGTCTTCGACCGCGGCGATGATCTCGTCCGCGTCCATGTCCGCCAGCAGGCTTTCGCGCACGTCTTCACCGACATGCACCAGCACCTCGCCGTCGTCCTCGGCATCCACCAGCCCCCACACCACTTCACGCTTGCCCGGCGGCAACGACTCCAGCAGGTTGCCGATCTCGGCCGGCGAGAGCGTGTTGACCAGACGGCGCACCGGCCCCAGACGGCCGCTGTCCAATGCATCGGAAAGCAGGCGCAGCTGGCGTGCGGTCTTGTCGTGGCGTACGGCTTCAGCCATGCGCAGCTCCCGGTATGGTGATGGCCGCAGTCCGTGGCGGGTGAGCGCCATCGGCGGTGTTTAGCCCGCCATTATCACGTGCGGCGCGCGGGCTTGCATATAACCGGCGCTGCCGGATTTTGTTGCCGGACTCAACTACCGGCGGTGGTGGTGATCCAGCGTTCAATGCCGCGGCGGTCGCGTGCAGCCAATAACTGCGGCGCCTGCTGGCGCAGCGCGCCAAGATCCACCTCGCGGATGGCGCGACGGACTTCCAGCAAGGTGGCCGGGTGCAGGCTGAACTCGGTCAGCCCCAAGGCTAGCAGCAAGGCTGTCATGCGCGCGTCACCGGCCATTTCACCGCAGACCGCCACCGGCGTGTCGTGCCGCTGGGCGGTTTCGATCACCTGCCGCAACAGCCACAGCACCGCTGGATGCAGCGGCGAATACAGCTCGGCCACGGCATCGTTGTTGCGGTCGGCGGCCAGCAGGTACTGGACCAGGTCATTGGTGCCGATCGACAGGAAGTCGACCTGGTCGATGAAGGTTTCCAGTGCAATGGCGGCCGCCGGCACCTCGATCATCGCCCCGACCGGAATGTTCTCGGCCACTTCATGGCCATCATTGCGCAGGATCGCGGTCAGCCGTGACAGGCGCCGGCGCACGGCCATGATTTCCTCGCGGGTGGTCAGCATCGGGATCAGGATGCGCAGCGGACCATAGCCGGAGGCACGCAGGATGGCCCGCAACTGGGTATCGGATACCTTGGGCCGGGCCAGCGACAGGCGCACGCCGCGCAGGCCCAGCGCAGGGTTTTCCTCGCTGCTCAGCACCAGCCCGGTGCGGTCGGCCTTGTCCGCGCCCAGGTCCAGGGTACGTATGGTGACCGGGCGCCCGCTCATGCCCAGCACGGTGTCGCGGTAGACGTGGAACTGTTCTTCTTCGTCAGGCAGCTGGTTGCGCTGCATGAACAGGAATTCGGTGCGGTACAGGCCCAGACCGCGGGCACCCAGGGCATGCGCCTGGGCCACGTCGTCATGGGATTCGGCGTTGGCCAGCAGGGTGATCTCCGCGCCATCAAGGGTGCGGGTCGGCTTGGCCCGCAGGCGGCCGAGTTCACGCTGCTCGCGTGCCAGTTCTCGTTGCCGCAGGCGGTATTGGCGCAGGTCGTCGGGGCCGGGATCGACCACGATCTCGCCACTGCCACCGTCCAGTATCAGTACGTCGCCATCGCTGACTTTCTGCAGTACCGCGTTGGCGGCCACCACCAGCGGCATATGCAGGCTGCGCGCGAGGATGGCGCTGTGCGAAAGCACGCTGCCGGCGCTGCTGACGATGCCGACCACGCCTTGCGACTGCAGCTGCGCCAGCTCCGAGGGCGCGACGTTCTCGCAGACCAGGATCTCGCCGGCCAGGCCCTTCATGGTGGTGGTGCGTTTGTGCAGGAAGGACTGGATGCGACCGATCACATGGTCCAGATCGTCCATCCGGCTTTTCAGGTAGGCGTCTTCCATGCCTTCGAACACCTGCGCCAGCCGGTCGCGCTGGATGCGCAGGGCGTGGCTGGCGCTGTAGCGCTTGCTGCGCACCAGCTCATCCAGCGCAGTCAGCAGCTCGGGGTCGTCAAGCAGCATGGCGTGCAGCTCGAGGAATTCGCCCACTTCCGCGGGCAGCGCACCCTGCAGGCGGGTACGCAGCTCGCGCATTTCCTGGCGCGCCGCATCGGTGGCGCGGTGCAGGCGTTCGAGTTCGTGTTCCACCGCATTGGCGGCGACGCGTTTTTCGCCGATATCCTGCACATGTGGCAAGCGCACACGGGCACGGCCCAGCGCCGAGCCACGGGAAGCGGGCAGGCCAAGTAGACGGTTCACCGTTGCCGGCTCCGTATCTTGGCTGCCCCCGCGTGCGCGGCGTTGCGCATCAGTTGTCCTCGTCGAAACGACGCTCGAACAGGGCGGCTACCGCCTCCAGTGCTGCCGCTTCGTCCTCGCCGTCGACCCGCACCGTGACCGGTGTGCCCTGGGCGGCGGCCAGCAGCATCACGCCCATGATGCTTTTGGCGTTGACCTCGCGGCCCTTGGCCACCAGCGTGGCATTGGCGCGGAAGCCGGACAGTACCTGCACCAGCTTGGCGGTGGCACGGGCATGCAGGCCCAGCCGGTTGGAAACCATGAGTTCTTGTTCAAGCATCGTCGGTGATGACTCCATTGCGAGCGCCCGCCGCCGCAGTGGCGGGCAGTTGGTCCAATCCCTGTTCCGGATAGTTCATTACCCGCAGCAACATCGCCAGACTCAAACCCGATACACGCCGCGTGGGAGTACCCAGGCGGGCCAGCTGGCCGGCAAGATTGCTGGGGCTGGCGCCGTACAGATCGGTCAATATCAACACGCCACCATCGCCTTCAACCCGGCGCATCGCCGCCGAAGCGGCGGGCAGCAGGGCATCCAGGTCGGCGTCGAAAGGTACTTCGAACGCTTCGGTTTTCAGCGGCAGGTGCCGCAACAGGGTGGTCGCCACTTCCAGCAGGGAAGTGCCGATACCGGTGTGAGTTACTAGGAGAATGCCGCAGGTCATCCCTGAACGTTAACAGGTCGGAGCAAGTCCGCGATAGCGTCTAAAACTGTCTTCTGTGTGTCATTCAGGGCTGTCCTGCCGCGCCTTTCAATCCTGTTCGCGATGGAAGGTGGCCACGTCCTGCCAGCCGCGCTCGCGCGCATGCCGGGCCAAGCGTTCGGCCAGGTAGACCGAGCGGTGTTTGCCGCCGGTGCAGCCGAAGGCGACGGTGACATAGCTGCGGGTTTCGCTGCCCAGCTTGGGCAGCCAGGTATCGAGCAGATCCTGCAGCTGGGTGACGTAACGCACCACGTCGGGTTGGGCGTCCAGGTACTCGCGGACCTCGCGGTCGCGGCCGGTCAGTGAGCGTAGTTCCGGGTCCCAGTGCGGATTGGGCAATACCCGCGCGTCGAAGACGAAATCCGCCTCGGCCGGCACGCCGCGCTTGTAGGCGAAGGATTCGAACAGCAACGACAGCTTGTTTTCGTGGCTGAGCGCGAAATCGGTGATGACCCGGCGCCGCAGCTGGTGGACGTTGAGGCGGGTGGTGTCGATGACCGCATCGGCCTCGCGGCGCAGCGGCGCGGTCAACTCGCGTTCGCGGGCGATGGCTTCGGGCAGCGACAGGCCCAGGTGGCTGAGCGGGTGGCGGCGGCGGGTATCGGCATAACGCGCCAGCAAGGTGTCATCGTCGGCTTCGAAGAACAGCAGGCGCGCATCGATGCCGTAATCCAGCGCGGTCTTGCGCCAGGTGCCCAATTGGCTGAGGTCGCTGCGGCCGCGTACATCGATGCCGACAACCAGCCGTTTGGGGCTGTTTTCGTCGCGTTCGCCGAGCACCCCGCGCACGAACTCGGGCAGCAGGTTTACCGGGATGTTGTCCGAGCAGTAGTAGTCCAGGTCTTCAAAGGTCTTCAACGCCACCGATTTGCCCGAGCCGGACAAGCCGCTGACGATGATCAGTACCGATGCAGGGTGTGCACTCATGGACTACGTTGCTCCAACAGGTTGCTATGGCGGGCGATGAACATCGCCGCCGGGTCGATGCCCTTGGTGCGCAGGATGTGCAGGCGGGTGGCGGCCTCGGTGAGCACCGCCAGGTTGCGCCCGGGCATCACCGGCAGGGTGATCAGCGGCACGTCCAGGTCCAGCACATGACGCTTGCCCGAATCGCCGGTAAGGCGCTCATAGCCGTAGCTGCTGGGTTCGGTCATGGGCTTGGTCAGGTGCACGATCAGGCGAAGATACTTGTTCTTCTTTACAGAGGTGTCACCAAACATCTGCCGCACATTCAGCACGCCCAGGCCGCGTACTTCCAGCAGGTCCTGCAGCAGCTCCGGGCAGGTGCCGTCGAGCACGTCAGGGGCGATCTGGGTGAACTCGGGGGCGTCATCGGCGACCAGCCGGTGGCCACGCGAGAGCAGCTCCAGGGCCAGTTCGCTCTTGCCCGAGCCGGCTTCGCCGGTGATCAGCACGCCAATGGAGTAGATCTCCATGAATACGCCATGCAGGATGACCCGCGGCGCCAGCGTGCGGGCCAGATGGTAGCTGAGGTGGTTGAGCAGTTCGTGGCCGCGTCGCGGCGAGACCCATAACGGGGTCTGCGATTCGTCGGCGGCCGAGCGCAGGTCTTCCGGGCAGCCATGGCTCTTGGTGATGACCAGCGCCAGTGGCCGTGCCTGGATGATGCGCTCGATCACTTCCCAGCGCTGCCGCGCATCCAGCGAATCGAGCCAGGTCAGCTCCTCGGTGCCGAGGATCTGCACTTTGTTGGGGTAGATGGTGTTGAGGTAGCCGGCCAGCGAGGGCCGCCGCGAGACGGTATTGCCCGCCTCCAGTTCACGTTGCGAGCCGGCATGGCCGGCGACCCAGCGCAGATCGAGCTTTTCGCGCTGCTGGTCGAACAATTCCTGGGCGGTGATGCTGGTATTCATCCGCTGCGCGCCTGTTGCGGGTGGGTGATGATGTGTTTGAGGGCCTGGGCGTCGGGGGCAACGCGCAGCGCCTGGCGGATGTCGGCGTCGGAGAAGATCTCCGCCAGCTCCGACAGCAGCATCAGGTGTTGGTGGGTGTAATGCGCAGGCACGGCCATCGCAAAGACCAGATCCACCGGTTCATCACCGCCGAAATCAACCGGTTCCTGCAGTCGCAGCAGGGCGCCGCGGGGCGCCTGCAAGGTATCCGAGCGCCCATGTGGGATGGCGATGCCGTGGCCTATGGCCGTGCTGCCAACGTTTTCACGCTCGCGCAGGCTGAGGAAGAGGCTGTCTGCGCCGGCCTCGCGGCAGGCAAGCAGGCGGGAGGCAGCAATCAGGGTGCTGTCTCGATCAGCGACCGCGAGTACCTGGGTACTCACGGCCGCCATCAGGTCGGTCAACGGCATGTTGGCTTACGGCTGGGTATAAAGATCAGCCATTGTCGCGCAGAGCATGCGATGCGTGGGGAAGATGCTTTTCCTTGTGCTTTATGACCAGCCGGTCGAGCTTGTCGGCCAATACGTCAATGGCTGCATACATGGTGGTGGCAGCCGCATCGGCGTGCAGGGTGCGCCCGGGTAGATTCACCGTGGCGACGACGAGGTAGTCAGGCTTGCGGGTGGACAACTGGACGCGGACTTCGCAGTGCTGGTCGAAATGCCGACCCAGCCGTTCCAGCTTTGTTTCCACGTATTCCTTCAGAGCAGGCGTGACTTCAACTTGCTGGCCATACGTCTCGATACGCATCGGATTCCTCCTGTGGTTCGGGGTTGCCTAGATGAACCCTGCGCTGCCCAACGAATGCTTCAGACGATGCGGACGCGTTCGTGAGAGGCACAGATGTTCATGGCCTCACGATACTTCGCAACGGTGCGCCGCGCTACCGGTATGCCACTGGTTTTGAGCATTTCAGCCAGCTTGGCGTCAGAAAGCGGTTTGCGCGGGTTTTCCGCATCGATCAGGTTGCGGATCATCGACTGGATCGCCGTGCTGGAGGCCTCACCGCCGCCCTCGGTATCGATGCCCGAGGCGAAGAACGCACGCAGCGGCAGGGTGCCGCGCGGAGTACGCACGTATTTGCGGGCGATGGCGCGCGAAATGGTGGATTCGTGCAGTTCCAGTTCGCCAGCGATTTCACGCAGTGTTAGCGGACGCAGGGCCTGTTCGCCGAATTCCAGAAAACCGGCCTGGTGATGCAGCAGGCTGGTGACCACCCGCAACAGCGTTTCGCCACGGGCCTGCAGGCTCTTCAGTAGCCAACGCGCTTCCTGCAGCTGTGCGCGCAGGTAGCTGGCATCGGCATCGCCGCAGCGGCGGATCAGTTGTTCGTAGCCATGGTTGATGACCACGCGCGGACCGGCGTGCCCGGCCAGTGCGCAGCGCCAGATGCCGCGTTGGCGCCAGACCACGCAGTCGGGCACGACATAGGTGTCCGAGCTCATCTGGCCCAGTTGTTTGCCCGGGCGTGGATCAAGCGAGCGCAGCAGCTGCACCGCTTCTTCCACGTCGGCTACCGGTTGTTTGAGTTCCTGCGCGATACCGTTGATGCCTGCGCGCGGAAGTCGTTCCAGCGGGCCGTCGGCAATGCGCCGGGCCAGCGCCAGTGCGGGCGTGTCGGCGGGCAGTGTGTCCAGTTGCAGCGCAAGGCATTCGCCCAGGTTGCGGGCGCCTACGCCGGCCGGATCGAAGCGCTGGATCTGGCGCAGGACCGCCACGATCTCGTCTTCGTCGGCATGGATCTCGGGCAGCAGGGTCTGGGCGATGGCGGACAAGGGCTCGCGCAGATAGCCGTCTTCGTCCAATGCATCAATCAGCGCCACGCCGATGGCGCGGTCGCAGCGGCCCAGATGGGTCAGGTGCAGTTGCCACAGCAGATGGTCGGCGAGGGTGTCGCCGTCTTCGGCCTGTTCGCGCTCACTGTTGTCGCCATCGTCGTCGAACGAGCCCGAGCGCGCGCTGCTCCAGTCTTCATCGCCGCCATCCCAGTCTTCGCCGTCGGCGTTGATGTCGCCTTGCGCGGGATCGATCGGGGTTTCGTCGCTGGAACTGCTGGATGGGCTGTCGTCGCCATCACTGCCTTCGGTGTTCTCTGCCCATTCCAGCAGTGGATTGGTTTCCACCGCTTCGGTCAGTTCCAACTCCAGCTCGGTACTGGACATCTGCAGCAAGCGGATGGCCTGACGCAACTGCGGCGTCATGACCAAGCTTTGTCCCATCGATGTCTGCAGCCGAGCTTTCATGCCTGATCCGTCCGGGAAGGGGCCCGACGTGGCGCTGCGGCTCAGAGGGTGAAAGCGTCCCCGAGATAAACACGGCGTACGTCGGTATTTGCCAGCAGATCTTCTGGTGCCCCCTGCGCCAGTACGCTGCCCTCAGCGAGGATATACGCCCGGTCGCAGATTCCCAAGGTTTCGCGCACATTATGGTCGGTGATCAATACGCCGATGCCGCGTTGCTTGAGGTGGGTCACGATGCGCTGGATCTCGCCGACCGAGATTGGGTCGACGCCGGCAAACGGCTCGTCGAGCAGGATCAGGCGCGGCCGTGCCGCCAGTGCGCGGGCGATTTCGCAGCGGCGACGTTCACCACCGGACAGGCTTGCGCCGGCCTGGTCGGCAACATGGCTGATCTGCAGTTCTTCCAGCAGCGAGGACAGTTCACGCTCGCGGCTGGCGGTGTCCAGGTCTTCGCGCAGCTCCAGCACCAGCCGGATGTTGTCGGCCACACTGAGCTTGCGGAACACCGACGGCTCCTGCGGCAGGTAGCCGACGCCGAGCTTGGCGCGTTCGTACATGGGCTCATTGGTGAGGTCCTTGCCGTCGAGCATGATGCTACCGGCATCGGCGGCAACCAGGCCGACGATCATGTAGAAACAGGTGGTCTTGCCGGCACCGTTGGGGCCGAGCACGCCTACCACTTCACCGGCATCCAGGGTCAGCCCGAAGTCCTTGACGACTTCGCGGTTCTTGTAGCGCTTGCGGAGGCCTTGGGCAACGAGCATTGTCTGTGGAATTTCCAGTTTTATAGGGATTTGTAACTCAAGACGGTCAGCGAACAGTTCCGCTGACCGCCATTTCAATCGTTCAAGCTGTTTTGACTAGCTCAGTTTGGACCGAATTATTGGCGTTTGGGTAGAAAAACAACGTGAACCCTGCCGCCAGCGCTGTCTGAAACCTTGGTGCCATTGACCACGCAACTATTGTCGCAGGTGGTCGCCACTCCGCCGACAACTACAGTTTCCCTTGCATTGGCTGAAAAGGAAAAGCCGATAGCTATAACTGCAGCTATATAAGTACAGGTGAATTTTCTCACGTTTATCTTCCTTGCATTCGAGGGATTGGTGTGCAAGCGCAGGTTGCTGCTTGCACATTCCTTATTTCACTCGCGATCAATGAAGAGAAGTGCGGAAAAGATCATTTCGTAGATGGCGTCGTGGATTTTGGTTGAATCACGGTGCGTACACGGGTGCCGTCGCCACCGCTCTGCATCGCGCCACTACGGGTGTTGTAGACCATGCGCTGGCCGGCGTTGGTGCCGCGCTCTGATTCAACCTTGTAGTTGCCGATCAAGGTCAGGTTCTCAGCTTTGATGTCGTAGTCGATACGGTCAGCGACAGCGTTCATCCAGGTGCCATCATCCAGCTGCTGCTTCAGCTGGGCCTGCTTGCCAATGAAAACCGCGCGCACAATCTCGCCATCGGTCATGTACAGCTCAGCCTCGGCAGAACGCAGTTCCAGTGTTCCCTGGGTGATGATCACGCCCTGTGAAAGGGTGGTTTTGCCATTTCCATCCAGCGTGCCGGATTGTTGTCCTGCATCTATGTTCATCGGCTGATTGCGGTCCGACGCCTTGGACCACGCAAGGCCGGGAGCGAGCAGGGCGACGAGCAAGGTGATCGACGCGAGCTTAGCGGGCAGCATTGGGTTCATAGCGGGTCTTGGCCTGGGAAAGGAAGGAGTATTGCTTGGTTTTAAGATTGGTCTGGAATCCAACGCCGCTTTGGTTGAGGCCAGGGCGTGTCATGGTGACGCGGCCATCGGTGCGCGCCAGATCCTGCTCGGTCAACACGTCCAATGCGTCGGTGCGGAAGGTGGTGGGCGGGGTCTTGCCGTCCTTCGGGCTGTCGCCGGCGACATTGCCGCGCAAGCGCAGTTCTTCGCCCTTGGGGCTGACCCAGCCGGTATCGGCGCGCAGTTCCCAATGCTGTCCGGCCGCATCGGGTAACAGGAACAGGGGTTTGTCGATGGTCGAGGTCTGGTCGGCACGGCTGCGCGCCATTGACGGTGCGCGCAAGGTGACCGATTCGTGGCCTTCCTTGTCCAGGGTGACGATCTCGAAATCGGTCAGGGTGAAGTCGGTACTGCCTTCCTCCACCGCGGAGGGCGCGGTGTTGGTGCGGTTGCGCCATGCCGACCAACCGCTGAGCACGGCCGCCAGCAGCAGGCCGATACCAAGAATGGAACGCCAACTCATCAGGAGAACCTCGCCAGGACCGCGTCCAGTTTGCCCTGCGCGGCCAGCAATACGTCACATAGCTCGCGCGCTGCGCCACGGCCGCCCTGGGCGCGGGTTTGCCAATGCACGCGTTCGGCAATCCACGGATGGGCATCGCCCGGTGCCACCGCCAGGCCTACCGCACATAGCGGGGCCAGGTCGGGCAGGTCATCGCCCATGAAGGCGACCTGGTCCAGGCCGATGCCGTGCTGCTCGCACAGGGCGCGCACGCTGGCCAGCTTGTCGCCCACTGCAATCTGCGTATCGATGCCCAGATCAGCGCCTCGGCGCTGCGCCGACAAGCTGTTGCGGGCGGTGATCAGTACCGGGTGGATGCCGTGCTGCTGCAGCAGTTTCAGGCCCAGACCGTCCTGCACGTAATAGGCCTTGCTCTCGTTGCCGGCATGGTCATAGAACAGCCGGCCGTCGGTCAGGGTGCCGTCCACGTCAAAGCAGGCCAGGCGGATGGCGCTGGCGGTGGCGTGCAGATTGGCGGGGAAAAGCGCGAGCGGCGAGTAGGGCATTGGTAGGCAGTATCCGTTGCGGCAGGTCGGGCCTTGGCCCGAGACCGTTGATTGTGCGGGGTTTAAACCACTTTTGCCCGCAACAGGTCATGAATGTTCAGGGCACCGACGGGGTGGTTATCGCCATCGACCACGATCAAACCATTGATCTTGTGGGTTTCCAGCAGGCGCGCGGCTTCGGCGGCCAGCTGATCGGCGCCGATGGTACGCGGGTTGCGGGTCATCACCTGGGCAATGCTGGCGGTGCGTACGTCCAGATCGGTGTCCAGGGCGCGGCGCAGATCGCCATCGGTGAACAGGCCCACCAGCTTGCCCTGGGCATCGACCACGGCGGTCATGCCCAGCCGCTTGCGGCTCATTTCCATCAAGGCCGCGCTGAGGCTGGCATCGTCGCTGACGCTGGGCAGATCTTCGCCTGAATGCATCACATCGGTGATGTGCAGCAGCAGGCGCCGGCCAAGGCTGCCGGCCGGGTGCGAGCGGGCAAAATCATCGGCGGTGAAGCCGCGTGCATCCAGCAGGGCCACGGCCAGCGCGTCGCCCATCGCCAACGAGGCGGTGGTGCTGGAGGTCGGGGCCAGTGCCAGAGGGCAGGCTTCATGGTCCACATTCACGTCCAGATGCACGTCGGCAGCCAGTGCCAGGCTCGATTGCGGCCGGCCGGTCATGGAAATCAGCGGGTTGCCCTGGCGCTTGAACACCGGCAGCAGGGTCAGCACCTCGTCCGATTCACCGGAATAGGACAGCGCCAAGACCACGTCATCTTCGGTGATCATGCCCAGATCGCCATGCCCGGCTTCGCCCGGGTGCACATAGAACGACGGCGTGCCGGTGGAGGCCAGGGTTGCGGCGATCTTGCGCGCGATATGCCCGGATTTGCCCATGCCGGTGGTGACCACGCGGCCGCGCGAAGCCAGTACCAGGCGGCAGGCAGCGGCGAATTCGGCGCCGATGCGGCCACCCACCCGGTCCAGCTCGTCGCGCTCGATCTCGAACACACGATGACCACTGGCCACCAGGTCGGCGTCGCGCAATGTATCCAGGGAAAGCGGGGAAGCAGCCATACGGATGCCACTCGGATAGTAGAATGGGGGTTCATTTTATTAGGAAAGCGCTTTGGACGCCGAGACCATCCGAAATCTGATCGAAGCCGGCCTGCCGGGCGCCCGCGCCGACGTGCAGGGCGACGACGGGGTGCACTTCGAGGCCACGGTGGTCTGTGAGGCATTTGCCGGCAAGCTGCCGTTGGCGCGCCACCGCATGGTGTATGCGACGCTGGGCGACTTGATGGGCGGGGCGATCCACGCCTTGGCGCTGAAAACCATTACCCCGGGTGAAGCCGGCTGAGCCGGCGCACTCTCTTTTCCTTATACCGGCCTTAAATCCATGGCGAAAATCGTAGTCACCGGCGGCAATGCGCTGAACGGTGAGGTTCATATCTCCGGCGCCAAGAACGCCGTCCTGCCGATCCTGTGCGCAACCTTGCTGGCCGATGCGCCGGTGGAAATCACCAACGTGCCGCATCTGCACGATGTGATCACCACCGTGAAGCTGCTCGGCGAGCTGGGCGCCAAGGTCACCATCGACCAGGGCACGCTGTCGCGCGGCAGCGCGGTGGTGGTCGACCCGCGTACGGTTGATCAGCATGTCGCGCCGTATGAGCTGGTCAAGACCATGCGCGCCTCGATCCTGGTGCTGGGCCCGTTGCTGGCCAAGTTCGGCAAGGCCGAAGTGTCGCTGCCGGGCGGTTGCGCCATCGGTTCGCGCCCGGTTGACCAGCACATCAAGGGTCTGCAGGCGCTGGGTGCGGAAATCAGCGTCGAGAACGGCTTCATCAAGGCCCACGTCGATGGGCGCCTGAAGGGCGGCCGCTATACCTTCGACATGGTCAGCGTCACCGGCACCGAAAACGTGCTGATGGCTGCAGTGCTGGCTGACGGCACCACGGTGCTGGAAAACGCCGCGATGGAGCCGGAAGTAGCCGATCTGGCGCATTGCCTGATCGCCCTGGGGGCGAAGATCGAAGGCGTTGGCAGTGCACGGCTGGTCATCGAGGGCGTCGAGCGCCTGCACGGTGGCCGCCACGCGGTGCTGCCGGATCGCATCGAAACCGGTACGTTCCTGGTAGCCGCGGCGATGAGCGGCGGCCGCGTCACGGTGCGCAATGCGCGCCCGGACACGATGGATGCGGTGCTGCACAAGCTGACCGAAGCCGGCGCTGAAATCAGCACCACCGAGGACAGCATTACCCTGGACATGCACGGCAAGCGGCCCAAGGCGGTGAACATCACCACCGCGCCGCACCCGGCATTCCCGACCGACATGCAGGCCCAGTTCATGGCAATGAACTGTGTGGCCGATGGTGTGGGCGTGATCAAGGAAACCATCTTTGAGAACCGTTTCATGCACGTCAACGAGCTGCTGCGGCTGGGTGCGGATATCCAGATCGAAGGCCATACCGCGATCATCCGTGGCGTTGAAAAGCTCAGTGGTGCGCCGGTGATGGCGACCGACCTGCGCGCATCGGCCTGTTTGATTCTTGCCGGTTTGGTGGCGGCTGACGAGACCAGCATCGACCGCATTTACCATCTTGATCGTGGCTACGAAAACATTGAGGAAAAGCTCAGTGGGCTCGGTGCCAACGTGCGGCGGATCGCGTGATCCTCAAGGGCCGTTTCACCCCGCGTCGCAAGGCCCTGCTGGGCCTGGTGCTGTTGGCCCTGGCCTGGTTGGGCTGGGGTTGGTACAGCGGCGTGGCCATCACCCAGGGCGTGGAGAAGGAACAGATGGACTGGAATGGCGACGGCCAGGTCAGTCGTGACGAGTTCCTGCAGGCGTTCTATGCGGTGCAGGTGAAAGACAGCGAAGAGGGTGATCGCCAGTGCCGCAGTTTCATCTGGCGCAGCACGGGCGAAGAATTCCGTCGCGATTGCCGCACGGTGTTCAAGAAGCCGGCGGCAGAGTAAGCGTAGCCACTGTAGTGCCGAGCCATGCTCGGCAGAGGCGTTACCGGCAGAGCCCATTGCCGAGCATGGCTCGGCACTACCTGCTCCCTCCCTTTCGCGTAGCGAAGGGGAGGGTTGGGGAGGGGTAGCTCTTCGCGCGCTGACGCAGCTTCAGCTTCGCGGCTTACGCCGCTCCCACAATGCGCGTCTTCTGTAGTGCCGAGCCATGCTCGGCAGAGGCTTTACCGGTAGAGCCCCCTTGCCGAGCATGGCTCGGCACTACCTGCTCCCTCCCTTGCGCGCAGCGAAGGGGAGGGTTGGGGAGGGGGTAAGCTCTTCGCGCGCTGACGCAGCTTCAGCTTCGCGGCTTACGCCGCTCCTACAATGCGCGTCTTCTGTAGTGCCGAGCCATGCTCGGCAGAGGCGTTACCGGTAGAGCCCCATTGCCGAGCATGGCTCGGCACTACCTGCTCCCTCCCTTTCGCGCAGCGAAGGGGAGGGCTGGGGAGGGGGAGCTTCACCGCTTCTGGTTAAGCCCCTTGCCGAGCATGGCTCGGCACTACCTCCACCTCGGGCTTACTGGATCGACTTGATGGTCAGGTCCAGGGCGTCCTGGCCGTTTTCACGCTGCAGCAGGCGTGCCGGTACCGGCATGCCGGGGACGATCCAGGCGATCTGTTCCTTGTTGCCGTCCACGCGCGAAACCTTGGTGGCTTCCTGCTGCTTGCCGGCAATGGTCATGGTTTCCTTGCCGATCACCCGGTAAGTCATCGGCTTGATGCGGCCATCGTCGACCATGCGGTAGTTCAAGGGCTTGCCGTCGCTGACGTCGCGGGCGATCGCCAGGTTGATCAGCAAGGCGTCCATGTCGCCGTTCTGCAGGCGGATCGGGCCGGCGCGCTCGGGTTTCACATCGCCGGTCCAGGTGGCCTGGTTGCTGGTCCAGTCATAACGCGCGTCCACCTGCTTGCGCTTGATCAGCACCACCGAACGATCGTGGCTGCTGAGCGGGCGCAGTTTGCCGCCGTGCTCGTCAAATACGGTTGCCTGGCTCAGATCGGCCATCGGGTTCTTGATCTGCAGGCTGTAACGCCATTGGTTGTTACCGGCCGGAGCGACCGTCATCACGCCGTTGGCCTGCATGCCCATGTAGCTGGCCTGGTAATTGGCGGTGAACGGCTCAATCGCCAACGCCGGCAAGCTGGCCACGGTCAACGCGGCGGCGGCGAGGAAACGCAGGGGGCGACGGGAATGCTTCATGCTCAGGCTCCTTGATATTCGATCAGGCGCAGGTCGATCTCGTCCTGCCCATCTTTGCGTTGCAGGATGCGCACCGGCGTCGGTACGCCGTTGGCAATCCACAGGATGGTTTCATCATTGCCGCCATTGGTGCGGTAGACCCGCAAGGCGTCATAGCTGAGATCACCCACCTGTACGTTTTCGGTGGTGTCGGCGGCGCGATACTCGTACTGACGCACACGGCCGACATCGACATAGCGGTACTGCAGGGCCTGACCCGGGCGCGCATCGCGCATCAGGGACAGGTTCAACAGCAAGGCACTCTGGTCGCCGCGCTGCAACGGAATGGGCCGTTGCCGCTCTTCCTTCAGATCGCCCTGCCACTGCGCGGTACCTGCCTGCCAGTTATAGACGCCGGTGACTTTCTTGCCCATGAACAGGGCTTTTTTGACCGTGCTCTGGCTCAGTGGCGTGTACACGCTGCCTTCATTGTTGAAGACCGTGCTCTGCTCGATGTTCAGCCCGAGGATGCTGGCAAAGCCGCGTCTGCCGCGTACCGCCATGTCCACCCGCCACTGTGCCTCGCTGCTGTGGACCACGCGCAAGGTGGCATCGCCGGCTTCCTTGCCCTTGTACAGGGCCTGGTAGGTGGCGACGAACGGTTCCAATGCGGGCGGGGTCCACTCCAGCGCCGGCAAGGCCGGCGCAACGGCGGCCTGCGCAGGTGCGGGCGCTTCCTGGGCATGGCCCAGGGCCGATACCAGCAGTGCGGTCAAAACCATTGGTTTGAAAAGCGCTATGGCCATGCGGGTATGAGGGCAGAAGAAAGGGAAGATCATGCCAAACCACACATCAGCAGCATGTGCGGATCAGCGCTGGAGGGTTCCGGCGGAATCTAGGCGCAGCGGACTAAACAGGGACTGACCGTCGAATTGAACCACGCCGCCGCGTTCAGCCAGACGCCCGGCGGCCAGCAGCTGAACGCTGGCCAGCAGCAGCGGGTGTTCGACCGCCAGAACGCGCTTGGCCAGTGTTTCGGCACTGTCGTCGGGCAGCACTGGTACACGGGCCTGGGCGATCACCGCGCCGGCATCCAGTTCAGGCACCACGAAATGCACGCTGGCCCCGTGTTCGGCATGGCCGCCGGCAATTGCCTGGGCATGGGTATGCAGGCCTTTGTGCAGCGGCAGCAGGGACGGGTGGATATTGATCAGGCGGCCGTTGAAGCGCTGCACGAAGTGGGCACCGAGGATGCGCATATAGCCGGCGCAGAGGATCCAGTCCGGCTGGCTGGCGGCCAGGGCGTCGGCCAGTGCATCGTCAAAGGCTTCGCGGTCGGCGAAGTCCTTGGGCGAGCGGGCCCAGCGCTGCTCGGGTGCCACCTTGTCCAGGGCGGCAGCCGCGGGTTTGTCGGAGAACACCCCGACAATCCGTGCATCCAGCTGGCCTGCGGCAATCGCATCGAGCAGGCACTGCAGGTTGCTGCCGCGCCCGGAGGCAAGCACGGCGAGGCGGGGCAGCTCACTCATGCGCGGGATTTCCGCAGCAGTGGCCACAGCGCCAGGCTGCCGAGGGTGGCCAGCAGCATGTCGGCATGCGCATCCCAGATGTCGCCCTGCTGGCCGTTGTAGGCCTCGGCCGCTTCCGGCGACAGGGCCAGAGCGATACCCCATTCCAGCCATTCGTAGGCCAAGCTGGTGCACATGATGGTCATCACCGCCAAGGTGAAGGCTTGGCCAACGCGTAGCGCCGGCCAGGTGCGGCGGGCCAGCTGGGTCAAAGCCGGCGTGAAGCAGATGCCGTACAGCAGGTGGATCAGCCGGTCGAAGTGATTGCGTTCCCAGCCGAAGGCGGCGTTCGGCGACCAGCCAAACAGCGCCTGCGCCCATTGGTCATAGGGAATATTGGAGTACAGCCAACGCGCGCCGATGCAATGCAGCAGGATGAAGCCGCAGATGGCGATGAAGGCGCCATTGCCCAGTGGCCAGCGGCGGTCCACCCACCACAGCGCGAGCAGGCCGAGCACGGTCAGCGAGCTGTGCAGGGCCTGTTCCACAGGCCATAGCGGTTTGATCCAGGTAAGCGCGAATACAACAAGCACGCCGATGAAGGCTGCCTTCTTGGCGGCTGTCATGGAGGCGTTGGCTCAGCCGATGTGGACGCGTTCAGCGCCGTTTTCAGCCACCACTTCACCAATCTGCCAATGCGCCAGGCCCAGCGTATCCAACGTGCCGTTGATGGCGGCAACCTGGTCGGCCGGCACCAGCAGCACGAAACCGATGCCGCAGTTGAAGGTGCGCCACATTTCGCTGTTGGCCACATTGCCTTCGCGCTGCAGCCACTGGAACACCGGCGGCAGCGTCCAGCTGCTGGCGTCGATGTTCAGGCCCAGGCCTTCGGGCACCACGCGGATGATGTTTTCGGTCAGGCCGCCGCCGGTGACGTGGGCCATGCCGTGGACGGCCGCGCCGTGGGTCTTGAGCAGCGACAGGATCGGCTTGACGTACAGGCGGGTCGGCGCCATCAGCGCATCGACCAGCTTGACGCCGTCTTCCAGCACCAGCTCGGCCGGGCTGCCGGCGCGCTCATAGATGCGGCGGACCAGCGAATAACCGTTGGAGTGCGGGCCGGAGGAGGCAATGCCGATCAGCACGTCGCCCAGGGCAACGGCCGAGCCGTCCTTCAGTTCGCTCTTTTCAACGCCGGCGACGGTGAAGCCGGCCAGGTCGTATTCGCCCGGGGCGTACATGTCGGGCATTTCAGCGGTTTCGCCGCCGATCAGCGCGCAACCGGCCTCGGTGCAGCCATTGGCGATGCCGCCGACCACGGCCGCAGCGGTGTCGATGTCGAGCTTGCCGGTGGCGAAATAATCCAGGAAGAACAGCGGTTCAGCACCTTGCACCAGCACGTCGTTGACGCACATGGCGACCAGATCGATGCCGATCGTGTCATGCCGGCCCAGCTGTTGTGCCAGCTTCAGCTTGGTGCCGACGCCGTCGGTGCCGGACACCAGGACCGGCTCGCGGTACTTGTTGGAGAGGTCGAACAAGGCGCCGAAGCCGCCGAGTCCGCCCATCACCTCCGGGCGGAAGCTGCGCTTTACCAGCGGCTTGATGCGCTCGACCAGTTCGTTGCCTGCGTCGATGTCGACACCGGCGTCACGGTAGGTCAGGGGGGAGTTGGCAGAGGTCGAGGGGCTGGTCACGGGCGGCTGCACTGGCGGGGTGAACGGGCGATTTTAACAGGCCACGTTGGCGTGAAGGCCCCATTCGGGCAACAATTCCCTCCGGAATCGTCGAGCAATGGAAATTTCAATGCGCCGCAGCCTGGTCACAATCCTGTTTCTGGCGCTCTGTCTGCCCATTTCATTGGTGCAGGCACAGTCGTCCGGCATGCGTACCGAAGGGGACGTAGCCGGCGCCCGTAGTGCCTACGAGGCCGAGGTGCCGGTCAACAGCCAAAGCGAGGCCGATCGCAGCGGCGGGCTGGCGCGTGCGCTGGGCGCGGTGCTGGCCAAGCTGTCGGGCGACCGCAGCGCCTTGGCGCGGCCGGGTGTCGCGCAGGCCCTGCGCAGCGCCAAGGACATGGTCGAGAGCTACGACTACCGCCAGGACCAGAGCGTCAGCGCCAGCGGCGCGCCCAGCTTCCGGACCATGCTGGTGGCGCGTTTCCGCCAGGACGACGTGGATGGGCTGGTCGCCGCGCTGGGCCTGCCGGTGTGGCCGCAGCCGCGTCCAAAGCCGGTGGTGTGGCTGGCCATCGATGATGGCAGCGGCCCGCGCCTGGTCGGGGTGCCACAGTCCAATGCGGCGCGGCCTTTGCTGGATCGGGCGGTCGAGCGCGGCTTCAAGCTGGGCCTGCCGGCCGGCGGCGCCGCCGAGCAGGCCCTGGTTGGCGCGATCTGGCGCCAGGACACCGCAGCGGTGGCGCGGGCCTCGGCCCGTTATTCGCCGCCGATGCAGCTGATGGGCAAGTTGTACCGCGGCAAGGGCGGCGGCTGGGTTGCCGACTGGGTGTTTGTCGACAATGGCCGTGAGCTGTCGCGCTGGACCACCACCGACGGTGATGCGCGGCGGGCGATGGTAGGCGGTGCCGATGGCGCCGCCGATGCGCTGGTCAAGCGCTATGCCAAGGCGCCGGTGGCCGGCGCGGCCGGTGTCTACCGGATCGTGGTCAGCGGCATTCGCAGCGCTGACGACTATCTGCGGCTGGCGGCTACCCTGCAGAGCGTGGCGGTGGTCAAGTCGATCATGCCGATCCAGGCCTCGGGCGACCGGTTGGAACTGGATGTCGAATTGATGAGCGGCCTGCCTGGCTTCAACCGCATGCTCGGCCGCGACGCAGCCCTGCAGCCGGTCGGGGCGGTGGACGAGGACGATACCGATGCAAGCACGGACCAGAACAGCGGCAACCGCCGCGCGGAGTACCGCATTCGATGAGTACTGATACAGCGGAAATGGAAATCGCGCTGTTTCTACGCCGGCTCAAATGGGTCGTGCTGACCGCGTTCGGGCTGTGGGTGACCTGGCTGCTGGCGCCGGTGCTGACCCCGTTCGTGGTCGCCTTGATGCTGGCCTGGCTGGGCGATCCGCTGGTGGATCGGCTGGAAGCCAGCGGGCGTTCGCGCAACACCGCGGTGGTGCTGGTATTCGTGCTGATGATCCTGTTGCTGGCCTTGGCGCTGTTGATCCTGGTGCCCTTGATCCAGCGCCAGATCATCACCCTGGTCGCCGCCCTGCCTCAAGGGCAGGAATGGCTGATGAGTACCGCCATCCCGTGGATCGAGCAGAAAACAGGCCTGGAGATCATGGCGTGGCTGGATCCCGGTCGCCTGTTTGATTGGGTGCGCAGCCATTGGCAGCAGGCCGGCGGCGTTGCCACCACCTTCTTCGGCTACGTGTCGCGCTCGGGTTTTGCGATGGTGGCCTGGGTGATCAACCTGGCGCTTTTGCCGATCCTGGCCTATTACTTCCTGCGCGACTGGGACAAGTTGGTCGAGCGGGTTGCATCCTTGATCCCGCGCAACCATATCGAAGTGGTGTCGCGGCTGGCGCGCGAATCCAACGATGTACTGGGCGCCTTCATCCGCGGCCAGATCGTGGTGATGATCGCGCTGGGCATCGTGTATGCGGCGGGCTTGAGCTTGGTTGGCCTGAACCTGGGCTTGTTGATCGGGCTGGTTGCCGGTTTGATCAGCTTCATCCCGTATCTGGGCGCAACCACCGGTGTGGTGCTGGCGGTGCTGGCGGCCTTGGTGCAGTCGCAGGGCTTTGACCTGCAGTTGCTGATAATGGTGGGTGTTGTGTTCACCGTTGGCCAGCTGCTGGAAAGTTATGTACTGACGCCGCGCATCGTCGGTGACAAAATTGGCCTGCACCCGGTTGCGGTCATTTTTGCCGTGATGGCAGGCGGTCAGTTGTTTGGATTCCTGGGAATGCTGCTGGCGCTGCCAGCGGCGGCGGTGATCAACGTCCTGTTGCGCTATGCGCACCAGCGTTATCGCCAAAGTGAGTTGTACGCCGGCCATGGGCCGACGATCGTCCTGGATCCGCGCAGCATCGACGTGCCGGCGGACCTGAGCATCGTGTCGAAGGATGTAGAAATTAAGTGAGTGTGCCGCAGTTACCGCTGGCCTTGCGTTACCCGCCAGACCAGCGCTTTGAGACGTTCATCGGTGCACCGGAAGGCGCGCTGGCGCAGCTGCGCGCCGTCGCCAATGGCAGCAGCAAGGACTGGATCTATCTGGTCGGCGCCGGTGCCACCGGCAAGACCCATCTGGCCCTGGCCACCTGCGCCGCTGCATTGCAGGCAGGGCGGCGACCGGCCTATTTGCCATTGCAGGCGGCAGGTACGCGCCTGCAGGACGCCCTGGAAGCACTGGAAGGGCACGATGTGCTGGCGCTGGACGGACTGGAATATGTCGCCGGCCGCCGCGAGCAGGAAGTGACCCTGTTCGAGTTCCACAACCGTGCCCGTGCTGCCGATGTGACCGTGATCTATACCTCGCGGCTTCCACCCGATGGCCTGGGGCTGGTATTGCCCGATCTGCGCTCGCGGCTGTCGCAGTGCAGCCGCATCACCCTGGAGCCACTTGATGCCGAAGGCCGTGGCGCGGTGCTGCGTGAACGTTCGGTGCGCCGCGGACTGGTGATGGACGAGGCCACGCTGGACTGGTTGCTGACCCGCACCGGTCGCGACCTGAGCGGGCTGGTGACCTTGCTGGAAAGGCTGGACCGCGAATCGCTGGCAGCCAAACGACGGATCACCGTGCCGTTCCTGAAGCGGGTGCTGGAGAACGGGCCGAGCTGAGGGCCGGATCAGCGGGCGGGATTCTTGTGGTGGCTGTTGTGGGAGCGGCGTCAGCCGCGAATCTGGTGGTGCGACAACCGCCAGGCATACCTGCGATTGCACACAGCGCTGCTTCTGATCCTTCAGTGGCTTCGCGGTTTACACCGCTCCCACAAAGGAATGTGCGCGCTGTTGTAGGAGCGGCGTAAGCCGCGAAGCTGGTGCTGTAACAACAGCCAGGCATGCCTGCGATTGCAGGCAACGCTGTTTCTGATCCTTCAGTGGCTTCACGGTTTACACCGCTCCCACAAAGGAATGTGCGGGCTGTTGTGGGAGCGGCGTCAGCCGCGAAGCTGATGTTGCAACAACAGCCAGACATGCCTGCGATTGCACACAGCGCTGCTTCTGATCCTTCAGTGACTTCGCGGTTTACACCGCTCCCACAAATGGGTGTGCGGGCTGTTGTGGGAGCGGCGTCAGCCGCGAAGCTGGTGGTGCAACGGCAGCCAGGCTTGCCTGCGATTGCAAACAGCGTTGCTTTTGATCCTGCAGCAGCTTCGCGGCTTACGCCGCTCCTACAACAAGCTGCTTGTCCAGCTGCTGCAGGCGCTCTGGGGTGCCTACGTCGGTCCAGCGGCCTTGGTGATGCTGGCCGCTGACTGCAGTGTTGGCCATCGCTGCGCGCAGCAGCGGCGCCAGCTTGAAACGCGGCGGCGTTTCCGCGCTGCCATCCGCATCGCCAATCACCGCCTGCCAATCCTGCAGCAACTGCGGCCGGTACACGCCGATGCCGGCAAAGGTCAGGCGTGGCGCATCACCGTTGTCGTGCAACTGGCCATCAGCGCTCAGGATGAAATCACCGCGCGGGTGGTGGTCGGGGTTGTCGACCATCAGCAGGTGCGCATTGCCCTTCGGTTCCCGCGGCAAGTGGGCGAAATCGAAATCGCTCCAGATATCACCGTTGACCGCCAGGAAGGGCGCATCGCCAAGCAACGGCAAGGCGTTGTGCATGCCGCCGCCGGTTTCCAGCGGTACTGGGCCTTCGTACAGATAATGCAGGCGCAGGCCCCAGCGGTTGCCATCGCCCAGCGTCTGTGGGAACTGCGTGGCCAGCCAACTGGTATTGACCACCACATCGCTGATGCCCAGCGCCGCCAGACGTTGCAGATGCCATTCAATCAGCGGCACACCTGCCACCGATAGCAGCGGTTTTGGGGTGTGCTCGGTGAGTGGACGCATGCGTTCGCCCAGCCCGGCAGCGAAGATCAAGGCTTTCATGCGGCGGCCTTGGCAGCCATCGCCGGCTTGAAACGTCGTTCAAACAATTCCTGCAACGGCGCCAGCTCCGGGTAGCGCGGTAGCACTTCATCCAGGTAGCGGATGAAGCGCGGTGCGTCCTGGAAGTAATGGCCCTTGCCGTCGCGGTCACGCAGCCGCACGAAGATGCCGAGGATCTTCAGATGGCGCTGCACGCCCATCCAGTCGGCATCGCGCAGGAACAGCGGCCATGGCCGCAGCGGCAGGCCCGCGGCGGTGGCCTTGGCGTGGTAGCGGGCAAGCCAGGCGTCGACTTTTTCCAGCGGCCAACTCAGAAAGGCGTCCTTGAACAGACTGGCCGGGTCGTAGGCAATCGGGCCGCTGACCAGGTCCTGGAAATCCAGTACCGCTGGACCGCCGTCGACCGGCATCAGGTTGCGCGGCATGAAATCGCGATGGGTCAGCACCTGCGGTTGGTTCAAGGCGTTGTCCATCAAGCGCCGCTGCACGAGTTGCAGCTGCTCGCTTTCGCCGCAATCCAGCTGCAGGCCGAGGTGACGTTGCACGAACCATTCTTCAAACAGGCCGGCATCGCGCTGCAGCAGCGCTTCACCAAACGAACCCATGCCCTCGGGCACAGGAATCGATTGCAGCCGGATCAGCTGCGCGAAGCTGGCCTCGAACCACGCATCGGCCGTGTCATCGGTGATGAAGCGGGCGAGGGTGGGGCCGCCCAGGTCTTCCAGCAGCAGGAAGCCGTTGTCGACTTCGCGCGCCAATACCTGCGGCACGCGCACGCTGTGGGTTTCGAGCAGGTCGTGCATGCGCAGCCACGGGCGCACATCCTCCAGGCCCGGCGGCGAATCCATCACGATGTGGCTGCCGCGCGTGCTGGTGGTTCGCCAGTAGCTGCGGAAGCCGGCATCGACCGACGCACGTTCCAGGATGGTGGTGGGGTCGCCGAGCGCGGCGGCGGCCCACTGCCGGCGTTGTTCGGTGCGCAGTGGATCGGAAGCGGGATCGTTCATGGACACTACAAAGTTGCGGCGCCCGCAGGCGCCGTTGGATGGAAATCAGCCCTTCTTGCCGCCGCTGATCAAGCGCAGCAACGCCAGCAGCACTATCGCGCCGATGATGGCGCCGACGAAGCCGGCCGGCTGTCCTGCCGAATACCAGCCCATCTCACGGCCGAACCAACCGGCAAATACCGCCCCGGCCACGCCGAGCACGATGGTCAGCAGGCAGCCCATGCGGTTGTTGCCGGGCATGAAGAAGCGCCCCAGCAGGCCGACGAAGAAACCGATCAGGATGATGTACAGCCAGCTGTCGCTGCCAAACAATCCGCTCATGTTCTGCTCCTTGGCAAATAAAAACGCAGCCTAGCAAGGCCAGGCTGCGTTCGTCATCCAACCGTCAAACTGCAGACGATCAGCAGCAGCCGTGGCCGCCGTGACGGGTGCCGCTGTCGGCAGCGACCGGCGAGCCGCTGGTCTCACCGCGCAGGCTGGCCGCGTGGTGGTCGAACAGCACCTTGGACACGCAGGAGGTGACGCGCTTGCCCATCGGGATGTGCAGGAACTCGTTCGGACCATGGGCGTTGGAATGCGGTCCCAGCACGCCGGTGATCATGAACTGCGCACCCGGGAACTTCTCACCCAGCATGCCCATGAACGGGATCGAGCCGCCTTCGCCCATATACATGGCCGGCTTGCCGAAGAAGGCCTGGCTGGCGGCGTCGATGGACTGCTCCAGCCACGAAGCCATGGCCGGTGCGTTCCAGCCGGTGGAAGCCTTTTCCAGGTCCAGGCTGACGTGGGCGCCGTTCGGCGGATCACGCAGCAGGGCTTCCTTCAGCAGCTCGCCGCAGGCCTTGCCATTGGCGGTCGGCGGCAGGCGCAGCGACAGCTTGACCGAGGTTTCCGGGCGCAGCACGTTGCCGGCCGATTCCAGCGGCGGCATGCCGCCGATGCCGGTGACCGACAGGGCCGGGCGCCAGGTGCGGTTGAGTACCAGCTCGGTCAGATCCTCGCTCATCGGCTTGAGGCCGTCGACCAGCGGGAACTTGTCGAAGATGGCGGTATCGACCACGTCAGCGGCGCGCTGCGCCTGTTCCAGGCGCTCGGCCGGGACTTCCACATGCAGGCCGTCGAGCAGGATGCGGCCGGTCTTTTCGTCTTCGATGCGCGACAGCAGCTGGCGCAGCAGGCGGAAGCTGGACGGCACCACACCGGAAGCATCACCGGAGTGCACGCCCTCGTTGAGCACCTTGACGGTGAAGTTGCCACCGGTCAGACCGCGCAGCGAGGTGGTGCACCACAGCTGGTCGTAGTTGGCGCAGCCCGAATCCAGGCAGACCACCAGCGACGGCTGGCCGATGCGGTCGGCCAGATAGTCGACATACGCCGGCAGGTCGTAGGAGCCGGATTCTTCGCAGGCTTCGATCAGGATCACGCAGCGCGCATGCGGCAGGCCTTGTTCCTGCAGCGCCAGTACGGCGGCCAGCGAGCCGAAGATGGCGTAGCCATCGTCCGCACCGCCGCGACCGTACAGCTTGTCACCTCGCAGCACCGGCTTCCACGGGCCCAGATCCTCGTCCCAGCCGGTCATTTCCGGCTGCTTGTCCAGGTGGCCGTACAGCAGCACGGTGTCGTCGCCGGTTTCCGGGCCGGTGGCCGGGATTTCCAGGAACAGCAGCGGGGTGCGGCCTTCCAGGCGAACCACCTCGACCTGCAGGCCGGGGATGCTCTGCGCCTTGGCCCAGCTCTCCATCAGGGTTACGGCCTGTTCCATGTAGCCGTTGGCGACCCAGTTGGCGTCGAACATCGGCGACTTGTTGGGGATGCGGATGTAATCGACCAGTTGCGGGACGATGTCGTTGTCCCACTTGTCGCTGAGAAATTGGCCGATCTTGGCGCTGTCCATCTGGATCTCCGGTAGAAATGTCAGGTGTAACCATTCTACGCCGCTCCCTTGTTTAGCGGGCTTGCGGCGGTTTCATCAGTGAATTTTGTAGGGCTTTTCCTACAAGGACCCGGGTGGTTGGCTGGCTGTCCGTCCGGCGTGCTGCGGATATTCTAGGTTCATGTGGCGCGGGACACTGATTCGGCCGGCGGGATAGCCGCCAATCAGCCAACAAGCCACAAGGAGTACAGCGATGAAGCTTTTTACCGTGACGCTGCAGTCTCTGATTCTCGCATTGTTATTGACGCTTACGGCTCAGGCCAAGGACAAGCTCGATATCAATACCGCCTCTGCGGCGGAGCTGAATCAGGCCCTGGTGAACGTTGGCCCTTCCAAGGCGCAGGCGATCATCGAGCACCGACAGGCCAACGGACCGTTCAAAAGTGTCGAGGAACTGGCACTGGTGAAGGGAATCGGATTGAAGACGGTCGAAAGGAATCGTGACCTGATCGAGGCAAGGGCCGGAGCTGCCCCTGCCAAGAAAGCTACCGGGACGGTAGCTGCGCAGCCGGTTGAGAGGCGCTGAGCGGAAGGAATCGGATAGTGACCCGCCAGGAGGGCGGATCACCGGGAACCCAAGAAGGGCAGGATGCTGGGGGCTGGCAGGATGCCAACAAGGATGTGAGGTCGTCCGGTGTTGCACAGTGACGTGCAGCCGGGCGATTTTTCTGTCTGTGCTCTTTGGAAACGGCAAGGCCCGGGGAAACCCGGGCCTTGCTGGTTTTTGGGCGTTGAGCTGGAAATCAGGATTGGAAATTACGGATCGGTAAAAGCCGTGATTCGGGCTTTTCGGCTCCGCTGCCCGGCTGCTGCCGGGGCTGCGCTTGTTTGTGGGAGCGGCGTCAGCCGCGAAGCTGGTGGTGCTGAGGCGATTGGCAGTTGGGCGATCTGATTTTGTATCTGCTTCGCGGCTGACGCCGCTCCTGCAAATAGTCGCGTAGCCCGGGTAAGCGCAGCGCACCCGGGGCCTTTGCAGGCATCGGTTCGTCAGCAACTCGCGGGCGTGCTTTGTTTGGCCGGGCCGGCTGACAACACCCTCGGCATGGAAGCTCCGCCAGTGAGGTAGCCCGGGTAAGCGCAGCGCACCCGGGGCCCTTGGCAAAGCCCCCGGGTGCGCTGCGCTTACCCGGGCTACCGGGCCTATCACTTGGCCGGGGCGCGAGAACGGATCAGACCAGGCCGGTGGCGTAGTACACGCCAATGATCGCGAACACCGCCAGGGTCTTGATGATGGTGATGGCGAAGATGTCCTTGTAGGACTGGCGATGGGTCAGGCCGGTTACCGCAAGCACGGTGATCACCGCGCCGTTGTGCGGCAGGGTGTCCATGCCGCCGGAGGCCATCGCGGCGACCCGATGCAGCACTTCCATCGGAATCCCCGCCGCCTGTGCATTGGCGATGAAGCTGTCGGCCATGGCCGCCAGCGCGATGCTCATGCCACCGGAGGCCGAGCCGGTGATGCCGGCCATGGCCGTGACCGAAACCGCTTCATTGACCAGCGGGTTCGGAATAGAGCCCAGCGCATTGGCGACCACCAGGAAGCCGGGCAGGGCCGCAATCACGGCGCCGAAGCCATATTCGGACGCGGTGTTCATCGACGCGAGCATGGCGCCGCCGATGGCGGATTTGGTGCCTTCGGCGAACGAGGCCACCACCGGCTTCCAGGCGAAGGCGATGACGCTGAGAATGCCCAGCAGCAAGGCGCCCTGTACGGCCCAGATGGCCGCCATTTTGGATACTTCCTGCACCACCGGTGCCGGGTTGCCGATCACCGCCGGCACAAAGGACTGGGTTTCACCGTAGAAGCCGGGGATCCAGCGGGTCAGCAGGAAGTTGGCCACGCCCACCAGGATCAACGGTGCGATCGCCACCAGCGGGTGCGCCAGGTTCTGGCCCTGGAACGGTTCTGGCTCGTTGCGCAGCTCCTCGTTGGCACCGGCATAGCCTTCGCCATTGCGAATGGCTACGCGGCGGCGCCATTCCAGATAGCTCATGCCCAGGATCAGGATCACCACCGTGCCGATCACACCCAGCCACGGCGCAGCCCAGCTGTTGGTGCCGAAGAACGCTGACGGGATGATGTTCTGGATCTGCGGGGTGCCCGGCAGCGCGTCCATGGTGAAGGTGAAGGCGCCCAAGGCGATGGTGCCTGGAATCAGGCGCTTGGGGATGTTGCTCTGGCGGAACAGCTCGGCGGCGAACGGGTAGACCGCAAACACCACCACGAACAGCGATACGCCGCCGTAAGTGAGCAGGGCGCAGACCAGCACGATCGACAGCATCGCGCGCTTGGCGCCGACCAGTTTGATGGTGGCGCTGACGATGGACTTGGAAAAGCCCGACACCTCGATCAACTTGCCGAACACGGCGCCCAGCACGAAGACCGGGAAGTACAACTTCAGGAAGCCGACCATCTTGTCCATGAACAAGCCGGTGAACATCGGCTGCACCAGGGTGGGGTCGGTCAGCAGCACCGCGCCCAGCGCCGCCACCGGCGCGAACAGGATCACGCTGTAGCCGCGGTAGGCGACAAACATCAGGAAGCACAGGGCCGCCAATACGATCAGAAACGACATTCAGGGCTCCCGGCCAATACACAGTGCCGGCGAGTATCAGCACCGGGGGCGGTCCGGCCCACTGTACGAAGGGACTATACGCGGCAGGCTAACGCTCCTTTAACGTGCGCTCCATGGCGGCACTCGTATGCCGCTACGTCATACCCGGGAGGAGGGAGACCAATGAAGCGTAAGTATCTGAGTATCGCCATCGGTGGCATTCTGTTGGCACCGGCTGCATTCGTGCAGGCGCAGGAGCAGCAGGCCGTGCCGGCAGGCACCCAGGCCACGCAGCTGGACGAAGTAACCGTAACCGCACGCCGCCGCACCGAGTCCATCCAGGACGTGCCGGTGGCGGTCAGTGCCTTCGGCGAGGAGCAGATCAAGGATCTGCAGGCCTCGACCGTGGAAGGCCTGCAGGGCGCCGTGCCCAACATGAACATCGCCCAGGGCCGTGGTTCGGCCAACAGCGTCAACGTCTTCATCCGCGGCATCGGCCAGCCCGACGCGCTGCAGACCTTCGACCCGGGCGTGGGCATGTATGTGGACGATGTCTACTACTCGCGCATCAATGGCGCACTGTTCTCGCTGTTCGACATCCAGCAGCTGGAAGTGCTGCGCGGCCCGCAGGGCACGCTGTACGGCAAGAACTCCACCGGCGGCGCGATCAAGCTGACTACCAAGAACCCCTTCGACAATGAAGGCGGCGCGGTGGAAGTGACTGCCGGTGACTACGGGCGCCTGGAAGGCCGCTTCTATGTTTCGGGCAAGCTCAGCGACACGCTGGCCGGCAGCATTGCCGGTGCCAAGATCACCAATGACGGCTACGTCAAGGATGCGGTCACCGGCAAGCGCTACAACGACGACGACACCGAAGCCCTGCGCATGAAGCTGGCCTACAAGCCGACGGATAATTTCAGTGCGGTGCTGTCGCTGGATACCACCAAGCAGGACGCTGCGCTGACCCTGGGCCGGCCGATGGCGCCGCTGCTGCAGACCAGCCTGGCACCTGCTGGCGTGATCGTGTTGCAGCCGGGTGAAACCGGCAAGTGGAACCGCCGCGCGCAGACCTCGTTCAAGGACGGTGAAGGCCAGTACCTGAAGCATTCCGGCGCCTCGCTGGCGATGGAGTGGGAGATCAACGAGCAGTTCATGCTCAAGAGCATCAGCTCTTACCGCAAGCTCAAGACCAAGTCGTATATCGACATCGACGCTTCCCAATACGAGCTGGGCGATGTGCTGGTGGCGCTGGACCAGAACCAGAAGAGCCAGGAATTCCAGCTGCATTACGACAATGGCTCCAACCTGCACGCGACCTTTGGCGCGTACTACATGAAGGAGAACGTGCCTTCGTACCAGGAAGCCTATGCTGACGACCTGTTCTCGTTCCTGGGCGCGGGTGTGCCGTTCCTGCGCACCATCGGTGACGACCTGACCACTACGTCCGTCGCTGCGTTCGCGCACGTAAACTGGGAGTTCGTGCCGACCTGGACCGTGGCCGCCGGTGTGCGCTGGACCAAGGACAAGAAGGACTACGATCGCACCACCAGCACGTTCTGGGGCGCACCGTTCGCTGGTTTGAACGGCACGGTCGCCTTCGATGCGAAGGCATCGTGGACCGCGGTGACGCCGTCGATCAGCCTGCAGAAGGAGTTCAGCGACAACCTGATGGGCTATGTGTCGGCCAATCGTGGCTTCAAGTCCGGTGGCTTCAACGGCCGTGCCAACACGGTGTACGACACCGAGCACGCCAAGTTCGATCCGGAACACGTGTGGACCTACGAGCTGGGCCTGAAGGGCAGCACCGCCGACCACCGCATGCGCGGTACCGCAACGGCGTTCTACAGCAACTACAGCGATTTCCAAGCACGTGTTTCGCAGGACGTGGGCACCTTCCCGGTGTTGAACGCGGCCAAGCTCAACATCAAGGGCATCGAGCTGGAAGGTAGTGCACTGTTGGGCGAAGCCACCACGCTGAGCGCTCAGCTGGGCTGGATGGACGCCAAGTACGACAGCTTCGAGGACTTCCGCCTCGATCCGTCCTACGCCGGCTACGACCCGAGCGTGAACCACGACCACGTGCCGTTCTCGCCGGATTGGACCGCTCGCGTAGCTCTGCAGCATGTGTTCTCGCTGGGTGACAACGGCAGCCTGACCTTTGGCGGCGACGTGTCCTATCGCGGCGACACCTGGCTGTCGGTGGACAACCGCAAGGTGCTGAGCCAGGACGCTTACACCCTGGTGGGCGCGTACGGCGTGTGGGATTCGTCGCAGCTGACCTGGCAGGTCCGCGCAGGCGTACGCAACCTGACCGACAAGCAGTACAAGACTGAAGGCCAGGAGTTTGCCAGCGTCGGCAACATCCAGACCGCGTACTACGGTCTGCCGCGCAACTGGTATGTGTCGGTGCGTTACAACTTCTGATGAGCCGGCCGGTAACGGCCATCTGACAGCACGCAAGAGGAGCCCTTTCCCGCACAGCGGGGAAGGGCTCTTGTGTTTGCAGCTTTTGTTGCTCTTGCTTTTGCTCTTGCTTTTGCTCTTGTTGTTGTTGCTGTTGTTGCTGTTGTTGCTGTTGTTGCTGTTGTTGCTCTAGCTCTAGCTCTAGCTCCAGCCCTTGCTCTTGATCCTGCTCCTGCTCCTGCTCCTACTTCTGCTGTTGCTGTTGCTGTTTCTTGAAGCCCCTCTCCCTCCGGGAGAGGGGTTGGGGTGAGGGCAGCTCCTGCAGTTGGCTTGTGGGCGCTGGCCTTTGACCCAGGTCAACCGCGAAAGCCGCAGGTCGGGGCGTCTGTGCTGATTTATCGCTGTGCAGTGAAGTCAAACGCAAAACCCGAAGAATCAGATTGCTGGTGGATCGCACCCTCACCCCAACCCCTCTCCCGGAGGGAGAGGGGCTTCAAGCTCGCGACCCTCACCCCAACCCCTCTCCCGGAGGGAGAGGGGCTTCAAGCTCGCGACCCTCACCCCAACCCCTCTCCCGGAGGGAGAGGGGCTTCAAGCCCGCACCCTCACCCCAACCCCTCTCCCGGAGGGAGAGGGGCTTCAAGCTCGCGACCCTCACCCCAACTCCACTTCCGGATGGAGAGAGGCTAAAAGCTTGTTCCGCTTCATCCTCATCCCTTAACTCCGTATCCTGCCAAGCAGCTTCTGGGAAACGCATTCCATGTTGAGTCTGGTGACGGTGGCGCTGGCGGGTCTGGCCTGGCTGGCCCTGATGTTTGGCGTGGCCATCTACGGTGAGCGCCGGCCTACCGCATTCGCGCGGCATTGGCGGCATATCTACACCTTGTCGCTGGCGGTGCACTGCACCTCGTGGACGTTCTATGGCACCGTCACTCAGGCTGCACGCCATGGTTGGCCGCTGCCGCCAACTTTTGTCGGCGCGATTCTTTTCTATGCGCTGGCCATCGGCGTGATGATGCGGCTGGTGCGGCTGGCGCGCGAAACCAATGCCACCTCGCTCGCCGATCTGATTGCCGCGCGGCTGGGACGTGATGCCTGGCTGGCGGCGACGGTGACGCTGGTGACCGTGCTGGGCCTGATTCCGTATATCGCGCTGCAGCTCAAGGCGGTTGCGATGAGCTTCGGCATGATCACCTCGCGCGCGGTGGATGCCGGGCAGAGCGGTTCGATCTGGCATGACAGTGCCTTGTATGTGGCGCTGGCGATGGCCTTGTTCGCGATGCTGTTTGGTGCGCGCCGCGCCGATGCCTCCGAGCACAACCGTGGCCTGGTGCTGGCGATGGCTGCCGAGTCGGTATTCAAGCTGGGGGCGATGCTGGCGCTGGGGGTATTCGTCTGGTTTGGCCTGAAAGGGGTTCCTGCCGCGCCACCGGCGCCGGTCAATACACAGGAAGGCGGCTTCATCCCGCTGGTGATCCTCGGCGGTCTGGCGATGTTCCTGCTGCCGCATCAGTTCCACGTTGGCGTGGTCGAGTGCCGTGACCCGGCCGATGTGCGCACCGCGCGCTGGCTGTTTCCGTTGTACCTGCTGCTGATCGCGCTGCCGATCCTGCCCTTGGCGCGCGCTGGCACGTTGCTGCTTGGCAACAGCGTGCCGTCGGACATGTATACCTTGGCGCTGCCGTTCGCTGCGGGCCATGAAGGCGTGGCCTTGTTCGCTTTCCTCGGTGGCCTCAGCGCGGCCACCGGCATGGTGGTGGTGAGCACGCTGACCTTGAGCCTGATGATCGGCAACCACTGGTTTGCACCGGGACTGTTGCGCAGTGCATGGGCGCGCGCCGGCGGCGGTGATCACCGCCGCGAGCTGGTGTGGCTGCGGCGCGCAGGCATCTGCGTGATCATGTTGATGGCCTGGGGCTATAGCCGGCTGATTGGTGGCGGCAATGTGCTGGCCGATATCGGCGCCGTGTCGTTCTCGGCAATGGCCACGCTGGTGCCGGTGCTGGCCTTTGCCATCTGGCGGCCGCAGACGCCACCGCGCGCGGCCATCGCCGGTGTGCTGGCCGGCTTCGCGACCTGGGCCTGGGTGCTGCTGCTGCCCTCCTTGCTGGAAAGCGGCGGGCGTACACCGGCATGGCTGCTGCAGGGGCCGTTTGGTTGGCAGTGGCTTGCACCGCAGGGCTTGTTTGGCCTGACCGGATGGACGCCGCTGGGGCGTGCGGTAGGTGCCAGCCTGTTTGTCGGCACCGCGGTGACCTTGTTGGCGATGGCCTGGCGGCGCGATACGCCAGACCGTATCAGCCGCAATCTTGATGCCGATACCCTGCGCGACGCCGGCCGTCGGTTCCTGCCCTACGAGCGGGTGCAGCGCTTGCTGGCCGACGCGCCGCGCAGTGGCGCGGTGCCTGCAGCGATCGAGGCCAGTGTTGAGCGTGAGTTGTCGGCGGTGCTTGGTGCCGCTTCCGCGCGCCTGTTGCTGGATGCGGCGCGGCGCGAGGGCAGCGAGTTGGCAACGGTGGCGGCCATCGTCAGCGAAGCGTCGCAGGACCTGCGCTTCAGCCAACAGGTACTGCAGGCAGCACTGCAGAACATGAGCCAGGGCATCAGTGTGATCGACCGTGAACAGCGGCTGGTGGCATGGAACCGGCCGTATGCACGCATGTTTGGATTCCCCGATGAGCTGCTGCAGGTGGGCCGCCCGATCATCGATCTGACCCGCTGGGCATTGCAGGCGATGCCTGCGCGCGGTGGCGACGAGCGGGCGGTGGACCGGCGCCTGGCTTTCATGCGCGCCGGTACGCCGCATTTGACCGAACGCGTATTTCCCGATGGCAGCATCGTCGAGATCCGCGGCAACCCGATGCCGGGCGGTGGCTTTGTGGCCACCTTCACCGATGTCACCGAATTCCGTCGCAGCGAGCGTGAGCTCAAGCGCAGCAACGAAACCCTGGAGCAGCGCGTGGGCGATCGCACGGCCTTGCTGGAGTCGGCCAAGCGCGAGGCGGAGCGGGCCAACGATGCCAAGAGCCGCTTCCTGGCCGCAGTCGGCCACGATCTGTTGCAGCCGCTGCATGCTGCGCACCTGTTCACCGATACGCTGGCGCAGCAGGTGGAATCCAGCCAGCAGCAACAGACCGTGGTGCAGATCCGCGGCGCGCTGGATTCAACCACCGACCTGTTGACGGGGCTGTTTGATATGTCGCGGTTGGAAGCCGGTGGTCTGGTGCCACAGCCGCGCGATCTGCCCTTGGCCGAAGTGCTGGATCCGCTGGTCTCCGAGTTCCGTGCGCTGGCCACTGCGCGCGGCCTGGAGTTCCACTATGTGCCCACCCGCGCCTGGGTCAACAGCGACCCACAGTTGCTGCGCCGGGTGCTGCAGAACTTCCTCGCCAACGCGGTGCGTTATACCCATGCGGGCGGCGTATTGCTCGGCGTGCGCCGCGATGGTCAACGCCTGCGGGTGGAAGTGCATGACACCGGCCCGGGCATCGCCAAGCAGGAACAGCAGCGCATATTCGAGGAGTTCCGGCGTGGCGAGGAGAGCAGCGGGCAAGGACTCGGTCTTGGCCTGGCCATTGCCGACCGCATTGCCGGCCTGCTGCGTACGCCATTGCGCCTGCGTAGCGAGAAAGGGCGCGGCACGGTGTTCTCGGTGTCACTGCAGCTTGCGGCGTCGGCGCAACTGGCGGCGGCGCCACGGCTGCGCAGCGCGGCAACGTCCGGTGGTGTGCCGGTGTTGGTGGTCGACAACGACCCGGCAGCCTTGCAGGGGCTAGCTGGCCTATTGCGTGGCTGGGGCTACAACGTGGCCGAAGCCGCCAACGAAGCACAGGCGGTGGCGGCATTGCAGACCCAGCCGGCAAGCCTGTGGCTGTTCGACTACAACCTGGATGACGGCGATACCGGCACCGCGTTGCAGCTGCGGCTGGGCGAACACTTCGGTGCGCGTCCCACCTTGATCCTCAGTGCCGACGACAGCCTGGCGACGCGCCGTGAAGTGTTGGAGCAGGGACTGACGCTGCTGCACAAGCCAGTGCGTCCGCTGGCGCTGAAGTCGATTCTTGACCGGCTGTTGGCGGCCGATGCGTTGAGACCAGGTGCGGAGCGGCGCGAGTCTTAAGCCCCCGCATTTTCTCCACGTAGCCCGGGTAAGCGCAGCACACCCGGGAGAACTTTGCGATACCCCCCGGGTGCGCTGCGCTTACCCGGGCTACGGGCCCCACGTGCTTTGTCGAAGCCTGAAGCTTAGCGGCTGGCTTTCCCGCAATAAGCCGCATGCAAGGCCTGCATCACGCCCATTGCCGGGCTGTCGGCCAGCGCATAGAAAATGCTCTGTGCTTCACGACGGGTGCTGACCAGCTCGGCTTCGCGCATCACCGCCAGATGCTGTGACAGTGCCGACATCGACAGGCCGACCTGCGCCTGCAGTTCACCTACCGAAGCCTCGCCCTCAACCAACCGGCACAGCACGCGTAGCCGGGCGGGGTGGGCCAGCGACTTGAGCAGCTGCGCGGCCTGTTCAGCGTGCGCCTGCATTTGTTCCATATCCATGTCTGAAGCTGGCATCAGGGGCTTGCGTTCCGGGCTTGTACTTTGCGGATGACTAGTTTAATTTAGAAAAAGCTAAATTAAAAGCAAGGCCCTCTCAATGAGCCAGACGCAGATGTCATCGCCGGTGGTCGAGCCGTTCTACGACAAGGACACCGGTACCTTCAGCTATGTGGTCTATGACCAGGTTGGCGGCATGGCTGTCATCATCGATCCGGTACTGGATTACGAGCCGGCCGGCGCGCGCACCAGTACCGTGTCAGCGGATGCGCTGCTGGCGTTCGTGCGCAGCAAGTTGTTGACGGTGGCATGGATTCTGGAAACCCATGCGCATGCGGATCATCTCAGTGCGGCAGGCTATCTGGCCGATCAGCTGCAGGCGCCAGTGGCCATCGGCCGCGGCATCGTGCAGGTACAGCAGCACTTCAAGACCCTGTTTGGCCTGGGCGATGAGTTCATTGCCGATGGCAGCCAGTTCGACCGCCTGTTCGAGGATGCGGACAGCTTCAACGTGGGTGGATTGACTGCACGGGTGATTGCCACGCCCGGGCATACCGATGACAGTCTGACCTATGTGATCGGTGACGCGGCATTCGTCGGTGACACGGTGTTTGCCGCAGATACCGGCACCGCGCGCTGTGACTTCCCCGGCGGCGACGCGCATCGGCTGTATGCGTCGATCCAGCGCATCCTGGCCTTGCCGGCTGATACCCGCATCTACCTGTGCCATGACTACCCCGGCAGCCGCCGCGAAGCGCAGGCACAGAGCTCCATCGACGAGCAGAAGCAGCACAATCTGCACCTCAGGGACGGCACTGACGAGGCCGCCTTCGTGCAGATGCGCGAGCAACGTGATGCAACGCTGCCGGTACCGAAGCTGATCCTGCCGGCCCTGCAGGTGAATATCCGCGGCGGGCGCTTGCCCGAGCCCGATGGCAACGGCGTGCGCTACCTGCGCTTGCCGCTGGATCAGATCGGGAAACCGCAATGAGCGGCTGGATGCTGGCCTTGGCCGGCGGCGTGTTGATCGGCCTGGCCGCCACGTTGTTGCTGTGGCTGACCGGGCGTATTGCCGGTATCAGCGGCATTGTTGGCGGTGTGCTGATGCCGCGCAGTGGAGAAGTGGCCTGGCGCGGCGCATTCCTGATTGGCCTGATCGGCGCCGGTGCCGCGTATCTGTGGCTGGTGCCGGGCGCTTACACGCCGCGCCAGGGCTTTCCGCCCGTGCTGCTGGTTGCAGCGGGGCTGCTGGTGGGTTTTGGCACGCGCATGGGCAATGGCTGCACCAGCGGCCACGGTGTCTGTGGTTTGGGGCGCTTGTCCGTGCGTTCGTTCGCTGCCGTGTTGACCTTCATGGCGACGGCGGTTCTGACCACTTATATCGTCAGGCATGTGGCATGAGTACCTCGCGTATCACCTTGGCGGCACTGGTTTCCGGCGCGCTGTTTGGGCTTGGCCTGGCGTTGTCGGGCATGACAGATCCGCAGCGCATCCTCGGTTTCCTTGATGTGTTTGGCGATTTCGATCCGGCCCTGTTGTTCGTGCTGGGCGGCGCTGTCGGCACGACGATGCTGCTGTTCCGTTTCGTGCTGCGACGGCCGGCGCCGGTATTGGCTGAGCGTTTCCAGATTTCGGATCTGCGCCATATCGACCGGCCATTGCTGATCGGTGCGGCCTTGTTCGGCATTGGCTGGGGACTGGCCGGTTACTGCCCGGGCCCGGCGCTGGTCGGCCTGGGAGTGTTGTCACCCGAAGCATTGTGGTTTGTACCGGCAATGTTGGCAGGCATGTTGTTGCACAAGCTGGTAACTCGGCGCGGTGCAGGAGCAGTGTAGGGGAGGGGTGTTGTAGGAGCGGCGTCAGCCGCGAAGCTGACAACGGCACCGTCGTAGTGAAGTGCGATCAGGAATGCGTGTGATCGATCTGGCTGCGGCCGGCCGGTCCGTCGGCTTCGCGGCTGACGCCGCTCCTACAAAGCATCGCTTGCGATCACAGCGCCTGGCGTGCCGGATCGCTCAGTTCCAGTTCGCGCAGTACTACGCTGGCCTGGGTGCGGTTGCGCACCCCGAGGCGTTCGAAGATGGCCGATAGATGCGCCTTGACGGTGCGTTCCTGCACATCCAGACGGTCGGCGATCTGCTTGTTTAGCAGGCCTTCGGCAACCAGCGCCAATACCCGGAACTGTTGCGGTGACAGACTGGCCAGGCGTGCGGCCAGTTCGCTGTCGTGGCTGGAGGACTGCGCCCGCGATACCGCCGCGCGCAGCGAGGCCGGCAGCCATTGCTCGCAGGCCATGACGCTGCGGATTGCTTCGCGCAGCTCATTCAAACCCGAACTCTTGGGCAGGTAGCCGGCGGCGCCGTGGTCAAGCGCACGCCGCACCACGCGTGGATCGTCATTGGCCGAAACCACGATCACCGCCACCCCGGGGTGTTGTGCGCGGATAGCGGCCAGCCCTGCCAGCCCGTGATTGCCGGGCATATGCAGGTCGAGCAGGATCAGGTCGGTGTCCGGGGCCGCATCCAGCGCCGCCAGCACGCCTTCCAGCGACTCGGCCTCGCGTACCTGCAGCTCGCTGACGGCCTCGCTGGCCGCCTGCCGCAGGGCAGCGCGGAACAAGGGGTGATCGTCGGCAATCAACAAACTGGGCATGAGGCTGGGAACGACTGGCGGGAAAACAGCCGCCAGTAGAGGCGCACATGAAGCCAAAAGCAACCTCCTGGGGCCGGGAACGAGGGAGTAGCAACCAGGGCGGAGCGGGAAAGCGGCGCTAAGCATCTACTGCATCTGCTTCGACGTTCTGCTTCCTCGCTCCTGATCATTCGTTCCTGACTTACTGCGCAGTCCAGCCGCCGTCCATCGGCATCGCCGCGCCGGTGAGGTTGTGCGACTCGCGGCGGCACAGCCAGACCACCATCGCGCCGATGTCTTCCGGCAGCGACATGCGCAGGCTGGGCTGCTTTTCTTCAAGCAGGGCGCGGACGCCGTCATCGCGGCTGCCGCCGTTGCGGTGGGCCTGGATCTGCGGCTCGATCAAGGGCGTTTCAACCCAACCCGGGCAGACGCAGTTGACGGTGACGCCACCGCTTTCACGGCTGCCGGCAGCGGCGTATTCCAATGCCGCTACCTTGCTCAGGCCAACGATGCCGAACTTGCTGGCCACATACGGGGCCTTGTTCTTCGAGGCGACCAGACCATGCACCGAGGCGATATTGACCACCCGGCCGTAGCCGCGCTCGGCCATACCGGGCAGCGCATGCTGCATGGTGTGGAAGGCGGCGCTGAGGTTGATGGCGATGATGTCGTCCCACTTCTGCGGCGGCTGTTCGGCCAGCGGTGCGGCGTGCTGGATACCGGCGCAGTTGACCAGGATGTCGATGTTGCCCCAGGCCTGCACGGCTTCGAGCATGTGGGCGATCTGGTCGGGTTTGCGCAGATCGGCATCGAAGTGCCGCGCCTGGCTGCCGGTGTCGGTGACGCTGGCTAACGCCGCGTCGATCTGCTCGGGCGTGCCCAGGCCGTTGATGGCCACGCGGGCGCCGGCATTGGCCAAGGCCTGGGCGATGGCCAGGCCGATGCCGGAGGTACTGCCGGTCACCAATGCGGTGCGGCCTTGCAGGAAGCGGTCCATGGGGGACTCCGAAGCTATGGGGGATGGTGGAAACGTAGCAGCCGCCGCGCTAAAAGCGTGTGGTACTTAAGTACGATGAGCCGGCCGTGGTTGCTCTGCTAGGGTGCGTCCATGAGCCAATCCCTATTGCGCGCCGCCTGCGGCCTATTTGTCGGACTGAGCCTGGCCTCCTGTGCCAGCGGCCCAGCGTCCAAGCCCGTGGAGTCTTCCATGTTCAGCAACGAACTCCGCAGCGAACATCGCGGCAGTGATGACCTGCTTACCGCCGGGCTGGGCCTGGCCGGCCTGCGCAGCATGGCGCCACCGGCTTTTGCCGATGCCAGCGCGCCGACCGTGGATGAGCTGCGCCGTCGCGCGATGTGGGGCAGCTGGCGCGGCATTGCCGACCTCGCCCCGGGCGGTGGTTACGGCGAACTGTTCGGCAGCCTGCAGAACGTGCCCGGCCGCGAGTATGCGGCGTTCGCTCGCCTGCCCGGTGCCAGCCAGCCGCATCGTGTGCTGGCGCAGATTCCGGACAACTTTGATACCGCCAAGCGCTGTGTGCTGGTCGCACCGGCATCGGGCTCGCGTGGCATCTACGGCGCGGTGTCGGTCGCCGCTGCCTGGGGCCTGCCCAAGGGCTGTGCGGTGGTCTATACCGACAAGGGCGCCGGCAGCGACTACTACGATCTGAACGCGCAGATGGGTGTGCGTGCCAATGGCACCATCGGTGCCTTGGGTGAAGTCAGCGACCTTGCGTTCGTGCCGGATGCGCCGGTCAATGCAGCAGGTGTCGCCTTCAAGCATGCGCATTCCAAGGACAACCCGGAAGCCGACTGGGGGCGCCACGTAAAACAGGCGGCCGAGTTCGCACTGTTGGCCTTGGCACAGGCCTATCCGCAGGCGGCGCCCTTCACTTTCGAGAACACCCGCATCATTGCCGTGGGCATCTCCAATGGCGGCGGCGCGGTGCTGCGTGCGGCCGAGCTGGAAGGCGACTGGCTGGATGCGGTGGTGGCCGGTGAACCCAGCGTCTATTCCAGCGGTGCCGGTGCACGTGCGCTCTACGATTACAGCACCGAGGCGGCGTTGTTGATGCCGTGCGCGCAGCTGCACATGAGCAACCTGCCGCAGCCGCCGATGACCGCCGCGCTGCAGGCCGGTGCCGCCGTGCGCTGTGCGAGCCTGGCAGCGGAGGGTGTGATCAGTGGCGCGACACCAGCGGCGCAGGCCCGGTCGGCCTACGAGCTGATGCTGAGCAAGGGATGGACCGACCAATCGCTGCGTGCTGGTGCCTTGTCCACCGGCTTTGATCTATGGCGCGCGATCTCGGCGACGTATGCCTCGGCCTATGGCCGCTATGGCGTTGGCGAGCATCCCTGTGGATTCAACTTTGCGGCACAGAATCCGGACTTCTCGCCGCGCGCGGCAACCGCCATTGAGCGTGCTGCGTGGATCTCCGACGGCAGCGGCATTCCGCCGGGTGCCGGCGTTGGCCTGCTCGACAGCAAGGTGGCCTTGCCGGACCTGACCTACGCCGGTCTGAAGTGCCTGCGTGGTCTGTGGGACGGACAGGGTGAAGACGCCAAGCGTGTGCAGGCCGGCATCCAGGCCACCCACGCCGGTTTGCCGCGCAAGGGCCTGCCGGTGATGGTGGTACACGGTGCCGACGATGGCCTGATTCCGCCGGCTTTCAGCAGCGCACCGTATGCGGCGGCAGCCAAGGCGGCCGGGCGCGAAGTGAGCTACTGGAAGGTGCAGCATGTGCAGCACTTCGATGGTTTCCTCGGCCTGCCGGACTATGGCTCGCGTTACCTGCCGCTGCTGCCCTATGTGTATGAGGCCCTGGATCGGGTGCAGGCACGCCTGGACAAGGGCACGGCTTTGCCAGCCGATGCAGTGATCGCCACCACCCCACGTGCGGGCAAGGCGCTGACGGCTGAGAACCTGGCGATGCCGAAGTAAGGGCTTGAGCCCCTCCCTTGCGCGAAGCGCAGGGGAGGCTTGAGCCCCCTCCCTTTGCCGTAGGCAAGGGGAGGGTTGGGGAGGGGTTGGCTTTGCTCGACGCTGTTGGATTTGTGGCTTCGCGGCTTACGCCGCTCCTACACATCTGCCGCTCCTACAGCTCCGCGCTGATGGCATCATTGGCCGATGCATACATTGAACTCTCCTACCCGCGTCATCCCTGCCGCGCTCTACCAGCGCGAGCGCTGGCGCAATGGCCTGGGTTGGACGCGCGAGATCCTGCGTCTGCCGGAGCAGGGCGACTGGCAGCTGCGCCTGTCCATCGCCGAGATCGAACAGGACGCGGCGTTCTCCGCATTCCCCGGTGTCGAACGCGAGCTGGTATTGCTGCAGGGCGAAGGTCTGCGTTTGCGCTTCGCTGATGGGCGTTGCGAAACCCTGCTGCCGCCGTACCAACGCCTGCGTTTTGCCGGCGAAGAAGACATCGTCGGCGAGCTGGTCGACGGTGTGACCCAGGACTTCAATCTGATGTGGCGGCGTGATGCCTTGCAGGCCGAACTGCTGCATCGGCCGCTGGTGGGCAATATGTTGTTCTTCACCGAGCCACAGGCCGCGTGGGCCATCCATCTACTGGCCGGGCAGGCAGTGTTCGAGGGCGGTGTGCTGCCGGCGCTGTCGGCCGGTGATACCGCGTGGCTCGGCGCCGGCGAACGGCAGCGCTATACGCTCAGCGGCGGCGGTGAACTGCTGGCGATACGGCTGATGCCGGTTGTGTAGGAGCGGCGTAAGCCGCGAAGCCAAAGAACCAACAGCGCAAGGCTTCACCTGTAGTGCCGAGCCATGCTCGGCATGGGCATTACCGGGAAAGCTTCTGCCGAGCATGGCTCGGCACTACGGGTGAGGCTGCTTGTAAGGCCTCTGCCGAGCATGTCTCCGCACTACAGGGCTGCTTTGCCGAGCATGGCTCGGCACTACGCTCAGTAGACGTCGCGGCGGTAGCGGCCGGCGATGCGCAGTGCCTGATGTGCATCGGCACCAATCGCATCGATGATGACCTTGTCCACCGCCGGGGCCATGCCCTGCAGGCTGCCGCAGACCAGCAAGGTAGCGCCGTCGTCCAGCCATTGCCGCAGCACTTCGCTGTGCGCAGCCAATGCGTCCTGTACGTAGTGGAAGGCGCCATCGTCGCGGCTGAAAACCGTATCCAATCGCTCGACTCCGCCCTCGCGCTGCCATTGACGCAGCTCGTCACCGAAATGGAAGTCGTGCGCCACATTGCGCTCGCCGAACAGCAACCAGTTGCGGCGCGCGCCTGCATCGATACGGGCGCGCAGATGTGCACGCAGGCCGGCGATGCCGGTGCCGTTACCGATCAGGATCAGCGGTGCATCGTTGCCGGGTGGATGGAAGTTGCTGTTGCTGCGCAGGCGCAGATCAATGCTGTCACCGATGGCGGTGTAGTCGCAGAGCCAGCCGCTGGCCAGACCCGGTGTGCCATCCGGGCGCAGCTGCCGGCGCAGCATCAGCTGCAGGCTGCCTTCCGTTGGCATCGATGCAATCGAGTATTCGCGGTGCGGCAAAGGCTTGAGGCTGGCGGCCAGAGCGTCGGCATCACCGGTGTCACAACTGTCAGGCAGGTGCGAAACAGCCAGGGCATCGCCCAGCAAGCGGCCATCGGCCAGCACGGTGGTGGAAGCGAAGTCGTGCGCCTGCAGCCATTGCGTCACCGCGACAGCAGATTGGCGTGGGCCGATCTCGGCGATGTCGCCGGCCTGCCAGGCTGGCAGCTGGCCATCGGCCGGTTGCAGCTGCAGGTGGAATACCTTGCCGCCGATGCTGCCGGGGTTGAGAACTTCGCGCTTGCGCAGCAGCCAGGATTGATAGGCCGGTGCGCTCCAATCACTTGCCTCCGTGCTTGAGCCGCCGAGCTGGCCCAGCAGCTGCTGCCAATGGCGCAGCGCCTCGGCGTCGGCGTTGTCGACGTCCACGGTGTCAAACAATGGCTGTGCACCGTGCGCGCGCAGCCAGTCATCAAGTTGATGGCCGAACGCGCAGTATTGTTCGTAGGTTTTATCACCCAGTGCCAGCACGGCATATTGCAGTTGCGGCAGCTTCAGCGGCTGCGGCATTACCCGGCTCAGGAAGGCGAGGGCGTGATCGGGTGGATCGCCTTCGCCGGTGGTGCTGACGATGAACAAGGCCTGGCGAGTGCTGTCGAGCAGGGCTGCATCCACCTGGTCGATCGCGCGCAGCCGGGTCTTGTGGCCGGCAGCACGCAGCTGTGCCGCAGTGCGCTGCGCCAGCTGCTGGGCAAAGCCGGTCTGGCTGGCCCACACTACCAGGATGGGCGGCTCCTTGCTGTCACCGACCTCATCGTCGCGTTGGCGGGTGCACCACCACAGGGCGAAACAGGCGGCTGCGTAGATTGCCAGCGCTGCCAGCGCCATCCACCACTGTGGCGCCAGCGGCGGTGCCGGCCACCAGCGCTCGCCCAGGTGCAGGCGCAGCAGTAGCAGGGCGATCAGCAGCAGGCCCAGGCCCACGGCGAGGTTGCCGAACAGGGCACGCGTGGAGCGGTTGCGGTTCATTGCGTGCTGGCGTCCAGGTAACGCTGGAAGGCGGGCGTCATGGTTTCAATCAGGCCGTTGCTGCTGCGGGTGATGAAGCGTGCAGCCAAGTCATGGCTGTTGGCAAAGGCCAGGCCCTGATCAGCGCCCATCACGGTCAAGGCGGTGGCCCAGGCATCGGCAAGCATGGCCTCGCGGGCGATCACGCTGACCGCGGCGGCTGCGCGGCTGACCGGTGCATGGCTGCGCGGATCCAGGGTGTGGCTGTAGGACACGCCATCGCGTTCAAAATGGTGCCAACGATCGCCCGAGGTGGCGATTGCCAGCTCGTCCAATGCGAGTACGCGCGGTGGATAGTCGGCGCCGGCATCTTCTTCCGGAGCGGATTCAACCAGCACGCGCCAAGGCTGGCCGTCGGGTTTCAGACCGTAGCCATGCAGTTCGCCGCCAACTTCGACAAGCGCGGCGGTGATGCCGATACGGCGCAGCCAGCGGCTGACCAGATCCACGCCGTAGCCTTTGGCGATGGCCGACAGATCCAGCTGCAGACCGCCGGGTTGCAGGGCGCTTTGCGTTTGTGGATCCAGCTGCAGTTTGTTCCAGCCGCAGCGTGCAGCCACCTCGGCCAGCAGCGCGGGATCGGGCACGGCCTGTGTGGCGCCATCGGCGCCAAAGCCCCACAAAGCGACCAGCGGCCCGATGCTGGGGTCGAAGGCGCCTGCGCTGCGTTCGGCGATGTCGCGCGCGGCGCTGAGCACGTTCCAGAAATCATCGGGCAGCGCATGCCAAGTGCCAGCGGCGGCGCGGTTGTAGCGACTGATGTCGGAGTCGGCTTCCCAGGTGCTCATCTGCGCGACGACACGGTCGAGCTCGGCCTGGATGCCGGCATGCAGTGGATGCAGATCACGGCTGCGTGCAGCGACCAGCTTGACGCTCCAGCTGGTGCCCATGGTGTGGCCGCCGAGGGCGGCGATGTCGGAGTTGGAGGACATCGGTATAAAAAAGCCAGCTGGGGCAGGTGTTTCTTCTCCCGTTTACGGGAGAAGGTGCCCCGAAGGGGCGGATGAGGGGAAGCTTTGGTTTTTGTGGGTCTGCCGCGGCTTCAGGAGCCCGGCTTCGGCCTTGCCCTCACCCCAACCCCTCTCCCGCGGGCGGGAGAGGGGCTTTTAGAGCTTTACTGCGGCAGCACTTCCAGCGTGGCTACGTAGCTCAGGCGGCGCACGTTGGCCTGCGGGATCGAGGTCTTGTTGTCCTCGGTGCCGGTTTCCAGCCAGTACATGCCAGCCTGCGGCCAGGTCACCGAGAACTCGCCATTGGCGTCGGTGGTTACCTTGATCTCTTCCTGGGCGTTGCGGTAACGGGTGCCGCCGCGGGTGATTTCCACTTCCAGGCCAGCGTGCGGCTTGCCGTCGACCAGCAGCTTGAACTTGGCCTGCTCACCGGCGAACAGATCGTTCGGGTGGCCCACTGCGACCAGTTCCATGCCCTTGCCGGTCGGCTTGAGCGCGGTGTCGTTCGGCTTGCCGTTGGTGACGAAGGTTTCAACGCGACCGGCGGTCTCGGAGACCTTCAGTTCCTTGGCATCCTTCGGGACTTCGGTGGCGAAAGTTGCAGCGTTGCCGCGCCAGCGCTTGGGCTTGCCGTCTTCCTGCCAGTTGGCCATCAGGCCGGCGTTGACGTTGGCCAGGCGGTAGGTGCCCTGCTGGGTCAGTTCAACATCGAACACGCTGCGGTACTTGCCGGTGGCCACGTTCTGCGGCTGCACGGTGCTGCCGTCCGGTGCGGTGATCACCAGGTTGTCCAGGCGCAGCGGCACATGGTTGAAGTAGAACAGGTCGTTGGACACGGCCGCATCCACCGTGATCCACGGGTTGGTACCGGCAATCACGGTCTGCGACGGCTGCAGCCAGGCCTTGTGGGCGGCGGCGGAGAAGGGCAGCGCGGCGGCGATGGTGGCAGCAAGCAGGAGGGAACGCTTCATCGGTTGGCTCCGTTGGTAATGGGGATCAGGGCTTGACGGCGAGGGTGACGGCACCGAGTTCGGTGCTGCCTTGGGCACTGCCGTTCTGGGCGGCACGGGCCGGCCAGCTGAAGGGAATCTTGACCAGCTCGCGGCCGCCGACTTCACGTGCGGCTTCCACTACCAGCGTGTACTGGCCGGCGGGCAGGGCGCGCAGCTGCGGCTGGCGGTCGCTGAAGCTGAGCTGGTGCTTGCCGACCGGACGGGTCGGGCCGGTCACGCCATCCACCGGCACCTGCAGGGTGCGGCCGCTCTTGCGCCACCACTGGCGCAGGTCCGGCAGCCACTTGGTGCCATGGCCTTCGGCGGTGTCCTTGAGCTGGTACCAGACCGACAGATTGGCGGCGACCTGCTGGTCGGCACCTTCGATCCACACCGCGACATACGGGCGGTGGTACTCGGCCACGTTGAGCTTGGGCACTTCGACGTTGACGTCGAGGCTGGCGGCGTAGGCGGCAGGAGCGGTGGCGATCAGGCCGCTCAGGGCGATGGTCAGGGTGACGCGCATGGTGCGACTCCGGGAAGAACGACGGTCAATGGATGAGGAGCAGGGCGATCAGCAGCGGGATCAGCAAACCCAGGCCGACCAGCGGCCAGGTCATGCGCCGCTGCCGCGCATGCAGATGCAACAGGAACAGGCCGGTGATGCAGAACACCAGGCAGGCCACCGCGAACACGTCGAGGAACCAGCCCCAGCCGGGGCCGGCGTTGCGGCCCTTGTGCAGGTCATTGAAGTACGAAACCCAACCGCGACGGGTTTTTTCAAACTCCACCGCACCGGTTTCGCGGTCGATGCTCAGCCAGGCATCACTGCCGGGGCCGGGCATGGACAGATAGATTTCTTCTGGCGACCACTCGGCCTCACGGCTGCCGATGGACACTTCCAGACGATTGGACAACCAGTCGGCCACGCGCGCTGGCAGCGGCGCGTTGCCTTCTTCGCGCTCGCCCAGAGCCTTGAGTACGGGCGCCGGCAATTCCAGCTGCAGGTTCTGCACCTGCGGCTTGGCTTCGATCCTGGACGCGTGGTTCAAGGTGATGCCGGTCAGGGAGAACAGCAGCATGCCGATCAGGCATACCGCCGAGCTGATCCAGTGCCACTGATGCAAGGTGCGCAACCAGAATCCACGACTGGCTTGTTGTTGCACGGTAGTGGCGGCGCTGCGGTCTGCGGACACGGGGATCAGGGGTGTTGAAGGATGACGATTAGAGCACTAATGAGAATGATTCGCAATTTGTGCCGTGCTACGCCCCCTCCCCTTCACTGCGTGAAAGGGAGGGAGCGGTGTTGCCTGTGCTGGAAACGTTTGTGGGGCTGCGGCGTTGACAGGCGGGGTGGGCAAGCGCTCAGCGCTGCCCGTGCCCAGCTACAGCCATCAGAACTTCGCGTTGAGCGACAGCCAGTAGCTGCGGCGCTGTTCCTTCACCGCATAGTCATCGACGCAGCTGTACTCGCTGGGCGAGCTCAGGATGCAGGACTGCGAGACGAAGTCCTTGTCGAACAGGTTGTTGACGCGGGCGTTGACGGTGAGCCAGTCGTTGAGCTTCCAGCTGCCGCCCAGGTGGAAGGTGGTGTAGTCCTCGTAGTAACGGACAGTCGAGCTGCTGACGCCGCCGACATTGGACACCAGCGTGTCGCGGTAACGGTCGTAGCGGCCTTCGCCGATCAGGCTCAGGCTGATGGCGTCGTTGAGCTGCCAATTGAGGCTGGCATTGGCCATGTGCTTGGCCGGGTTGCCGGCGATCGGCTGGCCCTTGGTGGCGCCGCTGGTCTGCTCGCTCTTGGTGTAGGTGTAGTTACCGCGCAGCTGCAGGTTGTCCAACAGGTCCACGTGGCTGGCCAGCTCAACGCCGCGGGTCTCGGCCTTGTCCAGGTTCACGCTCTGGCTGAAAACGCTGTAACCCAGCGCTGCCCAACCCGGGCCCACGTCCACGCAGTAGCCGCTGTTGGCCGGTGCCACTTCGCAGTTGGCGAAGCTGCCGCCGCTGGCGATCTTGTCGTCGAAGCGGTTGAGGAAGGCGGTGGCGTTGAAGCCCCAGCGGCCGCCGTCGTAGTAGGTGGCGATTTCGTAGTTGGTGCTGGTCTCCGGCTTCAGGTTGGGCGAGCCCACCATCGGGATCACACCCTGGCCGCCGAAGCCGGTCACGCCGGGGAACAGCTGGTCCGGACGCGGGGTCTTGTAACCGGTGCTGATGCCGCCCTTGACGGTCCATGCATCGCTGGCATTCCACACCAGGTAGGCGCGCGGGCTGACATGGCTGCCGAAGATGTTGTGGTGGTCATGGCGCAGGCCGAGGGTGGCGGTGAGCGCGTCGGTCAGCGACCAGTTGTCTTCGGCAAACACCGACCAGGTGCGATGCTTCTGCTTGACGTTGTCGCGGTAGCCGTTGCCGTCCATGCCGAACACACCGTCGGTCATGTCGGTGTTGTTGTACTGGCCGCCGACGGTGACCTTGTGTGCGCCGAAACTCATGTCGAGCATGGTGTCCAGCACCATCGCGTCCAGCTCCATGGTGCGCAGAGGGCGCGGCAAGAAGGCCTGCAGGCGAGCGCGTTCGGCATCATTGAGCACCGACAGGTTGCCGCTGGCCATGTTGCAGTTGGCGGACGGGCCGCGACGCGAACAGACGTCATTCCACAGGGTCTGCAGGTCGGCGCGTTCGTCCAGGGTCAGCGGCAGCGAGCGGCCCAGGTTGTTGCTCTGGGTGCGCGACAGGCTGGTCTGCCAGGTGCCGAAGTCGTAGCGGCCCTGGTGGGTCAGCGAGAGCTGGTCCAGCTCGTAACGCTGGTAGGCGGTATAGCCAACGCGGGGCTGCACCACGCGGCGGGTGGTGGTGCCACCGCTGCCATTGGGAATGGTCGCCACGCCGCTGCGCCACAGGCTTTCGGCGCTGTCCAGGGTGCCGGTCTGGCCCTTGCTGTTGTCGTACTTCTGGCGCGAGACGTCGTAGTCCAGCCACAGGTCGTGGTTTTCGCTGGCTTTGAAGTTCAGGCGGATGCCGCTGTTCCAGTTGGTGTTGGCTACGGCCTTGCCGCCGCCGCCAAAGCCGAGCGCACGTTCCCACTGGCTGCCATCGGGCAGCGGCAGCGAATCCCATTCCGGGCGTGATTCGTCGATGTCATACCAGCTGCCGCGCACGGTCATGCCCAGACGGTCCTGGATCAGCGGGCCGCTCAGGTACAGGTCGGTGGTGCGGGCGTCGCCGAAAGCGTCTTCCTGCTGCACGGTGAAACCCTGCGTCACCGAACCGTGCCATTCGTTCTGGTTGCGCCGGGTGATGATGTTGATCACGCCACCCATGGCATCGGCGCCGTACAGGGTCGACATCGGGCCGCGCACTACTTCGATGCGCTCCACTGCATCCAACGGCGGCATGTAGGCGAACTGGCCACCGCCGAAGTTGTTCGGGTACAGATTGCCGACGTTGCTCTGGCGGCGGCCATCGATCAGCACCAAAGTGTATTCCGAGGGCATGCCACGCATGGAGATGGTGGCGCGGCCGTTCTTGTCGGTGGTTTCCATGCCGACGTCGATGCCTTCCACGTCGCGCAGCGCATCGACCAGGCTGGTGTAGGGACGCAGTGCCAGTTCTTCGCGGCTGACCACGCTGATGCTGGCCGGCGCGTCGGTGATCTTCTGCTCGAAGCCGCTGGCGGTGACGACTACCTTGTCCAGCGTGGTCGGCGCGCCGCTGCCGTTGGCATGGGCGCTGGCGCTGAGGGCGCCGAGCACGGCGAGGCTGAGCAGTTGGCGGGAAACGGACACACGGTGACGCTGGCGCAGGGCCATGGGAATACCTCGAACAAGGGAATGCGGGCTGCAGCCGTCAACACCGCAGACGCGGGCGCATGCAGGGACGAGCTGGAAAGAAAGGGGGTGAAGCGCGGGCGCCTAGGCGCGGAGCGTCAGCTCAAGGGCGGCGCTTGCCCACGCTGTTGGCGCGGGCTGGCCAAGGCATGGCCGACGACCGGCTCGGACGCCGGGATGACCACACGGACCGGGCTGGGCCCGCTGGCTGCAAGCAGCAGCTGCGTGGCATGGGGCAGGGGCGGGATGGCGCGTGCCGCACGCAGCTGGCTTGCTGTACGAAGTTTGGCCGGGCTTTCTTCTTCCAGGTGACGCTCGCCACCCTGACGCTCTTCGGCAGGCGCCGAAGCATTGCTGTTTTCCGCAACACCAAGCCGGCCCAGCTGGCTGCCGCTCTGGCAGAGCGATGCCAACAGCGACAACAGCAACAGCAGGCACAAAGCCAACGGACGCAGGCCGACAACGCCGGAAGCGGCGGTGCTGTATGCGTGCTGGCGCTGTGGTTGCTGCATGCGTATCCCCGGATTGCGGACGCGGCCAACAGGGCCGGCGTGCGCGGTGCGGCATTGTAGATACGATTCGTTAACTTTTGCAAATGAGAATTGATAGCAACATGACAATTATCAGTCTGCTGCCGTTGGCTGACCTGCGCGCTGCACCGCCAGTGGCGTTGACTGGTTGTAGCTGTCCGGTACGCGTGGCAAAGGGTGGTCGCCGTTTTTGTAGCCCGGGTAAGCGCAGCGCACCCGGGGGGCAGGGATCGGTCGGGTTCCTGGATTCTCCGTCGAACAGCCCCGGGTGCGCTGCGCTTACCCGGGCTACGGTGCTACGTGACTAATGCGTGCGCCGCGCCAGTGTTGACTCTGTGAGGATCTCAAGCGCGTGGCAAAGAGCGGTCGCCGTTTTTGTAGCCCAGGTAAGCGCAGCGCACCCGGGGGCAGGGATCGGTCGGGTTCCTGGATTCTCCGTCGAACAGCCCCGGGTGCGCTGCGCTTACCCGGGCTACGGGACTACCGGACTCGTGCTACGGGACTACGGAGCTGCTGCGTTGACGATGGGATCGGTAGCGCTCAGGTTTGCGCCCACTGCCGCAGCAGGTTGTGATAGATCCCGGTCAGGCTGACCAGTGAGGGGTGTTGCGGGCAGTCCTGGGTGAGCTGCTGGATGGAGGTGTCCATTTCCCACAGCAGGCGCCGGTGGGCTTCGTCGCGCACCATGCTCTGCACCCAGAAGAACGAGGCCAGGCGCGCGCCGCGGGTCACCGGCTGCACCTTGTGCAGGCTGCTGGAGGGGTAGACCACCAGGTCGCCGGCCGGCAGCTTCACTTCGTGCTCGCCATAGGTGTCGCTGATGATCAGTTCGCCGCCTTCGTATTCGTCCGGCTCGCACAGGAACAGCGTGCACGACACGTCCGAGCGCAGCTGCTCGCCCTGGCCCAGGTTCATCACCGCGCCATCGACGTGGAAGCCGTAGGTGCCGCCGCCGGTATAGCGGTTGAAACGCGGCGGCAGGTACTTCAGTGGCAGTGCGGCGCTGAAGAAGGAAGGGTTGCCGGCCAACGCCAGCAGCACGGTTTCGCCCAGTTCACGGCGCAGCGGCGAGTTTTCCGGCAGCTGCTCGTTGCGCTTGGCGTGGGTGCCGAGGTGGCCAACGGTCTCGCGGCCATCGGTCCAGTCAGCTGCATCCAGTTTCTGGCGGAACAGGGCGACCTGTTCGGGGCTGATTACGTTGGGGATGTGCAACAGCATGGGAGTTCCTCGGGGCCTGGTTCAGGCCACCAGTGCGCGGATCTGCGGATGGGGGGAGGCCGCCAGCTCGGGTACGATATGCGCCATGAACGCCGGGCTGCCGTTGGCCAATGCCAAGCGCAACCACTGCACGGCGGCCTCGATCTGGCCTTGCTGCAGCAGGATGGAGGCGAGGTTTGCCTGGCCGCGGAAATCGCCGGCCTCGGCCGAGCGTTGATACCAGGCCAGGGCAGCTTGCGGATCGCGTTCGATATCCAGCCCGTCTTCCAGGTGGCGGGCCAGCAGGTTCATCGATTTGGCATGGCCCAGCTGCGCGGCCCTTGTATACAGCGCCAAGGCCCTGGGCCGGTCCTGCGCCACGCCGCGTCCGGTAGCGAGCAGGTTGGCATGGTTGTACATGCCCCAGTCCAGGCCGGCTTCGGCGGCATTGCGGTACCAGACCGCGGCCAACGAGGCATCCGGCGTGCAGCCCTGGCCAAGTTCATGGCAGCGGCCGAGCATGTTCATCGCCAGTGCGCTGCCGTTGTTGGCGGCGGTTTCGTACCAGAGCAGGGCGGCCTGCTCGTCGCGGCCCACGCCTTTGCCTTCGATGTACAGCTGGGCCAGCAGCAGCTGTGCATCCAGCTGGCCGCCCAGCGCAGCCTCGCGGACCTGCGCGAAGGTGGCGTGCGGGTCATTCCGCAGTTGCTGCGCCAGTGCATCGACATCGCTTGGAAAGGAGTTGGCCATCGTCTTGCCTGTGTACAGGCTTCCACCAGAATCTGCTGCCGATGGTAGCCATTGCGGGTGATCACCGTCGCCTGCCGCGGCAGGGACGGAAAAAGCACAACGGCGGCAGGCTCGCGCCTGCCGCCGTTGTTGCTCATGCAGGCATCAGAACTTGACGTTCAGTGCCAGCGTGGCCGCGCGACCCGGGGCGATGCTCGCGTAATGCGAGGCATAGGCCTTGGTGAAATAGGTCTTGTCGGTCAGGTTCTGCACGTTCAACTGCAGGCTGATGTTGTCCTGGATGGCGTAGCCGATCATGGCGTCCCAACGGGTATAGCTCGGGACCCACTTGGTGTTGGCGGCGTCGCCGTACTGCTTGTCGACGTAGCTTGCACCACCACCGACGGTCAGGCCGAACGGGAACACATAGGTGGTCCACAGCGTGGCGGCATGCTTGGGCGTGTTCGGGAACATGTTGCCGTTGTTCGGCGAGACGATGTACTGACCCGCCGGGCAGGGCTGGCCACGCGGCACAGTGACACCGCAGACAAAGCCGTTGTCCTTCAGCTCCGAATCCATGTAGGTGTAGCCGCCGGCGACATTCCAGTTGTCGGTGATCTGGCCATTGATGCCGATCTCAACGCCGTTGATCGCCTTCTTGCCTGCGTTCTCGGTGTTGCCGGAGTCGACGGTGACACGTGCATTGCTCATCTCGGTGTGGAAGATGGCGGCGGTCAGGTTCAAGCGCTTGTCGAGCAGGTCCCACTTGGTGCCCAGCTCGTAGTTCTTGGTTTCCTGCGGCTTGAGGTTCTCGATGGCGGCGCTGATCGAGTCGTTGCCTTCACCGCTGTCCATGCCCGGCGGGGTCGAGGAGGTGCCGTAGGACAGGTAGATGCTGCCGTTGGCGGTCGGCTTGAACACCACGCCCGCCTGGTAGTTCAGGAAGCCGTCGCTGTTGTTGAGCACGGTCGGGGCCTTGTTCAGGACCGGGGTGACCTGCTCGGTGTCGTAGTCGTCCCAGCGCAGGCCGAGGTTGACCAGCCACTTTTCGCTCAGCTCGATGGTGTCGAAGGCGTAGACCGACTTGGTCTTGGTGGTCTGGTCGATATCCAGCGCCTTGTCACTGCGGGTGACCGGGTGGGTGGCCGACCACGGATCCTTCGGGTTCGGGTTGTAGAAATCGGTGCAGTTGTAGCCGGTGGCTGCGCCGGTGGTCGGGCAGGTCTGGTTGCCGGTGAGCGGATTGTTGGTGCCGGCGCCGCCGATCACATAGCTGCCCTTGCTGCTCTTTTCTTCGCTGTACTCAACGCCAGCACTGTAGCTGTGCTTCAGGCCACCGGTCTGGAATGCACCGGTCAGGCTCAGCTGGTCGGCGAAGGTCTTGGTGTCGATCGCACGGTTGTTGGTGCGACGCCACAACGTACCGAAGTTGTTCGGGTTGTTCTTGCTGTCGTCCGGCTGGGTCCACAGGTAGTCATTGCTGGTGTTGCCCAAGCGCGCGATGTTGCGCAGCTTGTGCTCGCCGAACGAGTAGCTGGCGTCCAGGGTGCTGATATCGGCACGGGTACGCTGGAAGTCGCGGTCAATCAGGCCGTAATAATTGTTGCGGTTGGGCACGATCGGCGCACCGACGGTGGTCTTGGTAGCCGGGTCGCCGTACGGGAAGCCGCCTGCGTCGGGCAGGTCATCGGTTTCCAGGTGGTAGTGGCTGGCGATCAATTGCAGCGGGCCGTTCAGGCCGAAGGCGATGGACGGTGCGATACCCCAGCGGCTGACGTTGGCGGCATCACGACCGGCGATGTCGGATTCGTGCTTGAGCAGGTTCAGGCGGGCGGCGATGCCGTCGCCCAGCACGTAGTTGGCATCGACGGTGCCGCGCGCATAACTGTCGGTGCCGATACCCATGCTGGCGCTGGTTTCGTTCTTCAGCTTCGGGGTCTTGCTGACCAGGTTGATGCTGCCGCCGCCGGAGTCACGGCCGCCGTAGGCCGAGCTCGGGCCCTTGACCACTTCCAGCTGCTCCAGGTCGAACACTTCGCGGGTCTGGGTGCCAACGTCGCGCAGGCCGTCGACGAACATGTTGCTCTGGCCATCGAAGCCGCGCAGGAACGGACGGTCACCGGTGGAGTTGCCGCCTTCGCCGGCGCCAAAGGTGATGCCCGGCACCATGCGCAGCGCATCGACCAGATTGGTGGCACCGATTTCCTGGATGGTCTTCTCGGTGACCACGGATACCGACTTCGGGGTGTCCAGTAGTTCGGCGGTGAACTTGGGCGAGGACGGCGCGAACCAGCTGCCGCGTACCTGTACCTGATCCAGATCGGTGGCCTTGTTCTTGGCCGAGTCGGCGTCTGCGTCGGCGGCCAGTGCGGTCAGCGGCGAGAAGCCGGCAGCCAGCGTGGCGGTGGCGAGCATGGTGGCGCGCGGTGCGTACTTGCGGGTCTTGATATGGGTCATGGACGGGTATATCCGGGAGAAAAGGACGAGTTGAACCTGACGGGCCGAATGGCGCCGCGGGTGTTTAGGTGGAAAGCGGGGTATCGACGGCGATGCGCTGTTGCGCGCGGATCGCCGGAGGCTGCTTAGATGGCGCGCGCGCGGGGCGGGGCGTGGCCGGGATTGAGCAGCAGATAGGGCGCCAGCGGATAGCGCTGGGCGCGCTCCACCGCATGCTGCAGCAGCGTGTCGCTGGCGGCAGTCATGAACACGCGGTGAGCGGTAAGCGGGGCAGGCGTGACCGGCGACGACAACATCGGTGCCGGGCGCGAGCGGGTGGGGCGGGAGGATTCGCTGCCGGCTTCGCTGATGGCTGCCATCTGCAGCGGCTGCTGCGGGTGGCCCGGTTCAGGCGAAACCAGCAGCTGCGCATGGCCCTCCACTGCCAGCGGGGCGGCAGCAACCGCCTTCACCTGCAGGGCGACGGCCCAGACCAGCAACATGCCGAACAGCAGTGGCAGCCAAAGCAACCGCCGCCGCACGGATGCGACAGTCAGCGGTACAGCCTTGGCGGGCAAGCGGGACATGGAGGTGGTGCGGACCGTTAACATCGCGTTATCGCGATAGATGCGCATCTTATTGAGAATTGTTTGCGTTTGCAATCCCGATATGCGAGGGACAGTGGCGCATCCAAGGGATACAGCACGGTGGCCTATCGCGGACAGGAACCGCCCGCTGGCGTGCGCTCAGGCAGCTGGCCTGCTCGGCTGCGGGTGGGGAGGGGCCAGCCCTCCCGCCGCCGCAGGGCATGACTTTCAGTCGCGGTCGTCGCGCGACCAGATACCGCCGTGTTCGCGCTTGACCGGGAACTTGGGTACGGCTGTGTAGGCCGGGGCGCACAGGGCGCGGCCGTCGCGGACATCGAAACGGGCGCCGTGCAGGATGCACTCGATGCTGCCTTCGTCCGCGTCCAGCTCGCCGGAGGACAGCTCGAACTCCTCATGCGTGCACTGGTCTTCCAGCGCGTACAGCTCGCCGTCCAGGTTGAATACGACGATCGGAGCCCCGGTCACTTCATCGAAGCCGGTCTTCATTTCGCCCGGCAGCAGTTCCTCGTTGCTGCAGATGAAGGTCCAGGTCTCGCTCATGCGGTAGCTCCGAGGGGCTTTTCCAGCACTTCGAACTGCAGGTCGTCACGCTTGGGGATGCCAAAGCGCTCGTCACCATACGGGAACGGCTTCTTGATGCCGGTGCGCACATAGCCACGGCGTTCGTAGAAGGCAATGAGTTCGTCGCGGCAGTCGATCACCGTCATCTGCATGGTCGGCAGCTGCCATTGCTCGGCGACATGCTGTTCCGCGCGCTGCATCAGCTGCTTGCCGATGCCGCCGCCCTGGGCGTTGGGGCTGACCGAGAACATGCCGAAGTAGCCATGGCCATTTTCGTCGGCAACATGGCAGCACGCCTGTAGCTGGCCATCCTGCTCGGCGAGCAGGATCACGCTGCGCGGGCGGTCGAGGTCGCCCTGGATGCCGGCGGCGTCGATGCGCTGGCCGTCGAGGATGTCGGCCTCAGTGGTCCAGCCCACACGCGAGGCGTCGCCGCGATAGGCGGAGGTGACCAGGTCGATCAGGGCCGGGATATCGGCGGCGGTGGCGTTGCGGAAAGTCAGCTCGTTCATGGTCTGCATTCTAGCGCTGGCAGCCGGAACGGACGATGGGACGTGTCTTGGGGAGGGGCACCGCCCCCTCCCTTTCGCGTAGCGAAGGGGAGGGTTGGG
>NZ_LDJJ01000036.1 GCF_001431465.1 Stenotrophomonas terrae | reverse complement strand
GTAGTGCCTGGATGAAGAAGATCCGCCGGTTCACGCTGTAAGCGCCATACGCGCCGGCCACCACCACGCAGACCAGCGAGAACGTCACCAGCACCGGCTGTGCCAATACCAGCCCGGCGACGATGCCGGCAGCGAGGAAGCCGTTGTAAAGCCCCTGGTTTGCCGCCAGCACCCGCGTGGCCTGTGCCTTCTCCGGCGTATTGCGGAAGGTCTTCAAACCCAGCGGTTTGGTCCACAGGAACATTTCCAACACCAGGAAATACACGTGCAACGCTGCCACCAGCAGCGTCACCAGCAATCCAGACAAGGCCAATACGCTCATCGGCATTTCTTCCTGAAAACTCAGCGGCAAACCCGCCGCAGGGAATCACTCAGCGATCCTGCGGCAGCTTCTTCTCTTCGCGCAATACGCCCAGCGCCGACAGCGTCATCAGTACCGCCACCGCCGCGCCGCCAATGAACACGGCCCGGGACCCAAACAGCGACAGGCCCTTGTGCACCCACGCAAAGGTCAGGTCGGCACCGCGGTAGAGCACCGTATCGATGGCCGCCCCCGCCTTGTAGCGCCATTGCCGGTCCACACGCGTATAGATCGTCTCGCGCGCCGGCTTGCCCAGTGAGAACTCACTGGCGCGCGTCAGCACCTGCACCACCGCCACCATCAGCGGAAACGGCGAGGCCGCCAATACCGAGAACCCGACAATGATCGCCAGCCCCGGGATCAGCAGTGCCGGGGCCACACCATAGCGCGACAGCAACCAGCGGGTCAGCCCCAACTGGATCACCAGGGTCAGCGCGTTCACCGCCAGGTCGATGCGCGAATAGAACGCGGTGCTCTCGGCCGGGTCGGTGATCAGGCGGCGGGCGATCGCTGCCTGCTCGTTGTAAAGCATGGTGCCCACGCCCACCCCGAACACCACCATCAGCGCCAGCCAACGCAGCAGCGGCTCGCGCGCGATCAGCTTAAGCCCATCGAACACACTGCCGCCCATCGGCTGTTCGCCGTCAGCCAGCTGCTGCTCGCGCTCACGCTGCACCGCCCATGGCCGCAGCCGCCAGATGCAGAACAGGCAGATCGACAGGAAACCGGCCGACACCAGCATCAGGTTGGCGATGCCCACCCGTTGCACCAGCGAGCTGGTGATGATCGGCCCGAGGAATGCCCCCACCGTACCGGCCGCACCGATATAGCCGTAATACGCCCGTGCCTGCGCGTTGGAGAACACGTCGGCCATGAAGCTCCAGAACACCGCCACCGCGAACAGGTTGAAAACGGTGATCCAGAAGAAGAACGCCATGCCCCGCCCCGGCACGCCGGCATTGAACATCGCGTAGAAGACCAACAGGGTGAAGATGAAAAAGCCATACACCAGCGGCAGGAACACCCGCCGCGGGTAGCGGCTGACCAGCCAGCCGTACAGTGGCTGCAGCACCAGCATGATCAGGAATACGCAGGAGAACAGGAACTGCAGGGTGAAATCCTTCAACGGCATGCCATGCGCCGCGAACCAGGCAATCAATCCCGGTGGGAACAAGGTATCCATGTTGGACGAGGCCGCCATCGCCTCGCGCACCGGGCGCAGCACGTAGTAGCCGCTGAGCAGGCAGAAGAAGTACAGGAACGACCACCACAGCGGCGGTGAGCCGCGCAGCGCGTGCAGCAGGGACTGCGCACCGGATCCGCGCATAGCGGTCATGCGGCACCCCGGCACTGCGGGTGGCGAGAGGACGGCGGCATCGGAAACTCCGGGGGTTCGGCGGAGCGCGTACGTTATCTAATGCACTGCAACATCGCCAGTGCGCCAGGGCTTACTCCCACACAACGTGCCGTTCTATCCTCAAGCATGGGAAAGGGGAAAGCCGTGAAGGAATTTGACTACATCATCGTCGGCGCGGGCTCGGCCGGCTGCGTGCTGGCCAACCGGCTCAGTGCCGATCCGCAACTGCGGGTACTGCTGATCGAGGCGGGGCCGCGCGACTGGCATCCCTTCATCCACATGCCGGCCGGCATCGCCCGGCTGGTCAACAACCGCCGCGTCAACTGGAGCTACGACACCGAGCCCGAGCCGGCGCTGGGCAATCGGCGTCTGTGGTGGCCGCGCGGCAAGGTACTGGGCGGTTCAAGCTCGATCAACGCGATGTGCTACGTGCGTGGCGTGCCCGGCGACTACAACCGTTGGGCGCAGGCCGGCGCCAGCGGCTGGAACTGGGACAGCGTGCTGCCGTGGTTCCGTCACAGCGAAGGCAACGCGCGCGGTGCCGATGCGCTGCACGGCGCCGCCGGTCCCTTGCAGGTGTCCGACCTGCGTTACGTCAATCCACTCAGCCATGCCTTCATCGCCGCCGGGCAGCAGGCCGGTTACAACCACAACAACGACTTCAACGGCGTCCAGCACCAAGGTGTAGGCCTGTACCAGGTCACGCAGAAGAATGGTGCGCGTTGCTCCTCAGCGGCCGCGTATCTCGCTCCAGTGCGCGCGCGTGCAAATCTGCAGGTACTCACCGGAGCCTTGGTGGAACGGCTGCAGATCGACGCAGGGCGCGTTACCGGCGTGCATCTGCGCGTGGGCGGCAAACGCGAGCAGTTCCGCGCCGCCGCCGAAGTCCTGCTCAGTGCCGGCGCGATCAACTCACCACAGCTGCTGATGCTGTCCGGCATTGGCCCGGCCGATGCGCTGCGCGCGCATGGCATCGACGTGCAGTTGGACCAACCCGGCGTCGGCGCCAACCTGCAGGACCATCTGGATATCTGCACGCTGTACCGCACGGTGCCGGGCGTCAGCTACGACCGCGCCAGCGAAGTGATGATCGGCCTGAACTACTTCCTGCGTGGCCACCGTGGCGCCGGCACCAGCAACGTGGCCGAGGCCGGTGGTTTCGTACGCTCGCGCTTCGCGCCGGACGAACGTGCCGACATCCAGTTCCACTTCGTCCCGGCGATGCTGGACAACCATGGCCGTCACCGCCTGCCCGGCGACGGCTACACCTTGCATGCCTGCTACCTGCACCCGCGCAGCCGCGGTCACATCGGCCTGCACAGCGCCGACCCGGCCGCTCCGGCGCGCATCCACGCCAATTACCTGAGCGATGCCGAAGGTTTCGACATGAAGATGATGGTCGAGGCCGCGCGCTTGAGCCGCGACATCCTGCAGCAGGCGGCGTTTGCCCCCTGGCGCAAGGCACCGTTGTTCCCGGCAAATGAGCGGTTGGACGATGCCGGACTGGAAGCCTTCATCCGTGCCAAGGCCGAAACCATCTACCACCCGATCGGCACATGCCGGATGGGCAGTGACGACGCTGCCGTGGTCGACCCGCAGCTGCGGGTGCGCGGCATCGACGGCCTGCGGGTTGTCGACGCCTCGGTGATGCCGACCCTGGTCAGTGGCAACACCAATGCGCCGACCATCATGATCGCCGAGCGCGCGGCGAGCTTGATCCTGGGGTAAACACCCGGGTTCCTGAGGCGGGGAAGCAATCATTCCCCACACGCGGCGCTGCTGTCGGCTGCCCGCACAGAAACCGGCCGAAGCGAAAACACGCCGACCCTCAGGCCACCTGCAGCATCGCCGGCAACGGGCAATGCAAGGTGGCGCAGATGGTCCGCAGCAACTCGGCCTCGGCGACGTTGACGCGCTGGTTGTGGCTGACGGTTGCAGTCACCGCTTCCACCAGCAGCTGCTTGGCCAAGGGATCCATCGAATCCAGCGGCCCCCACACCGCGTCCAGTGCCAGCACACCGTTGGCGGGCGGCGCGTAAGGCAGGTGATCCTGCGGCAGGATGCGCTGCAGGCCGGCCAGGTAGGCACGGCGCGCCGAGGCCTCATCACCGGGGTTGCCGGCGCGCGCGACCACGGCCAGCAGCGTGGCGAACTCCTTCTGCACGCTGGTGGTCTTGCGGCGGCCGAAGTGCAGATGACGCGAGGGATCCAACGCCGCCTGTACCTGCACCAGCAACAGCCGCGACAGACAGTACTCGAACAGGGAGATGCGGCCATCCGCATGTGTCAGCGCTTCAATGCAGCGCATGAACGCATCCAGCTGCGGCCGCGGCAGGCTGCGCAGGGTTGGGAACGCCAGCGCCGCCAATGGCAGCCGCAGCGCCGCCTGCAGATCACGCAACGGTCCTGTTGCCAGCTGCATCACGCTGTCGGCCATCGCCTCACCCAACTGTCTGCGCACGGCCTCGCGCTGCTGCGCGACAACTGCTGCATCGGCATCCAGCAGCATTGCCAGCAACAAGGGCTGTGCCGCAGCACGGTCGCCAGCCAGCGCGCGCAGCGGCGCAGGCAGACTGCCGGCGAGGCGTACCGCCTGCTGGTAGTCATCGTCAGCTGGTGTGGCCACCTGCGCGGCTACCTGTGCCGGATCCACGCGCACTTGGTGCGGCATCCCCGGCAGGGTCGGCAACAGCGCATCGACGCTGGCCACGTCATGCCCGGCCAGGCCGAGCGCGCGATCTTCGGCAAGGCCATCGGGCGGCGCACTGAACCAGCTGCCGCGCAGTGTCTGCAGCTGTTCGGCGCGGAAGCCGGGCTGCAGGCGTTGGATGCGATCCAGCAAGGGCGGATGCGTGGCAAACCAGCTGGACAGACGCAGCCCTTCGCTAAACAGCATATGGCTGACCTCCTCGGCACCGGCGCGGTCGGCCAGGTGCGAGCCCTCGTCCAGCCCGCCGATCTTCTTCAATGCACCGGCCAGGCCTTCGGTCTGGCGGGTGAACTGTACCGCCGAGGCATCGGCCAGGATTTCGCGCTGGCGCGACACCGCTGCCTTGATCAGCCGCCCGAAGAACACCCCGATGCTGCCGATGGCAATGCCTGCCAGCGCGATCGCCAGCAGCACCAGCACCGGTGCGCCGACGCGCCCGAGCCGCACCCGACTGCCGCCGCCCGTATGCATCAGTACCCGCTTGCCGATCACGCTGAGCATGAGGATGCCGAACAGCACGCCCATCAGGCGGATGTTCAAGCGCATGTCGCCATTGAGGATGTGGCTGAACTCATGCGCGATCACCCCCTGCAGCTCGTCGCGGTTGAGCCGCTGCAAGGCGCCACGGGTGACCGCAATGGTCGCGTCAGCCGGCGAATAGCCAGCAGCGAAAGCATTGATGCCGGCGTCCTGTTCCAAAACATACAGGCGCGGCATCGGCACGCCGGAGGCGATGGCGATCTCTTCCACCACGTTGCGCAGGCGCCGCAGGCCGGGGTCGCGGGTATCGGCGGTAACCTCGGTGCCACCCAGCTGCACCGCCACCACCTCACCGCCAGCACGCAGCGAGTGGATCCGGTACAGCGACGCCAGGCCGATCACCGCCAGCGTCAGCAGGCTGCTCCACAGCACCATGCGCGGACTGCCGGTGCTCAACCACACCAGCACATCCACCATCGCCACGATGGCGGTCACCGCCAAGGCGAACAACAGCACCAGCCGCGCGGAATTGCGCCGCGCCTGTGCCTGGTGTTCGAAGAAGTTCATCCCGCGCCCCCTGTCACGCCCGCGTCAGATTCAGAACTGCACCTTGGGCGCCTCACGCACCTGCTCGCGCTTCTCCAGCGGGATGTCCAGCAAGGCCGCGGTCGAGAAATTGAACATGTCGGCAAAGATATTGGCCGGGAAGGTCTCGCGACGATTGTTGTAACCCATCACCGCATCGTTGTAAGCCTGGCGCGCGAACGCCACCTTGTTCTCGGTGCTGGCGAGTTCTTCACTGAGCTGCATCATGTTCTGATTGGCTTTCAGCTCCGGGTAGGCCTCGGCCACCGCCATCAAGCGGCCCAAGACACCGTTCAACTGCCCCTGTGAGGCGGCCAGCTGCGCCATTGCCGCCGCATCGCCCGGATCGGCCTTGGCCGCGGCCAGACCTGACTGCGCGGCACTGCGCGCGGCGATCACCGCCTCCAGCGTCTGCCGCTCATGGCCCATATAGGCCTTGGCGGTCTCCACCAGGTTCGGAATCAGGTCAAAACGCCGCTGCAACTGCACGTCGATCTGCGCAAATGCGTTCTTGTAGCCGTTGCGGGCCCGTACCAGCCCGTTGTAGATCCCCACGCCGGCCGCGACAACTGCGACAACCACCACAAGAAAGACCAGCAATATCAACGCGATGCCCATTCATTCTCTCCCCGTTTGTGCATTGATGAAAAGCGGCGCTAGAATCGCCGACAGCAGTAGCTTACAGGCACCGATCACGATGAAAGACAAGAGCACGCGCCGGTACATTCGTCCGGTGGCATCGGGATTGCTGGGGGTGTTGATGCCCTTCGCATTGTCGTCTACCGCGCAGACTCCAACCCACACCACCCTGCCAGCCGCCGCACCGGCCGCCACGGTGTTGCCGGTGAACCTGGAGAACGCGCCCAGCCAGTCGCCGACGCAACCGATGCCTTATCGCACCGCGCTGCGCCCGGACCAGGTGCAAGCCTTGCCGGCCGACTTCAATGTCGCCGCCATCGAGTCACTGGCCGAACAGCTGACCTACGGCAACCGCGTCCCCGGCATGGCCATGGCCATCGTCCAGAACGGGCGGGTGCTGTCGGCACGTGGCTATGGCGTCACCGACATCAGCAACCCACAGCAGGTCGACGCGCACACCGTGTTCCGGCTTGCGTCGCTGTCCAAGGCCTTTGCCGGCACCATGGCCGGGCTGCTGGTCAACGATGGCACCCTGCGCTGGGACAGCAAGGTCACCGATTACGTGCCCGGCTTCCGCCTGTCCACCCCCGAAGCGACCGACAAGCTGACCGTGGCCGACGTACTGAGCCAACGCGTCGGCCTGACCAGCAATGCCTATGACCGCGATGTCGAGGCCAATGCCGACTACTACTCGCTGACCCAGAAGCTGGCCAGCGCACCGCTCAAGTGTGCGCCCGGCGAATGCTATTCCTATCAGAACGTCGCCTTCAGCCTGGTCGGTGATGTGGTGTTCGCGGCCTCGGGCAGTTTCTATGAGCAGGCTGTCGAGAAGCGCATCCTCAAGCCGCTGGGCATGAACGACGCCAGCCTCGGCCTGGCCGGCATCCAGGCCAGCTCGCGCTGGGCGCGCCCGCATGTGCGCAGCCGTAACGGCTGGGTGTCGCTGACGCCCAAGCCCACCTATTACCGCGTCGCCCCCGCCGCCGGCGTCAACGCCAGTGCCAGTGACATGGCGCAATGGTTGCTGGCTCACACCGGCCACCGTCCGGATGTATTGCCTGCGCCGTTGCTGGCAACGCTGCACGCGCCGTTGATCAACACCCCGGGCGAAATGCGCTCGGGCTGGCGCCACCAGCGGCTTGACTCGGCCGGTTACGCGCTGGGTTGGCGAGTGTTCGATTATTCCGGCCACCAGGTGGTCTTCCACGCCGGTGCGGTGCAGGGTTATCGCGGCCTGGTGGCGCTGCTGCCGGAACGCGATCTGGGCATTGCCATCATGTGGAACGGCGAGAGCAGCCTGCCCAGCGGCATGATGCCGACCATCCTGGACCGCGCGATTGGTTTGCCGACGCAGCGCTGGCTGGATGTGGACACCGATTTTGGCACCGACAACCTGATGGCCGAAGATGCCGCGCCGGCACGCGGCGGCAAGAAGGGCGCGTCCTCCGATCGCGCGGTGGCCTCACCACGCTGAGTCGCAACGCGGTTCTGCAGCAGTACCCGAAAGGCGGCCGATGGCCGCCTTTCCTTTTGCGTAGTGCCGAGCTGTGCTCGGCAAGGGCATTACCCGTACAACCATGACGCCAGCCCCGATCTTGTGGGAGCGGCGTCAGCCGCGAAGCTGGCGATGTATGAGCAACCCTGATCGTCTGGTCGCAGGGAGGAGGGTCGAACAGGCCGGATCCTTCTACGAACAGACATCGCCTGATCGGATGCGCCACTGGCTTCGCGGCTGACGCCGCTCCCACAAAAGATCGCCATCATGTGGAACGGCGAGAGCAGCCTGCCCAGCGGCATGATGCCGACCATCCTGGATCGTGCGATTGGTTTGCCGCGGTTCTGCAGCTGTACTTGAAAGGCGGCTGATTGCAGCCTTTCCTTTTGCGCCGGCAGCCGTGTAGTGCCGAGCCATGCTCGGCAGGGGCATTGCCCGCATCCATGACGGCAGCACCGACCTTGTGGGAGCGGCGTCAGCCGCGAAGCTGGCGATGCGTGAGTGGCCCTGATGGTCTGGGCGCAGGGAAGCGTGGCGAACAGGCCTGCCCCTTCGGCGAACAGATATCGCCTGATCGGATAAGCCATTGGCTTCGCGGCTTACGCCGCTCCCACAAAAGAGGCGGCATTGCCTGGTCGGATGCGCGGCCGGCTTCGCGGCTTACGCCGCTCCTACAAGAAGCGGTGTTGCCTGGCAGACGCGCATAAAAAAACTCCCTCCCCGCTGGGCAGTCGGGGAAGGAGTTTCAGGTACAGCTAGTGGAGCTGGATCAGATCAGCGGCGCCGGGGTGGCCGGCAGCGCAACCGGAGCGGCCTTCTTCTTGCGAGCGGCCGGCTTCTTCTTCGCAGCAACCTTCTTGGCGGCCGGCTTCTTGGCGGCAACCTTCTTGGCAGTCTTCTTTACGACCTTCTTGGCAGCTGCCTTCTTGGCAACCTTCTTTACGGCCTTCTTGACTACCTTCTTGGCGGCTTTCTTGGCAGTTGCCTTCTTGGCAACCTTCTTTACGGCCTTCTTGGCAGTTGCCTTCTTGGCAACCTTCTTTACGGTCTTCTTGGCAGCTGCCTTCTTGGCAACCTTCTTCACGGCCTTCTTGGCAGTTGCCTTCTTGGCAACCTTCTTCACGGCCTTCTTGGCAGTTGCCTTCTTGGCAACCTTCTTCACGGCCTTCTTGGCAGTTGCCTTCTTGGCAACCTTCTTCACAGCCTTCTTGACGGCCTTCTTGGCAACAGCCTTCTTGGCAACCTTCTTCACTGCCTTCTTGGCGGTTGCCTTCTTGGCAACCTTCTTCACGGCAGCCTTCTTGGCGACTTTCTTTACCGCCTTCTTGGCGGCCGGCTTTTTAGCAGCTTTCTTCGTAGCCATGGTTTGTTCCTCGTCAGTGATCTATGGAATTGAAATGCCCAGTTGAAGCAAATCCGCGGTGTTCGGCGGAGGACCGACGACGCGTCTAGCGCATCGTGACGGATACAGAAACACCCGCGACGGTTCCCGCTGCGGGTGCCATATTGAAATCAGGGGGGTGTTTCGCGGAAGGAAGCGGCTCCTGCTCCACCATCAAGAGAATCCTGGCGGACGTCCAAGTTGTGCTTCGCGTCTGAATGTTGATCCGGCTCACTCGCTTCCGCAGGAAAGGTCTGCTGGGCGAAACCTAATCACGGTTTTTTTTACTGTCAACTATCTTGCCGAAATATTTTTCGGAAGCCTTCAGCCTTCCGCACCCGCGTGCTCGCCGCCGACGCCGCTCTTTGCTCACCGGCAACACAGCCACAATGCCCGCCCAAAAAAACACAAAGTAAAAAAACATCGGTAAAAGCGCACTATTCTTTTCAAAGCCTGGCACATGCCACTGCGTCGGCACTACACCAGGCGCATCTCAAAGCATGCGACCGACGCCCGCCAAAGGCCGGTTCCGACACCCGAAAAAAAGTTTGCCGAAGGCTGCGCTTTGCAGCGGCGTTGGATCAATTTGCGCAAACTTTTTGAACCGTTTCGCAGTTCGCAACGACGCCCATCGACACCACTTCGCACCCACCGAGCAACGGTCGCGCCACTCTGATGCCGTCCCTCATCACCGCCGATCATCACCTGATGCTGACATCGACGTAAAAAAAAACGGCCGCTGATGGCGGCCGTTTTTCCGAAGACGACAGGACTCAGTGGTCCTCGTTCTCCAGCATCTCGGCGTAGTCGTCCGGGCCGAGCAGCTCGTTCAACTGTTCCGGTTCGGACAGCTCCACCACATACAGCCAGCCGTCGCCGTAGGCATCTTCGTTGATGGTTTCCGGCTTGTCGGTCACCGCTTCGTTGACTTCGACAACGGTGCCGGACACCGGGCTGTAGACGTCGGAGGCAGCCTTCACCGACTCGACCACCGCTGCGCCAACGCCAGCCTGCACGCTGTCACCGACAGCCGGCAGTTCGACGTAGACCAGGTCACCCAGCAAACCTTGGGCGTGATCGGAAATACCAACGGTGACGCGGCCATTGCCTTCGACACGGGCCCATTCGTGGGACTTGAGGAACTTGAGGTCGCCAGGGATCTCGCTCATGGAACTACTCCGGAAAAACGGTGGTCGGGAAGAAGCGCTAGTTTAACGAACCGGAAGCGAGGTCGCTTCCGGCCCGGTCCTGCAGGTCAAAGATTGATGCCGGCCTGTGCCTGGCCGTCACGCACAAACGGAAACTTCACGATACGCACCGGCACTTCCTTGCCGCGGATATCCACGCGCACCTCGCCCGGTGCACCGGCGGGTACGCGGGCGAAGGCGATCGCCTTGCCCAGCGTCGGCGAGAAGGTACCGGACAGGATCTCGCCCTCGCCATTGGCGGTGAGTACCTTCTGGCCGTGGCGCAGCACGCCCTTCTCGTCCATCACCAGGCCGATCATCTGCCGCGCATTGCCGGCTGCCTTCTGTGCCTCCAGCACCGCACGGCCAGTGAAGCCGCGCGGCGTGCCGTCGGCCTGGTCATCCAGCGCAACCGTCCACGCCAGTGCCGCTTCGTAAGGGGTGATGGTTTCGTCCATGTCCTGGCCGTAGAGATTCATGCCGGCTTCCAGGCGCAGCGTATCGCGCGCGCCCAGACCGGCCGGCTTTACACCGGCGGCCAGCAACGCATTCCAGAATGCGACCACCGCCGTCTGCGGCAGCAGTACTTCGTAGCCGTCTTCGCCGGTGTAACCGGTGCGCGCAACAAACAGTGGCACGCCATCGGCGGAGGTCACATCCAGGCCGGCGAAGCGCGCCAGCTTGTCCAGCGCGGCACGATCATCGGCCGCCACCAGGCCGGCGACCAGCGCACGCGCCTGCGGACCCTGCACGGCGATGATGGCCAGGTCTTCGCGTTCGATCACTTCCACGCCAAAGGCTTCGGCATGCTGGCGGATCCAGGCCAGGTCTTTTTCGCGGGTGGAGGCGTTGACCACCATGCGGAACATGTCATCGGCCAGGAAGTAGACGATCAGGTCGTCGATCACCCCACCCTGCGCATTGAGCATGCAGGAGTAAAGAGCCTTGCCCTTCACCTTGAGCTTGTCGATGGAGTTGGCCAGCAGCTGGCGCAGGAATTCGCGGGTACGCGCGCCCTTCAGATCGACCACGGTCATGTGGCTGACGTCGAACATGCCCGCGGCATTGCGGACCAGATGATGCTCATCGATCTGCGAGCCGTAGTGGATCGGCATGTCCCAGCCGCCAAAGTCGACCATCTTGGCGCCGAGTGAGCGGTGGGTTTCGTTGAGCAGGGTTTTCAGGGTCATGGCCGTTCCACACAAAGGGGTCCGCCATTATCCCAGATGGTTACTTTTAAAACCTGCGGCACTGCCACAACGCAGTGCCGCGACGGCTTCAGACCGGCTGCACCTTGAGGGTCATGCCGTCCACGGCGACCACCCGCACCGCACTGCCCTGCGGCAGGTCGGGGCCGGCCACCACCCAGAACGCATCATCCACCTTGGCCCGGCCGACGCCGGCATTGATGGCCTGTTCCAGCGTCACCACGCGCCCCACCAGTTGTTCGGCGCGGCGGTTGAGCAGGGGTTGGTCGCTGGGCCGCGCACGCTGGCGGAACCAGGTGCGGTAGACCTGAATTGAGACAAAGCTCAGCACCACGAACAGGATCACCTGCAGCAGCAGGGTCATGCCGTCGATAGCCCAGACGGTGAGAAACACCGCTGCGGCGGCGATTCCCATCCACAACATGAAGGCGCCCGGCACCAGCGCCTCGGCAGCGAACAGCAGCACCGCCAGCGCGGCCCAGATGACTACTTCCCAGCGCATGGCTCAGCGCCCCAGTGGCGGCGGGTTGCCGCGTGCGGGCTGCTTGGGCTCGCCTTGCTTGGCGAATGCTTCCTTGGCCAATTCAGCAATGCCGGCAATCGAGCCGATCACGCCGCTGGTTTCCATCGGCATCAGCACCAGTTTCTGGTTGGGCGAGCTGGCCAGCTCACTGAAGGCCTCCACATATTTCTGTGCGATGAAGTAGTTGATCGCCTGCACGCTGCCGTTGGCGATGGCATCGGAGACCATGGTGGTCGCCTTGGCCTCGGCTTCGGCCAAGCGTTCACGAGCTTCGGCGTCACGGAACGCGGCCTCCTTGCGGCCCTCCGCTTCCAGCACCGCCGCCTGTTTCTGGCCCTCGGCACGCAGGATCTCCGACTGGCGGATGCCTTCGGATTCCAGCACCGCGGCGCGCTTGTTCTGCTCGGCCATTTTCTGCTGCTGCATCGACTGCACCAGGTTGGCCGGCGGCTGGATGTCCTTGATCTCGATGCGGGTGACTTTCACCCCCCACGGGTTGGTGGCGTGGTCGACCACGTTGAGCAGCTTGGCGTTGATGGTTTCGCGCTGGCTCAGTGATTCGTCCAGGTCCATCGAGCCGATCACGGTGCGGATATTGGTCTGCACCAGCGCGATCATCGCCACTTCCAGGTTGGCCACTTCATAGGCCGCCTTGGCCGCGTCCAGCACCTGGAAGAACACCACCCCATCCACGCGCACCACCGCGTTGTCCTTGGTGATCACATCCTGGCTCGGCACGTCCAGCACCTGCTCCATCATGTTCACCTTGCGGCCGACGCCATACACAATCGGAAACAGGAAATGCAGGCCCGGGCTCATCGTATGCGTGTACTTGCCGAAGCGTTCCACCGTCCATTCGTAGCCCTGCGGCACCATCCGCACCGTCTTGAACAACACGATGACACCAGCGATGACCACCACCAGCGCCAACACCCCGGTTCCGCTGCCCATTGCCCACTCCTCGTGATGATGGATGGGCCGAGTATAGCCACAGCCCCGGAAGGATCAGGTGCCCGCCTACAGCCGCACCCGCCCACGCAGAATATCGACGAACATCACCCAGTCGCCGGCAAATGAATAGAAGGGATGACGGAAGGTGGCCGGCCGGTTCTTCTCGAAGAAAAAGTGCCCGACCCAGGCAAAGCCATAACCGCACAACAACGCCAGCCATAACCAGCGGCCATGGCCACTCCACAGCGCCATTGCCACACAGGCCAGCACGCCCCAGCTGCCGATGAAATGCAGGCGGCGACTGATGTGGTTGCTGTGTTCGCTCAGATAGTACGGATAGAACTGGCGGAAGCTGCTGAAACGCGACATGGCCGGCACCCTTGGGCGGATGCGGCCAGCATAGGCGTTTCAGTTGCTGCGTGGGGCGAACATGATCACTGCCATGCCGAGCAGGCACAGGCCACCGCCGAGCAGGTCCCAACGGGTGGGTTTGACCGAATCCACCAGCCACAGCCACAGCAATGCCGTGCAGACGTAGACGCCGCCATAGGCGGCATAGACGCGGCCACTGGCGGCAGGGTGCAGGGTCAACAACCATGCGAACAAGGCCAGGCTGGCGGCGGCCGGCAACAGCAGCCAGGGGCTGCCCTGCTGCCGCAGCCATAGCCAGGGCAGGTAGCAGCCGACAATTTCCGCCAGCGCGGTGAGCAGGAACAAGGCGAAGGTCTTCACCGCGCCGCATCCTTTTCCTGCTGTTTCACCGCCTGCCAAAGTGCTTCCTGCGCGGCCAGATCCAGTGCCGACATAGGCGTTGCCTGGGCCACTGCCAAGGCTTCCATCGCACGGAAGCGGCGCTCGAACTTGTGGTTGGCGTGGCGCAAGGCGGTGCCGACATCCACCTTGGCATGGCGCGCCAGGTTGGCGCAGACAAACAGCACATCACCCAGCTCTTCCTGCAGCCGCGCCTGGTTGTCCTGGCCACTGGCGGCGATCTCGAACTCGGCCTGCAGCTCGTCGATCTCCTCGCGCAGCTTGTCCAGCACCGGCGCCGGGCTCGGCCAGTCAAAGCCGGTGCGGGCGGCGCGCGACTGCAGTTTGGTGGCACGCAACCACTCCGGCAGACCGCGTGAGATACCCGCCAATGCCGAGCCGTCCTGCTCGCCCTTGGCCGCGCGTTCGCTGCGCTTGATCTCATCCCAGTTGGCCAGCACTTCGTCCGAATCGCTGACCTCGGTGTCGCCGAAGATATGCGGGTGACGGCGGATCATCTTGTTGCTGATCGACGCCACTACATCGCCGAAATCGAAGGCGCCCTGCTCGCTGGCCATCTGCGCATGGAACACCACCTGCAGCAGCAGGTCGCCGAGTTCGTCCTTCAATTCCGGCAGGTCATTGCGGTCAATCGCATCGGCGACCTCGTAGGCCTCTTCCACCGTATACGGCGCGATGCTGGCGAAATCCTGCTCCAGGTCCCATGGGCAACCACCCTTGGGATCGCGCAGCCGCGCCATGATCTGCAACAGCGTCTGGATATCGTTCAACTCGGACATGCGTACACCTTCTTCATGACGACGACGCCGGCAGACGCCGGCGTTTGGGGGTTGTTGATCAGTGCTCAAGCGCAGCCATCACAGCCCGGCCACCCAGTCCTGCCACGGCAGCGAGGCATCGCCCAATGCGACAAAGTCGCCATTGAGCAGACGCGGGCGCTGGTTGTAGGCAAACGGCACACCGTCATCTGCAGCCAATACCACGCCACCTGCTGCTTCCAGCACGCACTGGCCGGCCGCTGTGTCCCATTCACTGGTCGGCCCCAGCCGCGGGTACACGTCCAGCGTGCCCTCGGCGATGCGGCAGAATTTCAGCGACGAGCCCTGTGCGACCAGCTCGATCTCGCCCATCCGTGCCAGCAAGGCTGCGGTACGCGCACTGGCATGCGAGCGGCTGGCCGCCACCCGCAACGGCGACGCCGGCGGCACCCGGGTGCTGATCGCATCCTGCTGCTGGCCCGTGCGACGCCATGCCCCGCCACCGCGCTCGGCGTGCCAGATGACCTCGGTCACCGGCGCCTGCACGACGCCAAACACCGACACGCCGTGCTCGATCAGCGCGATGTTGACGCTGAATTCGCCATTGCGCTTGATGAACTCACGGGTGCCATCCAGGGGATCCACCAACCAGTAACGCTGCCACTGGCGTCGCGTCTCCCAGGGCAGCTGCGCCGACTCTTCGGACAGCACCGGGATATCCGGGGTCAGCTGGGTCAGCCCATCCACGATCAATCGATGTGCGGCCAGATCGGCGCTGGTCACCGGGCTGTCGTCGGCCTTGTGCTCGATATCAAAACCATTGGCGTAGACCTGCATGATCGCCGCGCCGGCCTGCTGGGCGATCTGCAGCACGCCTTCGCGCAGCGCCGCATCGATTGAAGCTTTCATGCGCCACCTCGCAGCCACTCACGGGCAATGAACAGGGCCGCCAACGAGCGTCCTTCGGAAAAATCCTCGCGCAGCATCAGCTGGTCCAGCTCGGCCAGCTTCCACGGCACCACCTCCAGCTCCTCGGGCTCATCGCCCGGCAGCCGCTGCGGATACAACTGCCGCGCAACCACCAGCCAGGACTGGTGACTCATATAAGTAGGTGCAAGGCTCAGGCTGCGCAGCACATCGAGCGAGTGCGCGCCGTAACCGGCCTCTTCCTTGAGCTCACGGTCGGCGGCCTCGATCGGGCTCTCGCCCGCGTCGATGCGGCCCTTGACCAGGCCCAGCTCGTAACGGTGCAGGCCGGCAGCGTATTCACGCACCAGCAGAACGGTCTCGTCGTCGAGCATCGGCACCACCACCACCGCACCATGCCCGCCACTGACCAGGCGCTGGAAGTGTCGGCGTTCGCCGTTGGAAAACTCCAGATCCAGCTGTTGCTGACGGAATGGACCGATGTGTTCTTCGACCACGTTGTGGATCTGTGGAAGCCGGCGGCTCATGCGCCACTCCGGGCAAAAGGACGGTAGACCGATAGAATGCGCATTGGCAGATACGTTCTCATGACGTTGAAATGCTAGCAGACCCAGCCGCCCCCCATGCGGCACCGCCTTTGCGAGATCACCGATGCGTCTTACCCGTTGCCCGATTGAACTGCCACTTGCCGCCGGCCAGACCCTGTCCCTCCCCGAGGAGGTAGCCAATCACCTGGTGCGGGTAATGCGCCTGCGCGAGGGTGACGGCTGCGTTCTTTTCAATGGCGACGGCCATGACTATGCGGCCACGCTCAGCGCCATCAGCAAGCGCGACGTGCAGGTGCATATCGACAGCGCGCAGGCCATCGACAACGAATCACCACTGGCCATCACCTTGCTGCAGGGCATCGCGCGCGGCGAGAAGATGGACCTGATCCTGCAGAAAGCCACCGAACTGGGGGTCAGCCGCATCATCCCGGTCAACGCCGAACGTACCGAGGTCAAGCTGGATGCGGCGCGCGCGGAGAAGCGCATCGCCCATTGGCGCAATGTGGTTGGCTCGGCCTGCGGACAATCCGGGCGTGCCCGCATTCCGTCGATTGGCAACCCGCAGGCGCTGGCCGCCGCTGTCGCTGCGTTGCCGGAGCAGACCCTGCGGCTGACCCTGGATCCCTTGGGCGAACATCGCCTGGCCTCGTTGCCGGCCGCACCGACCAACGGCGTGGTCATCGCGATTGGCCCGGAAGGCGGCTGGTCCCCGCGCGACCGCCAGCAACTGGGCGAGGCGGGCTTCCAGGGCCTGCAGCTGGGCCCGCGCATCCTGCGCACCGAGACCGCAGGCCTGGCCGCCATCGCGGCCCTGCAGGCGCGTCTGGGCGATCTGTAGCGCCTAGCCATGCTCGGCTGGGGCGTTGGTGTCGCAACCCACACTGTGGGAGCGGCGTCAGCCGCGAAGCTGGGGATGGTTGCACCACTCAAGAGGTTCGCAATCTGATGGGCTGCGGGCTTCGCGGCTTACGCCGCTCCCACAATCTTCAGAGTCGCCAGTTTCAGGACCGCCGGGAAAGCCTCTGCCGAGCCATGCTCGGCTGGGCCTTACCGCTGCAACCACACGTTGCGGCGTCGATCAGCCTGCGGCTTCGGCCAGGGCCAGGATCACCGCGCTTTCAACCGCGTCCAGATCCGGCAGCAGGGCGCTCTGTTCGCCCAGCAGCACGCGCATATGCACGCCTACCGGCAGGCTCTCTTCCGAGGCATCGGCCAGCAGGCCGTCGCGCGGCACCGCGATCAACTGCGGGAAGGACTGGGTCAGCAAGGCGAAATACGGCAGGTCCGGGTTGCCGCCCAAGGCCTTGAGCACCACCACCTTGTTGTTGCTGCCGACCATTTCATGACCATGGCCACTGAGCCCGGCGTAGGACAGCAGCGGTACGCTCCAGCCATGCCACGCGATCTGCCCGACCAGCCAGGCCGGCGCATTGGCAATCGGCTCGACCGCCACGCGGGACATCATTTCCGCCACCGTCGCGTTGGGCAGCAGCACGCGCTCGGTACCGGCCTGTATCAGTACCCCACGGACTTCATCGTTGTTTGCGTAGCTCATCGTCAGTTCCTGGGTCGCGCTGCGGTCACGCCGCGCAATGCACAGCCAATTCGGCGGCGAGGTATTCCGGATCACCGGCGCTCATGCCAGCAACAGCCAACTGGCTGGCAGCGGCCGGGTCATAGCAACCCTCACCGATCTGCCCTGCCACCCAGCCACCCTTGCCAGCGAATTCCAGCACCGGCGCGACCATCGCCACATCGGCACCACTGAGCATCAGCACCGCGCTGCGGTCTGCTTGCAGGGCCTGCAGCAGATCGTTGGCTTCGGCGCAGAAGCGCAGGCCGCCAGCGGCGGATTCCAGGCCGATGAGGTCGGGAAGAATATAGACCTCGCCCGGGTTCAGGCCCTGACCGGGATCGGCCAGGCTGACCGGCAGCGGCGTTGCCCGTGCCATCTGCTTGACCAGGTTGGCGTAGCGGCCACCGTCCAGGCGCAGCTGCACCAGCACCGGGCGCGAGAAATCTTCCGGCAGGCCGGCCAGCACGCGGCGCACCGCATCCGGACCACCAATGCCGGCAATCAACAACACCGCGCCATTGCCCTCGGCAGCACCTTCATCCAGGTCCACCAGGGACAGCTCGCTGTTGAGCAGGCTGGCCAGTGCCGGCGGCGGCTCGGCGGCTACCGGCGCGGCGGGCGCCGTCTCATAGCCATCCTCGTCCAGCAAGGACCAGCTGCTGAAATCCCCGATCGGCGCCACTGCGACCTTGGCCGCAGGATCGACCGAAGCAACCGGTTCCGGCGGCAGCGGCGGCGGCACGGTTTCGACTGGCGACGGCTGTGCGGCACCGGCAATCAGTTCCTCGAACGACAGCACCTGCGCATGCGGCTCACGCGCACTCGCCGGCACCTCGTAGATTTCATCGGCGGGCAGGTCATAGGCCTGCACCTGCGCCTCATCCAGATGGAACTGCAGCGGCGCATCCACATGGCCATCGGCCGGACGCGGCGGCAGGCCGGGTTCCAGGGTGATGGCGGGCTCGGCGTCTTCATGCTCCAGACCCGGCGGCAGTACATTGCCATGGCCCTGCAGCTTGGCCGCCAGGTGACGGATCCAACGCTGCGCCTCCCAGCCTTCGCGACGCGCGGCCAGTTCGGCTTCCTCGAACAACAAGGACAGCTCCGGGGTTTCCAGCACCGATTCCAGCCGTTCCAGCGCGTCCTCGACCGCCGGCTCCAGCGCGACCAGCACCACCTGCGGCGCAGCCGAGGTCAGCGTGGCGGGCTCCAGCTGGTTGGGGTCTTCCTCCAGCACGATGCGGCCACCGGCAGCGATCAGTGCTTCGCGCAGGCGATCGCGGGCGGCGCCGGCACGGGCCAGCAGGGCAACCGGCTTGGCAGTGTCGTCAGTCGCGTGCACGGGCGATCCCCAGCAGGTCGTAGACATTGCGCATCAAATCCAACTCCTGGTACGGCTTGCCGAGATAGCGTTGCACGCCGATCTCGAATGCGCGCTGGCGATGCTTGTCGCCACTGCGCGAGGTGATCATCACGATCGGAATGTTCTTGTAACGCGGATCGGCACGCATCGCGGTGGCCAGCTCGTAGCCGTCCATGCGCGGCATTTCGATATCCAGCAACATCAGGTCCGGGATGCGCTCTTCCAGCTGCTCCAACGCTTCCACGCCGTCGCGTGCGGCGACCACATCCAGGTTGTGACGCTCCAGCACGCGGCCGGTGACCTTGCGCATGGTCAGCGAGTCGTCGACCACCATCACCAGCGGCACATGGCGCTGGCTGCTGGCCTCGATCACTTCCACCGTCTGCTGCGGCTGGGTCAGATGACGACGCACCAGCGGTGCCACGTCCAGGATCACCACCACATTGCCTTCGCCGGTGATGGTGGCACCGTAGATGCCCGGTACCGAGGCAATCTGCAGGCCGACCGGCTTGACCACGACTTCGCGGTTGCCCAGCACCTGGTCGATCGCCACCGCTGCACGCAGGTCGCCGGAGCGCACCAGCAGCAACGGGATCTCGGTCTGGCCTTCGGCCTTGGCGGCAACCTGGCCCACCAGGGTGCCCAGGTTGTACAGGCTGAAGTCTTCGCCGTTGTAGTGGTAACCGCCCTGCCCCGACTCGAAACGCTGGCGGGAGATGCGGCCGATACCGCTGACCGATGCCACCGGCACCGCGTAAGTGGTTTCGCCGATACGCACGAACACCGCCTGGGTGACCGCCAGCGTCTGCGGCAGGCGCAAGGTGAAGGTCGCACCCTGGCCACGCACCGAGTGGATGTCCACCGAGCCGCCAAGCTGACGCACTTCGTTGCGCACCACGTCCATGCCGACACCACGCCCGGACAGCTGGCTGACCTGCTCGCTGGTGCTGAAGCCCGATGCAAAGATCATCTGGTCCAGCTGGGTATCGTCGATCTGCTCGCCGGCACCCAGCAGGCCACGCTGCTCGGCACGGCGACGGATCGCCTCGCGGTCCAGGCCGGCACCGTCATCGCCGACTTCCAGCACGATTTCCGAGCCTTCGCGGCGCAGACGCAGGGCGATTTCGCCTTCTTCCGGCTTGCCTGCGGCAGTACGTGCAGCCGGCTGCTCCAGACCATGGGCAACCGAGTTGCGCAGCATGTGCTCCAGCGGCGCGACCATGCGATCAAGCACGTTGCGATCGAGTTCGCCGTGGGTGCCTTCCAGCTTCAGGTGCACCTGCTTTTCGGTTTCCTGCGCGGCTTGGCGCACCACGCGACGCAGGCGCGGCACCAGGCCATCGAACGGCACCATGCGCGCACGCATCAAGCCGTCCTGCAGTTCCGAGCTCACACGCGACTGCTGTTGCAGCAGCGTGTCGTAGTTGCGCGACAGATCGTCGAGCACACCTTGCAGACCGCCCAAGTCGGCTGCCGATTCGTTCAGCGCACGGCTGAGCTGCTGCAGGGTGGAGAAACGGTCCAGTTCCAGCGGATCGAAGGTCTGGTCGGCCTGTTCGTGCTCGCGGCGGTAACGGGCCACGATCTGCGCTTCGGTTTCCAGATCCAGACGACGCAGCTGGTCGCGCAGACGGGCGTTGGTGCGATCCAATTCGGCCATGGCGCCACGGAAGGCACCGAGCTGCTGTTCCAGGCGCGAACGGTAGATCGCCACTTCGCCGGCGTGGTTGACCAGGCTGTCGAGCAGGTCGGCGCGTACACGCACCTGTTCCTGTCCGCGCGGTGCGCCTTCTTCTTCGGCACCGGCCTGTTCTTCGCGCAACGGTGCGGACAAGGGCTCGATATGTGCCAGCGGCTGCGGCTGCACCGATTCCTCCACGGCCTCGACAGCAACCGCATCGGATGCCGTGATGGCCGCCTCGACCGGTGCCTGTGCGGCTTCGGCACGGCCGTCGGTACGGGCCTCAAAGGCTTCGATCAGATCCGTCGGCATCAGCACCGCACGGTGCTCGCCGGTACGGATCAGCAGCTGGTGCAGACGGTCGAAGCCGCGCTCCAGCAGCTGCACATCGCCGCGGGTGATCTCGGTGCGATTGGCCGCAACGGCTTCCAGCAGCGATTCGATGCCATGGCCGAGGTCGCCGATGGCGTTGATGCCGGCCATGCGTGCGCCACCCTTGAGGGTGTGCAGATCACGCTGCAGGCCAGCCAGCGCTTCGCGATCTTCCGGCGCAGCGCGCATGTCATTGATCAGACCATCGCAATGGTCGAGCAGATCCTTGCCTTCCTCGACAAAGATATCGACCAGCTCACGATCCAGGTCGGCGAAGTTCAGCGGGCCGGCGTCCAGTTCGTGGACGGCAGCAGCGGCGGCAGGCGCCTCCACCGGCTCCGGCAGAGCTGCGGTCAGTGGTGCCAGCGTGGCCTTCGCAACGACGACGGACTCGAACGCAGCCGGATCGACAATCTCGACGGCTTCGACCGCTTCAACTGCTTCGACGGCTTCGACAACTTCAAGCTGGGCGGCGTCTTCGAGCGATGCCGCGTCTTCGGTTGCGGCAGCTTCGTCTACCGGCTCGTCCTGTTCGATCTGCGCTGCGACAGTTGCAGACGCATCCAGCGGATCAACGGACTCCAGCTCGGACACGGGAGCTTCGGCAGTCGCAGCCACCGCATCTTCGTCCAGCTGCACAACATCCGCCGCTGCCTGCTCGGCGTTGCCGGCAATGTCTTGTTCGTACTGTTCAGCGCTCTGCGCAGTCTCGACAACCTGCGGCGCCTCAACGGCCTGCGTCAGCGGCTGTGCGTCCTGTTCGCTCTGCGCTGCCAGCTCCGATGCTTCAGCATCGGCATCGGTCGTGCCTGCATAGGCCACGCCAGCAGCCAGTGCACCGGCACCAGTGGCGATGGCCAGGGCGCGCGCAATGACGCTATCGTGATCATCGGCGTGGGCGGAAACTTCGGCAGCAGCCGGTGCGTCGTCCTGATTGTTTTCAATCTGCTTGGCCACTGCATCGTCAGACGCCGTCTCGGCATCTGCAGCAATGACGGATTCGGTAGCAGACCCGGAAGCTTCGACCGCCAGCGGCGCGTCGGTGCTTTCCACGGCCTGCGTCGGCTCAACGGCATCGGATGCGAGGCCCCAGGTCGAAGCCCGGACTGCGTCGTAACCGTCTACCGCATCCACCGCCAGCTGCGAGGCGTCTGCCGCGGCAGCGTCTTCCTGCGCATGCACTTCGTCAGCAAAAGCAGCCGTTGCCGGCTCGGCTTCAACAGCGGCATCGGCTGCAAACGCGACCGACGACGTTTCGGTTTCGACAGCTTCTGCGGATTCCGGCGCTTCCGCCAGGGTGACCGCAGTCGCGTGCTCGTCCAGGCCGGTCGGCAGGACGATTTCCGGCTCAAACGCGGCAATCGGCGGTTCAGCGGCGACCACCGATACGGCGTCACCCGGGGTTTCATCCAACAAGCTGGAGTCGAAGTAAGCCGACAGGTCTTCGACGCCAACCAGTTCGGCGCTCACGTCGTTGCCTGCCGACAGCGGAGCCTGCGCTGCATCTGTGTCGATCGAATCGACGATGACCAGCTCATCCTCGGCGGCCATCGGCGGCCATTTGGCATCAGGCAAGGCATCGACCAGCGACTGCAGGCGCTCGGCCACACCCGGGAATGCCGGAATGCGTGGCGAAGCAGCGCGCAGCGCGGTGATGGTGGTGTGCACGGCCGAGGCCATCTGCGCCAGTGCATCCACGCCCGCCGGGGTCGGCGTGACCGCCGCTGCCAGCGAACGCTTGACGAAGGTTTCCGCCGGGCTGGTGATCTGGGTGATCACCGGCACATCGGTCATTGCGAAGGCGCCACTCATGGTGTGCACGGCGCGCAACAGGTCTTCGGAGACCGGCTGTGGCTGCGCCACGGATCCGGCCAGCCAGGTGTTGACCGTGTCCAGATGGGCACCGATCTCGGCTTCCAGGATTTCGCGCAGCACCTCGTCGACCGAGGCCGGGGTGCCGGCTGCATCGTTGTCTTCGTCAGCTGCGACAAGCTCGGGCTCGGCCGGCACAACCGGTTCGGCGACATCTGCCGCCGGGGCGACATCCTGCACCGGGGCGGCGTCGGCAACTGCGCTGACACCGGCGACGTAGAACGCTTCTTCGCCTGCGGCGACGCGATCAGCCACGTCCTGTATGCCAAGCAGATCGGAGTGGATACTGCCCGCACCGCGCAGGGCGGCATTCAGTTCCGGCAATACTTCATACGCCAGGGTTACCGCGGCAAGTACCGCAGGGCTGGCGGGACGGCTGCCATCAAGCACGCGGTTGAGCATGCTCTCGATCTTCCAGCTGAACTCACCCAGGGTGCGCGCGCCAACCAGGCGACCACTGCCCTTGAGCGTATGGAATACGCGGCGCACCGGGCGCAGGCGTTCCATATTGGCCGGTGCCGCACGCCATGCCGGCAACAGGTTGCCCAGATTCTCCAGTTCTTCGTCGAACTCTTCGATGAAGACTTCGCGGATGTCCTGATCGATGACGTCGCCGCCATCGATGAAGCCACCTTCAAGCTGGTGTACCGGCGCTGCGTGCTTTGCGGGCGCCGCACCATTGATCGCAGCGTCGGCCACGTCGGCGGTGACCAGCTCGGCCTGCAGGGATTCCGGCAATGCAAACGGATCGAAGGCTTCGGCGGCAGCATCGAGCTGCGCCATGAACGCGGCGGTTTCCGTATCGAGCTTGGACACCGGCTCAGCCAGCTCGGAAACCGGCTCGATCGAGGCGGCTTCCAGGCTGTCGGCAGGCGTCGTCCCCAGCGTCAGCGCATCGCTGGCAATGCCAGCATCAGCGAGTGCTGCCGGCGCGGTATCCAGCTCCCAGCTGTTGGCGGTCTGTGCAACCGTCTGTGCGTCGGCATCGAACGCCGGGGCAACCGCTTCCAGCTCGGCGCTGAAGAAGACGTCGCCATCGGCAAGCTCGACCTTGGCCAGATCGGCTGCCTGCAGCGCTGCAGCGTCGGTGCCGTCCAGGGTCAGCAGGGAATCATCAAAACGGTAGGTGTCGCCAGCGTCGCCTACAGCGAGGTCCTCGGCCGCGACCGGATCGAACGCTGCGGCAAACGATGCCGGCGCAGATTCGGAAGCACTGCTGGTTTCCTGCCCTTCGAGCGCCAACGGCGCCAGCTCGAAGCTGCTGTCCTCGGACAGCGTGCCCTCGGCGGCAACCGGATCAAATGCGGATATCTCCGCAGCGGCAGGCTCGGCCGGGGCGAACGGCCCCGACACATTCGGCACCTGCAGCGGATGCACCGGCGTGGCCACGGCATTGATGGCCGCGCCAAACACCAACGGGTATTCGGCAGCTGCTGCCTGCGGCTTGTCCTCCAGCTCAACCGGCGGCAATGGCGGCGGCATCACCGGCGCGACGCTGACCGGCGCCTGCTCGGCGACTGGCACGACATCGGACGCTACTGCGTCTTCTGCACGCGCGGCTTCTTCGACGATGGCAACGGCCGGCACGGGCGCCGGATCGGCCGCCAGCGGTTCGTTTGCCGCAGCCGCCCACGGCGTTGCGGCGACATCGACGGGCGCTGCGGGGGCAGTCCCGCCCACGAACGGCGCACCGCCGGCTTCAACGCCAGCCTGCAAGGCCGGGATCGGCCAGTAACGCAGGGTTTCCAGGCTGGTGCGGGTGATGTCGAGGATTTCCTCGCGGCCGGGACGGCGATCGCGCAGGGCTTCCAGGAAGTATTCCAGGCTGGCCATCGCATCGGCCAGGGTGTCGAGCTGACGCCCACTGGGAACGCGTTGACGCGCGATCAGTTCGACATCGATGTACTGGCGCACGGCCTGCAGATAGTCTGCCGGCACCGGCAGTTCCAGCATGCGCAGGGCACCGGACACTTCGCCCAGCAGACGTGGCACTTCGGCCAGCCGTGCGTGATCCCAATTGGTCTCGATGAAGGCCACGAACGATTCGCGCGCAGCGGTGAAGTTGGCAATGGCTTCGTGCGCCAGCACCTCCACCGTGCGGCGGGTTTCCACCGAGCCCGGATCGTCGTCGCCGGAGACATTGGCGCCGAGGTGCGCCACCTGGTCATCCAGTGATGCGTCCACATAGAGCAACGCGCCGGCGATATCCAGCAACAGGTTGTCGTCGATCTGGCGACTGCCGTTGACCACTTCGCGCAGGGCATCACGCTGCTGCGCGACGATGCCACGGGCAACGCCCAGGCCCATCACGCCGAGCGTGTCGGAAACGGCGCCCAGCTCGTTGACCTGCACCTGCAGGTCGGCCGGATTGCCGTCCATGCGCATATGCAGATCGAGCGCATCCTTGATGCGCATCAGTTCTTCCTTGACCGCACTGCCGACGGTGTCGAGCAGCTCGCGGTTGCGCCCGCTCAAGCTGCCGCGGGCGTGCTCCAGCTCATCGGCGCTGGCGTTGCTGGCATCGGGGTTGAAAGCGAACAACACGCTTTCGTTGATGCCTTCAGCGCCGCGCGCGGCGCGGATGTCATTGAGCAGCGGCAGCAGCACGATGGGAATATCGCGGTGGCCGTTCTGCAGGCGTTCCAGGTAATCGGGCAGCAGAACGGTGCCACGCATCAGCGTGGCGCAGGCTTCGTCGCGGTCCGGGATGGCGCCATCGCGTACCGCATTGGCGAGCAGCTCCAGCTCCTCGGCGACCATCGCCGGGGCGTACAGCTCGACCATGCGCAGCGTGCCCTGCACCTGGTGCAGGTAGCCGGCGCAGAAGCGCATGCGGCTGCTGTCGCTGGGTTCTTCGACGTAAGCCTCGACCTCATTGCGCACCTGGCGCAGGGTCTCGTCCAGCTCGGGTTTCACCCAACCCAGAGCTGCGTGGCTCATCGCATCGCGCAAGGTACTCATCGCACTCCCCCGTGCAGCATCAATTGCATGCCGTCCGGGCGGCCCTGCGTTGGTTTGTGACGAAACTTCATCTGCTGATTCCTTTGCATCCCCGCCCGATCAGTCCGTTCAGGCCGGCAACTTGAAGTCGGCCACCGAACGGCGCAGCTCTGCCGCCAACTGGTTCAACTGACCCAGCGAGTCGGCGGTCTGCCCGGCGCCCTGCGAGGTCTGGCCGGTAATCTGCCGAATGACACCCATCGTCTGGGTGATGTCGGTAGCTGCCGAGGCCTGCTGGTTGGCGGCGATGGAGATGCTTTTGATCAAGTTGTTGAGCGCGTTGGACACGCGCTCGATTTCGGTCAGTGCGGTACCGGCGTCTTCGGCCAGACGTGCACCGGATACCACTTCGGCGGTGGTCTGTTCCATCGAGGTAACCGCTTCGTTGGTATCGGCCTGAATGGCCTGCACCAGACCTTCGATTCGACGCGTTGCGCCGGAGGTACGTTCTGCCAGTCGCTGCACTTCGTCGGCCACCACAGCGAAACCGCGGCCGGCCTCACCGGCCGACGCTGCCTGCACGGCCGCGTTCAATGCCAGGATGTTGGTCTGCTCGGAAATGTCGTTGATCAGTTCCACGATCGAGCCGATCTCCTGCGAGGACTCACCCAGGCGCTTGATGCGCTTGGAGGTTTCCTGGATCTGGTCGCGGATCTGGTCCATGCCCTGGATGGTCTGGCGCACCACGCCGGCACCTTCGGTCGCGATCACCACCGAGCGCTGTGCCACTTCGGCCGACTCGGTCGAGTTGCGCGACACCTGCTCAATGGAGGTTGCGATTTCGCCGATACGGTCCGAGGCGCTGGTGATCTCGTCGGCCTGGTGGCCGGCGGCCTCGGCCAGCTGCATTGCCGTTGCCTGGGTTTCCTGTGCCGACACCGCCACCTTCGAGGAGATGTCGTTGATGGTGGTCACCAGGTGGCGCAGTTCGTCCACGGCGTAGTTGATAGCGTCGGCGATGGCGCCGGTCATGTCCTCGGTCACCGAGGCCTTTACCGTCAGGTCACCTTCACCGAGCGAGCTGATTTCGTCCAGCAGACGCATAATTGCCTGCTGGTTGCGGCTGTTGAATTCCACCTGGGTCTGGTAACGCACGTCCTGCTCGCGCGAACGGGTACGCACCGTGCTCCAGACGAAGCCAATGATCGACAGCACCGACAGGCCGCCGAAGATCACACTCCACCAGAAGTTCGGGAAGATGCGGGTATCGCGGGCCGAACCGAAGGCCGAGAACGCGTCGAACAGCTTGCGGCTGCGCTCCAGCATCTTGTCCGAGCCGGTGGCCAGTGCGGCCGCCGAGGACTGCGCAGCAAACAGGTTGCGCGAGCTGGCCAGAATGGCGTCGGCATCCTTCTTCATCTTGGCCCACTGGTTGGCCGACTGTTCCAGCGCAACCTGTGCATTGGCATTGCGTACGGCGGCGATGCCCATTTCTTCATTGCCGTTGCGCAGGCCTTCCAGCACCTGGGTGAACACCACCATGTCGCGCGCCAGCGCGTCACCGGCGCCGCTTGCACCGGCACCACCGGCACGGATTTCGGTCACGCGACGGGCCATGGTGCCTACCACCACCACCTGCTGCAGGCCGTTGTAGACCTGCGAGGACTGGGCGCCACCGGCGGTCATCGCCCGCACCACTTCGTTCAACTGTGCCTGCAGCTGCGGCACCGCGCCGACGAAGCTGTCAGCGTTACCGGCCAGGGCCAGTACCGCCGGCTCGGAAGCGACGATCTGCTCGGCGTTCTTGGACAGCGGCTTCCAGGTATCAACCAGTGCGCCCAACGGACCGGACACGCCGGTCTCGTTGCCGTAACGGCCCTGCAACTCGCTGACGGTACTTTCCACCTTGCTGCGCGTGTCCTTGAACGCTGCGTAGCTTTCGCGGCTACCGGCCACGGCTTCACGGCCCTGGTTGGCCAGCTGCTGTGACAGCACCTGCAGGTCGGCAGCGCCGGTACTGGCACCGGCCAGGCGGCTGCCCTGCCAGGTGGCCACGCCGGTGTTGGCACCGAACACGACCATCGAGAGCACCAACAAGCCCAACCAGAAGTTGGTGCTTACGTTGCCAAGCTTGCCTGCCTTGGCGGCTTCAGGAGCAGTACTCATCGTTCGACCTCGGTCTCAATACGAAGAGGCAAGCGCGCCGTTCAGGCGGCCGCTTGCCGGAATTCAGGAGTGCGGGAAAGCAGCGACAGCGAGAACACGCCCCAGTCACGGCCTTCATCATGGAAGGCGCGTTCGACGAAGTGCGCATAGCGCCCCTGCGCGATGTCGCCGGCAGGCACCTGCATCGGCGCTTCGAAGCTGCGCTGGCCGTACAGTTCGTCGATCACCAGGGCTACGTCGCCGCCGCTCTGGCGCATGATCAACACGCGCTGGCCTTCCTGCGGTGCGGTGCGCTCGCCTTCCAGGAAGTTCTTCAGGTCCACCACCGGGAACAGGTTGCCGCGCAGGTTGCCCACGCCCAGCAACCACGGTTGTGCGCCGGGTACCGGGGTAACCGGCGGCATCGGCACGATTTCCACCACTTCGCGGAAATCGGAGACCAGATACCGGCTGCCAACGCGGTAACCCACGCCACGCCAGACATCCTGCGAAAAGCTCCGCTCAGGCAGCTGTACCGCGTGCGCCAGACTGCGGCGTTCGTAGGCTTCAAGGATGTCGAATGGAGAACGCATCAACCCACCAGTTTGTTGATCCGCGCGATCAGATCATCCTCGCGCGGCGGCTTGACGATGTAGTCGCTGGCACCTTGCCGCATGCCCCAGGCCTTGTCGGTTTCCATGCCCTTGGTGCTGACGATCAACACCGGGATGTCACGCGTAGCCTCGTCACGCGACAGCGCGCGGGTTGCCTGGAAACCACTCATCCCCGGCAACACCACGTCCATCAGCACCAGCTGCGGGCCTTGCTCACGGGCAATCTGCAGGCCGTCCTCGGCATTGTCTGCCGACAGCACCTCGTGCCCAGCCTTGAGCAACCACTGTGTAAACACCGCCCTGTCGGTCGGTGAGTCCTCGATCAAAAGAATTCGAGCCATTTTTGCCTTTCCCCCCTGGTCAGGCGTTGACGTATGTGCGGATGGCACCTAGCAGTTCGTCGCGGGTAAATGGCTTGGTGAGGTATTGCTCGGAACCGACGATGCGGCCCCGGGCCTTATCGAACAGGCCATCCTTGGATGACAGCATGATCACCGGCGTCGACTTGAAGAGCTGGTTGCCCTTGATCAACGCACAGGTCTGATAGCCATCCAGACGCGGCATCATGATGTCGACGAAGATGATCTGCGGTTGCTGGTCGGCAATCTTGGCCAATGCCTCGAAACCGTCAGTGGCGGTGACCACTTCGCAACCTTCACGCTTGAGCAGTGTTTCAGCCGTACGCCGGATGGTCTTCGAGTCATCGATGACCATCACCTTCAGCCCTGCGAGTTCCCCACCCGCAGCCATGTTTTCAACCATTTGTTGTTCCCCGAACGCGCGACCGGCACCGAACGCGATGCTGCCGCGAAAGCGCATCTATATCCCAGCCCAGCCGCAAACTGTCAAGCGATGCCTGCAGGACTTGACTGATTGTCAAGATAATGTGACCTAGTTCGCAATAAAAGCGCAACGCCATTCAGCCTCAGCGTTCCGCTTTCCGCGCTGTGCGACCCCGCCGCGAACCGCTAACATCCTCCTCCAGATCTGCCGGATTCAAGACATGCCTTTAGACGTCATCGTGGTGATGGACCCCATCGCCAACATCAAGATCGCCAAGGACACCACCTTTGCCATGCTGCTGGAAGCCCAGCGCCGTGGCCACCGGCTGCACTATGTACGCCCCGGCGGCTTGTCGCTGCACGGCGGTCAGGCCCAGGCCGAGGTGGCACCGCTGCAGGTCCGTGACGACAAGGCCGGCTGGTTCAGTTTGGGCGAGTTCGCCCCCCTGGCATTCGGCCCGGGGCAGATCGTGCTGATGCGCAAGGACCCGCCGTTCGATGGCGAGTACCTGTACGACACCCACGTGCTGAGCATCGCCCAGCAGGCCGGTGCCTGCGTGGTCAACGATCCGCAGGGGCTGCGCGATTTCAACGAGAAGCTGGCGGCCCTGCTGTTCCCGCAATGCTGCCCGCCGACCCTGGTCAGCCGCAACGCGCGCGAGCTGAAGGCCTTCGTGCTGGAGCATGGGCAGGCCGTATTGAAGCCGCTGGACGGCATGGGCGGGCGCTCGATCTTCCGCAGCGGCACCGGCGACCCCAACCTCAACGTGATCCTGGAGACGCTGACCGACGGCGGCCAGCACCTGGCGCTGGCGCAGCGCTTCATCCCCGACATCACGGCGGGCGACAAACGCATCCTGCTGATCGACGGCGTGCCGGTGGACTATTGCCTGGCGCGGATCCCGCAGGGTGATGAGTTCCGCGGCAACCTGGCTGCCGGCGGCCGCGGCGAAGGCCGCCCGCTGAGCGAGCGCGACCGCTGGATCGCCGCCCAGGTGGGCCCGGAAATGAAGCGCCGCGGCATGCGCTTCGTCGGCCTGGACGTGATTGGTGACTACCTGACCGAGGTCAACGTCACCAGCCCCACCTGCGTGCGCGAACTCGATGCCCAGTTCGGCCTGAACATCGCCGGCCAGCTGTTCGATGCCATCGAGGCTGGCCTGGCCTGATGTATTCGCAGCCTGAGGTCCTGCCCGCCGCCCCGCGGGTCAGCGAACAGCAACGCCTGACCGCCACCCTGGTGCTGTCCACGCTGGTGCATGGCCTGTTGATCCTCGGGGTGGGCTTTGCAGTGAGCGACAACGCCCCACTGGTGCCCACCCTGGATGTGATCTTCAGTCAGACCAGCACCCCGCTTACGCCCAAGCAGGCTGATTTCCTGGCCCAGGCCAACCAGCAGGGCGGCGGCGACCACGACACCGCCCAGCGCCCGCGCGATGCGCAGGCCGGCATTGTGCCGCAGGTTCAGAACGGGCTGGCCCCGGTGCCGCTGCAGGCGCAGAGTGCGGCAGCACCGCCACCACCGCAGGCCCGCATCATCACCAGCAGCCAGGGCAAGGACACGGTGGCCAGCGCGCAGACCCAGCCCTTGCCGGACCGTCCCGACGCCAATGCACCGATGAACGCGCGCGAGCAGCGCGATGCGGCGATGGCGCGGCTGGCGGCCGAGGTGCATCTACGTTCCGAGCAATACGCCAAGCGTCCGAACCGCAAATTCGTCTCGGCCAGCACCCGCGAATACGCCTATGCCAACTACCTGCGCGCCTGGGTTGACCGCGCCGAACGGGTGGGCAACCTCAACTACCCCGATGAGGCGCGCCAGCGCCGGCTCGGCGGCCAGGTGGTGATCACCGTCGGTGTACGCCGCGACGGCAGCGTTGAAAGCAGCCGCATCCTGCGCAGCAGTGGCGTACCCTTGCTGGACGCCACCGCGCTGCGCGTGATCGAACAGGCGCAGCCATTCCCGGCCCTGCCCGAGACCAGCGACGACATCGACATCCTGCAGGTCACCCGCACCTGGATGTTCCTGCCCGGCGGCCAGCTGCACGACGATCGTTGAGCCGCTTTGTGCTGGTCTTGTGGGAGCGGCATAAGCCGCGAAGCTGGTGCCATCTGAGCCACCGGTCTGATCGCTATCTGGGAACGTACGAGCTTCGCGGCTGACGCCGCTCCTACAAGGGGGCGGTGTTACTGCCGTGTTGTTGTGGGAGCGGTGTAAACCGCGAAACTGGCGTTATTCGAACAATCGGCATCCTGCGATCTGAGTGCACGTGAGCTTCGCGGTTTACACCGCTCCCACAAAAGCATCAAACCTCACCGCTGCTTCAGCGCTTGGAATCGCGCAGCGCCTGTTGCTCGACCAGGGTCAACGCGACGTTGTCGCGCAGATAGGCGGGCTGCACCAGCTCCGGGGCGATCGCTTCGCCACGCAGCATCGCCGGCACGGCGATCTTCAGCACGTCGGCGGCACGCGGCAATGCCTGTGCATCCACGCTGCCCAGGCGCGACTGCAGGCGCGTGCTCAACACACCCTCGCCCGCCGCAAAGCCGGTACCAACGCCGGCCCATATGCTGTCATCGGCCGGCAGCTGCACCGCATCGGGAGCGACCAGCAACTCGCGCTCCTGCAACTGCAACTCGCCACTGGCATCGCGCAGGTAGCGTGCTGCGTACAGCTCCCCCATCCGCGCATCGATGCAGGCCAGCACCCGCGGTGCATCTGCCGGCGCGCGCAGCGCCAGCGTCTGCAGGGTGGATACCGGCAGCAAGGGCCGGTCCAGCGCCAGGGCAATGCCCTGCGCGATGGCGATGGCCAGGCGCACGCCGGTGAAGGCGCCGGGCCCACGGCTGAGCGCGATGGCATCCAGCTGGCTGCGGGCAATGCCGGCTTCGGCCAGCAACTGCTCGGCCCAGGGCAGGCTCAACTCGGCGTGCCGGCGCGGCGCGACCTCAAACCGCTCCAATACCTGCCCATCCACATACAGGGCGACGGAACAGGCTTCGGTGGCGGTTTCAAAGGCAAGCAGCTTCATGGCGACAATCACGACAAGGAAAAGGGGGGCGCAGCGGTATCCGCATCGACGGATGGCTCTTCAGCCGCTGGCGGCGGCCCGTGCTCCGGCGCCCATTGTCGCGCAAAGAACGCCTGCACATCGGCCAGTGCACGGGTACGCCGGAATGGCGGCAGTGAATCAAGAAAGACCCGCCCATAGCTGCGCGACAGCAGGCGCGGGTCGCACAGCACCAGCACGCCACGGTCGGTCTCGCTGCGGATCAGCCGGCCTACCCCCTGCTTGAGGGCGATCACCGCCTGCGGCAACTGTTCGTCGCGGAACGGATTACCGCCTTGACGGCGGATCGCATCCAGCCGCGCTTCGAATACCGGGTCATCGGGGGCGGCGAACGGCAGCTTGTCGATCACCACCACGCTCAGCGCATCGCCGACCACGTCCACACCTTCGCGGAAGCTGGCCGCGCCCAGCAGCACGCCATTGCCGGACTCGCGGAAACGCTGCAGCAGACTGGCGCGCGGCGCCTCGCCCTGTACGAACAGCGGCCAGGGCCCGTCACGCAGCGCTTCAGCGGCCTCACGCAAGGCACGGTGCGAGGCGAACAACAGGAATGCCCTGCCCTGCGAGGCCTCCAGTACCGGCCGCAGGGTCGCGATCAGCGCCGCGCCATAGCCGCGCGCCGCTGGGTCGGGCAACTGCTGCGGCAGGTAGCACAAGGCCTGCTGCTGCCAGTCAAACGGACTGGGCTGGACCAAGGTATCCGGATCATCCAGGCCCAGCCGTTTGGCCAGATGTTCGAAGCCACCGTCGACGGTCAAGGTGGCCGAGGTGAACACCCATGCTGCCATCGAACGCAGGCGGTGCTCGCGCAGCGGGCCGGACACGTCCATCGGCGTGCGCTGGCAACGGAAGCCGCGCGGGGTCAGCTCGTACCACAGCACATCGTTGCCATCGTCGGCAGGAAACAGAGAATCGCCAGCGGTTGGTGATGGCTCGGCAGCGGCATCGTCCGCTGCCACCGGCGCATCATCGATATCCCATGCATCGACGGCGCCAGCATCGCCATCGTCGAGCCAGCGCGAAAGCCGTGACACGCCTTCGAGCGCGCGCGCGTGGCAGGCATCCAGCCCTGGCGAGGTTTCGCGCACAAGGCTGAGCGCATCGCGCAGCTGCGCCATCGCCGCCGCAACCGCATCAAAGCCTTCGGCAACCGCCGGCACCGCCAAGGCACGCCAGCGGGTGCCACGCTGCGGCAATTTTTCCATCGCCTCGCGCAGTTCACGCAGCGCCAGCTCCAGCGTCGCCACCGGTTGCTGCAGTGTTGCCTGCGCACCGGCAACGCTGCGGCATTCGGCCAGGCAGTCACGGGCCAGTTCCTGCCACGGACGCATGCCAAAGCCTTCACCGAAGAAGTTGGCGGCAAGTTCGGGCAACTGGTGTGCCTCGTCGATGACGAAGGCCTGCGCACCCGGCAGGATCTCGCCGAAACCTTCCTGCTTCAGTGCCAGGTCGGCCAGCAGCAGATGATGATTGACCACCACCAGATCCGCTTCCTGCGCCCGCTGCCGCGCCTGCACCACGAAGCAATCGCCCCAGAACGGGCAATCGGTGCCCAGGCAGTTGTCCACCGTCGAGGTCACCATCGGCAGCAACGGCGAGTCATCGGCCAGGCCATCGAGTTCGGCCATGTCGCCGTACTGGGTGCGCCCGGACCAGGCGAGGATGCGCTGGAACTGCGCCACCTGCTCGGTTGAAGTGAAGCGCGGTTCGCCGCGCGCCTGGTCCAGCCGGTAGCGACACAGATAATTCGCCCGCCCCTTCAACAAGGCGGCGCGATGGCCAACACCCAATGCGGCGCGCACCCGCGGCAGATCGCGGTGGTACAGCTGATCCTGCAGCGCGCGGGTGCCGGTGGAGACTATCGTCTTCAAACCGGACAGCAGCGCCGGCACCAGATAGGCATAGGTCTTGCCGGTGCCGGTACCGGCCTCGGCCAGCAGCACATCGCGCTGCTGGAAGGTCTCGGCGATGGCGCCAGTCAGCCGCAGCTGGGCCGGCCGCGGCACGAAGGCATCGAGCTGGCGCGCAAGCGCGCCGCCTTCACTGAGTGCTTCGCAGCTGGCGGTGACTAGGCTGGACATGTTTCAGCGGCCGGCAACAGGCAATGGACAAGGGCATCGGCCGGCAATCACAGCAACGGGCGCTGGGCCGGTGAAAACCCAGCCTGCTTCACGCCACGCGTTGCCGCATTCGCGTTGTCGATTCCCTGCGCCCGATGCCCTGCTCACATCAAAAACGCTTGATCCCCGGCACCGTGCAGCCTTCGATCTGCGCATGCGCGGAGACGGCGTTCTGTGTTTCCCCACGGGCCAGGCGCGATTGCTCGATGGTTGCCCAATGGCGGCGGCACAACGGGCCGGTGCGCGAGCCCAGGTCCAGGGCCTTCTTGGACAGCGTCTCGGCACGCACCCAGTCGGCCTGCAGCAAGGCGATATCGGCACGCTCCTGCAGGATGCCCGGGTCATCGTTGACCAGCAGCAGGGCCTGGTTCAAGGCTTCCGCGGCGGCAGCCAGGTCACCAGCCTTGCGCTGGGCAATGGCGGTCTGGCGCAGATCGTCCACCTGCGCATCGCGCAGCGGCTGCACCGACAGCTCGGTATCATCGGCACCGGCAATCGCATCCACCGCTGCCAACCGTTGTGCCGGCGTGGTGTTATCAACGGCCGCGCGCGGCGCCACCGGTGGTGAGCTGACACAGCCTGCAAGTGACAGAACGGCTGCAGCAGCAACCAGCGCGGAGCGGATCAGATACGTCGTCTTCATAAGCAGGATTATCGCGCAGGCGTCTGCGCAGCGGGGGCCGCAGCCGGTTCAGGTTCCTTGCGGTCCAGGCCCAACCAACCACGCCAGCCACCGCCTGATTGCTCCTGCGTACCCTCGGCACCCTCCTGCAGCGGCACTTCCGGCGGCAGTGCGCACGGCACGTACGGCGGTGCATAGCCCACCACAAACGGGAAACGGCGCGCGCCCGGGCAGGATTCATCGGTGGCATTGCTGCCTGCCGCTTCCACGTACTGCCAGTCCAGGCCCTTGTTGTTCACATGCAAGGCCTTGCTGGGCAGGTTGCGGAAGATGCCCGACCACACCCGCATCGCGCCGGAGGCACCAAACAAGCCGGTCTGTTCGTTCTGGTCGTTACCCATCCAGATCACCGCCAGATGGTCACCGGTATAGCCGGCATACCAGCTGTCGCGGCCATCGTTGGAGGTACCGGTCTTGCCGGCCGCCTGCAGCCGCGACAGACCGTCGGCATTCAGCCCCGACGCGGTGCCGCTGGAAACCACCTGCTGCAGGCCAACGCTGATCAGGTTGGCAGCAATTGAATCGCCTTCCTGCGCTGGCGCCGGGCTCTTGTCGTAACGCTTGAGCAGCTTGCCCTGCGCATCCACCACGCCTCGTACCGCGTGCAAGGGTTGGATTTCGCCGCCAGAGGCCAGGAACTGATACAGCTGGGCCATGCCATAAGGGCTCTGGTCGGTGGAACCGAGGATCACCGCCGGATTGGATTCGGCCTTGAGCCCGGCCAGCACGTTCATCAGCTGGGTCAGCCGTTCCGGCCCGACCTGCATGCCAATCCGCACCGTGGCCTGGTTGTAGGAACGGGCCAGGGCATCGATCAGCCGCACCGTGCCGTGGCTGCGGTTGTCGGCATTGCCCGGCGTCCAGTTGCGGCCGCGGCTGAGCTTGACCGTTACCGGCGAGTCATCCACCCAGCTGGCCAGCGAGAAGCGATCCGGCTGGGCCAATGCAAGCAGGTAGACGAAGGGCTTGAGCAACGAGCCGACCTGGCGGTGCGCTTCGATGGCACGGTTGAAGCCCGGCTCGGAAACATCGCGGCTGCCAACCACCGCCAGCACATCACCGTTGTGTACGTCGGTCACCACCAGGCCGGTCTGCAGCTCCGGGCGGCGCTTGTTTTCCAGCGCCTTGATGGTGTGCGCCACCGCACCCTCGGCATAGGCCTGGGCCGAGGGCGACATGCCGGTGAACACATTCAAGCCCGCGCCCTGCAGCACGTTTTCCGGATAGTCATTGCCCAACTGGCGGCGCACCAGATCGACATAGGCCGGGAAGCGGTTGGCTGCAGCGATGCCGGCGTTCTTGGACACGCCCAGCGGTGCCTTGATCGCGCGTTGATACTCGGCTTCGTCGATCAGCTTGTTTTCAAGCAGCTTGCCCAGCACGAAGTTGCGACGGTCCAGCGCGTTCTCAGGATTGCGCCGCGGGTCGTAGTACGACGGCCCCTTGACCAGACCGATCAGCAGCGCGATCTGCTCGCTGCTCAGCGAATTGAGGTCGCGGCCAAACCAGAACTCGGCGCCGGACGAGACACCATGGATGGCCTGCTTGCCGCGCTGGCCCAGATAGACCTGGTTGAGATAGGCCTCCAGGATGGTGGCCTTGTCGTAGCGCGCCTCCATGATCAGGGCGTACAGCACCTCGTTGAATTTACGGGTGAGGGTCTGTTCCTTGCCGATACCTAGCAGGCCGCTGCGGGCCAACTGCTGGGTCAAGGTACTTGCGCCCTGGCGGGTTTCACCGCCGCTGCGCACGGTCACCCAGACCGCCCGCGCGATGCCGCTCAGGTCGATGCCGTGATGGCGCGCGAAATCCTTGTCCTCCACCGCCTGCAGGCCGGTCACCAGCAGTTCGGGCACTTCGCGCACCCGCACCAGCCGCCGTTCTTCCTGCTTCTGACCATACAAGGTGGCGATACGCGCCGGATCCAGCCGCGCCGCCTTCAGCGCCTTGCGGCTGCCCGCCTCGCGCAACGAGGCGACCTGGCCGCCAGATACCACCACATCGACCTTGCGTGGGGCGACGTTGCCGTCCACGTCGACATAGCCACGACTGGAAATGGTGAAACTGCCGCCCTGCACACGATAGGTGCCCGGGCTGCTGCCGGCACCGTCATCGCGGTAGCCGGAGGCCGCCAGCTCGGTCTTGAGCGTATTGGCGTTCATCGCCGTGCCTGCGCTCAGCACCAACGGCCGCGCGTACACCCGGGTTGGGATCTGCCAGCGCAGCTCACCGAAGCGCTGGCTGACCTGACTGTTCAGGTACAGCGTATAGGGGATCATGAAACCCAGCCCCAATGCGGCTGCGGCCAATCCCCAGGTGATCAAGCGGCTGCGCCACACTGGGCTGTTGCCGTCGGTATCGTCGTCGAACTCGTCGGAATCGTGGCGTCGTGGCACAGGGATGCGAGAATGTGAGTTGCACTGAGTCTAACGCAGCCGCATCCCGGGGGGCGTTGGCTGCTTGTTCCCTGCTTAAGCTGGAGTTCCAAAGGAATGTCGATTTCGCTGGCCGATGTGCGCTACGCCGTCAATCGCATCATCGGCCTGGCCCGTCGCGGCCTGGCCAGCCTGCGCACCCGTGGCTGGCGCGCCACCCTGCACCGGGTGGGTGTGCATACCCGGCGCCAGCCGCCCGCGCAGCGTGAGCCGCTGTATTTCCCTGACAACGGCCCGTTCGTTCCGTTCAGCGTGCCGCGCAGCGAGCAACCGGCAGCCAGCATCGTCATCCCGGTATACAACCACTGCGCCCATACCCTGGCCTGCCTGCGCGCCCTGGCCGCGCATCCGCCTGCCAGCAGCTGCGAGATCCTGGTCATCGACGATGGCAGCAGCGACAGCACCCGCGAGTGGATGCAGCAGATCGACGGACTGCGCTACCACCTGCGCGCAAGCAACGGCGGTTTCATCGCCGCCTGCAATGATGGCCTGCGGCTCAGCCGCGGCGACCACGTGGTGCTGCTGAACAACGACACCATCCCCCAGCCCGGTTGGCTGGATGCGCTGCTGGCCACTTTCGCGCAGGTACCCGACGCCGGCCTGGTCGGCGCCCAGCTGTTGTATCCCGATGGCCGCCTGCAGGAATCCGGCGGCGTGGTCTTTGCCGATGGCAGCTGCTGGAGCTACGGCCGCTTTGAATCTGCCGAAGACCCGCGCTACAGCGCATTGCGCGATGCCGACTACTGCTCCGGCGCCGCCCTGGCCATCCCGCGGCTGTTGTTTGAGGAACTGGGCGGGCTGGACAGCCGCTATGCGCCGGCCTACTACGAAGACACCGACCTGGCATTCAAGGTGCGCGCCGCCGGACGCCGCGTGCTGGTGCAGCCTGCCAGCCGCGTCGTGCACGATGAGGGCACCAGCAATGGCACCGATACCAGCAGTGGGGTCAAGGCCTACCAGGTCCGCAACCAGGCCGTGTTCGCCAGCGCCTGGCAGGACGCGCTTGCCGCGCAGCCCGCACCGGGCAGCGTGCCGTCGCCTGCCCTGCTGCACCGCCACCAGCGGCAGATCCTGATCATCGACGAGTGCGTGCCGCAGCCCGACCGTGACTCGGCCTCGCTGCGCCAGTTCAACCTGATCCGCATGTTGCTGGCCGAAGGCGCCCATGTGGTGTTCCTGCCGACCCGCGGCGAACCGGCCAGCCGTGCCACCGAGGCCCTACAGGCGATCGGCGTGGAAGTCTGGCATGCGCCCTTCCTCGACCGCGTCGGCAGTTGGCTGCGTGACAACGGCAAACGTTTCGCCGTGGTCATGTTGGTGCGCTACCACGTCGCCAACGAATGCCTGCCCCTGCTCAAGCAGTTCGCAGCGCAGGCGCGAACTGTGTTCGACACCGTCGACCTGCACTATCTGCGCGAGCGCCGTGGCGCGGAGCTGGCCCGCGACCAACGCCTGCTGCGCAGCGCCGAGCGCACCCGCACCAGCGAACTGGCGGTGATGGCAGCAACCGATGTGACCTTGCTGGTCAGCGCTGCGGAAAAGGAACAACTCGCCACGGATGCACCGCAGGTACGGGTGGAGCTGCTATCCAACCTGCATGAGATCGCCGGCGCAGGAGAACCCTGGGCGCAACGGCATGATCTTGTATTCGTCGGCGGCTTTCGCCACCCACCGAATCTGGATGCGATGACCTGGTTCATCGGCGAGGTGTTTCCGCTCATCCATGCGCAGCGCCCGGATATCGGTTTCCACTGCATCGGTGCCGATGTACCCGCCAGCATCCACACTCTGGCTGCCACCCGGCCCGGTGTACAGGTGCATGGCTATGTACCGGATGTGGTTCCCTTCATGACCGGCATGCGCGTTGCCGTGGCCCCGCTCCGTTTCGGCGCAGGGGTCAAGGGCAAGGTCAACCTGAGCATGGCCCACGGCCAGCCGGTAGTGGCCACCACCTGCGGCGTGGAAGGCATGCACCTGCAGCACGGCCAGGACGTGCTGGTTGCCGACGGCGCACAGGCCTTCGCCGACGCCGTGCTGCGTCTGTATGACGACGCCGAACTCTGGCAGCGCTTATCCGACAACGGCTTGGCCAACATCAGCAGGCACTTCTCGATGGATGCCGCAAAGCAGGCCGTGCAACGGGTGTTTTTCGCCAAATAGCAGCCGCAGCCTGCCCCAGCTGCGTTCAAGCACGCACAGTCCGGCAGCGATTCTTGCTGGACCCGCCGCGATTGGCTGATCCGGCCACGCTGCGCTCAACACCACATCTGCCACGGCCCAGGGTGCAGCGCCGATAGTGGCCGATGGTGAGTTCAGCGCTATCAGCGCAGAGCGTTGCGCACGCGCTCGTTGAAGCTGGCGATTTCCGGCGTGGCCGGATCTATCTGCCGTGCCTGTGCCAGGGCCTGCTGGGCAAAGGCGGTATCACCGCCGCCCAGGCGTTCGCTGCCAACGGCGAGCCAACGCTGGGCCAGCCGGCGCCGCGCCGGGGCCAGCGCCGGATCGGTCGGGGCCAGTGCCTGCCAGGCATCCAGACAGGTGCGCGCCGCACGCAGGCGGTTGCCGCGCAGGTTGTCGTCCAGGCAGCTGCGTGCGGCCGGAAGAATCCGCGCCGCGGCCCGCTTGACCCGCGCGTCCTGCGGCGCCAATGCCTGCGCGGCCTTGAAGCGGTCATAGGCGCTGCTGCCCGGTGGCAACAGCCATTCCTGCCGGGCTTCGGCCTCGTCCAGTTGTTTGAGCAGCACCTTCAGACGGCGCTCGCGCTCGGCGCCGGTACCTGGTGCTTCCATCGCCTGGCGGGCCTGACGGGTGCGTTGCAGCACCTGCTCGGCCGCACCGACTTCGGCACTGTCCGGGGCCAGTTCGCGCGCGTGCTGCAGGGCGCGTTCGGCCGGTTCAAACTGAAAATCCGCCGTCAGCCGCAGGGCCTCCTGCACCTGTGCATGGGCGATGCGCTGCAGGCCCTGACGGGCCGCCGGGTCCTCGCCGGCCGCCAGCACCTGCTCGAATGCGTCGGCTGCACGCTGCAGGCGACCGCGCGCAAGATCGCGCTCACCCTGTCGCAGGCGCTGCTCCAATGCGGCATTCATGACTGCCTTGACCGCCGGCAAGTTGGCATGGCCAGCGTCATAACGCTCCACCCGCTGCAACAACGCCGCCGCAGCGGCCAGCTCGCCCCGGTCGGCTGCGCGCGTCGCCTGGGTCAGCAGGTCCGACAACACCTCGTCGCGTCCTTCCAGGGCCTGCATCTTGTCCGGCTGCAGCGCCAGCACACGCTGATACAAGGGCAAGGCCGCGTCCGCCGCATCGTCCAGCCGACCCTGCGCCTGCGCCGCCTCGGCCTGCTGCAGCAGCTGATCGATACCATCCGGTCCGCGCACCGCCTGCTGCAGTTTGGCGGCGAGCGGATCAATATCGGCCGACGGGGCCTGCAGCTGCCGGGCCAACGCCAGGCTGCGCGTGGCAGCCTCACGATCACCGGCCGCCAACTGCCTGCGCGCCTGCTCCAATGCCGCCTGCGCGGTTTGCGCCAAGGCGTTGCGGATGTCACTGCGATCCGGATCCAGCGCAGCAGCCGCCTCGAACAACTCACGGGCACCGCGACCATCGGTGGCACTCAAACGCCCTTCGCGCAGCGCCGAGCGGCCATCATCGAGCAGCTTCTGGATCCTGGTCTCCGGCCACAACCAATCGGCCAGCGGCTGCCGAAACAAGGCCAATACCAGCGCCAGAACCGCCACACCGATGGCGATCGAACGCCAGGCGCGCGGGCTGTTCCAGCCACGCGTCACCCACCAGCGCCCGTACAGCCGCAGCTTGTCGCCGAATGTCTCCAATCCCTGTTGGCCGCGCTGACGCCAGTTCTCCATGCGCCAAGCTTACCTATCCCAGCCTTCGCGCATCGTCTACGCCGGGCAACGCATCGAGTTTTCCAAGCAGGGTGGACAGCTGGCCGTAGTCATTGACCTTCAAACGCAGGCGCAACTGCACGCGCCCGCTTTCACGCAGGTTGTCGCTGTTGATCTCCAGCACATAGGCATCTTCCTGCGCGATCAGGTTGGTGATGTCCTTCAGCAACCAGCGCCGGTCCACCGCGCGCACCATCACATCCACTTCGTAGCCGGAGCCGGTACGCCCCCACTCCACTGGCAACACCCGCTCCGGGTGCGCCGCCGACAAACGCGCCAGCGCCGCGCAATCCATGCGGTGCACGGTGACGCCACGGGTGCGGGTGAGATAGCCGGTGATCGGCTCACCCGCCACCGGCTGGCAGCAGCGCGCAAGCTGTACCAGCAGGTTGCCCACGCCCTGCACGGTGAAATCGGACTTGCCGATGCTGCCACGGCGCGCGGTCGGCCGCGGCAATACCGGCGCGGCCGGCTGCGAAGCGGCTTTTTCAGCCTCCAGCAGGGCACGGCTGACCTGGTTGGGGCCGGTATCGCCCAGCGCCACCTGGATGTACAGATCGTCCACGCTGTCGGCATGGAATTTGCGCGCGGCCACCATCAGGTCGGACTGCTGCAGGCCCAGGCGCTTCAGTTCGCGGTCCAGCAGCTCGCGGCCCGCCAGCACATTGCGTGCCCGGTCCAGTTTGTGGAACCAGTTGCGCACCTTTTCGCGCGAGCGGCCGCTGGCCAGGAAGCCATTGGACAGCAGCAGCCAGTCGCGGCGGGGATCCGCTTCCTTGCCGGTGAGGATCTCGACGCGGTCGCCACTGCGCAGACGGTAGGTCAAGGGCACGATGCGGCCGTTGATCTTTGCGCCGCGGCAACGGTGCCCGACCATGGTGTGCACGTGGTAGGCGAAATCCAGCGGCGTGGCACCGGCCGGCAGGTCCATCACCTCGCCTTTGGGGCTCAGCGCATAGACCCGGTCTTCGACCAGCGCGGCGTCCAGCGCACCGGCCAGGTCGTCCGGGCTGCCCGGCTCCTGGGCCTGCTCCAGCAGTTGCCGCATCCAGGTGATCTTGCGATCGAAGGCCTTCTCACCGCCCTTGCCGCCTTCCTTGTACTTCCAGTGCGCGGCCACGCCCAACTCGGCCTGGGCATGCATTTCGTGGGTACGGATCTGTACCTCGATGGTGCGCCCTTCCGGGCCGATCACCGCCGTATGCAGCGAGCGATAATCATTGGCCTTGGGCCGCGCGATGTAATCGTCGAACTCGCTGGGAATGGGTGTCCACAGCGCATGCACCACGCCCAGGGTGGCGTAGCAGGCGCCTACATCATCAACCATCACCCGCACCGCGCGCAGGTCGTACAGCTGCTCGAAGGCCAGCTGCTTTTTCTGCATTTTCCGCCAGATGCTGTAGATGTGCTTGGGCCGGCCGCTGACCTCGGCACGGATGCCCTGTTCGGTCAGCGCTGCCGACAGCTTCTTCTTCACCGCCTCCACATAGCGTTCGCGGGCAATGCGGGTTTCGTCCACCTCGCGGGCGATATGGCGGTAGGTCTCCGGGTCCAGGAAGCGGAACGCCAGATCTTCCAGTTCCCACTTCAGCTGCCAGATGCCCAGCCGGTTGGCCAGCGGCGCGTGGATGTCGCGGGTCAGCTGGGCCAGCGCGCGGCGCTCTTCGGCAGGCAGTTTGTCGGCCGCGCGCATGCACGCAAGCTGCCGCGACAACAGGATCGGCACCACCCGCAGGTCGTGAATGATCGCCAGCAGTAAACGGCGCAGGCCTTCGCTGTTGCGCCCGGCGTCGCGCCCGGCGTGCAGCGCCCATACCTGGTCAGCAGCCTCCTGCCCGTCCAGCAGCCCGTTCACCGCCGTCGCGGCCGGGCCCAGCGGCAACTCGGCGATATGGGCACGCAGGCCGGGCAGGTCAAACAGCAGGGCGGCGACGATCACGCTTTCGTCCGCCGACAGCAGCGCCAGCGAATCCAGGGTATCGGCAAGTACCGGCCAAGGCAGGCGCGGTGACACATCCATGTCCGGCTGCTGCCAGCAGGCCAGCAGGGCCTGACGCAGCGGCTCGGACAGGGCACGGGTTGAGGCGCGCTGCAGCAGCGCATCCAGACCGGGGGTGGGGGAACTGTTCACAGCATTCAATTACAGGCAGATGCCCCTACACTAGCGCCCACCCTCTCTGGGAACAATATTCATGAAGCTGCCTCGCCTTGCTGTCCTGCTTGCCGCCACCGCTTTGTCGTCGTACCCCTTCATCGAAGCCCACGCCCAACGCGTGGTGCAGGGCGATCTGCAGCAGCAGATGTCCGCCGCCGAGTTCAACGCAGCCGGACTGAACAAGCTCAGCCCGGAAGAACTGGTCACCCTCAACAACTGGCTGCAGGGCAAGGTGGCACAGGCCGCCAATATCGCCGTGGAGCAGGCGCGCGAAGAAGGCCGCCAGGAAGTGATCGTCAAGAACCGCGGCTTCTCCGACTTCGGCTCCAAGGATCCGATCGAAGCCACCCTGGAAGGCGAGTTCCGTGGCTTCAGCAAGGGCCGCCAGTACACGCTGGGCAATGGCCAGATCTGGGAGCAGACCGATGACACCAGCGTCAGCGGCGTGCGCAAGCAGGCCCCCAGCGTGCGCATCACTCCCGGGCTGATGAACGTGTGGTACCTGCAGGTCGATGAGCTCAATACCCGCGCCAAGGTTCGCCGCACCAAGTAAGCGCGCACCCCACCGCGCCTGCCCTGCCCCGGTCATGAACGCCGGGGCGGTTGCCTCCCGCCATCGAACTTGCGAGCCTGCTGCCCCATGCGTGTATTCGTCCTGCCCCTGTTGTTGCTGTTACTCCCGGCCAGCGCTGCCGCACAGGTCTACAAGTGCAAGGGCAAGTCCGGCGAAACCATGTATTCCGAGCACCCCTGCGATGCCCGTGCCGAACCGATGAAGCTGCGCGAGCAGGCCGCCGCCACTCCCGCAAACTCGGCCAGCAGCGCAGACAGCCAACCGGCTGCGGCTGCGGCTGCGGCTCCGGCTCCGGCTCCGGCTGCCAGCGGCAGCCCCGCCGAAGCACTTGAAGCGGAGCGCAGCTGCATCAGCACGGCCACCGCGTCCATCTACGGCTCTTCCAATGACCGCGTCGGCACCCTGCAACAGCAGATGAGCTCGCTCAACGAACAACTGGCCCAGGCTACGGACGCCGAACGCAGCCAGGCATTGCGGCAGCGGATGGCAACCTTCCGCCAGGCCATCAGCCGCGAACACGCCTCGGCGCATACGCAGATGAACACCGCCCGCCGTGCCTGCATCCAGCAACACCGCCCGGAGGCGGCGATCAGCCGCTGAGCGCAGCCCTCAGCTGCGCAATGCCGCCACCCGCTGCGCCAGCTTCTTGGCCGAAATACCGGAACGGAAGCCCAGCTCCTGGGCAAACAGCGATACCCGCAGTTCTTCAATATCCCAACGCAGGGCCGCCCATTGCGGACGCTCGGCCAGGCCCTGCACACGCGCGTCCTGCAAGGCATCAACGAAGGGCTTGAGTTCGAGCATGCGCGCCTGGTCACGAGGCGGATCACGCTTGGCCCGTTCCGCACGCAGGATCATCGCCTTCAGGTAGCGCGGGAACTGTGCCAGTGCATCGGCCGGTGTCTCACGCAGGAAGCCAGCATGCACCAGGCCCGCCAACTGCGCCTGCATATCGTCCAGATTGCCGCGCGCCCAGCCCATCAGCGGCGATTCCAGCTGCGGCTTCAGTTCGCCAACCAGGCCGAGGATGCTTTCGGCCAGCTTGAGCCGCTCCATCGCCTCGCCAAACAGGCGCTTGCCTGCATCGGCGCAGCGCAGCTGGAAGGCTTCCGGTGTGCGGATCGCTTCAAGGCCATCGGCCAGCACCGCGTTCAGCGCGGCATCCACCAGGTCGCCACGCAGCCGCTCCTGTGACTCGATGGCTGCATACAGCAGGCCGGTCTTGGGCGATACCGGCAGCTGCTTGCGCGCCTGCTTGAGTTTGTCGGCCAAGGCGATTTCCAGCAGCCGGCGCACGCCCTGTGGATGTGCAAGCGCGGCTTCGTTGCGGTCGGCGAAGATGCGCAATGCAGCGGCATCGCCGGTATCCACCAGCGCCGGATAGGCCGGCACGCCTGCTTCACCCGGCACCTGCTCGGGGATGGCGGTGGCCGGAAACTCGCGCAGCCCCTCGGCCGCCAACGCCGCGCCCGCACGCGCGGCGAACGCACTGCCGGCACGCTCGCCAAAACGGGCGCGCAAGGCGTCCAGATCGCGCGACATCGCCAGCAGCTTCATGCCGCCCTTTTCGCTGGACGCAGTTTCGTTACCGCGCCCTGACGCCGCCGCTGTCACTTCGAACAGACGCAGGTTCATGCGCAGGTGCGGTTCCAGCGCGTCCACGTCGAAATCGGTGGCCGCGACCACCGCACCAGTAGCCTTGGACAGGAACCGCGCCAACTCACCACGGATGTCATCGGCCGAAGGCTGTGGCCAGGCCTCGGCGAACGCGCGCCCGAAATCCGGGGCCGGCACGTAGTTGCGGCGCATCGCCTTGGGCAGGCTGCGGATCAGGGCCGAGGCCTTGTCCGCGACAAAACCCGGTGCCAACCACGACAGCCGCGCCGGATCCAGCGCATTGAGCAGATGCAGCGGCACGTCGAGGGTGACGCCGTCCTCCTCGCTGCCCGGCTCGAAGCGGTAGTGCATGGCCAGCCGTGCATCGCCCAGCGCGAAGTACTTCGGGTAACGGTCCTGCTCGCTGCCCTCGCCCGGCAGCAGATCGGTCAACGACCAGTGCAGGCTGCGTCGTTGTTCCGGCGGCAAAGCCTTCCACCAGCCGTCCAGCAGATTGGCCGAATGGATATGCGAGGGCACCCGGTCCAGGTACCAGCGCGCCTGCCAATCCTCGTCGGCGACAATGCCGGCGCGGCGCAGCTTGGCTTCCTCTTCGCGCGCCTGCTCCAGCAGCTTGATGTTGTCGGCGACAAAGCCGGCACGGGTATTGATCTCGCCGGTCACCAGCGCCTGCCGCACGAAGATGTCGTGGGCCTCGCCGGGATTGATACGGCCGTAATGCACCGGTTTCTTCGGCGCCAGCACCAGCCCGAACAGGCTGATCTGCTCGGACGCCAGCACCTGCCCCTGCGCACGCGACCAATGCGGATCGAAGTGCTTGCGGGCCAGCAGGTGCGGCAGCTCGGCAATCACCCAGTCCGGCTCGATCGACGCATTGGTCATGCCCCAGACCCGCTGCGTATCCAGCAAGGTCGCACTGAGCACCCACGGCGGCGGCCGCTTGGCCAGTGCCGAGCCGGGGAACAGATGGAAGCGGCGCTGGCGCGGGGCCTGGAAATCGCCCTTCTCGGTGCGATGACCCACCTGGGTCGGCAAGCCGGACAACACCGCACGGTGCAGGGTCTGGTAGGCCGCTATGCGCACCTTGTCCGGGATCGAAGCCACGCTTGGATCGGCATTGGGTTTGCGCGTGTTCTTTGCAGGCGCTGCGGCCGCTGCAGGCACGGCGTCGGACACCGACGCTTTCCCTTCACGCGCCAAACGCGCCGCCTTGTGCTGCTCGCCACGGGTGGCCTTGCGCTTGGCTTCGCTGTCGCCGCCTGCTGGCAAGGCCGGTGGTGCCGACAGCAGCGCCTTGCCGAAATTCTCGTCCTCGCCCATTGCCCAGCCCAGCTCCTCGCACAGCAGCCGTAGCTGGCGATGCAGCTCGCGCCATTCGCGCATGCGCAGGAAACCAAGGAAGTGCCGCCCGCACCAATCGCGCAGCTTGGACTGAGTGAGTTCTTCGTGGGCATCGCGGTAGGCATTCCACAACCGCAGGATGCCAATGAATTCGGAACGCGCATCGGCAAACAAGGCATGCGCGTTGTCAGCCGCCTCGCGCGCCTCCGGTGGCCGCTCGCGCGGATCCTGGATACCGAGGAACGAAGCGATCACCAGCATTTCGCGCAGGCAACCGCTCTTCTGCGCGGCCACCAGCATGCGCGCCAGCTTCACATCCACCGGCAAACGCGCCATCTGCTTGCCGATGGCGGTGAGCTTGCGCTCCTCGTCAATCGCACCGAGCTCGACCAGCTGTTGCCAGCCGTCGGCCACCGCACGTTCGTCCGGCGCTTCCAGGAACGGGAAGTCGTCGATGCTGCCCAGGCCCAGCTGCAACATGCGCAGGATCACGCCGGACAGCGAAGAGCGACGGATTTCCGGATCGGTGAATTCCGGCCGGCTCAGGAAGTCCGCTTCCGAATACAACCGGTAACACACGCCCTCGGAAATACGCCCGCAGCGGCCTTTGCGCTGGTTGGCACTGGCCTGCGATACCGGCTCGATATGCAGACGGTCTAGCTTCTGCCGTGGGCTATAGCGCTTGATACGCGCGTAACCGGGATCCACCACATAGCGGATCCGCGGCACGGTCAGCGAGGTTTCGGCGACGTTGGTGGTCAGCACCACGCGGCGTTTCGGGCCCGGGTTGAATACCCGGTCCTGGTCCTTGGCCGACAGCCGCGCATACAGCGGCAGCACTTCGGTTTCGCGGTATTTGCGGCGTTCCAGCGCCTGGTGGGTATCGCGGATCTCGCGTTCACCCGGCAGGAAGATCAGCACGTCGCCGCGCGCATCGCTACGAGTGATTTCATCGACCGCAGCAACGATGGCCGACACCGGATCCATCGCCGACTCGCTGTCCGCCTCCACCCGCTTGCCGCGTGCCGGTGCAGCGGCGCTTTGCGCACTCTGCCCGATCTCATCCAGCGGCCGGTAACGCACTTCCACCGGATAGGTGCGGCCTTCGACATTGACCACGGGCGCATTGTCGAAGTGGCGCGAGAAACGCTCGGTATCGATGGTGGCCGAGGTAACGATCAGCTTCAGATCGGGGCGTTTGCGCAGCAGTTGCTTCAGGTAGCCGAGCAGGAAGTCGATATTGAGGCTGCGTTCGTGCGCCTCGTCGATGATCAAGGTGTCATAGCGCGACAACCAGCGGTCCGAGGCGATCTCGGCCAGCAGGATGCCGTCGGTCATGAACTTGATGCGGCTGTCCTCACCGACCTTGTCGGTGAAGCGCACCTGGTAGCCGACCACCGTGCCCAGCTCGGTCTGCAATTCCTCGGCCACGCGCGCGGCCACCGCACGGGCGGCGATACGGCGTGGCTGGGTGCAGCCGATCATGCCGGCTTCACCGCGGCCGGCGGCCAGGCACAGCTTGGGCAGCTGGGTGGTCTTGCCGGAGCCTGTTTCGCCAGCGATGACCACCACCTGGTGGGCCCGGATCAGCCCGCTGATCTGCTCGGCCTCGCGCGCGATCGGCAGCGCTTCGTCCATGCTGATCGCTATCGGCCGTGCAGCGCGCTGCTGCCGCTGCGCCCGCGAACGCTCCAGCAGCAGCTGGAAGGCCTGCTCGGCGGCGGCATCGGTCGGCTTGCCCTGCCAGCGCGACAGCAGCCCGAGCAGACGGCCACGGTCACGGCTCATCGCCCCGTCAACCGCTGCGCGGGCAGCGCGCAGGCGCGCCGATGGATCTTTTTCGATAGTGCTCATCAATCGTTCAACGTGAAAACTTGAAATGCAGGTATGGTGCCCATAGCGCTATTGTGAAGCCATTCAACCCGCCACGGAGAAAAGCGTCATGGCCAAGGCCAAGAACAGCAACAAACCAGAAGCCGGAAAGAAGAAGCTGGCAGCCGCAGCGACCGGCAGCAAGACGGAAATGGGCAAGAAGAAGCTGGCAGCCGCCGCACCTTCAGCGCCCGGTGTTGATATCGGGATCAAGGACAGCGATCGCAAGAAGGTCGCCGATGGCCTTTCACACTTCCTGGCCGATGCCTACACGCTGTATCTGAAGACCCACAATTTCCATTGGAACGTCACCGGGTCGATGTTCAACTCGCTGCACAACATGTTCATGGACCAGTACACCGAACAGTGGAACGCGCTGGACGAGATCGCCGAGCGCATCCGCGCCCTGGGCTTCAATGCCCCCGGTTCGTACCGCGAGTTCGCCGCGCTGACCTCGATCCCCGAGGAGCCGGGCCTGAACGACAGCGCTGATTGGCGCGAGATGGTACGCCAGCTGGTGGTCGGCAACGAGGCCGTGTGCCGTACCGCCCGCAAGGTACTTGACCAGGCCGATGACGCCGACGACGCTCCCAGCGAAGACCTGCTGACCCAGCGCCTGCAGATCCATGAAAAGTACGCATGGATGCTGCGTTCGCTGCTGCAGTAACCCCGTAGAGCTTCACACCGGCGGATTTTCCAGGTTTCCGTGAACGGAAACCTGGACCCTGCTTGATCTGCCGGCCAGATCCCCCCGCCTACAGCGCGCCCCCTTTATCAAGGGGGCCTTGCTCCAGCGCTTTTCTGTAGTGCCGAGCCATGCTCGGCAAGGGGCTAGCCCGGTAAAGTTCCAGCCGAGCATGGCTCGGCTCTACACAAAAAAGCCGCAGCCCCGTAGTGCCGAGCCATGCTCGGCAAGGGGCTTGCCCGGTAAAGCTCCAGCCGAGCATGGCTCGGCTCTACACAAAAAAGCCGCAGCCCCTTGCCGAGCCATGCTCGGCAAGGGGCTTGCCCGGTAAAGCTCCAGCCGAGCATGGCTCGGCTCTACACAAAAAAGCCGCAGCCCTGTAGTGCCGAGCCATGCTCGGCAGGGGCTTGCCCGGTAAAGCTCAGCCGAGCATGGCTCGGCTCTACAGGGGTACCCGGGCAAACCTGAAACAGGCGCGGCCGCGCGACTGACCCTGCAGCAATCCGTCAGGTCAGGCCGGCAACGGTTAAACTACGGCAATGCCCCAGAGTCCCGCGCAGCAACTGCTTTCCAGCGTTTTCGGTTACGACAGTTTCCGCGGCGACCAGCAGGCCATCGTCGAACACGTTGCAAATGGCAACGATGCCCTGGTGTTGATGCCTACCGGCGGCGGCAAGTCGCTGTGCTACCAGATCCCGGCGCTGCTGCGCGAGGGCTGCGGCATCGTCATCTCGCCGCTGATCGCCTTGATGCAGGATCAGGTGGAGGCCTTGCACCAGGTCGGCGTCCGCGCTGAATTCCTCAACTCCACGCTGGATGCCGAAACCGCCGCACGGGTCGAGCGCGAGCTGCTGGCCGGTGAGCTGCAATTGCTGTACGTCGCCCCGGAGCGGCTGCTGACCGGGCGTTTCCTGTCGCTACTCAGCCGCGCGCACATCGGCCTGTTCGCCATCGATGAAGCCCACTGCGTATCGCAATGGGGACATGACTTCCGCCCCGAATACCGGCAGCTGACGGTCCTGCATGAGCGCTGGCCACAGGTGCCGCGCATCGCCCTGACCGCCACTGCCGATCCGCCGACCCAGCGCGAAATCGCTGAACGCCTGGATCTGACTACTGCCCGGCACTTCGTCAGCTCGTTCGACCGCCCCAACATCCGCTACACCGTGGTGCAGAAGGACAACGCCAAGCGCCAGTTGCTGGGCTTCCTGCGCAACCACCGCGACGAGGCCGGCATCGTCTATTGCATGTCGCGGCGCAAGGTCGAGGAGACCGCGCAGTTCCTGTGCGACGAAGGCATGCAGGCGCTGCCCTACCACGCCGGCATGCCGGCGGAGGTGCGCGCCGCCAACCAGCGCCGATTCCTGCGCGAAGATGGCATCGTGATGTGCGCCACCATCGCCTTCGGCATGGGTATCGACAAGCCGGACGTGCGCTTTGTGGCACATACCGACCTGCCCAAGTCGATGGAAGGCTATTACCAGGAAACCGGCCGTGCCGGCCGCGACGGCGAGGCCGCCGAGGCCTGGCTGTGCTACGGCCTGGGCGATGTGGTGTTGCTCAAGCAGATGATCGAGCAGTCCGAGGCCGGCGAAGAACGCAAGCAGTTGGAACGCGCCAAGCTCGATCACCTGCTCGGCTATTGCGAGTCCATGCAATGCCGCCGCCAGGTGCTGCTGGCGGGCTTCGGTGAAACCTATCCCAAGCCCTGCGGCAACTGCGACAACTGCCTTACCCCGCCCGCCGCCTGGGACGCCACCATTCCCGCGCAGAAAGCATTGAGCTGCGTCTATCGCAGCGGCCAACGCTTCGGCGTGGGCCATCTGATCGACATCCTGCGCGGCAGCGACAATGAGCGCATCCGCCAGCTCGGCCACGAAAAACTCAGCACCTATGCGATCGGCAATGATCTGGATGCACGCGCCTGGCGCGGCGTGTTCCGGCAACTGGTTGCCGCCAGCCTGCTGGAAGTGGACCCGGAAAGCCACGGCGGCCTGCGCCTGACCGATGCCAGCCGCGATGTGCTCACCGGCCGCCGGCAGATGATGATGCGCCGCGACGCCACCCCGACGCGTGAGCGCGAGCGCGGCGGCCCCCGCACCGGTCTGCCGGTGCAGGCCGGCGACCTGGGCCTGTTCCAGGCGCTGCGCGGATTGCGCGCGGAACTGGCGCGTGAGCAAAACGTGCCGGCCTTTGTGATCTTCCACGACAGCACGCTGCGCAATATCGCCGAGCAGCGCCCGACCAGCGTCGAAGCGCTGGGCAAGGTGGGCGGCATCGGCGGCAGCAGGCTGGCCCGCTATGGCCAGCGCCTGGTCGAGATCGTGCGCGAACAGGGCTGAGCGAACCCGCCTCCCGGCAACCATCAACGCCCTTGCAGGTTCTGCTCGGCGAGCAGCAGCAGGCCTTCCACCTTGCGACGGTCGGCCGAGCCGGACACCTGCAGTCGCGCCATCAGCAGTAGCACACGCTGCAGTTCCTGCTTGGCAAGCTGGGCGTGGCCGAGCTGCAGCAGGGATTCGGCCAAGGCCAAACCAGCCGCCGCCACCGCAGCGCTGTTCCTGCCCTGTCTGGCGCCGGCGAATTCAAGCGCCGTCCTGCGCAGCGCCAGCGTCTGCGCACCTTCTCCCATCCGTTCGGCCAGATCAGCGCGGATGTTCAACAGCCGCAGCTGCAGGTCCTCCGCTGCCGGCGAACGCATTGCGTCCAGCAGCGCCTGCGCCTGCGCCAGCTGGCCGCTGCGCACATGCCAGTCGATCCGATTGAGATGCGCTTCCACGCGTCCTGGCGCATCTGCCGGCAGACTCAGGCTCAAGCCCTTGTCCGCGTGCATCAGCATCGCCCCGGCCTCGCCCATCCGCCCCTGCCGCATCAGCAGCGTGGCAAGCCCGGTCTCCGCGCGCAGGCTGGTCGGCGAGTCCTCGCCCAGCTTCTGCTTGCGGATCAGCCAGGCCTGTCGATACAGGCCTTCCGCCGCGGCGAACTCTCCACGCAACTCCTTCAACGAGGCGTAGTTGAACAAGCCCATCGAGTACTCGACCGAATCCGGGCCATCCAGGCGCGCGCTCAACGCATTGCGTTTCTGGTAATTCAACTCCGCGGCCGAGTAGTCACCGGAGTCGCGATACAGGTCGGCCAGGCCATCGTATTGCTGCCGCACGAAACTGCTCTCGGCGCCATACAGCTCCAAGGCATGCTGCATGCCTGACTGCAGCAGCGGCAAGGCCTGGTCATATTCACCCTGCTCACGGAATATCTGCGCCAAGCGCATCTCGGCCGCCAGGCCAAGAGTCGTACGCCTGCCGTGCAGGTTGCCCAGCATCTGCCGGAACTCGCGTTCCGCCGACGCTTGCCGCCCCCAACGCAGGTACATCAAACCCTTGTTGTAGGACAGCTCGTTGATCTCGGCCGCCACGTCCACCTCGGCGGTGTTCTGGTACAGCGCCATGGCCTTGTCGAATTCGGCCTCACCCAGATCAAAATGCTGCTGGTTCACCAAGGCCAGGCCTTTGGCGCTGTACAGACGTGCCTGCACCACGGCCGGCCCCCGGCGCCCAACCAGGTCCAGGCCCTGGGCTGCCAACTGCATACCTTGCTCACCATCGCCATCCAGGGTCTTCTGCACGGAAAGATCAGCCAGCACATTGGCCGCATCCATCGGTCGCGCCACCCGCGGGTCCATGAAACCACCATAGGCCTGCTGCAACAATCTGTCGGCCTGATGCGACGCCCCCGCATTCTGGTAGGCGACACCGAGCACTGCACGCATCCGCGCCAACTGCGCCGGTGCATCGGACAGGTCGCGCGCGACCTGCAGCGTGGCCTTGTCCAGCAGCTGCCGCGAGGTCAACTGCTCGGCACCGCGCTCGGTACGCAGGAACGGATCAGCGGTTTCGAACATGCCGACCATGAAGTTGCTGACCTGCTGCGCGATGACCGCCTCTTCCTGCGCCTGTCGCCGGGTCTGCCACAACCCCAGCACGAACACCGCAAGCAAGCTGCTCACCCCCATCACGATCGCCACCACTTGCCAGTTCCGGCGCAGTGCCTTGCCCAGTGGGTATAGACGCCCGCCGTCGCGCGCGAGCACCGGCTGTAGTTCAAGGTAGCGGCGCAGGTCAGCCATCAAGGCTTCCACCGAGCGATAGCGCTGGCTGATGTCACTGGCGCAGGCACGCGCGGCGATGGCATCCAGATCACCGCGCAGCCGCCGCCGCCATGGCAGATCGGCCGGGGCGCAGGCGCTGGCTGCAGGCACGGCCTCAGCTGCGTTGCCCTCCTCGCGCGTGCATGCACGGGTGGAAAGTATCTCCACCAGCATCACGCCCAGGCTGTAGACATCACTGGCGGCACCGACATTGTGTCCGGCAATCAGTTCCGGGCTGGCATAACCGGGCGTGCAGTAGCCGGAATCGCGCTTGTCACGCGCCTCGTTTAGCAACTGCGCCAGACCGAAATCCAACAGCACCGGCTGGCCATTGGCCTGCACCAGAACGTTGGGCGGCTTGAGATCGCAATGCAGCACCAGCTGTTCGTGCGCCGACCGTACGATGCTGCAGACTTCCAGAAACAGCGTCAGTCGCTCCTGCAGGCCCAAACCCTGCTCGGCGCACCAACGGTCCAGCGGCACTCCGTCGATGTACTCCATCACCAGATAGGGGTGACCATCGGGCGTGGTGCCGCCATCGTAGAGACGCGCGACATTGGCCAACTGCAGGTCGGCCAATACCTGGCGCTCGGCGCCGAGCAATTCCACCTCAGTCGCACCGGGCATGCCATGCAACAGTTTGATGGCCACGGTCCGCTGGTAGAGGCCATCGGCACGTTCGGCCTTGAACACGGTGCCCATGCCGCCATGCGCGATGCGCTCGGTCAGCCGCCACGGCCCCAACCGTTCCCCCACCCCCAGCTCCGGTGCCAATGCACGTGCCAGGGCGGTGTCCAGGCGATTGCTGACCCGGCTCAAGCCCACGGTCTGCGAGCGCAGCAACTGCAGTACTTCCTCGCGTACGACCGGGTCTGCACTGCCGGCAGCGATTGCCTGCGGCCACTGCTCGCACGGCAACTCGCAGATCGCGTCAAACAGCTCACGGACCTGCCGCCAACGCTCGCCCCCCACTATCGCGCCCTGCCCATCAACGCTCAGCGCAATTGCCGGTTCAACCAGGCCCGCGCAAAACGCAGGTCGCGGTCGACAGTGGGAGCGGACACATCCAGCACCATGGCGATCTCATCGCGGCTCATGCCACCGAAATAAGTCAATTCGATGGTGCTGGCCGCGCGCGGCTCCAGCTCGGCCAGTTGATTGAGCGCCTGGTGCAATGCCAGCACGTCATAGCCGATCCCGGCTTCGTCCGGCACTTGGTCGGCATGCGAGAGGGTCAGTTGCTCGGCATCGCCGCCGCGCTTGTCGGCACCACGCGCGCGCAGGTGATCCACCAGCACCGAACGCATCTTCAGCGCGGCTATCGCGACAAAATGGGTGCGATCCTTGTAGTCGGCGTCGGCACCGAGAAGACGCATCAGCGACTCGTTGACCAGTGCGGCTGGCTGCAAGGTGCCATTGGTCTGCTGCGACAGGCGGTTGCGGGCAATCAGCATCAGGTCCGAGTACAGCGCTTCGAACAGGTGCTCACGCGCATCCATGTCGCCTTTTTGCCAGCGATGCAGTAGTTGAGTGATCTGCTTGCTCAATCCCGTCCCCAGTGCCTGGATGCCCACCGGGCAACCGACGATGCATCCGTCATATTAGGACCTACCCCCATCAGTTCCAACCAGACCAGCTTGCCGCGGCCGGTTCCGGCGGCAGCTGTCATGCGCCGCCACGCCCTCATGTTGTATCTGCCATCCACCTGCAAACAGGGGTCTACGTCACACTGAAAGCCTTGCCCTGTGGCGTTGCAAGCCCTCCAGCGCGCCCGGTTCTTTCGTGGCCCCTGCTCTACCGACGCACGCGCCAGCCAGCGCAGAACGATCCACTGCCTCGGCACCCACCATCATTGACAAGCACCTCGACGGCGATGGAATCTGCGCGACTTCGCGCCAACCAGGCGCTAATTCGGCAGAACATATGCAGCACGGATTGATGCAGGGGATGTGGGGTCGAGGCGTGTTGACCGGCAGCATGTTGGCGCTGGCGATGCTGGCGCAGACGGCGCAGGCACAACGCTTTGATCCAGGTGCGCACAAAGGGCCGCAGCAAGGCGTGCAGAACGAAGTCGCGGTGCTCGGCACCATGCATCTGGCCAGCTTGCCGGAAACATTCGACTCTTCCTCACTGGCCCCGCTGATCGACCGGTTGGCGGCATGGCAGCCGCAGGCCATCGCCATCGAGGTGGTATCCGGACAGCAATGCGACACCATGCGCCGCTACCCCGCCCGTTACGCACTGACGGTGAATGATTACTGCCCTGACCTGTCAGCAGCGGCAAAGGCAACCGGGCTCGATGTGGCAGCAGCCAATGCGGCAGCGGACAAAATGCTGGCGGCATGGCCGGCGCAACCAACCCCAGCGCAGCGCCGGGAGCTGGCCGCCAAATTCCTGGCCGGCGGAGAACCCGAATCGGCCCTGGTGCAATGGCTACGCCTGCCCGCGGCGGAACGCCGTGCGGACGCCAGCCTGAACCAGGAATTGGTGGCCATCCTGGAAGAGCAGCGCAGCAGCCGCAATGAAACCACGCTGATCGCCGCACAGTTGGCGGTGCGCTTGGGGCATGAACGGCTATGGCCGACCGACGATCACAGCGCTGATCGCTACGGCCCCAACCCCAAGGCCTATGTCGCAGCGATCCGCAAGGCATGGGACAACCCGGCATCCAAGCGGCGGGCAGCCATGTACAGCGGACTGGAAGCTCAGCTGGACACGCCGGAGAACGCACTGGCGATGTATCGCCGCGACAACGGTCCGGACGTCGCGCCGGCCGCCTTCGAGAGCGACTACGGCGCCACGTTGGAGGAACCCTCGCCGGAAGGTTACGGACGCATGTACGTCACCGCCTGGGAGACCCGCAACCTGCGCATGGCCGCGAACATCCGTGACCTGATGGGCGCAAGCCCCGGCATGCGCACGCTGGTGCTGGTTGGTGCCTCGCACAAAGCCTATCTGGATGCCTATCTGCAACAGATGCACGACGTGCGCATCGTCGATGTCCAGCAGACCTTGCTGAAGTAGCTCACAAAGGCCGCGGCCAGAGCCGCGGCCTTGTCAGCCTCAACGTAGCCCGGGTAAGCGCAGCGCACCCGGGAGGCAGGAACCACCCTGGCGTCCGGCGATATTGCGCCGGCAACCCCGGGTGCGCCGCGCTTACCCGGGCTACACAACTGACCCCGGCAGCGCTGCAGCAGTGCAACCCGCGTGGATGCGCCACCGAGTGGCAAAGGCCAGCACAAAAAAAAGCACCTAGCTCGCGCTAAGTGCCTGTTTTGGTGGGCCGTGATGGATTCGAACCATCGACCAAAAGATTAAAAGTCTTCTGCTCTACCAACTGAGCTAACGGCCCAAACAAAGACCCGGCCGTAGCCGGGGTGCGTATTCTAACGCAATAAACGCAAAAACAACATCAGGCGTATTGGGTCGGATCAGCCATGCCGGCGGCGGCAAAGCCATCGGCGCGCAGCTGGCAGGCATCGCAATGGCCGCAGGCCTTGCCGTCCATATCCGCCTGGTAGCAGGACACGGTCAAACCGAAGTCCACGCCCAGGCGCTGCCCTTCCAACGCGATCTGCGCCTTGCTCAGGTACTGCAGCGGTGCGTGCACGCGGATGCCTGCCCCTTCCACGCCGGCCTTGGTGGCCAGGTTGGCCAGTGCCTGGAAGGCGGCGATGAATTCCGGGCGACAGTCCGGGTAGCCGGAATAGTCCACCGCGTTGACGCCGCAGAAGATGTCATTGGCACCCAGCACTTCGGCCCAGCCCAGCGCCAGTGACAGCATGATGGTGTTGCGGGCCGGCACATAGGTGACCGGAATAGCGTCACCCGTGCCCGCATCGGGCACGTTGATGTCGTCGGTCAGGGCCGAGCCGCCGATGCTGCGCAGGTCGACCGCGACCACCTTGTGCCCGGCCACGCCAAGGGCGCTGGCCACGCGCGCGGCAGCCTCCAGCTCGGAGGTATGGCGCTGGCCATAGCGCACGCTCATGGCATGTACTTCGAAACCCTGTTCCTGGGCGATGGCGACGACGGCGGCTGAGTCCATGCCGCCGGAAAGAAGCACGACTGCTTTCTTTTTCATGGGGATGATCCGGTTGGGAGAGGAAAGCCAGCACGCTGTCCCGCGCCGGGGTAAACGATTGAAGGGTACGTCGCCGGCTCAATAACCCGGCGCGTCGTCCCACAGCAATTTGTGCAGCTGCATCTGGAAACGCACTGGCAGACGGTCTGCCACGATCCAGTCGGCCAACTCGCGCGGCTTGAGCTGCGACTTGCTCGGCGAGAACAACACCATGCAGCGTTCGGCCAAGCGATGCTCGGCGAGCATGGCCTTGGCCCACTCGTAGTCGCCACGGCTGCAGATCACGAACTTGAGCTGGTCGCGTGCGCTCAGCAGCGGGATGTTCTCCAGCCGGTTGCGCGCCATCTCGCGTGAATCCGGGGTTTTCAGGTCCACCACACGCGATACGCGCGGGTCGACCGCGGCGATATCCAGCGCGCCGGAGGTTTCCAGCGACACGTCCAGGCCGGCATCGCACAGCTTCTGCAGCAGGATCAGGCAGCGCTTCTGCGCCAGCGGCTCGCCGCCGGTCACGCAGACATGGCGCACGCCCTGCTTGAGCACTTCGGCGACGATGTCGTCGATGTCCCACCAGTCACCGCCATGGAAGGCGTACTCGGTATCGCAATACTGGCAACGCAGCGGGCAGCCGGTAAGGCGCACGAACACGGTCGGCCAGCCGGCGGTGTCGGCTTCGCCTTGCAGGGACAGGAAAATTTCAGTGATCTTCAATCGCGGCAAAGGCGACTGCACGATCTCGCTGGGAACAGCGGCGCTGGGAGAGTTCATATTCATTGGCCGCACCGTCGGTGCGGCACCACATCAACGCAGCTGCTGGCCGAGCCGGATCGACTGCAGTCGGTCCTGGGCGGTACGGGCCGCATCACTGCCGGGAAAACGGGAGATAACCTGCTCCAGGGTCTGTTGCGCCTGGGCGCTGTTGCCTTCACCAAACTGCGACAGGCCAAGCTTCAGCAAACCGCCGGCGGCCTTGTCGTGGGTGGGGTAGCGGGCAACCAGATCGCTGAACTGTACTTCGGCCATCTTGAAATTACGCGTCGCGTAAAAGCTCTCACCCAGCCAATACAAGGCATTGGGGGTGTAAGCAGCGTTCGGGTACAGCTCCAGGAAGCTCTGGAACAACTGCGCCGAGTCGGCATAGTTGCCAGCCTTCAATGCGTCGAACGCGACATTGTAGGCAGCGCGCTCGTCACCGGCCGAGGCCAGTGTGCCGGCGTCACCACGTACCGTCGGCGGACGTTCGGCAGCAGCCGCTGTCGGCTTTGCGGCCGCAGCGGCGGGCGTCACCGCGCCAGTGGCCGGAGTGACCGGTGCACCTGCACCGCCTTCAAGGCGATTGAGGCGACCGTCCAGGTCCAGGTACTGATCACGATTACGCTGCTTCAGCTGTTCGTTCTCATGCTGAAGCTGCTCGATCGTGCCCTGCAACGCCTGCATTTCAGTACGCAGCTGCTGCAGTTGATTGAGCATGTCGGTATTGGCCTGACTGTTGTTGACCTGCGTTTCCAGCACGCCAACCCGGTCAGCCAAACTTGCCCGCTGTGCATACGCGGGCGCGGCAGCCACCAGGGCTGCCGCGACCAAGAGCATCAGTTTGAGACTGATGCGCATCGATTACTGCGCGGTGTAGACGATTTCGACGCGACGGTTCTGCGACCAGCAGGACTCGTTCGAATCGGTGCACACCGGACGCTCTTCACCGTAGGAAACGACGGTCAGCTGCGAAGCCGAACCACCGTTGGCCTGCAGAGCCGAGTTCACGCCGTTACCACGACGCTCGCCCAGGGCCTGGTTGTAAGCGCGGCTGCCGCGTTCGTCGGTGTTGCCCTGCAGGGTGATGCGCGAGGACGGACGGTCACGCAGGTACTTGGCGTGGCAAGCCATGATGGCCTGGAACTCCGGCTTGACCGAATCCTGGTCCAGGTCGAAGTAGACGACGCGCTGACGCAGGCAAGCGTCGGTGTCCAGGTCGCCCGGGCCGTACAGGCCGGAGGTGGACGGTGCGGTCGGCTGGGTGGTCGAACCGGTATCAACCGGCGGCTGCGCCGGCTGTTCCTTGACCTTCTTCGAGCAGCCAGCAAGCGCGGCTACAGACAGCAGCGAAACGAGCAAAACACGAGTTGACTTGTTCATGGCTATACCTAGTGGCTCCTGGCCAATGTTGGGATTAATGCTTGCAGAGATTAACATTTTATCAACGCGCAGTGCGGTACGGACCCCATGCCGGTTCGCGCACGTCGCCATCGGCCAGAACCAGGCGCTGGCGCACCCGACCGTCGGCGGACACTTCATACAACACACCACGCCCACCTTCACGAGCGGCGTACAGCACCATGCTCGCATTGGGCGCAAAACTCGGCGATTCGTCCAGCGAACCCGGCGACAGCGTGCTCCAGCGCGCCGACCCCAGGCTGCTGTCCATCATTGCGATCTTGTAGCTGCTGCCGGCGCCCTGCGCAACAGCAATCTTCTTGCCGTCGAAGGAAACGCTGGCCTTGGCGTTGTAATTGCCCTGGAAGGTCACCCGGCTGGCGCTGCCGCCACTGGAGGAGACCTGGTAGATCTGCGGGCGGCCGCCACGGTCGGAGGTGAAGTAGACCGAGCTGCCATCGGCCGACCAGGTCGGCTCGGTGTCGATGCCGAAATGGTTGGTCAACTGGGTCAGCTGCTTGCTGCCCAGGTCCATCACGTAGATTTCCGGGTTGCCGCTGCGCGACAGGGCCAGCGCCAGGCGGCGGCCATCCGGCGAGAACGAGGGCGCGCTGTTGATGCCGCGGAAGCTGGTCAGCAGCTCACGGCCACCGGTGGCGATGTCCTGCACATAGATGGAGGAATTGCCACGCTCGAAGCTGACATAGGCCAGCTTGCGGCCGTCCGGGCTCCAGCTCGGCGACAGCAGCGGCTCGGCCGAGCGCACGATGGTCTGCGGGCTGTAGCCATCGGAATCGGCCACCATCAGCGCATAACGCATGTTGGCGCCGCTGCCGCTGGCGGTGATGTAGGCGATGCGGGTCCAGAATGCGCCGCGCACGCCGGTGATCTTTTCGTAGATGGCATCGGCCATCTGGTGGGCGACGTCACGCATCGCGCTGGAGCGGGCGGTCATTGCCAGGCCAAGCATGCGCTCGCCCTTGGCCACGTCGAACAGTTCGTATTCCACCCGGTAGGCGCCGGCACCGGCGTCCTGCACCCGGCCCACCACCAGGAAGTCCTGTTTCAGCGCGCGCCAGGTAGGGTACTGCACCTCGCTGCCACGGCTGGGCCGCTCGGTGATCTGCGCTTCGGGCAGATTGCGGAACTGGCCGGAACGGTCCAGATCAGCGCGCACCACCGCGGCGACGTCGGTCTGCGGCGCACCGGCCGAGCCCTGGTAGGCCATCGGCACAACCGCGATCGGCGTGGCCGATGCGTTGCCACCGATGATGTCGATTTCCAGTCCCTTCTGCTGTGCCATCGCCGCAAGCGGCAACAACAGGGCAGTGAGGGCAACCAGCCAACGAGGCATTTTCTTCATGAGGCGCTCAACAGTACGGGCGAAGTAAAAAAGGGATAGCAGCAGGCAGATGAATACTTTCGCAATCATGAACGAACTATTGCGTGAAATTCCTCGATCAGCCCTTAAACCACCCTTGACGAAAAAGTTTCCGATGAAATCGCCAGCTCCCGCAGAAGCCCGGCAACTCAGCGATCCTGCGCCTCGAAGTTGAAATTCAGGTTGCGCTGGAACACGGACTCGAAGCCACGGTAAGGCAACGGCTGGGCGCGCCGCACGGCGGCCTCGACCGAGCGCTTGCCGGCTTCGTCATAGGGGCAACCGGGCGCGAACTCGACATCCATCACCTCACCGCCGGGCAGCTGACGGATGGTCAGGCGGCAGCGTTGGCCACGCGGGATCGAATCCGGGCGTATCCACTGGTTGAGCACGGCCTGCTGGATCGCGGCGGCGTACTTGGCGGTCAGGTCATTGCTGGTACCACCCTGCCCCGGCGACGGCGTACTGGCACCGCTGCTGCCACTGCTGGTCGACGCGGCCTGCGCGCGGGCACGGGCATCGGCCACCTGGCGCAGGCGCTGCTCGGCCAGTTTGGCCTCACGCTCGGCCTGCTCACGCTTGCGGCGGATTTCGGCGATCTTCTGCTGACGTTCCTGCTCGGCCTGGGTTTCATTGGCCTGACGCTGCTGGTCGGCGAGCTTCTTGCGGTCGGCCTCTTCCTGCTGCTTGGCCAGCCGCAGCTTCTGCTCGGCCTCTTCCACGCGCTTGCGCTCGGTCAGGTCGATCTGCTCCTGGCGGCGCTTGGCTTCCTGTTCCTGCTTGGCCTTTTCCTGCGAGATGGCCAATGCGCTGACCCGCTCCTGGTCGACAGTGTCCGGTTGGGCAATGCGTTCCTGGGCGTTGTGCTGCTGCGGGGTCGGCGCATCCTGCGGCTTGGGCTCGGGAATGGGTTGCGGCGGCGGCACGGTATCTTCCGGCACTGGCTCGGGCGGCACGTCTTCCGGCGGCGGCTCGGGCAGGTCCGGCAGTTTTTCCGAGGCACGCAGGGCCTGCCGCGCGGCCGAGGCTTCGGCGGCGGACAGCTGCATATTGGCTTCCAGCGCCGGATCACCGGCGGCAGCCTCGGTGTTGCGCGAGGGCGACCACAGCCAGGCAAAAATGAAGACAGCCGCTACCAGCAGGTGCACCAGCAGGGCCAATACGACCGGCAGGCCCCACTCGTTGCGTTTGTCGTGCGGCGGTGGCAGTGCGTCAGCGTGCATCGGTCGCCAGACCCACCTTTTCGATCTTCGCGGCCTTGATCACGTCCATCGCATCCATGACCTTTTCATAGGCCACGCTCTTGTCGGCGGCCACGATCACCCGCAGTTCCTTGTCCTGCGAGGCCAGCGCGCCCAGCTGCGCCTGCAGCGCAGCGGCGTCCATGGCCTGCGGGTCCTTGGCTTCGGGCAGTTTCAGGCTCATCTGGCCATCGGCACGGACCGAGACCACGATCGGGTCCTGCTTGCTTTCCAGCGCCTTGGCGGTGGAACTGGGCAGGTCGACTTCAAAACTGAGGGTCAGCAGCGGCGCGGTCACCATGAAGATGATCAGCAGCACGAGCATCACGTCGATATACGGCACGACGTTGATCTCGGACTTGAGCTTGCGGCGCTTGCGGCGGGGAATGGCGGCGGTCATCGGTGGACTCCTGCGGTCAGAGGAAGGCGCTGGCGCACTTACTCGTCACTGCCGCTCTGCTGGCGCTGCAGGATGGAGCTGAACTCCTCGGCGAAGGTTTCATAGCGCACCGACAGCCGCTCGACGCGGGTGGTGAAGCGGTTGTAGGCCCATACCGCCGGGATGGCCACGAACAGGCCGATGGCGGTGGCGAACAGGGCTTCGGAGATACCCGGCGCGACCGAGGCGATACCGGCCTGCTCGCCGCTGCTGATCATGTCGTGCATGGTCACCATGATGCCGAACACTGTGCCGACCAGGCCCACGTACGGGGCGGTGGAGCCAATATTGGCCAACAGTTCCAGGTTGCGGTCCAGGCCGTCAACTTCGCGGGCATACGTGGTGCGCATGGCGCGCTGCGCGCCTTCCAGCTGGGTGCGGCCATCGAACGCACGGCGGCCCTGCAGGCGCGAATACTCGCGGAAACCAGCCTCGAAGATCGCTTCCAGGCCATCCACCTGGCGGTTGCGGTCGGTGGCCGAGGCGTACAGCTTGCCCAGGTCGGCACCGGACCAGAAGCGGTTCTCGAACTCGCTGGCCTCGTTGTCGGCGGCCTTGAACACGCGCGCCTTGCGGAAAATGATCACCCAGCTGATGAACGAGCCGGCCAACAGCAGCAGCACGATCAGCTTGACCGGGATACTGGCCTTGATCATCAGGTCCAGGTAATTGATGCCGCCGCCATGGCTGGCCTGCGCCACGGTCTGCGCGGCTGCGGCGCTGACATCGGCCGGCAGGGCCTCGGTCACGGTGGCCTGCAGGGCCAGAAGCAAAGCGATCATCCGATCTTCCTCAGTGTTGCTTAAGCGTGTTGTGTTTGAAGGGGTTTAAGCACTGCGTACAGCGTGTCATCGATGGGCTGTGGACGGAAATCCGCAGCCCCGACGGCGGCAAGCCGGACCTGGGCGCTGACCAGTACCTGGTCATCGCGCAGCACCGCCTGCGCCATCAACAAGCTGGCCCGCCGGCATTGCACCAGTTCCACCGTGGTGGTCAGTACATCGTCGAGCTTGGCCGGCTTGAAGAAATCCAGCGTCATCGCCCGGACCACGAACATCTGCCCATCGCCTTCGCGCAGGGACGCCTGTCCGTAACCCAGGGCCCGCATCCATTCGGTCCGTGCCCTCTCCATGAAGGCCACGTAGCGGGCGTGGTACACCACGCCGCCAGCGTCGGTATCTTCCCAGTAAATGCGTGTCGGCCAACTGAACCGAGACTCATTCTTCATCGCGCTGCTCCGCAAACAGGTCAACCGGCGCCGGTGCAGCCTTGGGTTTGAGGCCAAGATGGCGGTAGGCCTTGTTGGTGGCCATGCGCCCGCGTGCGGTACGCACCAGGAAGCCCTGCTGGATCAGGAAGGGCTCGACCACGTCTTCCAGGGTGCCGCGTTCCTCGGAAAGCGCCGCGGCCATCGACTCGACCCCGACCGGGCCGCCATCGAAATACTCCACCAGGGTGCGCAGCATGCGCCGATCCAGCTCGTCGAAGCCTTCCGGGTCGACCTTCAGCATCTGCATGGCAGCCTGCGCCACGTCCTGGTCGATATGCCCGGCCGCCTTGACCTGGGCGTAATCACGCACCCGCCGCAGCAAGCGGTTGGCAATACGCGGGGTGCCGCGCGAACGCCGCGCGATCTCGCCGGCGCCCTCGGCACTGCAATCGATGCCGAGAATGGCCGCCGAACGCCGCACGATGCGGGTCAGTTCATCGGCCGAATAGAACTCCAGCCGCTGCACGATGCCGAACCGGTCGCGCAACGGCGCGGTCAGCAGGCCGGCGCGGGTGGTAGCACCAATCAGGGTGAACGGTGGCAGATCGAGCTTGATCGAGCGTGCGGCCGGGCCGTCGCCGATCATGATGTCGATCTGGAAATCCTCCATCGCCGGGTACAGCACTTCCTCGACCACGGGCGAGAGGCGGTGGATTTCGTCGATGAACAACACATCGTGCGGCTGCAGATTGGTCAGCAGCGCGGCCAGATCACCGGCTTTTTCGATCACCGGGCCGGAGGTGACGCGCAGCGCAACCCCCAGCTCATTGGCGATGACATGGCTGAGCGTGGTCTTGCCCAGCCCGGGCGGGCCGAAGATCAGCACATGATCCAGCGCCTCGTGGCGCGCTTTGGCGGCCTGGATATAGATATCCATCTGCTCACGCACCGGCGCCTGGCCGAGGTAATCGGCAAGGCTGCGCGGGCGGATGCTGGCGTCGGCGGCGTCATCCTCACGGGTGGCGCCGGCGCCGATGATGCGGTCGTCAGTCATTTCGCAATTATGCGCCAAGCACGGCGCATGCGATCAGATTTCAACCTGCGCACCCAGCTCGACGAGCCGGTTGCCCGGAATCCGGAAGAAACCGGTGGCTGGTGCCGCGTTGCGATGCATGAAGGCGAACAGCTTGTCGCGCCAGATCGGCATGCCACGGTTGGCGCTGGCCACGATGGTCTCGCGGCTGGCGAAGAAGGTGGTGTCCATCGGGTCGAAATAGATGCCGCCATGGTCGCAGGAACGCATCAGCGCCAGCGGGATGTCCGGTGTCTCCATGAAGCCGTAGCGCACATAGACACGGTAGAACTCATCGCCGACCGAATCGATGCGCAGGCGCTGGCCATCGGCCGCATATGGCATCGGCAGGGTTTCCACGTGCAGGAACACATTGCGCTCGTGCAGCACCTTGTTGTGCTTGAGGTTGTGCATCAGCGCATGCGGGACCACGGTCGGGTCAGCGGTCAGGAACACCGCCGTGCCCGGCACCCGCACCGGCGGTGCCAGCATCAAACCGGGCAAAAACGTATCGAGGCGGATACCGTCCTTGCGGATCTCGTCGCGCAGCAGCTCGCGGCCACGCCGCCAGGTGCGCATCATCGTGAACAGCACCAGCCCAAGCACCAGCGGGAACCAGGCGCCCTGCAGCAGCTTGGCGCCATTGGCGATCACGAACCCAAGATCGATGAACAGGAACACCACGCACAAGGCGACGATCGCGTGGCGCGCCCGCGGCCACAGCACCCGCGCCACCAGCGCCAGCAACAGGGTATCGATCAGCATCGTGCCGGACACCGAAATACCGTAGGCCACGGCCAGGTTGCTGGAGCTGCGGAACGCCAATACCAGCCCGAACACCATCACCGCCAGGCCCCAGTTGATGCCGGGGATGTAGATCTGGCCGATGGTGTCGTGCGAGGTATGCAGGATGCGCATGCGCGGGATGTAACCCAGCTGCATGGCCTGCCGCGAGACCGAGAACGCACCGGTGATGACCGACTGGCTGGCGATCACCGCCGCCATCGTTGCCAGCAGGATCATCGGAATCAGCGCCCACTCCGGCACCGCCTCGAAGAACGGGTTGGCCACCGCGTCCGGGCGTTGCAGCACCAGCGCGCCCTGCCCCAGGTAATTGAGCACCAGACACGGCAACACAAAGAAATACCAGGCATGGCGGATCGGCGGCGCACCGAAGTGGCCCATGTCCGCATACAGCGCCTCACCACCGGTCACCGCCAGCACCACCGCGCCGAGGATGAAGATGCCGTGCCAGCCGTGTTCCATGAAGAAGCGGGCCGCCCACAGCGGGTTGAAGGCCTTGAGCACTTCCGGTGCGGCGATCACGTTCCAGATGCCGATTGCCGCCAGCGACAGGAACCAGATGGTCATCACCGGGCCGAATACCTTGCCCACCTTCTCGGTGCCAAAGCGCTGCGCGGCAAATACCGCTGCCAGCACCACCAGGGTGATCGGCACCACGAAGTGCCCCAACCCCGGTGCCGCGACTTCCAGGCCCTCGACCGCACCCAGCACCGAGATGGCCGGGGTGATCACCCCGTCGCCAAAGAACAGCGAGGCGCCGAAGATGCCGAGGATGCCTACCACGTAGGCCGAGCGCGAACCATTGCGCAGGGTGCGCTGGGCCAGCGCCATCAAGGCCATGATGCCGCCCTCGCCGTCGTTGTCGGCGCGCATGATGATGGTCACGTACTTGAGCGTGACAACCATGTTCAAGGCCCAGAACGCCAGCGACAGCACGCCCAGCACGGTGTCGTGGTCGCTGCTGAGCCCGTAATGCGGCGAGAACGCTTCCTTCAAGGTGTACAGCGGGCTGGTGCCGATGTCACCGAACACCACGCCGATGGCACCGACGACCAGCGCCATGCCGCCGGCGGCACCGCCGTGACCGTGGCCATGGCCGTGGGTGGAAGATTCAGGAGTGGAAGAAGCGTGGGACATGGCGATCTCAGGTTGGCGTCATGCTGCCGAAGGGTTTAACGCAGCGCCGCTTGCAGCGCTTTACGGATGACCGTGGCGACATCATCGCCCTCGGCACCGGCATCACGCGCCATCTTGGCGGCCTCTGCCGGTTTATAGCCCAGTTGCTGCAACGCCACCGTCGCCTCGGACACCGCATCGGTGCCCAACTGGCCGGCAATGGGCGCGCCGCCGCCGGTGAAGTTGGCCGCGCGGTCGCGCAGTTCCACCACCATACGCTCGGCAGTCTTCTTGCCTATACCGGGGATGCGGGTCAGCGCGGTGACATCACCGGTCTGGATCAAGCGCGCGAACTCATCCACGCTGGCACCGGACAGTACAGCCAGCGCGATCTTGGCGCCGATGCCCGAGACCTTCTGCACGTCGCGGAACAGCCGCCGCTCGCCCTCGCGCAGGAAGCCGTACAGCGAGACGCTGTCTTCCTTCTGCGCGTAATGGGTGAACAGGATGACCTCGCGACCGACATCGGGCAGGTCGTAAAAGGTGCTCATCGGCGCTTCCAGCTCATAGCCCACGCCATTGACGTCGATCACCAGCCACGGGGGTGCCTTGTGGGCGAGGATGCCGCGCAGACGACCGATCATTCGAAGAACCTCATTTCCGACTCCAAGCCTGCCGCACATCCACCCCCAGCCGATTGGCGGTGGCGCGGACATGCGCGTGGGTAATGGCCACCGCCAGTGCATCGGCGGCGTCAGCCTGTAATTTGCCCTGCAGGTTCAGCATCAAACCCACCATATGCTGCACCTGTTGTTTTTCCGCGCCGCCGCGACCAACCACGGCCAGCTTGATCTCGGTGGCGGCGTATTCGCTGACTGGCAGGTCGCGCATCACCACCGCACACACCGCCGCGCCGCGCGCCTGCCCCAGCTTCAGGGCCGAATCGGCATTCTTGGCCATGAACACCCGCTCGATCGCCACTTCCTGCGGCTGGAATTCCTCGATCAAGGCATGCAGGCCATGCGCCAGCAGGCGCAGCCGCTGCGGGAAATCCGCCGCCCCCAGCAGCACCAGCGGCGCGTGATGGACGTGACGGGCACGGCCATTGGCGTCGATGTCGATGATGCCGACGCCGGTGCGCTGCGAACCGGGATCAATGCCAAGGATGCGGGTCATAGTGCCTCTACCAGTAAAAAACGGCGCCCAGCATGGCCGGACGCCGTCTCACCCGGTGGGACCGGGCGGGTCGTCAGACCCGCTCCAGGCTCGCCTGGTCAACGTTGGAATACACGTCCTGCACGTCGTCCAGGTCTTCGAGCATGTCCAGCAGCTTTTTCACCTGCACCGCGGTGTCGGCATCGACGGCCACGTCATTGTCGGCACGGAAGGTGATTTCGCTGTGATCCGGCTCCAGCTTGGCCGCTGCCATCGCAGCTTTCACCGACTGGAAGGCTTCCGGGGCGGTAATCACGTCGATCGAACCATCCTCCGGATAGACCGCGATGTCGTCGGCACCGGCCTCGATCGCGGCCTCGGTGATGGTTTCCTCATCCGCACCGGGGGCGAAGCTCAGCACGCCGAGCCGCTTGAACATGAACGAGACCGAGCCTTCGGTGCCCATGTTGCCGCCGCACTTGCTGAAGGCATGGCGCACGTCGGCCACGGTACGCACGCGGTTGTCGGTCAGGCAGTCGACGATCACGGCGATGCCGCCCGGGGCATAGCCCTCGTAGCGCACTTCCTCGTACTCGACGCCTTCCAGCTCACCGGTGGCCTTCTTGATTGCGCGCTCGATGACATCCTTGGTCATGTTCGCGCTCAGGCCCTTGTCCATCGCGGTGCGCAGACGTGGGTTGTTGTTTGGGTCGCCTCCGCCACCACGGGCAGCAACGCTGATCTCCCGGATGATTTTGGTGAAAATCTTGCCGCGCTTCGCGTCATTCGCGTTTTTGCGGCCTTCGATGGAAGGACCTCGACCCATGGGAATACCGTACATCTGTCAGGAACAGGACGGCAATTCTACCTGATCCCCCGCCCAGCCCCCGTCATCAGCCCATTGCGGCGGCAACCGTCGGGAAGCGCCCCTGGCGCAGGAAGCCGGCAGTGAGCGTGGCCACCTCCGGCGACAGCACCAGCCCGCTGTGGCTGACCGGCACCACGCAATGGTCGGCCAGGCCCGGCAGGCGGGTTTCGGCCAGCCCCACGGTGCCATCGGATTCGCCTTCCAGCGCGCCCATCATCGCCCCCAGCCCATGCGCCACCGAGCCGGCGATCAGCCCGACCTCGGCTTGCCCCTGCCAGTCCGGCAGGCCGTGCAGCAGCAGGTCGCCGCTACGCCCCAGCGCTGCCGACCAACCATGCTCGGCCATGGAACGGGCGGTGCCGCTGCCGCATAGCGGCGAACCCAGGCAGACCACCCGCGGTACCTGCAGTGCCGGCGAACGGCGCAGCGCCTCCAGCGCCACTAGGCCGCCCAGGCTGTGACCGACCAGCGATACCGGCCCGAGCCGTTGCAGCCGCTGCACCAGTTGTGGCACCGCCTGCTCCGGACCGCCGAACACGCTGGCGTAGCCAAACGTATCCACCACGAAGCCCTGGCTGCGCAGGCGCCATGCCAGCGGCAACAACCAGGAGCGGGTGTTCCAGATACCGTGCAGTATCAGTACTCGGGAACGCGGGGAATTCTGCAGGGACATGCGCGCAGTTTCCGTCATCGGCCTTGTCCACCACAACGGGCACGCACACCGCCTTTAGTCGAAGTTGTAATCCAGCTGTACGGCAAGCTGTCTTCCCACCGCGCTGTAGACCTCGTCGTAGTAGTACGGGAACTCGGTATTGCTGCTGTCGCGCGGCGGCGGCGTATTGAACACGTTGTTGACGAACAGTGTCACAGCCGCCTGTTCGGTGAGGCGTTTGCCGATGTTGGCATTCAACAGGAACAGCGGCCGCAGGCGCCCATTGCCGTCTACCCGGGGCAGGCTGCCGTAACGGATGCCAAACAGGTTGGCGGACCAGCCCGTGCTCCCCTGCCAGCCGAGGCTGGTACTGAAATTGCTGCGAAAGGCACGGTTCTCGCCGGATTGCCAAGGCACCTGCCGCCACTGCTCATGCAGGGTTCCGGGTGCACGTACACGCCGACTGGCATGCAACATGCGCGACCACGCCGTATGCAGGGCGAACTGACCGGCAGCGGTGTCCATACGCGCGTCCACTACCGCATCGATGCCGCGCACACGCTCATTGGATTGGTTGGCCGCCATCGATTCGACCATGACAATGCGGCCCAGGCCATCGTCGCCACTGCGCACCACCCTGGCCCGCGCCTTGCGACACTCCCACGAGCGCAGATCCGCGCTCGAAGGACTACCGTCCAGCTTCATTCCGGTGCGGCATTCGGCCTCGTCACGCAGCAGCACAACCGGCGCTATGCGGCCAATTCCCTGCTCGCTGCGGACGTCCCAGTAATCCAGGCTCATCGACATCATCTCGGCAGCATCCCAGACCACGCCCAGCGTACTGGACACCCCGGACTCGGCCCCCAGTTCGGGGTTTCGCGATGTCCTGGTCAGGAACACCGAGGTAAACGCTCCGCAATCAGGGTTTGCACCGACCTGCATGCAGCGCAGCACGTCCACTGCAGTTCCAAAACTACCGCCGCCGTCGGTATGCGCCCAGTGCATGTCCGGCACCTTGAAGCTGGTGGCATGACTGGCGCGCAACAGAAGTCCCGCCAACGGACGCCACTCCAAGCCCGCACTCCAGGTCGGCGCGATGCCCAATGAAGTGCTGTCATCGTATTTGTCCCAGCGCCCGGCAAGACTGAGCTTGAGCGTACTGGTCAGTGGTATCCGCGTCTCGCCCCCCAGTGCATAGCGACTGCGTCCGCCGGCACCGACGCTGCCGGTCAGGTCATACAGTTCAAGCTGCAACGGCAACACCGAGGGCCGGTTGCGCAGCGCGTAACTCTGGTGGCTGGCCTCCAGCACCAGTGCCACACCTAGCTTTCCGCTCTTCAGTTCGGCGATGTCTCCCGACAGCACGTAGCTGGCGCTGTCCACCTGGCTGTGTGCGCGGTACTGCACGGTCGTCGACATCGCGCGGTACTCCTCCGCGGTGAGCGGGCGATACCAGTGATCGAGCCTGAGCGGCTGGATGAGGACACCCTCATCAGTGAAGCCCTGCGCCGGGCCGAAGAAAAATGCGTTGACCTGCGCGCCCAGCAGCCGCCGGAAATCGCGTTGCACCCGATAGTCGGAATGGCCGAGCGCAAGGTTCCACTCCATGCCTTTCCACGCGTAGCCGCGCAGCCCCAGCGCCAGATCGGCCATCTGTTCGGCATAGCGATCATTCATCGCTGCCAGTCCGCCCATCTCCTGCGGGGTCAACACCCGCAGTGGCGAAACCAGGCCCAGTTGCGGATCCTGCACCTGGCTCACCCTGCCAGTACGGATGCTGTGTGGGCCGGTGATGGTTTCAGGCACGGCCGCAATCTCGCTGCGCGCGTGCCAGAGCTGCACTGTCGTCCACAGCTGGATATCGGCGGGCAGGTCACGCTCGGCATGCAGGCGCGCGGATACTTCCTGCCGCGCATCAGCGAGTGAGGCGTAGCCGGCGTTGTGCCACGTACCACAACCCGGACCGTGTATCTGGCCCGGTGCTGCGGCGTAGTTCCAATCAACGAAGTCCGTGCCCCAACGCTCACAGACACCGGCCGACAAGGGCTGCAGTACCCCGCCCTCTCCCTGCAACCCCAGCCCAAGTGCGGGCTGCGGCCCGGCAGCGGTTTGCGCCGGCATCTGGATGTCGCGTTGGTAGCCACGCAGCTGCTCGCCCTGCGCGTACTGCAGCACATAGTCGGCGCGCCAGTCAGCCCCGCTGAAGCCCGCCGACCATTGCAGATCCACCTGGTCGGCGCCGCCCTGGCTACTGGTCCCGGCGCGCACCTTCAACTGATGACCATCGCGCGGTTGTTTGAGCACGATGTTGATCACCCCGGCGATCGCATCGGCGCCGTATACCGCCGATGCGCCACCTGTCATCACCTCGACCCTGTCGACGCCGGCCAGCGGGATGCTGCCCAGGCTCTGGAAGTTGCTGCGCCCATTGGACGGAAAGGGATAGTCCGGCACACGCCGGCCGTCGACCAGGATCAGCGCGCGCCCGGCGCCCAGACCGCGCAGGTTCACCGGCTGCGCGTTGGCCGAGAACCGACCGCCACCGCCCTGCGACTCGGCGCCATAGACACTCATGCCATTGATGGCCAATACCTCGGCCAATGAAAACCGACCCTCGCGCTCCATCTGCTCGGCGCTGATCACCGTCAGCGGTGCCGCACCCTCGAACTCACTGCGGCGGATCCGCGAGCCGGTGACCTGCAGCGCCCCCAACGAGGTTGCCACCTGCGGCAGCAGCCGTGGCTGTGCCGGTTTTGCTGCAGGTACGGGCAGCGGCTGGGCCGCCGCGACAATGGTGACAACCCCGCCCTCGGTGAGCCGGTAACTCAGCCCGCTGCCGGCCAATAGCCGCTGCAAGGCTTCGGCGACGCTATAACGCCCGCTCAAGGCCGGCGCGGTTTTGCCGCGCAGCATCTGCGGGGCCATCAGGATCTGCAGGTTCGATACCGTGGCCAGCTGGGCCAGCGACTGTTCCAGTGGCTGCCGGGGCAGCTGATACACCTGCAGCCGCGCTGGCGTCTGTGCCCACGCCGGGACGCCGACCAGCAGCAGGCACAGCAGTCCAGCAGCCAGCCAGCAACGCCACCTGTGCCTTGGATTCTGCGGGTCATCTGTACCGGCAATCATCCCCTCTCCAAGTAGCAATCCGGCTGGCGTGGCGATCCCAACCCGGTGTACAGACGCAGCACCGGCAAAACACCTCATCTGGCAGAATCGCTGGCACTAGCCCAAGCTGCGCGTGCCGATTCAGACTGTCAACGCCTGCCAATGACCGCCGCCCCGCCGCCCACCCAGCCGCCTCCCGACACTGTCCGGGATACGGGCAGCATGGCTCAACAGTACCGCCCACGCTTGATGCGCTACTTCAGGAATCATCTGGGTTCGGTTGAAGATGCAGAGGATCTCACCCAGGAAACCCTGGTGCGGATGATGCGGGATCCGCAGGCCGACAAGGTCAATAATGTCGAAGCCTATCTGATGACCATCGCTGGCAACCTGTTGCGCGACCGCTACCGCCGCGACCGTACCCGCCATACCGGCCAACACGTATCCCTGGACGAATCGACCGAGGACTGGCCTGCCGAAACTGTCTGCGGCGAGCGCGTCTACCAGGACCGCGAACGCCTGCAGAACTTCCTCAAGGTGCTCGATGACCTGCCGCCGCGCTGCCAGCAGGTATTCCTGCTGCACCGCTATGAAGGCCTCACCTACCGCGCGATTGCCAGCCAGCTGGGCATCAGCGTCAGCGCCGTCGAAAAACAAATGATGCGTGCCCTGCTCCACTTCGGCACGCGGCTGGAGCAACCATGAAACAGAACCCATTGAATATGGTGGAAGACGCCGACCCGATCCGCACCCAGGCGGCTGCCTGGTTCGCGCGCCTGCACGATGATGAGGTGAGCGAGGCCGAACAGGCCGAACATCAGGCCTGGCTGGACGCCGATCCCGCGCACCGGCAGGCGCACGAGCGTATCGAGCGCACCTGGAGGATGCTGAGCGACTTTTCGGCCACGCCGGAAATCAGCCAGCGGCTGGCGGCAATCCCTGCAGCCACGCCGCAACCGGCGCCGCAACTCCGCCGCAGGCCAGGGCCCGTGCGCTGGCTGGTGGCCTGCGCGGCGGCCATGACCGCTGTGGTCATTGGCTGGCGCCTGCTCGTTCCGGCACCGGCAAGCGAGCTGCGCTATGCCAGCGCGGTGGGCGAACACCGCAGCATCACACTGGAAGACGGCACCCAGCTCGAGCTGGACACCGGCACCCAGGTGCGCGTGCGCTACAGCGCGCAACAGCGCCGCATCAGCCTGGATCAGGGGCGGGCCTTCTTCAGGGTGGCGCCCGATACCGCACGCCCACTGACGGTGGATACCGCGCAGGGCAGCGTGCGCGCCGTCGGCACCGAGTTCGAGGTCTATAGTCGCGCCGATGCGCTGGATGTCACCTTGTTCGAAGGCAAGGTACAGCTGCGCGCGGCCACAGTCGATGACAGTACCGCAGCACTTGCCACCCTCATCCCCGGCCAGCGCGCGCATCTGGCCGTGGGGCAGCGTCTGCAGGTGCAGACATTCCAGGGCGGCAGCGCACCGGCATGGCTGCAGGGGCAGCTGGTGTTCAACGACCTGCCACTGCGCTTGGCGATCGAGGAGTTCAACCGCTATGGCGGCCCGCCACTGCGGGTCGGCGATGCGGACCTGGGGGAACTACGCATCTCCGGGGTTTTCCGCAGCAATGACAGTGCCGGCTTTGTTGAAGCGCTCACTGCCCTGCACGGCATTTCAGCGCACAAAAATGCCGCCGGCGAAACCGAACTGCAGCGCTGAGGCGGCACGCCGCGAACAGGGCCGTGCAGCACGTGGTGTTTAGAACGCCTGCCGCAGGGCCTGCTTGATACGCTCGCGTTCCCGCTGCTGCAGCGCCAACAGTGCCCGCAACCGCTGATTCTCCTGCTGCAACTGGCGCAGCTGGCGCGCCTGCGGTGAGCGCATGGCACCGCAGGTACGCCGCAGCAAGGCCTGCGCCGCGTCATTGAAACCGTGCTCGCGGCATAGCGCGCGCAGGCTCGCTGCGGCATCCACCTCACGCAGGAATTCGATCACCTGCACCTGGTCAAAACGTTTCTTCATGCCTGCTTCCGCGCTGTCATCCTTCGTATCACCCGTGGATCCGCACCTGCGCCGCACAAACAACACGCCGCCAGATCCGCCATGCAGGAGTCCGATCTGCGCACACCGCAGAAATCCGGCTCCCATGCTCAATAGACGCGGCAGGCACGCAGCATCCACAGTGATGCAGTACACGCTTTGCAACATGCGCACGGCAACGGGCGGCGCAGTCGGTGCGCGCCACCAGATTTGTGAGGAGAAATCATCAGACCGGCGCAATACCGGCCAGCGTAAACCGGCGGAATTCGCGGAAGCAGCGTGGCTGACGGTCAATGGAGCTCGGAACAATCAATCCGCGGCAGCAACCCTGCGCAGGATGAATTCCTTGTCGCGGGTGTTTCCAACCGGGAATTCGTACTCGCCGGCCTGCTCGAAACCGTGCCGCGCATAGAAGCGCTGCGCACCAAAATTCTCCGACCACACGCCGATCCACAGCGTCCGTCCCGGGGTCTGCAGCCATTGCAGAGCCGCCTCGAACAACTGGCCACCGCGGCCGCCACCCTGGTGTTCGCGCAACACATACAGGCGCTTCAACTCGCCATCGGCCGCCGTGGCCTGCGGATGCGGCAGCCCGCAGGGGCCGGCAAAGGCGAAACCCACCGCCTCGCCCTGCACGTCCAACAGCCACGCCGCATAGTCACCGGACTGCAGCTGTTGCCGCTGCAGTTCCAGCGGATAGGCCGTGGCCAGATAGCCGGCCAGATCCTCAGGCGGATACAGGTGTCCGAACGTTTCCACAAAGGTACGTTCGGCCAACGCGCACAGCAGTGCGGCATCTGCGGGAGTGGCGCGGCGGATAGTCATAAGGCCAGGAACCAGAGATGGGAAACCAGCAACGTAGAGGCGAGCCTGGGCATCCAGGCAATGTCCCAAACAAAAAACCAGGAACCAAAGAAGGCCTGACGCGCTCTCTGGTTCCTGGTTCCTGGCCGTTGGTTACGGGCTCTTGGGCCGTACCTGCACGTGCACTTCAGCCAGCTGAGCATCGGCGATCGGCGATGGGGCGTCGGTCATCAGGCACTGCGCACCGGTGGTCTTCGGGAACGGGATCACGTCACGGATGGACTCGGTGCCGGCCATCAGCGCGGCAATACGGTCGATACCGAAGGCGATGCCGCCGTGCGGCGGTGCGCCGTAGTTCAGCGCATCCAGCAGGAAGCCGAACTTGGCGCGGGCTTCTTCGGCACCAATGCCGAGCAGCTCGAACACCGCACTCTGCATTTCCGGGCGATGGATACGGATGGAACCGCCACCGATCTCGTTGCCGTTGAGCACCATGTCGTAACCGCGCGATACCGCGGTCTTGGCGTGGGCGCGCAGCTCGGCCACATCGTCCACCGCCGGCGCGGTGAAGGGGTGATGCAGGGCGACGTAACGCTGCTCTTCCTCGTCCCACTCGAACATCGGGAAGTCGGTGACCCACAGCGGCGCCCAGCTATTGGCAACCAGGCCGAAGTCCTTGCCGGCCTTCAGGCGCAGCGCGCCCATGAAGTCGGAGACCTTGTTGTAACCGCCGGCACCGAAGAACACGATGTCGCCATTGCCGGCGCCAACGTGCTTGAGCAGCGCGGCGAAGGCGTCTTCGGCGAAGAACTTCTGGATCGGCGAGCTGATCTCCCCGTTCTCGGCGATCTTGATATAGGCCAGGCCCTTGGCGCCGTACTTGGCGGCATGGGCAGCGTATTCGTCGATCTGCTTGCGGCTGAGGGTGGCACCGCCCGGGATGCGAAGCGCGGCCACGCGGCCGTCGGCGTCATTGGCAGCGGCGGTGAACACAGGGAACTCGCTGGTCTTGACCAGCTCGGCCACGTCCACCAGTTCCAGCGCGATGCGCAGGTCCGGCTTGTCCGAACCAAAGCGACGCATCGCCTCGGCCCAGGTCATGCGCGGGAACTGCGCCGCCAGTTCCACGTCCACCACTTCCTTGAAGATGGCGCGGATCATGTTTTCGACGAAATCCTGGATGTCGCTCTCGCGGACGAAGGCGAATTCCATGTCCAGCTGGGTGAATTCCAGCTGGCGGTCGGCGCGCAGGGCTTCATCGCGGAAGCAGCGTGCCACCTGGTAGTAGCGGTCAAAGCCGGCCACCATCAGGATCTGCTTGAACAGCTGCGGGCTCTGCGGCAGGGCGTAGAACTCGCCCGGGTGCATGCGCGCCGGCACCAGGAAGTCGCGGGCGCCTTCCGGGGTGGCCTTGGTCAGGATCGGGGTCTCGATGTCCTGGAAGCCACGCTCGTCCAGATGGCGGCGCAGCGCCTGCACCAGCTTGATGCGGGTGCGCTGCATGCGCTGCATTTCCGGGCGACGCAGGTCCAGGTAACGGTACTTCAGGCGGGTTTCCTCGCCTGGGTTCTCGTGCGCATGGAACGGCAGCGGCGCGGCCTTGTTGAGGATGGTGATGCGGGTGGCGATCACTTCCACCTTGCCGCTGCGGATCTTGTCGTTGACCGCATGACGCGCGCGAACCACGCCCTCGACCTGCAGCACGTCCTCGTAACCGAGGCTGGCGGCGACGGCAAACACCTCCGCGTTGTCCGGCTCGACCGTGACCTGGACGATGCCTTCGTGATCACGCAGATCGATGAAACAGACGCCGCCGAGGTTACGGGCAACGTCGGTCCAGCCGGCGAGGGTCACGGTTTGGCCGATCAGGGTCTCGTCGACCAGGCCGCAGAAATGGGTACGCATGGAAAGCTCCGCAGGGGGCCCGGCACGAAACGGTGCCGGGTAGCCCCGTATTTTGGCGCTCAGCGGGGGCTGGAGCAAATTTGTCTCCCAGTCACGCCGCCTTAAGTGAGATTCGCCCTATAGTTCGGCCACCAAACCTGAACAGGGCAGCCGCCATGAACCACTCTTTCCTGCTCGCCGGCCTGGCAGCCCTGTTGGGCCTGGCCATGAGCTCCTCCCCGGCCGCTGCCCAAGCCGGCTTCCCGGGCAGCCAGAACGGCACCATCCGCTGTGACAGCAACAGCAACCGCCAACAGGTCTGCAATACCGGCTGGCGCAGCGCCGTGCTGGTGCGCCAGGTCTCCGATACGCGCTGTACCGAAGGCCGCAACTGGGGCAGCAACAATGGCAGCGTCTGGGTCAGCGGCGGCTGCCGGGCCGAGTTTGCCGAAGCCCGCGGCAACTGGGCCGGCGGCAACGGCCAGGGTGGCTGGAACGGCAATGGCAATGGCAACCGCACCATCCGCTGCGACAGCAACGGCAACCGCCAGCAGGTCTGCAACACCGGCTGGCGCAACGCGGTGCTGGTCCGCCAGATCTCCGATACGCGCTGCATCGAGGGCCGCAACTGGGGCAGCAACAACGGCAGCGTCTGGGTCAGCGGCGGCTGCCGGGCCGAGTTCGCCGAAGGCCGCGGCAACTGGGCCGGTGGCAATGGCAACGGCCAGGGTGGCTGGAACGGCAATGGCAATGGCAACCGCACCATCCGCTGTGACAGCAACAGCAACCGCCACGTGGTCTGCAACACCGGCTGGCGCAGCGCGGTGCTGGTCCGGCAGATCTCCGATACGCGCTGCGTGGAAGGCCGCAACTGGGGCAGCAGCAACGGTACGGTCTGGGTCAACGGTGGTTGCCGTGGCGAATTCGGCGAAGGCCGCGGCGGTGGCAGCGGCTGGAACAACGGCGGCAACAACAACTACCTGGTGGAATGCGCCAGCAGCAGCAACCGGCCCAATACCTGCGCCTGGGATCGCCGCCAGGGCCGCCCGGTCATCGTCCAGCAGCTGTCCGATACGCGCTGCGTGGAAGGCCGCAACTGGGGCTACAACGGCAACAGCATCTGGGTAAACGGCGGCTGCCGCGCACGCTTCAGCGGCCGCTGAGCCTCCAACTCAAGCAGACCAGAGGGCGCCGGCAACGGCGCCCTCCGTCTTTCAGGCTTCGCTGCCCCACGGTGCCGGCGGCAGCTGTACCGGCGTGCTCAGGTCGAACTCCACCTGGAACAAGCGCCCGTCCGGCCGCGCCAGTTCATAGACAAAACGCTGGCCGGGCACCAGCTCCATCGCCCAGGTATTGCGCAGCGAGGCCGTCATGCCATGCGCGCTGAACATCGCCACGGAGGCCGCATCGACCGGGAACTCCTGGCGCCCGGCGCTGCCGGCCTGCGCGGTATCACCGCCATACATCGTCACCGCATCCGGGCTGCCGTCGGCATGGCGATGATCGTGCTTCAAGCGCAGGCCGCTATCGGTACGGCTGATCACCCAGGTCCGCGAATGGTCATCGCCCACATGGAACGGCACCCGCAGCTCCTGTTGCGGGCTGTCACAACCACGCACATGCATCACCAGGATTTTGCCGTCGAACGGGTCCGGCGCGCTGGACTGCGGCTGATTGGCGATGACGCGCCCGGCGAAGGCCTGGCCGCAGTACTGCGCCAAACCAGCGAGGAACTGATCGGCCGGCGCGACCGCCGCCGTGGCCGCATTGCCGCCAGCATCGGCCATTGCCGAAGCAGGAAGAATGGCCGCACTGGCCAAGGCCAGCGCGCTGAAAAGAACTGAGAAGGAAGAGGTTTTCATTCCCCGATCCTCGCCTACCGGTCAGCTCAAGGCAACGCGCCAGCGGCGTGTGCATCGCTTTGCGCCGCCTGCAGGGCACTGCGCCATTGCGCGGTGACCGCCGAATCTTCGCCGTACAAAGGGGTGGCCGCCGCCACGGCGCGCTGCCAATGCTGCACGGCCTCACCGCGATTGCCGCGCGCTTGCGCCCAGCGCGCACGCAGCACCTGCTGGCGTACCGCCGCATAAGGGCCATGCCCAAGCAGCGGCTCCACCGCGTCCAGCGCCTGCCCGGCCGCCACCAATCGCTGTTTGGCCAGCAACCATTCGGCCCAGCTCTGCTGCAGGCGTATGCCGTTGGCACTGCTGGCAGGAATTCGCGGCAACCACATTGCATGCGCGCGCTGCACCAGGGCATCGCCGGCATCCTTGCCCTGGGCAGCCAGCAACAGGCCAAGCTGCAGTTCCAGGTCCAGGCTGTCGGGGTGATCCCGACCTATGGCTGCGCTGCGTATGGCCAGCGCTTGCCGGTAAGCGCTTTCGGCGCCGGCCAGATCGCCCTGCGCCTGCGCCAGCTGCGCGGCGGTTTCGGTGACCAGCGAATAGTTGTAGCTGTCCTTGCCCAGCACCTGTGCCGACAAGCTCACCGCGGTTTCAACAAAGGGCTGCGCGCGTGCATATTCGCCCTTGCGCATCAACGCCAACGCCAGGCGGTTGTTCTCGCTGACCACATAGATGCTGCGCGGCCCGAAGATCTTCGGCGCACGCACCAGGTTTGCCTCGAACGCGGCAATGGCCTCATCCAGGTCGCCGCGGTCCATCAGCATCAGCGTCCGCTCGGTATTGCTGGCCCAGTAGTCGTACGACATCTCACCCAGGGTGCGCAGGAACATCGGCGTGGACTGGTCAAAGGCCGCCGCCGATGCGGCCAGATCACCTTTGCGCCGGTACATCATGCCGAGGTTGTCCAGGCTCACCCCGATGTACTTTTCGCGCTTGCCGGCCTGATGGCGCTGCAGGGCCTGCTTGAACGCGGCTTCGGCATCGTCATAGCGCTGTTCGGACAGCAGCGACAGCCCCAGCGAATTATAGGACTGGGCGACGCGGAAGCTGTCTGCCGGCTGCTTGCCCAGCAAGCCCAGCGCGCGCCGGGCCATGTTGGCGCCTTCCACGCCATTGCGGTTGTTGGCATAGCTGCCTGCCAACAGGTTGAACAGGCGTGCGGCCTCGTCCAGATTCTTCTCGCCGCCTGCAGCGGCCAAGGCTTCGGCCGCCTGCAGCATCATCGGATTGGCACGACGCAGATCGCCGGTATTGCGGTAAGCCAGACCAATCACGCCCTTCAAGCGCGCCTGTACTTCGGCCGAGGCGTCCAACTGCTCGTCCACCTGTGCCGCAGCACGGTCCAGCACTTCGCGGGCGCTGATGTCCTCGCCGCCGCGGACGCCTTTTTCGCGTGGATCCGCCGCCTGGAACATTTCCACCAGAAAGCCGCTGACCTGCTCGGCGATCTTCGCCTCGCGCTCGGCGGCGGCACGCTCGGCAGCCAGGCGCCACACAAACCAGGCCGCAAGCAGCAGCACCAACAGCAGCAGCCCTGCGCCCTTCCAGTTGCGCCGCAACCAACGCCCCGCACGATAGCCGCGGCCGCCCCGGCGCGCCTGCACCGGACGGTGCTGCAGGTAGCGCTGCACATCAGCCGCCAGTGCTTCCACCGACGGATAACGCTGCTCCGGGGGCAACGCACCGGCGCGCACCACAATGGCATCCAGATCACCGCGCAGGGCCCGCTTCCAAGCGCAATCGGCCTGTGCCACCTGGCTGGGCGCGCTCACCGCGACACCCGCATCGCCAGCGCCACGTCGGCCGCCCTTGCCCGCCAGCAGTTCGCTCAACACCGCGGCAAGACTGAAAACGTCACTGCTGACACCTGCTGGCTGCCCCGATTGCAGCTCCGGTGCCGCATAGGCGGGAGTGAAGAACTGCGCCGCCGATTCGCTGGAGGTATCGTCCAACAGCCGCGACACCCCGAAGTCGAGCAATACCGGTTCACCATCCTCGCGGACCAGGATGTTCGACGGCTTCAGGTCGCAATGCAGCACCAAGCGCGCATGCGCGGCCTGCACTGCGCTGCATACCTTCAGGAACAGCTGCAGGCGCTGGCGAAGATCCAGCTGACGGCGCGCGCAGTACACATCCAGCGGCTCGCCACGTACGTACTCCATCACCAGGTAGGGGTGGCCGCCCGGCGTACTACCACCGTCGTACAGGCGCGCGATGTTGGGGTGCTGCAGGCTGGCAAGGATGCGCCGCTCGGCGGCCAGCCGCTCGGCAACACGTGCGCCGGGTTTGCCGAGCAGGAACTTGATTGCCACTTCCTGTGCATACAGGCCATCTGCGCGCTCGGCGCGGAACACGATGCCCATGCCGCCACTGGCCAAGCGCTCGCACAGGCGCCACGGCCCGATGCAGTCGCCTTCGCCAAGCTCCGATGGCGCGGAAGCTGCGAACAGTTGCGCCATTGGTTCACGGGCGCGGCCGAGGTCGCAGGTCTGCGCCTGCAGCAGCTCCAGGGTTTCAGCAATGACTGCCGGATTGGCGCTCAGGCGCGCAAGCTCGGTCCGCCATTGCGACGGCTCCAGCTCACACACCGCATCAAAGAGCTCACGTACCTGCTGCCAGTTTTCTCGATCCACCTACATCCCCTTTGCCGCGCACCCACCTTCAGGAGGTCGTGCCGGTGCGGGGATGATAAGCGCCGCTCAGCGCTGGGGTACGTAAGAGCCGGATGCAGAGGGCGACGCGGGCGCTGGATCCTCAGCGGCAGCGCCCTCATCTCTTACGACCTCTGGATCGATGGGCGGCGTAGCTTCGTTGCTCAGCGGGTCAACATCCATGGGCCGGCGGAACACCAGCGACGGCAGCAGCGTGGTCAAGGCCGCGTACAGCAGCAGCGCGCCAAACAGCACTGGCGATATCGCAAAACGCTCGCGCATGATCGCCGCCAGTACCAGGGTGAAGATCAAGGTTGGCGACAACGCCAAGGCCACCCGCAGACTGGTGCGGAAGCTCTCGCCGAACATCAGGCGGCGCTGCAGCCAGATCACCGCGATGCGCAGCGGCAGCACTACCAGGGTGATCAGCAGGCCCAGCCCGAGCGCTTCAAAGCTCAAGGCTTCGGCCGGCACCTTGGTGCCCGCGTTGAAGAAGTAGAACGGCACGAAGAACGAGGCGAACAGGCGCAGCGCATGCAGGTTTTCATGCGATGCCAGCAAGGGCATGCGCTGCTGCAGCAGGCGCGCCACCAGCCCGGCGATGAATGCACCGACCAGGTAATACACACCCAGGCCGTAGGTGATGTAGGCGGCCAGCATGCCCACCATCACCAGCAGCGAGAACTCCGAGCCCGGCGCATGCGGCGCCACCCAGCGCCCCAAGCCGACGAACAACAGCGGCAAACCCACCATCATCGCGAGCAGGGCAAAGCTCGACAGCGCCATGTGCACCGGATCGCCGGCCTGCAGCACCACGAACAAGGCCGCCAGGGCCAGCAGCTCGCCGGCAATGGCCTTGCTGCTGACCCAGAAGCGTTCGGCATCATCAAGCCCGAGCTGGGACAGGGAATCCATGATGAAACCGGTGGACGGCGTCAGCAGCGCCAAGGCCAGCAACGCCGCGGCCTGCCACTGCAGACCGGCGTAATGCCAGGCCAGCCAGGCCATGCCGGCAAGCGTGGCGCTGCGGATCAGCAGATGGGTGAGCAGTGGCCACATGCCCTTGCGCAGGTCGGCGATGTCCACTTCCAGGCCGGCAAACAGGAACAGCGAGGAAATGCCCAAGGTGGCGAGCAGGTTGACTACCGGATCATGCGAGCCGTCGCCCAACCACAGCATCGCGGCAATGCCGAACACCAGGCAGGTCAGCGGCGCGGGAATGCTGAAGCGCTGCAGCGCGCGCGGGATCACCAGCAACGCGAAGATCAACAGCAGATAGATCACTTCCCTGCTCATGGCGCGGGTGTCCTCTTTGAACGGATGCACGGGGCCGCGCGCACCAGCAACCGCCGCGCCGACGGTGCAACCGTCAGCCCAGGCGGGCGCCAGCCAGCTCCCCAACCTGGCGCAGGATGCCATCCCTGCCGTCATCGTCCAGTGCAGAACCCTGCAGGTAGCAGCTCAGCAGCCACGCCGGGCCACCGGCCAAGGGCCACAGCACGGCGATATCGTTGCTGGTGTCCTGGCCATTGCTGCCGGTCTTGTCACCCACCCGCCAACCCTGCGGCAGGCCGGCACGCAGGCGCGCGTCGCCGGTCTGGTTGTCGATCAGCCAATCGGCCAGCTGCTGCCGCGAGGCCGGGCTGAGCACGTCGCCAAGCAGGAAGCGCTGCAGGTTGCCCGCCATCGCCGCCGGGCTGGTGGTATCGCGCGGATCGCCAGGCGCAAAGCGGTTGAGTTCGGGCTCATTGCGCGCGCTCACGGTGATGCGGTCGCCGTGCTCACGCAGGAAGGCAGTGAGCCCTGCGGGGCCGCCGATCAATGGCAGCAGCAGGTTGGCGGCGGCGTTGTCACTGATGATCAGGGTCGCCCGGCACAGATCGCGCACCGTCATGTCCTTGCCGACATGCCGCCCGGTGAAAGGCGAGTGGCTGATGATGTCGCCTTGTCGCACCGCCACCCGCTGGTCCAGCGACAACTTGCCTGCATCGACGCGGTGCAGGATGGCTGCGGCCAACGGGAATTTGACCGTGCTGCACATCGGGAACCGCTCATCCATGCGATGGCCATAGCGCGCGCCACTGGCCGGATGCCACAAGCACACCCCCAGGCGGCCGCCACTGGCCTTTTCCAGCGCGGCGAAGTCGGTGCCATTGGCCGGTGCTGGCGTAGCCGCCTGTGCGGTTTTCGCCAGCACGGCTGGCAGCAGCGTGCTGGCCAGCGCGGCGCCACCGAGCATGAGGAACTGACGACGAGCAAACATGGGATCTCCTTGTGCGCAGCGGCGCTGCACGGGTGGTCTGGGCTGATCTTGGCGCCTCCGGGCGCTGACGACCATCACGAAGATTCATCGGAAGCCATTAGATTTATTTGTAGCAAAGTCGCCAATTTCGCCGCCACAGCGGAAATAATGCGGCAGACCATCAACTTTCATCATGACTCCGCGATGATCCGCCCCCAGCTACCGCTGAACGCCCTGCGCGCCTTCGAGGCTGCCGCCCGCCATCTCAACTTCACTCGGGCGGCGCTGGAGCTGTGCGTCAGCCAGGCGGCCTTGAGTCATCAGATCCGCGGACTGGAGGACAGACTGCAGGTCAGCCTGTTCCATCGGCTGCCACGCGGCGTGGCCCTTACCGACGAGGGCGCGGCGCTGTTTCCGGTATTGACCGAAAGCTTCGACCGCATGGCGATCGCGCTGGACCGCTTTACCGGTGGCCGCTTCCGCGAAGTGCTCACCGTGGGCGTGGTCGGCACCTTTGCCACCGGCTGGCTGCTGCCGCGGCTGGCCGCCTTCGAGTCCGCACATCCGGATATCGAACTGCGCGTGCAGACCCACAACAACCGCATCGATCTGGCCGGCGAAGGCCTGGATCTGGCGATCCGCTTTGGCGACGGCGACTGGCAGGGCCAGGACTGCGTGCCGATCGTCGATACCCCGTTCGCACCGCTGTGCGCACCTGCGGTAGCGCGGCGTTTGCGGCAGCCACGTGATCTGGGCAACGTGCCGCTGCTGCGTTCCTATCGCAATGACGAATGGCCGCGCTGGCTGCAGCTGGCCGGGGTCAACGGGGTGGAAGCGCGCGGAGCGGTATTTGACTCCTCGCTGACACTGGCCAGTGCAGCGGCCGCCGGTGCCGGCGTGGCGCTGCTGCCGCTGCGCATGTTCGAGCAGGATCTGGCCGAAGGGCGGCTGTTGCAGCCGTTCACTCAGACCCTGTCATTGGGCAGGTATTGGCTGACCCGCCTGCGCTCGCGGCAGGAGCGCGCGGTCTTGAAGCGGTTCCGGCTATGGCTGCAGGCGCAGGGCGGTCTGGATTTGTAGGCCGGCCTGGATTGTAGTGCCGAGCCATGCTCGGCAAGAGCACCCTGTAGTGCCGAGCCATGCTCGGCAGGAGCATCACCGGTAACGCCTCAGCCGAGCATGGCTCGGCTCTACAGTGGGGATTCCGGCATTGCCGGCTTCGCGGCTTACGCCGCTCCCACAAACAGAGCGGAGCGGCCCTGTAGTGCCGAGCCATGCTCGGCAGGGGCATCACCGGTAGAGCCTCAGCCGAGCATGGCTCGGCTCTACCGTGAGGATTCCGGCATCGTCAGCTTCGCGGCTTACGCCGCTCCTACAAACAGAGCAACGCGGCCCTGTAGTGCCGAGCCATGCTCGGCAGGGGCTTCACCGGTAGAGCCTCAGCCGAGCATGGCTCGGCTCTACCTTGGTGATTCCGGCACCGTCAGCTTCGCGGCTTACGCCGCTCCCACAAGACTCAGTCCTCCAACATCTCCATCCACGTTGCCTCGGCCTGCTCCAGCTGCTGTGCCAGCACTTCGCGCTCACTGCCCAGCTTGGCCATCTTGGCTGCGTCCGCGTAGTTGCCCGAATCGGCCAGCTGCGCATCCACCTCCGCCAACGATGCACCCAGCTGTTCCACCTTCTTTTCGGCCGCTTCCAGCTTGTGCGGGTTGACCGGCTTCTTGATCGAGGCCGGCTTGGCCGGGGCCACCTGCGCCACCGGTGCAGCGACCGGCTTTTCCTGGCGATCGCTCTTGGTGCGTGCACCCTGCGCGCTGGCGCGGGTGCGCAACCACTGTGCGTATTCGTCCAGGTCACCGGCAAACGGCTCAACCACGCCATCGGCCACGCGCCAGAACGTGTCGCAGACCAGACCGATCAAATGGCGATCATGCGAGACCATCACGATCGCGCCTTCAAACAGCGCCAGCGCTTCGGCCAGGGCCTCACGCATCTCAAGATCAAGGTGGTTGGTCGGTTCGTCGAGCAGCAGCACGTTCGGCTGCTGCCAAGCGATCAGCGCCAGCGCCAGACGCGCACGCTCGCCACCAGAGAAACCATCCACGGTCTCGAACGCACGGTCGCCCGGGAAATTCCACTTGCCGAGGAAATCGCGGAACGACTGGTTCACGCCATCCGGGGCGATCTCACGGAAGTGATCCATCGGCGTCATGCCGGCGTGCAGCGACTCTACCGTGTGCTGGGCGAAGTAGCCGATCTGCAGGTCCGGGTGCGCCATGCGGTCACCGGCCAACAACGGCAGGTCGCCCACAAGCGATTTCACCAGCGTGGTCTTGCCGGCGCCGTTCGGGCCGAGCAGGCCGACACGCTGGCCGGCTTCCAGACCAAAGCCGACGTTGTCCAGGATCACCGCATCCGGGCCATAACCGGCAGTCACATCGTTGAGGCGGATCAGCGAGAACGGCAGCTTGGCCGGCGGCGAGAACTCGATGCGGAACTCGCGCTCGGCGCGCACCGCTTCGGTACCAGCCATCTTGGCCAGACGCTTCATCCGGCTCTGCGCCTGGGTGGCCTTGCTGGCCTGGGCCTTGAAGCGGTCGATGAAGCTCTGCAGATGCGCGCGCTCGGCCTGTTCCTTCTCGTGGGTGATCTGCTGCTGGCGCAGGTGCTCGGCACGCTGGCGCTCGAAGTCGGTGTAGCCACCCGGGTAAAGCTTGGCGGTGCCGCTGTGCAGGTGCAGCGTATGCGTGGCCACGTTGTCCAGGAACTCGCGGTCATGCGAGATCAGCAGCAGCGTGCCCGGGTATTTCAGCAGCCACTGTTCCAGCCAGTACACCGCGTCCAGATCCAAGTGGTTGGTCGGTTCGTCGAGCAGCAGCAGGTCGCTGGGCATCATCAGCGCGCGGGCAAGGTTCAAGCGCGCACGCCAGCCACCGGAGAACGCCGCCACCGGGCGCTCATGGGTATCAGCGGGGAAGCCCAGGCCGTGCAGCAGCTTGCCGGCGCGCGCTTCGGCGTCATAAGCATTGAGCTCGGCCATCTTCTGGTGGGCGTTGGCAACGGCCTCCCAGTCCTCGCGTGCAGCGGCGGCCGCTTCTTCCTGCAGCACGGCGGCGACCACGTCGTCACCACCGAGCACATAGTCGATGGCGCGGTCGGCCAGCGCCGGGGTTTCCTGGGCCACATCGGCGATGCGGATCTTGCCGGGCAGCGATACGTCGCCCTTGTCGGCTTCCAGTTCACCACGCACGGCGGCGAACAGGCTGGATTTGCCTGCGCCATTACGGCCCACCACGCCTACGCGATAGCCGGCATGCAGGGTGAGGTCTACGTTGGACAACAGCAGGCGCTCGCCCCGGCGGAGGGCGAAATTACGAAGGGAAATCATGAATGGGTCCGTTATAACGAAAAGGAATGTGCATGTGAGCAGCATTCCTGCGACGCAATTCTAACGGTAACCAATACTTGACTCACCTCCTGATATCGCACGCGCCTGAACGGCGTTGCCTGACAGGAAGCAAGTACCCGAATTGCCAAATCGCGTTGTTGAATTGAAAAAAGCTTTCGAAAGCAACAATTTAGCCTAACCATCCGGTTTGACACGAGGTAAAAATTCCATTAACTCGTAGTGGCGCACCGCAACAGCGGCGACCCCCAAAGCGCCAGCGATGCCGCCACTCAATACCGGAGCTGCAACCTGATGAACCGCAAGTCCAGCACCCTCGCCGTCGCAATTGCCCTCGTCCTTGGCGCCCCGGCGCTCCCCGCCCTGGCCCAGTCCAGCGCCAATACCCTGGATACAGTGATCGTTACCGGTACCCGCGTGGCCGACCGTACCGTGGCCGAATCGCAGTCGCCGATCGACATCATCACCCCCGAAATCCTGCAATCCACCGGCACCTCCGAGCTGGCCACCGCGCTGTCGCGTGCCCTGCCCTCGCTGAATTTCCCGCGCCCGGCCCTGACCGATGGCACCAGCGGCATCCGCCCGGCGCAGCTGCGTGGCTTGTCCCCGGACCAGGTGCTGGTGCTGGTCAATGGCAAGCGCCGCCATACCTCGGCCATGATCAACGTCAACGGCAGCATCGGCCGTGGCGCTTCGGCGGTGGACATCAACGCCATTCCGATCGCCGCCATCGAGCGCGTGGAAGTGCTGCGTGACGGTGCCTCGGCCCAGTACGGCTCCGACGCCATCGCCGGCGTGATCAACATCGTGCTCAAGGGCAGCGGCAAGGGCGGCAGCCTGGCCGTGGACTACGGCCAGTACTCGGCCGGCGACGGCAACAAGTACCAGCTCTCCGGCGACACCGGCGTCAGCTTCGCCGACGGCCGCGGCAGCCTGCACCTGGCCGGCCAGATCAGCCAGCAGGACGAAAGCAACCGCGCCGGCCCCTACCAGGGCACCGCACCCAATACCGGCAACTTCCCCGACATCGGCGAGAAGACCTTCGTGGTCGGCGACCCGCGCGTGGATGCCACCGCCGCCTCGGCCAACCTGAACTTCAATTTCAGCGACAAGGTCACCGGCTATGCCAACGCCCTGCTGAGCAACCGCGACATCACCTCGTTCGCGTTCTACCGCTCGCCCAACCACAGCGGCCAGAGCGCCCTGCTGGCCCAGCTCTACCCGAACGGCTACGTGCCGCAGATCAACCAGTACTCCAAGGACCGCTCCGTGGTTGCCGGCGTCAAGGGCAATACCGAAAGCGGCTGGACCTGGGACGTCAGTGTCAACCACGGTGAAAACACCCTGGATTTCCACACCCGCAACAGCCTCAACTACAGCCTGGGCGCGACCAGCCCGAGCTCGTTCTACGACGGCACGCTGAAGTACCAGCAGGACATCTTCAACGCCGACATCACCAAGTCGCTGGATTGGGGCCTGGCCTACCCGGTCACCCTGTCCTTCGGTGGTGAATACCGCCGCGAGAAGTGGGAACAGACCGCCGGCGAACTGAACTCCTATACCGGCAGCGGCGCGCAGGGCTTTGGCGGCTTCACCCCGAACAACGAGGTCCACCAGGATCGCCACAACTACGCGGTATACGCCGGCCTTGAAGCCGACCTCACCGACAAGTTCTCTGCCGGCCTCACCGGCCGTTACGAAGACTATTCGGACTTCGGCGACAAGTTCTCCGGCAAGTTGTCGGCCCGCTATGCCTTCACCGACAAGGTCGCGCTGCGTGCCACCGCTTCCAGCGGTTTCCGTGCGCCGTCGCTGGCGCAGCAGAGCTACCAGGCGGTTACCAGCTCCATCACCGATGGCGTGTTCTATGAAAAGGGCACCTTCCCGACCACCAGCACCGCTGCCCAGGCCCTGGGTGCGGCACCGCTGAAGGCCGAGTCGTCCACCTCCTACAGCGTGGGCCTGGTGCTGCAGCCGGTGGATCGCCTGTACGTCACCGTCGATGCCTACCAGATCGACATCGACGACCGCATCGTGCTGTCCTCCAACATCAACACCACCCCGGCCGCTGCCGCGCTGCTGTCCGATCTCGGCCTGCAGCAGGTTACCCAGTTCGCCTACTTCACCAACGGCCTGGACACCCGCACCCGTGGCGTGGACTTCGTTTCCAGCTACACCATCCCGTTCAGCGCCAGCAGCCTGGAACTGACCGCGGCCTACAGCTACAACGAAACCGAAGTGAAGAAGTTCAGCGCCTCGCCGGCGGTGTTCTCGGCGCTGGGCATCACCCAGTCGCTGATCGGCCGCGATGAAATCGGCCGCATCGAGGACAGCTTCCCCAGCGACAAGGGTATCCTCAGCGGCACCTGGCGTTCGGACCGTTGGGAGCTGGGCCTGTCGGCCACCCGTTACGGCAGCTTCACCGTGCGCAACTCGGCCAGTGCCAGCCGCGACCAGACCTACGATGCCAAGTGGATCGTCGACGCTTCGGCCAGCTTCAAGCCCAGCGAGAACTGGAAGCTCACCGTCGGTGCCGACAACGTGCTGGACGAATACCCGGACCGCGTCGAGAACGCGCTGAACTCCACCTACGGGATGATGCCGTACAGCAACTACTCGCCGTTCGGCTTCAACGGCGCCTACGTCTACGGCCGCATCAGCTACACCTGGTAAGCCCGGTTTGACGTCGTGAAAGGAAGGTGCCCCGGGAAACCGGGGCATTTTCTTCTTTGCTCTCTGGGGTCCAAAACGACAACCGCCCCCGGCCCGCGCGAAGAACCCCGGGTGCGCTGCGCTTACCCGGGCTACGGTGCTGTCCGGCGAAGCCACCAACCGGTAGTGCCGAGCCATGCTCGGCAGAGGCTTTCCCGATAACCCCAACCCAGCATGGCTCAGAGCTACCAAGAGCCCCGCGCGAAGAACCCCGGGTGCGCTGCGCTTACCCGGGCTACGGCGCTGTCCGGCGAAGCCACCTGCATGTAGTGCCGAGCCATGCTCGGCAGAAGCTCTCCCGACAGCCACCAAACCGAGCCTGGCTCGGCGCTCCCATCCATTCCACGTCGGTACCTGACATCACGCAGATACGCACTGTTTCGTAGAAATGTCAGATTTTTCCGACATTTCCGCACTGGTGTACCGGTGGCACCTTTAGAATCGGGGCATCCCCCACCCGACCCATCGAGCCCTGATGCACCATGACACCGCCCTGATCAACATGATTGCCATTGGTTTGGGCCTGGCCTTCGTGCTTGGCGCCCTGGCCAACAAGCTGCGGCTGTCGCCGCTGGTGGGCTATCTGCTGGCCGGTGTCATCGTCGGGCCGTTCACGCCGGGCTTTGTCGCCGACCAGGCGCTGGCCAACCAGCTGGCCGAGATCGGGGTGATGCTGCTGATGTTCGGCGTCGGCCTGCATTTCTCGCTGAAGGATCTGATGGCGGTCAAGGCCATCGCCATCCCCGGCGCCATCGGCCAGATCCTGGTCGCCACCCTGCTGGGCTGGGGCGTGGCCACGCTGATGGGCTGGCCGGTGCTGCACGGTGTCATCTTCGGCTTCTCGCTGGCCACCGCCTCCACCGTGGTGCTGCTGCGGGCGATGGAGGAGCGCCGCCTGCTGGAAACCACCCGCGGCAAGATCGCGGTGGGCTGGTTGATCGTCGAGGACCTGGCCTGTGTGCTGGCACTGGTGATGATGCCGGTGATCGCCGAGGTGTTCGGCCCGGATGCAAGCGGCAAGGAACTGTCGATCAGCGGCCTGCTGGCCTCGATCGGCTGGACCTTCGTGCAGTTGGGCCTGTTCGTGGCGGTGATGCTGGTGGTCGGCCGGCGGGTGATTCCCTGGGTGCTTGAACGCGTTGCCGGCACCGGTTCACGCGAGCTGTTCACCCTGTGTGTGCTGGCCATCGCCTTGGGCGTGGCGTTTGGCGCGGCCGAGTTGTTCGGTGTGTCGTTCGCGCTGGGCGCATTCTTCGCCGGCATGATGCTCAACGAATCCGAGCTCAGCCATAAGGCGGCACACGATTCGCTGCCGCTGCGCGACGCCTTCGCGGTGCTGTTCTTCGTTTCGGTGGGCATGTTGTTCAATCCGATGATCATCGTCGAGCACCCCTGGCAGGTGCTGGCGACGGTGGTGATCATCATGTTCGGCAAGTCGGCTGCGGCCTTCTTCATCGTGCGCGCGTTCGGCCATTCCAAGAGCACTGCACTGACCATTTCCGCCTCGCTGGCGCAGATCGGCGAGTTCGCCTTCATCATTGCCGGGCTGGGCGTGGCGCTGAAGATCCTGCCGCCGACCGGGCAGTCGCTGGTACTGGCCGGCGCGCTGGTGTCGATCATGCTCAACCCGGTGGTGTTCGGCCTGCTCGACCGCTGGCAGGCACGCCACAAGGAAATCGCGCCGGTGCCGGAAGTGCCGGATATCCCGCCGGGCCCGTCGCTGGACCTGCAGGACCACGCCATCGTGGTCGGCTATGGCCGCGTCGGCAGTGAACTGGCGCAGGTATTGCGCGACCGCGGTGTGCCGGTGCTGGTGATCGACGACAACCGCGAACACGTGGAGCGCGCGCACGCGGCCGGCATTCCCGGCATCCGCGGCAGCGCCGCATCGGACAAGGTGCTGGCCGAGGCCCATCCCGAGCGCGCCACCATCGCCGTGCTGGCCATCCCGCAACCGCTGGAATCCGGCGAAGTGCTGGCCAAGCTGCGCGCCATCAACCCCAACCTGACCCTGCTGGCCCGCGCCCACAGCGATGCCGAAGTGAAGCACCTGCTTGCCCACGGTGCCGATGGCACGGTGATGGCCGAGCGCGAGCTGGCGTATTCGCTGGCGGAGATGATCATGTCCACCCCGCCCTACCGCAGCCTGCGCCCGGGCATGCCTCAGCCGGCGGCCAGCGGCACGTAGATATCCGCACGCAGGATGGCCTCGGGCACGTCCTCGGGGTCGTCCAGGAAGTGATAATGCAGTGGCGCATCACGCAGGGCGTGGCCGCTGCCGGGCAACCAGTCACGCAACAGCTGATCGGTGGCATCTTCCAGCAGCGAGTAGCTGCCGACATGGCGCAGCCGCGCCATGCGCCCGCCACCCAGCACCTGGCGCTGCAGCGAGGCCGGCAGTGCCGGCAATTCGGCGTCGAAGGCCAGCGCGCAATCAAACAGCAGTTCGTCGGCCGGCAGCTCACGGTGATCGCCCAGCGGCATCCCGATCAGCTGCTGCAGCTGTTCGACCAGGCCCTGCTCGGCCGCCCAGCCGAACAGCTCGCCAAACACAGCGTCCAGATCATCGAAGGCACCCTGCGCACGCAGCGCCACCACTTCGAACGGTTCCAGGGTGATGACTTCCACGCTCAACGGCGCCGTCTGCTCGGCCAATGGCAGCGGCCGTGACAGCTGCTCGATACTGTTCGCCATGCGCTGCGGATCCATCCGCAATTCGCTGGCGCTGGCATCGACGGTATCGCGCAGCACCCGCGCCAATGCCTGCGGCGTGTCGTAGCCGGCCAGCAAGGCGATCTCGGTGACACTGGCATCGCTGTGCGCCAGCCGCTGCAAGGCCTTGACCACGCGCAGACGCTGCACCGTACGGCCGATGGTTTCGCCGGTCAGCGCGCGATATACGCGATGGAAATGGAACGGCGAGTAATGCGCGATGGCGGCCAGTGCATCCAGGTCAGGCAAGGGCCCGCCGACATCGATGCTTTGCTGCAGGCAGCTGATGACCCGGTCCAGCCGTGGCAACTGCGCGACATTGGCTTTCATTGCGGCATCTCCGTGGGAAGTGAGGCCATTACAGCGCTCGCGCTCAACGCTGGCGTTTCCGATCTTGCGCAGCCTCGCCTTCGGCACCGGGCAGACGCGCCAGGTGATCCTGCAGCAACACGATGGCCTGCCGCACCTTGGCCGGCTGGGTCTGCCGATGCGGGGTGACCGCCCACACCGGCAGCTCCGGCACTTCCCATTCCGGCAACAGCCGCTGCAGGCTGCCGGCCTCCAGCAAGGGCGCGGCATCCAGACTGGTCAGCACCGCCACGCCCAATCCCGCCTCGCACAGGCGCAGCACCGCCGGCTGGTTCTGGCTGGCGATACGCGGATGCGCCGGCACCAGACGTTCCTGGCCGCTGTCTTGGTGGCGCCAGACCAGGCCCGGAACCTGCGGCATGCCCAGCCATTCGGCAGCCGGCACCTGCAAGGGATCGCCGGGCACACCATGCCGCTGCAGCCATGTCGGCGCCGCGCACGGCCAGCGCTGCAGGCTGCCCAGGCGCTGCGCCATCCAGTCACTGTCCGGCAACTGACCGAAGCGCAGCGCCAGATCGATGCGCGCCTGCAGCAGGTCGGTCCAGCCATCATCAAAGAACAGATGCAGCCGCAGTTGCGGGTTTTCCTGCAACCAGCCGCCCAGCGCCGGGCCGATATGCGCCGCCATGCCCAAGGGCGCGGACAGGCGCAACTCGCCGCTGGGCGCGTGGCGGGCGGCCGACAGTTCAGCCTCGGCCTCGCCGGCGGCATCGAGCAAGCGCGCACAGGCGGCGTAATAGCGGCTGCCGACGTCGGTCAGCGCCAGCCGTCGGGTCGAACGATGCAGCAGCGCAACCCCGGCGTCCTGTTCCAGCGCGCGCAGTTGCTGGCTCACCGCCGAGGTGCTCATGCCCATCGCCCGCGCTGCCGCACTCATTGAGCCGTGCTGCACCACCTGGGCAAACAGGGCCATCCGTTTGACGCTGTCCATGGCTTACCTCCGTGCCGTCATTGTGAAGCACAGCTTCAAGGTGATTGTGATTTTTTGCGACTGCCGCCTGCGCCGGGATCGGCGGACACTGGCCTCATTCCCCACCCCCAAGGACGTTCCCATGAAAGTTGCCCTGATTGGTGCCACCGGCTTTGTCGGCAAGGCCCTGCTCGAAGAACTGCTGGCCCGCGGCCACGACGTGACCGCGCTGGCACGCGACCCGGCCAAGCTTGAAGCCCGCCCGCAGCTGCAGGTGGTCAAGGCCGATGTACTCAATGCCGACGAAGTACGCAACGCCGTCGCCGGCACTGACACGGTGATCAGCGCCTACAACGCCGGCTGGGCCAACCCGGATCTGTACAACGAATTCCTGCGTGGTACCCGTGCGATCGTTGCAGGCACCAAGGCTGCAGGCGTGAAGCGTTACATCGTGATCGGTGGCGCCGGCAGCCTGTATGCGCCGGACGGCACCCAGCTGGTGGATTCACCGAACTTTCCGGCTGCGATCTATCCCGGCGCGAGTGCGGCGCGTGATGCGTTGACCGAACTGCGCAATGAGATCTCGCTTGCCTGGACCCAGCTGAGCCCGCCGGTGGCCTTCCATCCGGGCAGCCCCACCGAGCGCACCGGCAAGTACCGCGTCGGCAGCGATACTCCGCTGAGCACCGGCGACGGCCCGGGCACGATCAGTGCCGCTGATCTGGCGGTGGCGGTAGTGGATGAGCTGGAAGCGCCGCAGCATATTGGCAAGCGGTTTACGGTTGCTTGGTAAAAGCTTAAAGCTGCCCTCACCCCAACCCCTCTCCCGCACGCGGGAGAGGGGCTCGGATAGCGTCGGCTGCCAGTGCACTAGCCCCTCTCCCGCGTGCGGGAGAGGGGTTGGGGTGAGGGCAGCTCTTGATCTGCCTTTAAAGTTCTTGATCTGCTCCTCAAGCCCCAGCCAAGGCCTGTTCCAGATCCGCCAACAAGTCATCGATATGCTCGATGCCCACCGACAGCCGCACGGTATCCAGCGTCACTCCCGCCTTCTCCAGCTCGGCCTCATCCAACTGCCTATGCGTAGTGGAAGCCGGATGCGTCGCCAAGGACTTGGCATCACCCAGATTCACCAATCGCGTGAACAACTGCAGCGCATCCAGGAAACGTGCGCCGGCTTCGCGGCCACCGGGCAGACCAAAGGTCAGCACACCCGAGCCGTGCCCGCGCAGATACTTCTGCACCAACGCGTGTTCCGGATGGTCCGGCAATGCGGCGTAGTTCACCCAGGCGACCTTCGCGTGCTTCTGCAGGAAGTTGGCCACCGCCAGCGTGTTGCTGTTGATGCGGTCCATGCGCAGCGCCAGCGTCTCGATGCCCTGCAGGATCTGGAACGCGTTGAACGGTGAAATCGCCGCGCCCATGTTGCGCAGCGGCACCACCCGCGCACGGCCGATGAAGGCCGCCGGGCCCAGCGCTTCGGTATAGACCACACCGTGGTAACTCACATCCGGCGTATTGAGGCGCGGGAAGCGCTGCTTGTGCTCAGCCCACGGGAAACGCCCGGAATCGACGATGGCACCGCCAAGGCTGGTGCCATGGCCGCCGAGATACTTGGTCAGCGAATGCACCACGATATCGGCGCCAAAATCGAAGGAGCGCTGCAGATACGGCGTGGCCACGGTGTTGTCGACAATCACCGGCACACCATGCGCATGCGCGATCTTGGCGATGGCTTCGATATCGGTGATGTTGCCGCGCGGATTGCCGATGGATTCGACGAAGACCGCCTTGGTGCGCTCGTCGATCAAGGCGGCGAAGGCCTGCGGATCACGGTAGTCGGCGAAGCGGGTCTGGATGCCGAACTGCGGCAGCGTATGCGCGAACAGATTGTAGGTGCCGCCATACAGCGCACTGGAGGCAAGGATGTTGTCACCGGCCTCGGCAATGGTCTGGATCGCGTAGGTGATGGCTGCCTGGCCGGAGGCCAGCGCCAGCGCGCCGATGCCGCCTTCCAATGCCGCAATGCGCTTTTCCAGCACATCGGTGGTGGGGTTCATGATGCGGGTATAGATATTGCCCTGCACCTTGAGGTCGAACAGATCGGCTCCGTGCTGGGTGTCGTCGAAGGCGTAGGCAACGGTCTGGTAGATCGGCACCGCGACCGCACGGGTGGTCGGATCGGGCGAATAGCCGCCGTGCACGGCGATGGTTTCAGGCTTCCACTGCGGATCAGTCATCGGAGTGCTCGCTAAGGAGTGACCGCTGACGATAGCCGAGGATTGATGGCAACCGATGGACGGTTGCAGGGGTTACTTGTGAGGGGATGGAATCTTCTGATGCATTTTCAGCTAGAAGCTTCCCCTCACCCCAACCCCTCTCCCGTAAACGGGAGAGGGGCTAGCGCACTAGCCGCCGACACGATCCGAGCCCCTCTCCCGCTTGCGGGAGAGGGGTTGGGGTGAGGGCAGCTTTAAAGCTCTTGACGCTTTGCCTTTGGCTCCGGCTCTCAGCCCTTGCCAAACTGCAACTGGCCACCGCCGCCGGCTTCCACCTTGATGGTGTCGCCGCTGACGAACTCGCCGGACAGGATCTTCTGCGCCAGCGGGTTTTCCAGCTGGGCCTGGATCGCACGCTTCAACGGACGCGCGCCATACACCGGATCGAAGCCGACATTGCTGAGCACATCGAAGGCCGAATCCGATACCTCCAAGCGCAGGCCGCGCTCGCCAAGCCGCTTCTCCAGACCACGCATCTGGATGCGTGCGATCTGCTTGATCTGCTGCTTGTCCAGCGGGTGGAACACAACAATATCGTCCAGCCGGTTGATGAACTCCGGACGGAAGTGCGCCTGCACCACGCCCATCACCGCGGCCTTCATCTGCATATAGGCTTCCGGGCTGTCGTCGCCGCTCATGTCCTGGATCTGGTGCGAGCCCAGGTTCGAGGTCATCACGATGACGGTGTTGCGGAAGTCCACGGTGCGGCCCTGGCCGTCGGTCAGACGACCGTCATCCAGCACCTGCAGCAGGATGTTGAACACATCCGGATGCGCCTTCTCCACCTCGTCCAGCAGGATCACGCTGTACGGGCGGCGGCGCACCGCCTCGGTCAGGTAGCCACCTTCTTCGTAGCCCACATAACCCGGGGGCGCACCGATCAGGCGCGACACGCTGTGCTTCTCCATGAATTCACTCATGTCGATGCGCACCATCGCGTCGGGCGAGTCGAACAGGAAGTCGGCCAGCGCCTTGGTCAGCTCGGTCTTGCCCACACCGGTCGGGCCGAGGAACAGGAACGAGCCACTCGGCCGGTTTGGATCGGACAGGCCGGCACGCGAGCGCCGCACCGCATCGGAGACCACGCGGATCGCTTCTTCCTGCCCAACCACGCGGTTGTGCAGCATGTCTTCCATGCGCAGCAGCTTGTCACGCTCGCCTTCGAGCATCTTGCTGACCGGGATACCGGTCCAGCGCGAGACGACCTCGGCGATTTCCTCGTCGGTCACCTTGTCCTGCACCAGCCGGAAGTCCTTGCGGTCCACTTCCTGCGCCGCAGCCAGCTGCTTCTCAAGATTCGGCAGCAGGCCGTACTGGATCTCGCTCATCTTGGCGAAATCCTGGCGGCGCTGTGCGGCCTCCAGGTCGAGCTTCGCCTTTTCAACCTGCTCCTTGATCTTGGTAGCGCCCTGCAGCGCTGCCTTCTCCGACTTCCAGATTTCGTTGAGGTCGGAGAACTCACGCTCCAGCGTGTCGATATCCGCTTCCAGATCGGCCAGGCGTTTGCGCGAGGCGTCGTCCTTCTCCTTCTTCAGCATCTCGCGCTGGATCTTGAGCTGGATCAGACGGCGTTCCAGACGGTCAAGCTCCTCCGGCTTGGAGTCGATCTCCATGCGGATGCGCGAGGCTGCCTCGTCCATCAGGTCGATGGCCTTATCCGGCAACTGCCGGTCGGTGATGTAGCGGTTCGACAGCGTCGCCGCTGCGACCACGGCCGGGTCGGTGATTTCCACGCCATGGTGCACCGCGTAGCGTTCTTTCAAGCCACGCAGGATGGCGATGGTGTCCTCGACCGTCGGCTCACCGACGAACACCTTCTGGAAGCGGCGCTCCAGCGCGGCGTCCTTCTCGATGTACTGGCGGTATTCGTCCAGCGTGGTAGCGCCGATGCAATGCAGCTCGCCGCGCGCAAGCGCCGGCTTGAGCATATTGCCCGCATCCATCGCGCCCTCGCCCTTGCCGGCGCCGACCATGGTGTGCAGTTCGTCGATGAACAGAATGATCTGGCCTTCGTTCTTGGACAGGTCATTGAGCACGGCCTTCAGCCGCTCTTCGAACTCGCCACGGAACTTGGCACCGGCAATCAGCGCGCCCATGTCCAGCGACAGCACGCGCTTGCCGCGCAGGCCCTCGGGCACTTCGTCGTTGATGATGCGCTGGGCCAGGCCTTCGACAATGGCGGTCTTGCCCACGCCAGGCTCACCGATCAGCACCGGGTTGTTCTTGGTACGGCGCTGCAGCACCTGGATGGTGCGGCGGATTTCCTCGTCGCGGCCAATCACCGGGTCGAGCTTGCCGCTTTCGGCACGCGCGGTCAGGTCGATGGTGTACTTCTCCAGCGCCTGGCGCTGCTCTTCGGCGTTTTCGCTTTGCACGGTTTCTCCGCCGCGCAGCTTGTCGATGGCGGCTTTCACTTTGTTCTTGTCGGCACCGGCGGCGCGCAGGGCCATGCCGGCCGGGCCACCATCGTCCACCGCCGCCAGCAGGAACCACTCGCTGGCGATGAACTGGTCGTTGTGCTGCTGGGCCAGCTTGTCGGTGTTGTTGAGCAGACGATTGAGATCATTGCCCATCGACAGGCTGCCGGCCTGGCCGGACACCTTGGGCAACGCATCCAGTGCTTCGGTCAGCCGCTCGCGCAGCACCGGCACGTTGACGCCGGCCTGGGCCAGCAAGGGCCGGCTGCTGCCACCGGGCTGATCGAGCAGCGCGCTGAGCACGTGCACCGGCTCGATGATGTTGTTATCACGGCCAACCGCCAGCGACTGGGCATCTGCCAAGGCTTTCTGGAAATTGGAGGTGAGCTTATCCATCCGCATGGGTCTTCTTCCTCAAAGTTGGGAGGCCAGCATTGCTGGCGATATTGAGTCAGATGCGGTTGCAACGGTGTGATTCAAGGGTAAACAGCTTCCTTGTTCAGCTGCAATCGCACTCCAAGGCCAATATCGCCAGCCGCCGTGCCCGCGTCCTTGATCCAACGCAAGCGGCCGCTGTTCTCAGCCGTGGGTGATGGCAGCCCGCAATGCCCGCAGCTGCTGCTTTACCGCCTGCTGCTGCGCCGCATCCATGCGCAGCAGGGCTTTCTGGCCGACCGACAGCGATTGCAGGGCCGGGTCGACGAAGCGATAGCGGCCCTTGCCATCAGGCTCCAGCGCCAGCGGCCGGGCTGGCTCGGGGGCCTGCAACAGGTGATCGATCACTGCCACCAATCTGTCATTGAAATGCCCGTCCGGGTGGCCGATGTCACGATAGGCCTGCTGCAGCAAGGGATAGAAACGGCTGTAAGCCGCCGCCAACGCCGCCGTATCGGCACGGGTAAAGGCATCCACGAATGGTGCATAGCGTGCGGCATTGGCGGCGGCGAGCTGTTCGCCGCCCGCACTGCCCTGCTCGACCAGCAGCGTACCCGGCAGCGGCCGCAGCGCCATCGCCGAACTCGGCAGGCTGGGCTGGGTGAGGTTGTCCACGTGCACCACCGCGCGCTGGATCAGATGCTCACGCAGCAACAGCGTCAGGGTTTGTGCGGGGAACAAACCGCTCAAGGCCTGCCAGCCGGCCTCGTCGCTGTCGGCCAATGCCGGCAAGGCCGGATCGGCGGCAGCGGCCAGCGGATACTTCGCCGGGGCGGCCTGTTCCGCCGCCGCTGGCGGCTGGATGGCCGGCGCCGGGACGGCGTCAGCCGGCGCTATGGCTGCCGGCGCGGGCTGACGCAGCTGCGCCACCTCATCTGCGAACAACCACCAGCCAGCGCCGCCAACCGCGACGACGCCAACCACTACCCAGGGCCACACTGCTTTGCGCTTCTGCATCACTTGCACCTTCAATTGCATGTGATGGTGTGACCCCGACAATCCCGGCAGGTTCCCCTGCCGGTTCAAGCTCGCTAAAACCGGGCTCGCTAAAGCCGGGCCCGCTACATCAACGCTGTTTCTGCAGCGACATCAGGCCGATCACCACCGCCAGCACCGCATAGGCCGCCGTCACCTGCAGGGTGATTGCCTGGCGCAGGCCTTCCAGCTGCCACGGCAGATAGATGCCACCGCGCGGATCGGTGGAGTGGATCACGCCAAAGGCGCTCAGCGCCGCGGCCACAAACAGCAGGCCCACCGCCACACCGGGGCGACGCTCGATCAAGGCCACCAGCGCCGCTGCCCACAACATCGCGGTGATGATGAAGCCATTGCCCAGCAGCTGCAGCGTGGCCACATCCGACAGGCCATGGCCGTCGACAGCGGCATACAGCGCCGCTGCGGCATCCGGCGCCACCCAGGTACCGAACTTGATGTTGATCAGGTATGCGATGGCCGGCAGGAAGGCCAGCGCCACCGCGATGGCATGCTCGCGCTTGGTCTGCTGGAAGGCCTGCACGGTGATGTCCAGGCCCACGAAAACGATGATCGGCGCCAGCACTGCCACCGGCAGCCACTGCACCAGCCCGGCAACCACGCCAAGCATGCCGCCGATGCCGATGAACAGGCCGGTCAGCAGCGTGTAACCGGTGCGTGCACCCAGCCGCTTGTAAGCCGGCTGGCCGATATACGGCGTGGTCTGTGCCACACCGCCGCAGACGCCAGCCACCAGCGTGGCGATGGCCTCGACCAGCAGGATGTCGCGGGTGCGGTAGTCGTCACCGGCAGCGCGTGCGCTTTCCGCCACATTGATGCCGCCGACGATCATCAGCAGGCCGAACGGCAGCAGCAGCGACAGATACGGCACGGTCAGCGGCAGGCCTTCGACAAAGCCCAGCGACGGCAGCGGCAGGGCCACCGCAAAGGAAATCGCCGGCGGCCATTGGAAGCCGGTCAAAGCACCTGCAGCGCCCAACCCGTAATACAACGCAACGCCCACCAACAGCGCGAACAGCACGCCCGGCAAGCGCAGCGGCACCACGCCGCGCGCGACCAACACGTACAGCAGCACCCCCACCGTGACCAGGCCGACCAGCGGCTGGCGCATGCTTTCGATCAGCGGCAGGAAGCCCAGCAGGGTCAGCGCCGCGCCGCCGATGGAACCCAGCAGCGCCGCACGCGGCACGTGGCGGGTGACCGCATCGCCGACGAAGGACAGCACCAGCTTGAGCAGGCCCATTACCACCAGCGAGGCCATGCCCAGCTTCCAGGTGGCCATCGCCGCTGCCTGCGGGTCCATGCCCAGCTGCTTGAAGCCGACGAAGGCCGGGCCCAATACCAGCAGCGCCATGCCGATGCTGGTCGGTGCATCCAGGCCCAGCGGCATCGCGGTGACGTCATCGCGGCCAGTGCGTGCGGCCAGGCGCCGCGCCATCACGGTGTACATCAGGTTGCCGATCAGCACGCCAAAAGCGGTGCCGGGGAACATGCGCCCAAACACCACCTCGGCCGGAAACTGGAAGATGCCGATCAAGGCCATCGCGATGAAGCCCAGGATCGACAGGTTGTCGACCACCAGACCGAAGAAGCCATTGAGATCGCCGGCAACGAACCAGCGCGGTTGTGAGGGTGAAGCGGAAGAATTCATGGGGAGTATCGTCAGGAAAGCGGGGCGATGGTAACGCCGGGAAAATGCGTGCGAGTAGAACAGATCATTCGTTCGTGGGCAGCCTCACCCAGCCCAGCACCGGACCACGACTGGGATTGCGGTAACGCAACTGCAACCAGCCATCGGCTTCGTCCAGCAGCTCGACGCGGTCGCCCTTGAGCAGGTAGCGCTTGGTCGAAGTGTCACCGGCCTTGCTGTACAGCAGCAGTTTTTCCGGCACCACCGATGCGCTGCGGCCCGGCATCAGGGCATCCCTCAGTGGTGGATCGAAGGCATTCCAGATGGCGGTCTCAAGACGTTTGCCTGCAATGTCCCAGGTGCTCCAGACAGCGAGGATCTCCGAATCCTCGGATAGCCCGAGGTCCAGAATCCGCGCCAGATTTGCGGTTTCGAGCAACGCACCGCGCATCGACCGGTACAGGTAGACCCTGTCGCCCGCAAAGCGATAGACATCGCTGTACCACATGGGCCCACTGCGGCAGCTGCTGCTCAACGTCCGTGTGGCCGGGTCCGGGGTCAGTGACCAGAAACCTTCGCAGCTGATCTCCGGGGCCTCGGGTGCGGCCAACGCACGGAACTGGCCACTGGCCGGCTCGTACAGATAAACCGTGACAGATTCGTTGACCTGGCCCAGCGTCGCACTGGTATCCAGGTCCTGGTAACCGTCGAAGTTGTAGTCGGCGTGGCCAAGACGCGTGCCGCCACCGTCCTCGTCCGTGGACGCCGGCAGCACCTGCCGGGCTGGTGAGCGGCTGGTGCCCACCTCCACGCTGCCGTCGCCCAGCAACCGCGCATGCGCGCTCACGCCGGCTGCGACCTCGAAGCGGATCTGGCTGTCATCTGCCGCAAATGCCGGCGCTGCCAGCAGCGAAACCACTGCAATCAGCAAGCCATGGGCGGCAAAACGGCAGCGGGAGGTGGATATCACTGACATCATCGAGAAGCTCATCTGCGGTTGGAAGCTGCCCGCAGGCTAGCCGATCCCACGCTGCTCAGAACGAAACCTCGACCGGCTGCCGCGACCACAGCACTGATTGGTGCCTGGTGGCCTGCTTCCAGGCTAGGCGGATGGCTTCGATATCGTTGCGGCGCTGCGGGCTATCCTCATGCAGGATCACCAGCACCTTGGTGCGCAGCCGGTTCGGCTCGGGCGCGCCACGGAACAGCCACTGGCCGTAGGCGTCGAACACGGTCAGGCCATCCGGAAAGCGCGGCGTCACTTCCTTGTCGAGAAAGGCGCGCCACTGCGCCTCACTGATCACGTCGGTCTGCGCGCGCGCCGACGGGCCGCTCTCTTCGCCCACCCCGAAATACAGCTCGCTGCGCACCCAGCCACCGGCTTCGGCCGGGCGCGCGGCATCGCCGTGCAGCTGCGCACTGGGCGCCGGTTCGGAGGCAGGCGGGGCAGCGTGGACGCTGGCGGCAACGGCAAACAGCAGGGGCAACAGGACAGCGTGCAACTTCATGGAAAACCTCCGGGCAAGGCAACACGGTGGCATCCAAGGCACCGCAGGGGATATCGCGTTTGGTTATCAGCCGATTGCCAGCAGGACTTGCGCCGGCAGCGGTGTTAACGCGAAGATAATATATCGCTTCATCCGGATGGATGTAAGTGCAACCTCCTCCCCCCTATCTGTTCCGGAGCTTCCATGTCCCGCCCCACCTCGGCCCCGCTCGGCCTGGCCATCGCGCTGGCGCTGTCTTCCCCCGCCTTTGCCCAGGACACCCCGCAGGCAACCAACCTGGACACGGTGATCGTCACCGGCACCCGCGCCGTCGACCGCACCGTGCTGGAATCCACCGCGCCGGTGGACGTGCTCAGCGCCGAGGACATCCGCAAGGCCGGCGTGGTCAACGGTGAGCTCGGCAGCGCGCTGCAGGCCTTGCTGCCCTCGTTCAACTTCCCGCGTCAGTCCAACTCCGGCGGCGCCGACCACGTGCGCGCCGCGCAGCTGCGCGGCCTGTCGCCGGACCAGGTGCTGGTGCTGATCAACGGCAAGCGCCGCCACAACAGCGCGCTGGTCAATACCGACAGCAAGATCGGCAAGGGCACCACGCCGGTCGATTTCAATGCCATCCCGGTCAGCGCGATCAAGCGCATCGAAGTGCTGCGCGACGGCGCCGGTGCGCTGTATGGCTCCGATGCAGTGGCTGGGGTGATCAACGTGATCCTCGACGACGCGCCGGAAGGCGGCGCCATCGAGGCCAGCTTTGGCGCACACCACACCGACCTCAAGCCGATCGATCGCACTCTCACCGATGGCCAGACCAGCTACTTCAGCGCCAAGGTGGGCACCGCCCTGAGCGACGAGGGCGGCTTCCTGCGCGTCGGCCTGGAACTGAAGAACCGCGAAGCCACCAATCGCGCCGGTTTCGACCAGATCCCGCCGTGGGAAGCGCAGACCCCGGACAATCTGGCGCTGGCCGGCAAGCGCAATTACTCGCTGGGCGATGGCGCCAGCAAGGACCTCAATGCCTGGTTCAATGCCGAGATTCCGTTCGGCGCAACCTCCAAGGCCTATGCCTTCGGCACCTACAACCAGCGGGATACCGAAGGCGCCAACTACTTCCGCTACCCCGATGGCGAGGCCAACTGGACGGCGCTGTATCCCAACGGCTACCGCCCGATTTCCGAAGGCGAGAACCTGGACGTGCAACTGGTTGCCGGCGCGCGTGGCCAATGGGCCGAATGGAACTACGACGCCAGCCTCGACCACGGACGCAATGAGTTCACCTACCGCCTGCGCGACTCGCTCAATGCCTCGCTGGGCCCGACCAGCCCTACCCGCTTCAAGACCGGTGATTTCAGCTTCGCCCAGACCGTGGCCAACCTCGACGTCGGCCGCATCTTCGTCCGCGAGAACGACAGCCACAGCCTGGGCTTCGGCATTGAAGGCCGCCACGAGCGCTATGAAACCCGTGCCGGCGACCCGGCCAGCTACGCTGCAGGGCCGTATACCGACCGCCCGACCGGCTCGCAGGCCGGTGGTGGTTTGACCCCGCAGGACGAGGCCGATCTGTCGCGCGATGTGATCAGTGCTTACACCAGCCTGTCTTCCACTTTCGGCGAGAAATTCTCCACCGATATCGCCGCACGCTACGAGCACTACCAGGATTTCGGCGGTGAGCTGACCGGCAAGATCGGCGCGCGCTACGCGTTTGCGCCGGCCTTCGCCCTGCGTGGCTCGATCTCCAACAACTTCCACGCGCCGTCGCTGAGCCAGATCGGCTACGAGTCCACCTCGACCGGTTACACCGCGGGCGGCCAGCTGGTGCAGGGGCGTCTGCTGTCGGTCAACAATCCGATCGCGCGTGCCCTCGGCGCCACCGACCTGAAGCCGGAAAAGTCGATCAACTACAGCCTGGGCTTCACCAGCCAGATCGGCAGCCACTTCGATCTGTCGCTGGACCTGTTCCAGATCGATATCGATGACCGCATCGCCTTGTCGGAGAGCATCACCGGCGACGCGCTGACCGACTTCGTGCAGCAGCAGTTCGGCGTCAGCGGGCTGGAGAGCGCGCATTACTTCGTCAACGCTGCCGACACCCGCACCCGTGGCGCCGAGTTTGTCGGCAACTGGCGGCAATCACTGGGCGATGGCGAACTGCTGCTGACCGGCACCTGGAGCTACGCCAAGACCGAGCTGAAGAATGTGCTGGCAACCCCGGCGCAGCTGCTGGCATTGGACCCGGACTACGTGCTGTTCGGGGTGGAAGAGAGCAATACGCTGACCGATGCGGCACCGCGCACGCGTGCGCAGTTTGCCGCCAGCTGGGCCAATGACGACTGGTCGTTGAGCAGCCGGCTCAGCCGCCACGGCAGCGCCAAGCGCGTGTTCGATTTCGGCGACGGCTATGTGCCCACCCAGACCTACCAGGCCGAATGGCAGCTGGATGCAGAAGTGGAATACCGCATCACCCCGCAGTGGAGTGTTGCCGTCGGTGGCCAGAACCTGACCGACAACTACCCGGACAAGTCGAACGAGGACATCTACTACTTCGGCAACCTGCCCTATGACGTGCTGTCGCCGATTGGCAGCAACGGCGCGTATTGGTACGGGCGGGTGCGGTTTACGTTCTGATTTGGTGTTTTTCGGGGGGATTGCTTGCTTAGAGCTTGCCCTCACCCCAACCCCTCTCCCGTGAACGGGAGAGGGGCTAATTCACTACGAGCGCTAGCGATACGAGCCCCTCTCCCGTTCACGGGAGAGGGGTTGGGGTGAGGGGAAGCTCCTCGCTAGTAGCCCCCCAAAACCCCGAATTCATCCAGCTTTAACAGCGCTAGGCGCTCCTTACGCCTGCCGGCTCATTCCAGCCCGGTTCATCCCTTGCGGAGGCGTATATGTTCGAGTCGTTGATTCGCGAAGCGGCCACCCGCTTTCACCTCGGCGACAACGCTGGGCGCCTCGTGCGCCAGCTTGTCGATGTCATTTTCGATTCAGCTACCGGCGGCTTCGCCGGCCTGCAAAAACGCTTTGCCGATGCCGGACTCGACAGCCTGTTTTCTTCATGGATAGGCAGCACGCCCGGTGACAATGTCCTGCAACCAGATCAATTCAGTGCCGGCTTCGGCCAGAACCTCGCCGGCGGTATTGCCAGCAAACTCGGCATCCCCGCAGCAGCGGTCAACATGGCCGGCGCGTGGCTGCTGCCCAAGATCATCGGCCAACTGACGCCGGGCGGTCGCATACCCACCACCCGCCCTGCCGACTACGAGCGCTGGTTCGGCACCACCACCCCCACTGCCGGATACAGCGGTGGCAGCACGGTGCCGGCCAAGGCCTCGGGCGGTTTCTGGAAATGGCTGATTCCGCTGATTCTGCTGCTTGCCGCATTCCTGCTGTTCCGCAGCTGCAAGAAGGAAGAAGCGGTCGCTCCGGCGCCAACGCAACCAGCCACCACCATGCAACCGGCAGCACCGGTGGCCCAGGCCAATCCGCGCTTCGGCTTCGAGAACGTGGACGGCAAGGTCACCGTCAGCGGCCAAGTTGCCACCGACGCCGACAAGACCCGTCTATGGGATGCACTGAAAGCCAACTTCGGTGAAAGCAATCTGTCCGGCAACATCAATGTTGATGCGGCAACCCTGCCGGCAGGCTGGATGGACAAGCTGATCGCCGCGCTGCCGGAGCTGAAGGCCAAGGGCCTGAAGTTCGGCTTCGATGGCGACAAGCTCAGCGTCGACACCAGCGGCATGTCCGAAGCGGATCGCTTCAGCGTCAGTGACAAACTGCGCAGCCTGTTCGGTGGCTTTGAAATCAGCGGTCTGTGGGATCGGGCGGCAGCGGCATTGTCAGGACTCGAAGCCGGCTTCAGCGGCGATGACCTGGTCAAGGCCTTGAACCTGATGAACATCTACTTCGACACAGGCTCGGCCACCATCACCCGCGACAGCATGGAAACACTGACCAGCGCCGCCAATGCGATCAAGCAGGCACCTGCAGGGACAAAGATCGAAGTGGGCGGGCACACCGACAACACCGGTGACGCCGCTGCCAACGTGACCTTGAGCCAGCAACGTGCCGATGCGGTGGTTGCCAAACTGACGGAGCTGGGCGTTGCTGCCGATGGACTGACGAGCAAGGGCTATGGCCAGGAAAAGCCGCGTGCCAGCAATGACACCGACGAAGGCCGTGCGCAGAACCGTCGGATTGAGTTTTCGGTTAGCAAGTGATGTTTGCGCGGGTGGGGTTGCTTGCTTTCAGAGCGCCCTCACCCCAACCCCTCTCCCGCACGCGGGAGAGGGGCTAGTGCACTACGAGCGCAAGCAATGTGAGCCCCTCTCCCTTTACGGGGGGAGAGCGAGCGCTTGCGAACCATTGGTTCGCGCTCACTCGAGCACCCTTGCGCCGGCGCAAGGGCCGGGGCGCGGAGCGGGGGTTGGGGTGAGGGCAGCTCTGAAGCAAGTAAACCCAAAAGCACATACACCCAAACGCTTCACCCCAAATGACTTTCCTCTAACAATCCCTGCGGCATAGTGGCCGCATGCTTGATGACCTACAGCGACCGCCACCTCCGGCGCTGGCAGCTGACGACGCACTGTTTCTCGACGTTGATGGCACCCTGCTTGCCTTTGCCGACCACCCGGACAAGGTAGCGCCCGACCCGTCCCTGCTCACGCTGCTGGCCAGCGTGCAGCAACGCCTTGATGGTGCCCTGGCGCTGCTCAGCGGCCGCCCCGTCAGCCAACTGCAAGCCATGTTCGCACCGCTGCGCCTGCCGATGGCGGGCCTGCATGGTGCGCAGCTGTTGGCCACGCCCAATGCGCAGTTCGCCGACTCTGACTCCGACACCGCTGTCTGGTTGCATGCACTGCATCAGCGCGCGATGCAGCTGCTACATGCGCATCCTGGCGTACTGATCGAAAACAAGGGCCAGGCGCTGGCCCTGCACTGGCGCAACGCGCCGCAAGCTGGGCAGGCCGTGATCGCATTTGCCAAGGCACAGTTGCCGCAGCTGTCTGGCGTACGCCTGCAGCCGGGCAACCATGTCATCGAATTTGTCGGCAGCGGCCACGACAAGGGCCGCGCTCTTCAAACACTGATGCAGCGGGCGCCGTTCAAGGGCCGCCGCCCTTTGTTTGTCGGCGACGACCTCACCGATGAGCATGGCTTTGCTGCCGCCCAGCAACTCGGCGGTATCGGCGTACTGGTCGGCCAGCGCGAAAACAGCCAGGCCAACTGTGCCCTGCCCGACATCAACGCCGTACATGCTTGGCTGCGTGCAGCCATTACCTGACCCACCCGGAGGAAACAGCGGCGCCAGTGGCGTTCGCGCAACAAGGAGAACGCAATGCAAGACGCCACCCTCGACCTTGGCGTAGTTGGCAACGGCAGTTTCGGCGCACTGATCGACAAACAGGCACGTGTGGTCTGGAGCTGCCTGCCCAGCTTCGATGGCGACCCGGCCTTCTGCGCCCTGCTCAACCCCAACCAGCACCCCGGAGGGGACTTCGGCATCGAGTTGGAGGATTTCCTCGACAGCGAGCAGTCCTACCTGACCAATACCGCCATCCTGCGCACGGTACTGCGTGACACGCATGGCGGTGCGGTGGAGATCATCGATTTCGCCCCGCGCTGGCGCCAGAACGGTCGTTTCTATCGGCCGGTCAGCCTGATCCGCCAGGTCACGCCGCTATCGGGCAACCCACGTATCGTGGTGCGCGCACGGCCACTGGCCGAATGGGGCGCGCGGCAACCGGAAACCACCTGGGGCAGCAACCACATCCGCTGGCTGTTGCCGGACCTGGTCCTGCGCCTGACCACCGATGTACCGGTACGCTTCGTCCGCGATGCCCTGCCCTTCGTGCTGAATCATCGCGTGCATCTGGTACTGGGCGTGGACGAGTCGCTCAACCGTTCGCTCAATGGCTACGTGCAGGAAGCCATGCAGCGCACCCGCGACTACTGGCGCGAATGGGTGCGCTATCTGTCGGTACCGCTGGAGTGGCAGGACGCGGTGATCCGCAGTGCCATCACCTTGAAGCTGTGTCAGTACGAAGACAGCGGCGCCATCATCGCGGCAATGACCACCTCCATTCCGGAGGCACCCGGCAGCAGCCGCAATTGGGACTACCGTTACTGCTGGCTGCGCGATGCCGCCTTCGTGGTGCGCGCGCTCAACCGGCTCGGTGCTACCCGTACGATGGAACAGTTCCTGGGCTATATCTTCAATCTGGCCACCCACGATGGCAGCCTGCAACCGCTGTACGGCATCGGTTTCGAGGCCAAGCTGGACGAGGACGAGGTCGCCACGCTGTCCGGCTACTGCGGGATGGGCCCGGTACGACGCGGCAACCTCGCCTGGGTGCAGCGCCAGCACGATGTCTATGGCAGCGTGGTACTGGCATCCACCCAGTTGTTCTTCGACCAGCGCCTGCAGGACCCGGGCGATGCGCATACCTTCGCGCGGTTGGAGCCGCTGGGCGAACAGGCCTTCGCCCTGCACGATGTACCCGATGCCGGGCTGTGGGAATTCCGTGGCCGCACGGAGGTGCACACCTATACCAGTGCGATGTGCTGGGCCGCCTGTGATCGGCTGTCCAAGATTGCGACACGCCTGAAGCTCGATGGCAGGGCGATCTACTGGCGCGAACGCGCCAACCAGATCCACGCGCGGATCATGCACGAATCCTGGAGCGAACAGCTCGGCCACTTCACCGATACCTTCGCCGGTCACCGGCTGGATGCCTCGCTGCTGCTGCTCGCCGACATCGGCCTGATCGACGCCAACAATGCGCGCTTCATCGCCACGGTCGAAGCCATCGGCCGCGACCTGAAGCATGGCAACGCTTTGTACCGCTATACCGCCCCGGATGATTTCGGCACACCGGAGACCAGCTTCACCATCTGCACGTTCTGGTACATCGACGCGCTGGCCGCGATCGGGCGCATGGACGAAGCCCGCGAGATGTTCGAGACCCTGCTCAAGCAACGCAATCATCTGGGCCTGCTGTCCGAAGACCTCAGCTTCGACGGGCAAGCCTGGGGCAACTTCCCGCAGACCTATTCGCATGTTGGGCTGGTGATTGCCGCGATGCGCTTGTCGCGCAGCTGGCAGGAGGCCTCGTGAGCCGATTGGTTGTGGTCTCCAACCGGGTCGCCCTGCCTGGCGAAACCCGCGCCGGCGGCCTGGCAACCGGTCTGCTGGCGGCACTGAGCGAACGTGGCGGCCTGTGGTTTGGCTGGAGCGGGCGCAGCGTGGGCGGTGACAGCGGCGCGCTGCATGAGGCGCAGGACGGCGCCATCCGCTACCTGACCATGGATCTGTCCAAGACCGATCTGGACAATTACTACAACGGCTTCGCCAACCGGGCGCTGTGGCCGCTGCTGCATTTCCGCCTGGACCTGGTCGACTATGACCGGCGCAAGCGTGAGGGCTATTGGAAGGTCAACAGCTTGTTCGCCGACACGCTGGCGCCGTTGCTGCGCGACGACGACACGGTCTGGATCCATGACTATCACCTGATTCCGCTGGCGGCCTTGCTGCGCGAACGCGGCGTCGGCTGCCGGATTGGTTTCTTCCTGCACGTGCCGGTGCCCTCGGCTGACCTGATGCAGGCATTGCCCGATCATCGTTCCTTGTTTTCGGCGCTGTATTCCTACGACCTGCTTGGTTTCCAGACCCGCCGCGACGTGGACCGCTTCCAGTCATACGTGCGTCTGTTCGGCGGCGGCCAACTGATCGACGGCGACTGGATCCGCACACCGGATGGCCGCCGTGTACGCACCGCCGCCTTCCCCATCGGTATCGATACCGAACACATCGCCCGCCAGGCCCGCAGCGCGGCAAGCAACAAGGCCGTGCGCGACCTGCGGCAAAGCCTGCAGCACCGCAAGCTGGCCATCGGCGTGGACCGGCTGGACTACTCCAAGGGTCTGCCGGAACGCTTCCACGGTTTCGAGCGTTATCTGCAGCGCTATCCGCAGCAGAAAGGCGACATGACCTTCCTGCAGATCGCGCCGGTATCACGTGGCAGCGTCAACGAGTACCGCAAGCTGCGCGGCGACCTGGAGCGGCTGGCCGGGCACATCAACGGCGGTCATGCCGAGGCCGACTGGACACCGCTGCGCTACGTCAACCAGAACTACGCCCACAGCACGCTGACCGGGTTCTATCGGCAGGCAGCGGTGGGTCTGGTGACACCGTTGCGCGACGGCATGAACCTGGTTGCCAAGGAATACATTGCTGCGCAGGATCCGGAGAACCCGGGCATGTTGGTGCTATCGCTGTTGGCCGGCGCGGCCGATGAGTTGAAGCAGGCGCTGCTGGTCAATCCGCATGACCTGGATGGCGTAGCCGACGCGATTGCGACAGCCGCCAACATGCCGCGCGCGGAACGCATCGAGCGTTGGCGGGCGATGATGGAGCACCTGCGTACGCACGATATTCATCGCTGGCGGCGGGATTATCTGTTGGCGTTGGAGGGGGCTTAGAGCGAAAGCAACGGCAAGAGCTTGCCCTCACCCCAACCCCTCTCCCGCGTGCGGGAGAGGGGCTCGGATTGCTTGCGCTCGCTATGCACTAGCCCCTCTCCCGTTCACGGGAGAGGGGTTGGGGTGAGGGGAGGCTTCAAACAAGCAAACCCCAAACCACCCCACTCAATCCAAAAACCGCCCGCGCTGCTCCGCCGTAGGCAGAAAACAGCTGTCATGCCGCCCAAACCAGCGATACCGGTTCCGCGCCAACCAGCGATAGGCCGAATCCCGCAGCGAAGCCGGCAACACCCGCGCAAGCCACGCCAAACGCCAAGCCCCGCCCAAGCCTGTCACCACCCGCAGGATCGCGTCCGTGTCGGTATACGCCACACCCTCGGCCACCAACAGGAACGACAACGGGTCATCCAGGTCCAACCCGTGCGTGGCCAACAGCGCACGCCCCTGCCCGCCCTGCATTGCCGCGAACCGGTAGCGCCCTGCCCGATCAAAGCGCAGCAGGAAATGCACCCAGCGGCTGCACAGCGCGCAGACGCCATCAAACACGATCACCGCCGGCTCAGCCATGCGGCGGCTCCGGCAGCAGCCAGCCTTCATAACGGATCAGCCGCCCGATCAAGGGCATCGACACGTCCACCAGAAATTCATAGCGGCCGGCATGTTCGCGCTCGCGGCAGTGCACCTGCGCCAACCAGCGCGCCGGCAACGGCAACACCCCGAACGCCCAGGCACGTTCCGCCCGCCACAGGATCTGCCCGTCTTCTTCGCGCAGGCCAAAGCGGAAACGCAGCGCGCCCAGTTGCTCGAACAGGCGGCCCTCACGCTGCCACAGCCGCGAGGCCATGCGCGCAAGGCCGAACTGCCGGTTCCAACGTTCGCCATTGGCGTCAACCACGAATTCCACCGTCACCGGCACGCTTGAGCTGGGCGGCAGCCGCGCCAGCCAGGCGCAGGGCGCTACCAGCCAATGCGTACCGCGCAGAACCTCACCCTGCCCGCTCCAATGTTGCCGTGCCGGAATCGAGTGCAGCGCACGAACCTGCGGGGCCAACTGTTCAAACGCAGGGCCAAGCACCTGCGCGAACAGCGGCGTGCTCATGGCGCCATCCACACCAGGGTGGCGATGCGCCCGCTGCGGCGATCACGCCGGTGCGAGAACCAGCGCTGCGGATCGGCCATGGTGCACAGGTCGCCGCCGTGGATTGCCGCCGGCCGCATGCCAGCTGCCACCAGCCGCTGCCGGGCCAGCCCGGGCAGGTCCACCTTCCAGTGACCGGGCCGGGTGGCGACGAAATGCTGCTCAGCGGCGCTGGAATGCGCCAGGAAGGCCTCGCGCACGTCCACGCCGACCTCGTACAGGGCTGGCCCGGCCGCAGGGCCTATCCATGCCACCAGCGCCTCAGCAGGCGTGTGCATGGCAGCCAGGGTGTTTTCCAGCATGCCGCGCGCCAGCCCGCCCCAGCCCGCATGCGCAGCGGCTACCTCGCTGCCGTCACGGGCGGCGAACACCACCGGCAGGCAATCCGCGGTGAGGATGGCCAGGACCACCCCCGGCACCGAGGTCACCGCCGCATCGGCGGTCAGCTCAGCGTCCAGCCCCTGGGCCTGCGGCGGCGCATCGAAGCGTACGACGTCGCTGCTGTGCACCTGGCGCAGCCAATGCGCAGCCGATGGCAGGTCTGCCAACTGCTGCAGTTCATCGCGGTTGCGCTGCACCTGGGCTGGATCGTCGCCATCGGCGGCGGTCCGGTTGCCCAGGTTGAAACTGTCAAACGGGGGCTGCGAGCCGCCGGCGCCGTAGCGCGTGGTGGTGAAGGCCTGCACCCCCGGGGGTGCGGGCCAGTCGGCCAGCCACAACGGACCCGCCTGCGCCATTACCAGCGGCCTCGTTCGCGCTCGGCGAAGGCCTTGGAGTCCTCGCGCAGCGCCTTCATCAGCGCCAGCAGGTCGGCCGGCACCGGCGCGGTATTGCTGATGGTCTCGCCGGTGATCGGGTGCTGGAACTCCAGCGTCTCGGCGTGCAGGGCCTGCCGCTTGAAGCCGCGCAGCTGCGCGACCAGCTCATCGGTGGCGCCCTTGGGCAGCTTCAGCGAGCCGCCGTACAGCGGGTCACCGACGATGGCGTGCTTGAGGTGCGCCATGTGCACGCGGATCTGGTGGGTACGGCCGGTTTCCAGGCGGCATTCCAGTGCGGTATGGGCGCGGAAACGCTCGCGCAGACGGTAATGGGTGACCGCCTCCTTGCCGTCCTCGCGCACGCCCATCTTCAGGCGGTCGCGCGCATGGCGGTCGATCGGGGCGTCAGCCGTGCCACCGGCGACCAGCGCGCCCACCACCACCGCCAGGTACTGGCGGTGCACTTCACGTGCGGACAGCTGCTCGACCAATGCGGTCTGCGCCTGCACCGTACGCGCCACCACCATCACCCCGCTGGTGTCCTTGTCCAGGCGGTGGACCACGCCAGCGCGCGGCACCTTGGCGATCTCCGGGTCACGGAACAGCAGCGCGTTGAGCAGGGTGCCGCTGGGGTTGCCGGCGCCCGGGTGGACCACCAGGCCGGCCGGCTTGTCGATCACGAAGACATGCTCGTCCTCGTACAGGACCGACAGCGGGATGTCCTCGGGCAGGGCATGGACTTCGACCTCCAGCACTGCATTCAGGGTGGCGATCTCGCCGCCACGGACCGGGTCACGGGGCCGTACCGGCTCGCCATCGAGCAGAACTGCGCCGGATTTGATCCATTCGGTCAGGCGTGAGCGGGAGAATTCGGGGAACAATTCGGCCAGGACCGCGTCGAAGCGACGACCGGCGGCGGAATCGGGAACCTGCGCGTGGCGCGGGCTGGAAGAGGTGTTCTCGGACATGGGCAAAGACCGGCTAAAGACGAAATTATGGGGTCCAAACGACAACAGTCAGTCGCAGGACAGGCCACTAGGCTATCATCGCCCCTTCGTATTCCTGCCGCGTCCTGCCCTGAACCCATGATCCGACGCTCCTCGCTGCTGTCCGCGCCCGTCCGCCTCACCGCCCTGCTGCTGGTTTTGGTCTTCGTCGCCACTGGCTGCCACCGCGGCGCCAAGAAGGACGCCGACGAAGGCGCGCCGGTCGAACAACTGTTCGAAAAGAGCCACAAGCTGATGGAGGGCGGCAACTGGTCCGGCGCCGAAAACAGCTTCAAGCGCTTGATTGCGCAGTATCCGTACGGCCCGTACACCGAGCAGGCGATGATCGAAAGCGCCTATGCCCAGTACAAGGCCGGCAAGAACGATGACGCCGTGTCGAGCATCGACCGCTTCATCCGCACCTACCCGACCCACCGCAACATCGCCTACCTGTACTACCTGCGTGGTCTGGCCAACGGCAATCGCGATACGGTTTTCCTCCGTCGCGTATGGTCGCTGGACCCGAGCCGCCGCGATCTGTCGACCCCGCGCCAGGCCTATGCCGATTTCAACATCGTCACCGAGCGCTACCCGAACAGCCGCTACGCCGCCGATGCGCGCCAGCGCATGGTCGAACTGCGCGACATCTTCGCCCAGCATGAGCTGGACGATGCTCTGTACTACGCCCGCCGTGGCGCCTGGGTGTCCGTGGTTGGCCGCGCCAACTACCTGCTGGAGACCTACCCGCAGAGTGCTTTCCAGTACGACGCGGTAGCGCTGCTGGGCGAGGCCTATACCCACCTGGGCAACAAGACCCTGGCCGACGACGCCCGCCGCGTGCTGCAGCTGAACCAACCGGAGCACCCGTGGCTGGCCGGCAACTGGCCGAAGTACCCGTGGATGATCCGCAAGCTCAACCCGTTTGCTGGTGAGCGTTCGGTGGCCACCGGCCAGAGCAACGCCACGATGAACCGCGGCAAGTAAGCGGTTGCGACATTGCTGGTGAGTGGAAAGGGGCCTTTGGGCCCCTTTCTTGTTTCCGGGGTTTTGGCTCTGGGTTTGAGCTTGAGCTCTTGTTGGGCTCTTGCTTGGGCATTCCCTTCTCCCGCCTGCGGGGGGAGGTGCCCGAAGGGCGGATGGGGGGAGCTTTGGGCTTTGGGCTTTGGGCTTTGGGCTTTGGGCTTTGGAGCTTGGGGCCTTGG
>NZ_LDJJ01000035.1 GCF_001431465.1 Stenotrophomonas terrae | reverse complement strand
CCGAGCAGAAGACGCTGGATTACCCGACCGTTTCGGTTGCGGTGCAGCGCTTGGGCCAGCTGGCTGCGCACGGCGCTTAAAGCGTTGGGTTTTTGTTTTGGAGAACGGGCCCTTTGGGGCCCGTTCTTTTTTGGGGTGAGGGGAAGCTTTTGGGCATTACCGGGAAAGCCTCTGCCGAGCATGGCTCGGCACTACAGGCCCCCCTCCCGCTCGCGGGAGAGGGGTTGGGGTGAGGGGAAGCTTTTGGGCATTACCGGGAAAGCCTCTGCCGAGCATGGCTCGGCACTACAGGCCCCTCTCCCGCCTGCGGGAGAGGGGTTGGGGTGAGGGCAGCTTTTAGAGCATTACCGGTAAAGCCTCTGCCGAGCATGGCTCGGCACTACAGGCTCCTCTCCCCGGTTGGGGAGAGGGGGGCTGTCGCTTTACCACCAGCAGGTTATCCTCGCCCTCCAAGCCGAACCGAAGACGCGCCTGTGTCCCCCCGAATCGCATTCCTCGCCAGTGCAGTGGAGTCCGCCCAGCAGGCCCGTGTCGCCTTGGCTGCCCGTTACGGCGACCATGATCCGGAAGAGGCGGACGTGATCTGCCCCCTGGGCGGCGATGGCTTCATGTTGCAGACCCTGCATCGCCATGGCAGCAAGGGCAAGCCGGTATTCGGCATGAAACTGGGCACCGTCGGCTTCCTGATGAACCATCATCGCGAAGACGACCTGATCCAACGCCTGGCTCTGGCCGAACCGGCGCACCTGCGCCCGCTGGAAATGATCGCGTTGACCGAGTCGGGTACTACCACCGGCTCGCTGGCCTACAACGATGTGTCGATGCTGCGGCAGACCCGCCAGGCCGCGCATATCGGCATCGATCTTAATGGCCAGCAGCGTGTGGAAGAGCTGATCTGCGACGGCGTGCTGGTGTCCACTCCCGCCGGCAGCACGGCGTACAACTACTCGGCGCACGGCCCGATCCTGCCGCTGGGCTCCAATACCATCGCCCTGACGCCGCTGGCGCCCTACCGCCCGCGCCGCTGGCGGGGTGCCATCCTCAAGGCCGAGACCGAAGTGCGCTTCCGCGTGCTCGATCCCTATAAGCGCCCGGTCAGTGTCACCGCCGATTCACACGAAACCCGCGACGTGGTCGAAGTGACCATTCGCGAGTCGCGCGAGCGCCAGGTGACCCTGCTGTTCGACCCCGAACACAACCTGGAAGAACGCATTCTCAGCGAGCAGTTCATGGTGTGAGGGCAGGGCAGTGTGATCGGCAATGCGCCGTTTGGGTGCAGTGGCAGCGCTTGCAGGTAGACTGGGTCCCGTTCCTTGATCGCATTGGGTTCATCGTCCATGGGTGACAACACTCCCCGACTTCTCACCGTCGCGGTTACTTCGCGCGCATTGTTCGATCTTGAAGAGGGCCACGCGCTGTTCGAGCGTGAAGGCCTTGAAGCCTATGCCGCCTACCAGCGGGAGCACGAAGACGATGTGCTCAAGCCCGGCGTTGCCTTTCCGGTAGTACGCAAGCTGCTGGCGCTCAATGACGGGGCGCCGGTGGAAACCCCGCGCGTGGAGGTGATCCTGCTGTCGCGCAACTCGGCCGATACCGGCCTGCGTATTTTCAATTCCATCCAGCACTACAAGCTGGATATCGTGCGTGCCACCTTCACTGCGGGTGAGCCAACCTGGCCTTACGTCAAGCCGTTTGGCACGGACCTGTTCCTGTCGGCCAACCCGGATTCGGTGCGGCGCGCCCTGGTCAACGGCATCGCCGCGGCCACCATCCTGCCTCAGAGTGCGCAGGAAGTTGCCGCTGCATCGGCGGCCGCCACCGACACCGGCCGTTCCAAGACCCAGTTGCGCATCGCCTTCGACGGTGATGCGGTGATCTTCGGCGACGAAAGCGAACGTATCTCGCGCGAGCAGGGCGTCGAAGCCTTTGGCCGGCATGAACGCGAGCGTGCACATGAACCACTCAGCGGTGGCCCGTTCCGCAACTTCCTGTCGGCACTGCACGCCTTGCAGGCTGCGTTCCCGGCCGGCGAAGCCGCGCCAATCCGCACGGCACTGGTGACGGCCCGTTCCGCACCGGCGCATGAGCGGGTGATCCGCACGCTGCGTGAATGGGGTGTGCGTCTGGACGAAGCCTTGTTCCTGGGCGGGCGCCACAAGGGGCCGTTCCTGGAAGCATTCGGCGCCGATATTTTCTTCGACGATTCACAGCACAACATCGACAGCGCCCGCCAGCATGTAGCGGCAGGGCATGTGCCGCATGGCGTGGCGAATCCGGATTGAGCTGGATGTTTGTGGGAGCGGCGTAAGCCGCGAAGCAACGGATCTAACCGCCGCTGGCAAGCATTGGTGCAATCGCAGCCAGCGCAGTGTTTGTTGCCTGGTCAGCTTCGCGGCTTACGCCGCTCCCACAATGCCGTCCCGGTGTCGGCTTGCAGTCGTACATCCAACGCATGTTAGGATGAAGACGCTTTCGCGGGTTCTTACCTGAACCAGCGGCAATCCTGCCGCGCCCTGATCTGCACGAATGCAGCAGATCCCTCCCGCACTGCACCCACCCGGTGATCCAGGGGCGGGGCCTGTCCCCGACCGGTAGCGTCACGTACCTGCCATTCCCTTCAACGCTGCCCTGCGTGGCGGCCGGGTGTTTCGCGCGCCGCGCGGGACTGGACGCATTGTCTCTCCTGCACGGTGCATCACGCGCCCTTGCGCAGTGCCGTCGCGTCCGCGCGTTGGCAGCTACACAGGAGAAACAACCCGAATGACCATGCGTATCGCCATTCTTGGAGCCGGCCCCAGTGGCCTGGCGCAACTTCGTGCCTTTGAATCCGCCCGTCGAGGGGGGGCTGAAGTACCGGAGATCGTCTGCTTCGAAAAGCAGTCCGATCTCGGCGGGATGTGGAACTACACATGGCGTACCGGGCTGGATGCTTACGGTGAACCTGTACATGGCAGCATGTACCGCTACCTCTGGTCGAATGGACCGAAGGAAGCACTGGAGTTTGCCGACTACAGTTTTGAAGAGCATTTTGGCCGCCCGATCGCCTCCTATCCGCCACGCGCCGTGCTGCGCGACTACATCATGGGCCGCATCGAAAAGAGCGGCGTACGCGACCAGATCCGCTTCAACATGGCGGTGCAGTGGGTCGACTATTCGGAAGAGACCGAGCGTTTCACCGTCACCGTACGTGATCTGAAGAAGGACGAGCTGCTGACCGAGGAGTTCGATCGGGTCATTGTTGCCACCGGTCATTTCTCCACCCCGAACGCGCCGTTCTTCGAGGGCGTGGATCGTTTCCCGGGGCGTGTGCTGCACGCGCATGATTTCCGCGATGCCTGCGAATTCGCCGACAAGGATCTGTTGCTGGTCGGTGCCAGCTATTCGGCCGAGGATATCGGCACGCAGTGCTACAAGTACGGCGCCAGGTCGGTAACTTTCAGCTACCGCAGCGCACCTACTGGCTATGACTGGCCCGCAGCATTCGAGGAAAAGCCCCTGCTGCAGCGTGTGGAAGGCACCACTGCACACTTCATCGACGGCAGTTCAAAGCAGGTGGATGCAATCGTGCTGTGCACCGGCTACCAGCATCACTTCCCGTTCCTGCCGGATGCACTGACGCTGCGTACCCGCAACCGTCTGTATCCGGGTGATCTGTACAAGGGCGTGTTCTGGATCGACAACCCGAAGCTGATCTACCTGGGCATGCAGGACCAGTACTACACCTTCAACATGTTCGATGCGCAGGCCTGGTACGCGCGTGATGTGATTCTTGGCAAGATCGCCCTGCCTTCAGCCGATGCGATGCGGGTTGACAGCACTGCCTGGCTGGCACGCGAGGAGGCAACGACCTCGGCCGAACAGGACATCGACTTCCAGACCGAATACGTGCGCGACCTGCTCGACGCCACGGATTACCCGGACTTCAACGTCGAGGCCGTGGCCACGCTGTTCAAGCAGTGGAAGCATGACAAGAAGGACGACATCCTCGGCTATCGCAACTACAGCTACCGCTCGGTGTTGACCGGTACCCTGGCGCCACTGCATCACACGCCGTGGATGCAGGCGATGGATGACTCGCTGGAAGCCTTCCTGGCCGATAGCGAACTTGAACCGCAGGAGCGGCTGATTGCCTGACCCGGCAGGCGCCGGTCAGCCCGGCGCCTGTCCCAACGGCAGCAGGATGTTGGTCAGCCTCCAGCGCAGCCCTTGGCGGCTGAGCACGAACACCACCTGGCGGCCGTCTTCCAGATGAGTGGTAGCGGTGAAGCGCGACAGCGATTCGTAGTGGCCGCTGGTATTTGCCAACGGCTTGGCCGGCGAGGGTGGCGCCCAGGTATCGCCACCGACGGTGTCGCCGATGGCGCGCTTCCACAGGCTGTCGCCCTGCAGGATGGCGGCGATGCCCAGCGGGGTGACGAAGGTGTCGACGCCGGCACCGGCCAGGTTGCCGGCCACGCCCAGCGCTACCTGGCCGAACAGACTGGACTGCACGTCCGCGCCGGCCTTGCGCACGACGTAGTCGTTGAGCTGGGCCTTGATGTTGACGCGTACCGCGGCGAAGTCGACATGGCGCGCCAGCTTGCCGGTGTCGCGCTGCTCGATGGCCTGGCTGATGCCACGGATGGCCAGGTACGGGCCGCCGACCACGTAGGCGGTGAGTAACACCGCGACGGTGATCACGGCGGCGAGTATCCATTTTTTCATTGCGTTGCGGTCCTTGATGTCAGGGGTGCGCGGAGCTGCGTGCTTCGGCCCAGCGGCGCAGCATGACCAGGGTTTCGGCCCAGGCCTGGCTGCAGAAACCCAGGTACTCACTGTCGCCATCCCAGCCCAGATGATGAAACTCCAGCACGGTCATCGGCTCGCCTTCATGTGGCAGGCCACGCCAGCTGCCGGGGCTTGCGCGGCGTGACAGGTCGAAGCGGATCTCGCTGCCGGTCCAGGCCGAGGCCGGGCTCTGCGGCGGGTGCCGGCTTATCACTTCCCAGCGCACGCAACCGCTGGGGCTGTTCTGGAGAATCTTCATGGCCACCACGCCATGGCCGGAGCCGGGGTTGTGGCTCAATACCGTGTCGCCATCGATGACCGACTGCTGGTGTGGAATCCACCATTGCCCCAGCCCTTCGGCATTGGCCAGGCCGGCGTACACGGTGGCCAGCGGGGCGTCGATCCAGACTTGCAGGTGGATGCTGGTCATGGCGGCTTCCTGTCGGAGGTTGCCGCCAAGCGTGCCGCAAACCGGGTTGGTTTGCGTGAAGCCAACGCTAATCAGAACTCCAGATCCAGCGCAGCGCACAGGTAGTCGACGAACGGGCCGAGCGCGGCCAGGTCCTTGGCCAGGGTCTGGCGCAGGCGCGGGCCGGTCATCACCTCGTCATCGAGCGAGCGCCACAGCACCCAGTTGCGGTGCTTGAGGTCGTCGATGAACTCGAAATCGGCGGGGAAGCCGCGCGGCGGCCGCACCAGCTTCTCGCTGCTCTCGAACTCGTAGCGCTTGCGCGTGGCGGGCGCATGCGCGGCGGCCTTCCAGCTGCCCGGGTTGTCGAGGATGAACTGGCGCAGGCGGCGCTGCACGTCCGGTTCCGGGTGCCAGATGCCGGCGCCGACAAAGCTTTCGCCCGGCGCCAGATGGATGTAATACGACGGTGCCGGCACCTGCTTGCGGCGCTCGTGGAACAGCCGTGCGCCTTGCCAGGTCTTGTACGGGGCTTTGTCGTGTGAAAAGCGCGAGTCGCGGTAGATGCGGAACAGCGAGCCGCCGACGGTGCGCGGATCGGCCTGGAAATGCGTGCTGACCTGGCTCAGGTCCGGCTGCAGGTCGGTGATCAGGCGCAGGAATGGCTGCCGTACGTGGTCTTCATACTGCTGCTTGTGCTCGGCAAACCAGGTCTTGTCGTTGTGGCGGGCCAGCCCGCGCAGGAACTTGAAGCTGGCGTCGCTGAAATACTGGGTCATGGCGTGTCCTGCAGGGTATGGCGCCACTGCTCCAGTGCATCGAGCAGGGCCAGGGATGCCGGGTTGTCCTTGTGTTCCTCGCGCAGCGCGGCGATCTGCGCGACATATTCCGGCAAGGTCTGTTCGGCCAGGCCAGGTGTGCTGAAACGCTGCTGACGATACGCATCCCAGCGTGAGCGCGCGGTCGCGTCCAGCGTCTGCGGGTGGTTGCGGGCGCGGTAGCGGAACAGCAGTTCGGGTAGGCGTGGGTCGCGGAAGCGCTGTTCCAGTTCGGCCAGTGCCTCCGGCGGCGCAGTGCGCACCTTGCTGAGCAGGCCCTTGTCGCCCTCGGCGAGGAAACCGTCGTAGAGCGAGGCATCGGCATCGATGGGGCCGTCGTTGACGCGTTCGCGGGCGAATACCTGGCGGGCCTTCTCGGCCAGCTGCGGGCCGAGCTCGCGCAGCTTTTCAGCCTTGGCTTCAATTGCCGCAGGGTCGATCTGCAGGCGCTCGAAATCGGCATCGCGCAGGTGATTCCATGCAACCAGCGCCGGTACCTTGTTGAGGTGCACCTCTTTCAACGGAATCCGCTGCTGGCCTTCAGGCAGATCGGCGGCGCGGGTGTACAGGCGCGCGGTGATCTCTTCGACCGAAAGCTCCAGCAAGGGCTCGATGTCGCCTTCCAGGTCGAACACGATGACCCGGTTGTTGATGTGCGGGTGGCGTGCCAGTGGCAGTACCGGTGCGGCGCACAGGCGGCTGGCCGGATAACGCATGGAGATGTGCAGCACCGGCGCCATTGCCACCACGTCGAGCAGGCTGCTGACGTAGCGCTTGTCGCGCAGGCGCAGCGCGTATTCCCACATGCGCGGTTGCGCCTGACGGAAGCGCCTTGCCATGCCGATGGTAGCGTAGACGTCGGACAGCGCTTCGTGGGCATCACCTTCGCGCACGTCGTTGGCCAGCGCCAGGTGTTCGAGCTTGAACGAGGTAGCGCCATCTTCGCGCTTGGGCCAGTTGATGCCGTCCGGGCGCAGGGCGTGCACCAGGCGCAGCATGTCGAGTAGGTCCCAGCGCGAGTTGCCGCTGCGCCACTCGCGTTCATAGGGATCGTGGAAGTTGCGGAACAGCCCGTAGCGCACGAACTCGTCATCGAAGCGCAGCGTGTTGTAGCCCAGCGTGCAGGTTTTGGGCTTGCTCATCATCTCGTTGATGCGGGCAAAGGCCTCGGCCTCACTGACGCCTTCGGCCAAGGCGTGCTGCGGGGTGATGCCGGTGATCAGCGTTGCGATGGGCGAGGGCAGCAGATCGTCAGCGGGTTTGACGTAGAAACTGGCCGGCTCCTCGATGATCTTCAACTCGGCGTCGGTACGCACGGCCGCGAACTGGGCGATGCGGGTGCGGCGTGGATCCTGGCCAAAGGTTTCCAGGTCGTAGAACAGAAAACTCTCGGCCATCAGTGGGCTCCTTCCAGTACCGGCAGCTGTGCATGGACGATCTGTTCCAACGCTGCCCAATCGATGCCGGCCAGCGAATCGAGGCCGGTGGTGGCATTGGCCAGGATGGTCTGCTGCAGGCGCGTGCGTTGCAGCGCCACTGCATAGGGCGTGTGCAGGAAGGTCACCATCGTGTAATGCGGCACGAAGCGGGTCGGCCAGCGCGCCTGCAGTTCCTGTTCCAGCTCGCGCTGCAACAGATAGGCCGGGTCGGCGACGCGGTCGCGCATCTCCAGGTAGTTGTCCAAGGCCATCTGCTGGATGGCGGCGGCATTGGGCTTGCGTTCGGCTTCAAACGCGGCGAAGGCCTGTTCGGTGGTGGCGTTGTCGGCCAGGCAGCGGGCCAGTACCACGCAGTCTTCGAACGCGCAGTTCATGCCCTGGCCGTGGAAGGGCACCATCGCGTGCGCGGCGTCGCCGATCAGCACGGCCTTGCCGCATTGGTGCCAGCGGTCCAGGTACAGCGTGCCCAGCAGACCGGGCGGGTGCTGGTCCCAATCGGCGCGCAGATCGGGAATCAGCGGCAGGGCATCGGCGAAGTCGCGCTGGAACAAGGCCTGGGCTTCGGCACCGTTGCGCACCGTGGCGAAGCTGGGTTCACCTTCATTGGGCAGGAATAAGGTCACGGTGAACGTGCCCTCGTCATTGGGCAGGGCGATGCACATGTAGTTGCCGCGCGGCCAGATGTGCAGCGCATTGGCTTCGATCTGGAAGCTGCCGTCGGCAGCCGGCGGAATCTCGAGTTCCTTGTAGGAATGGTCGAGGAACTCCGTGCGCTCACCGAGCGGCCGCTTGCGGTTCATTGCTGCGCGCAGCGCCGAGCCGGCACCGTCGGCGCCGATCAGCGGCGTGTTGAAATGGATATCGTGTGGCTGGTCATCGCGGTCGTCGATGAAACGGGCGTAGCCGGCATCGAAGTCCACGGTGTGCAGGCGGCGGTGAAAATGGATCTGCGCACCGGCCTGTTCGGCCAATTGCAGCAGGGTGGTGTTGAGAACCTTGCGGTGCACCGACCAGATCACTTCGCTGTCATCGCGGCCATAGCGCTGCAGATCGGGCGCACCGTCGCGTGGATGCACCATGCGTCCGCGCATCATGACCGCCTTGGCCATTACCTCGTCTTCGACACCAGCCTGGCGCAGGGCATTGCGGCCGCGCTCGGCCAGAGCCAGGTTGATCGAGCGGCCGGACTCGTAATCGGCGATACGCGGATCGCCGCGGCGCTCATAGACGGTGATCTTCCAGCCCTGCCGTGACAGCAGGATGGCGAGCAGGGAGCCGGCCAGGCCGGCGCCGATCAGGGTGAGGCTGCGTGGGGTGGGGGTGTTCAAGTCACAGGATTCCGTTGGTCAGACGCCAGCCCAGGTTTCCACTTCATCGACGAAGCGGTAGACATCGCTGTAGCGGTTGTACATCGGCGTGGGCGAAATGCGGATCACGTCGGGTTCGCGCCAGTCGCCGAGCACGCCGACCGATTGCAGGTACTCGAACAGCGAGCGGCCCTGCGCGCGACCACCGGCCACGCGCAGCGACAGCTGGCAGCCACGGCGATCGGCTTCGGACGGGGTGATGATCTGCAGCACATGATCCAGGCGCGCACGCACCATGGTTTCCAGATAGCCGGTGATCTTCAGGGATTTGGTGCGCAGTGCGGCCATGCCGGCCTCGTCGTACAAGGCCAGTGATGCGCGCAGCGGGGCGAGCCCAAGTACCGGCGGGTTGCTCAGCTGCCAGCCTTCGGCACCCAGTTCCGGCACGAACTCCGGGGCCATCTGGAAACGGGTGGCCTGCTCATGGCCCCACCAGCCAGCGAAGCGCGGCAAGGAGGTGTCGTTGGCATGGCGCTCGTGCACGAAGGCACCGGCAACCGCACCGGGGCCGGCATTGAGATATTTGTAATGGCACCACACCGCGAAATCCGGGGCGATGTCATGCAAAGCCAGCGGCACATTGCCAACCGAGTGGGCGAGATCGAAACCGACGTTGGCGCCCTGTGCCCGAGCCAGGCGGGTGATGGCGTCCAGGTCGAACACCTGGCCGCTGCGGTACTGCACGCCCGGCCACAGCACCAGCGCCACGCGCTTGCCGTGTTCGCTGATGGCGCGCTCGATGGCCTGCATCGAAATGGTGCCGTTGGCTTCGTCCGGCTGCACTTCGATCAGGTCGGTGGCCGGGTTGAACCCATGGAAGCGGATCTGCGCTTCCACCGCATGGCGATCGGTGGGGAAGGCGCCGGCTTCCATCAGGATCGCCGGGCGCTCGCTGGTCGGGCGATAGAAGCTGACCATCATCAGGTGCAGGTTCACGCTCAGCGTGTTCATGGCCACCACTTCGTGCGGCAGCGCGCCGACCACGCCGGCCAGCGAATCGCGCACCAGACGGTGATAGCTCAACCACTGCGTTGGCCCGGTGAAATGGCCTTCCACCGCGATTCGCGCCCATTGATCCATCACTTCCTGCACCATGGCCTGCGCGCCACGTGGCTGCAGGCCCAGCGAGTTGCCAACGAAGTAAGTCTGGTCGCCACCTTGATGCTGGGGGATCAGGAACTGGCTGCGCAGGTGGCGCAGCGGATCGGCGGCATCAAGCGCGGTGGCATGGGCAGGTGACAGCGTTTCGTTCATCGGTGCGGACACGTCGAGGATGTGCCTGCAGTGTAACCGCGCCCGGTCGCTCAGACCTCGGGCGTGGCCGGTTTGGGCAGCGGGTGTACAGCGCCGCAATGTTGGCAGGTACGGTGTGCCAGCGAGGTATGGAAACGGTCGAACACCTTGGACAGATCGGTTTCGATGTTCTTCAGGTGGAAGAACTCTTCGTAGATCTTGTGGTTGCACTGCTGGCAGAACCACATGAAGCCATCGAGCTCATGGTCCAGGCGCTTGCGCTCGACGACCAGGCCGATCGAGCCGGGCATGCGTTGCGGCGAATGCGCCACGCGCGGCGGCAGCAGGAAGATCTCGCCGGCCCGGATTGGAATGTCGCGCACGGCCCCATCTTCCTGCACGCGCAGCACCATTTCGCCTTCGAGCTGGTAGAACCATTCCGGGCCTTCGTCCCAGTGATAGTCGTTGCGGCTATTGGGGCCGGCAACCACCATCACGATGAAGTCACCGTTCTCGATCATCTTGTTGCCGACTGGCGGCTTCAGGAGATGGCGGTGTTCCTCGATCCAGCCGAGCAGGTTCAGGGGTAGAGGGAGCATGTGGGGCCTGTTTGTTGGCGGTAGATGCTTCCTTCTCCGCTGGGGAGAAGGTGCCCGAAGGGCGGTGGTTTTGAACTTCCTTCTCCCTCCGGGAGAAGGTGCCCGGAGGGCGGTGATTTTGAACTTCCTTCTCCCGCCGGGAGAAGGTGCCCGGAGGGCGGATGAGGGTTGGTTTCGCCTCAAGCGCGGACCGACCCTCACCCCAACCCCTCTCCCGCAGGGAGAGGGGCTTTCAAGCTCAGTGCCTTTTGCCCTTCCGCGGCACGAATGACAATGCCTTTTCATACGCAGGCTGCAGCTCTTCTGGTGCGCCCACATCAATGCCCATCTCGCTGACACGGCCGTCGCGCAGGCTGTAGACCCAGCCGTGCACCATCAGCTTCTGGCCGCGGGCCCAGGCGTCCTGGACGATGGTCGAGCGGCAGGCGTTGACCACCTGCTCGATCACGTTCAATTCGCACAGGCGCGCGTGGCGCAGGTCCGGGTCGTCGATCTGCGACAGGATGTCATCGTGTTTCTGCGCAACATCACCGACGTGGCGCAGCCAGTTGTCGGCCAGGCCGACGCGGACGTGGTTCAGGGCTGCATGCACGCCGCCGCAGCCGTAGTGGCCGACGATCAGGATGTGCTTGATCTTGAGCTGGTCCACCGCGTACTGGATGACGCTCAGGCAGTTCAGGTCGGTGTGCACCACCACGTTGGCAACGTTGCGGTGTACGAAGATTTCGCCCGGTGCCATGCCGATGATCTGGTTGGCGGGTACGCGGGAATCGGAACAGCCGATCCACAGGTACTCCGGGTTCTGCTGCTTGGCCAGCTGGTGGAAGAACTCGGGATCTTCCTTCTCGATCCGGTCCGCCCATTCGCGGTTCTTCTGCAGCAGGTTGTGGATGTCTTTCATGGTGAAGCTTCCCTTGCGATCTGGAGGGGGAGGGCGCTGGCATGCGTGTGCATGGCAGCGTCGCGGGAAACGGGGCACGGCTCAGTCATCGTGCTGGCCGCCGTGCTCACTGCGATAAAGCTGCATCCACTGCGCCAGTTCACGGGCATCGGGCGTGTCCAGAGCCTGCAAGGCCCCGATCACCGCCAGCTGGTTTGCCGCGGGGTGGTTCTGGCTCAGTTTCAGTTTGATCTGGATCTGCTGCACCTGCAGGCGGAAGCCTACGATGGCGCGCAGTGAGGGGCCGTGATCGTCCAGGCTCGCGTCAAAAACCCAGTCCTGGCCGACGCTGGCTTCAAAATGGGCGCTGGTATCGGACAGCAGCTGCGCCAATGCCGGCGCATCATCGAAGGCCTGCAGTTCGCCTGCCAGCTCGGCAGCGGCGTAGTTCCAGGTGGGAACGCGCGCGGCGCTTTCCTTGTCCGGATACCAGCTCGCCGACACGTAGCCCTGTGGCCCGTCAATCAGTACTTTGGCGCGGCCACGATGGCGCGACTGCGGATTGGCCCGGGCCCAATGGCCGATCAGTTCGATCTGCTCGCCCTGGCGCCGGTACAGCACCGGCAGCCGGGTCAGTTCGGGCAGGCCATCGCTACCGGTGGTCAACAGGGTCACGAAGGGATCGCGTGCCAGCAGGCGATCCAGCCAGAGCAGGTCGTTCTCGACGAAGACGCGCTGGGCGAACACGGGGCTGTTAAACCCTTGTGCCGAGCAACTGCACCATGCGCCCACGCAGCGCATCATCGTCGCCCTGCGGCGGCGTCACCTCGTGCAGCGAGAAGCCGCGATGCAAGGCGTCTTCTTCGTCCAGACCGTCGAAGGCGACAAACTCGGCGTCGAACAGCTGCGCGCGGGCGGTGTCTTCGCTGTCATAGCTCAGCGTGTTGCCATCGCTGTCCAGTACTTCAGCGGTGCCGCCTGGGCGGACCCGCAGGCGTGCCCAGATCAAGGTGCCGCCCAGCTGTGCCAGCCACCACTGGTCGGGGATGTTGTCGAAATCAGTCATTTCATTACCTGCGAAAAAAGCCACAACAGCAGTGCCATGCCCAGCCCGCCAAACGTCACCAGCAAGGCGATGCGTGCAGGCGTGGCCAGGCCCGACAGCGAGCGGTCGGCGATGCCGTTGAAGCCGCGCCCCAGCAACCAGCGCAGGCTTTCCGGCTTGAGAAAGGCGCCGGCGCCGAACTCGGCCGCCAGCGCCGGATGCCGGTCGCGGATATGCACCAGCGTCAACGGCCAGAAAATCAGGAAGGCACTGAGGCCGGCAATGGCCACGCCTACGAAGCAAAGAGCGAAGAACAAGGTCAACTGCACTGCCTCCCTGTAGCTGGATCAAATCACCTGGATCAGAATTCCGCCGAACCCGGTGCGCGTGGGTACGGAATGGCGTCGCGGATGTTGGACAGGCCGCAGACGTAGACCACCAAGCGCTCGAAGCCCAAGCCGAAACCGGCGTGCGGCACCGAGCCATAACGACGGAAGTCGCGGTACCACTGGTAGTGCTCACGATCCAGACCGAACTGGGCCATGCGCGCGTCCAGCACATCCAGGCGCTCTTCGCGCTGGCTGCCGCCGATGATCTCGCCGATGCCCGGGGCCAGCACGTCCATCGCCGCGACGGTCTTGCCGTCGTCGTTCAGGCGCATGTAGAAGGCCTTGATGTGCTCGGGGTAGTTGGTCACCACCACCGGGCGGCCGACGTGTTCCTCGGTCAGCCAGCGCTCGTGCTCGGTCTGCAGGTCCAGGCCCCATTCGACCGGGTAGTCGAACTTCTTGCCGGACTTCTGCAGCAGGGTGATCGCATCGCTGTATTCGATGCGCTCGAACGGGGCGTTGACGAAGGATTCCAGGCGGGTGATGGCGTCCTTCTGCACACGCTCGGCGATGAAGGCCATGTCGTCGGCGCGCTCATCGAGCACGGCGCGGAACAGGTACTTCAGGAATTCCTCGGCCACGCGTGCGTCTTCGTCCAGGTCGGCGAAGGCGATTTCCGGCTCCACCATCCAGAACTCGGCCAGATGGCGGGTGGTGTGGCTGTTCTCGGCGCGGAAGGTCGGGCCGAAGGTGTAGACCTTGCTCAGTGCCAGGCAGTAGGCCTCGACATTGAGCTGGCCGGACACGGTCAGGAAGGTTTCCTTGCCGAAGAAGTCGCGGCTGAAATCGATCTCGCCATTGCCGGTGCGCGGCAGGTTGGCCATGTCCAGCGTCGAGACGCGGAACATCTGGCCGGCGCCTTCGGCATCGGAGGTGGTGACGATCGGGGTGCTGATCCAGTAGAAGCCGTTTTCGTGGAAATAACGGTGCACGGCCTTGGACAGGCAATCGCGGATACGGGTAACCGCGCCGAACAGGTTGGTGCGCGGGCGCAGGTGCGCCACTTCGCGGAGGAACTCCGGCGACATCGGCTTGGGCTGGATCGGGTAGGTCAGCGGGTCTTCCACCCAACCGACCACCTCGAGCTTCTCGGCCTGGATTTCGAAGCTCTGGCCCTTGCCCTGCGACTTGACCAGGGTGCCGGTGGCAATCACCGAGCAGCTCGGGGTCAGGTTCTTGACCTCGTCGAAATTGGACAGCTTGTCGGTGGCCACGACCTGGATCGGGGCAAAGCACGAGCCATCGCTGACATTGACGAAGGCCAGTCCAGCCGAGCCGCGCACTGTGCGGACCCACCCGCGGACTGTGACTTCTCCGCCTTCCGGGAACTTCCCGGCAAGGGCGTGTGCAACGCTGACCACCGTCATGACTTGAATCCTCTGTTGATCGACTCGATCTGTGAATGCGAGATTTTAGCGGTTCAAGCCCCGGGCAGGCGAGGCATTTATCAGCGCTTGCAGTCCGGCGCGCCGCCCGCATCTATAATTGGACCGTAATTCTGCTGGAGTCGCCCCACCATGGCTGTTCATCTGACCCCCATCGCCCATTCCCGCGTGCAGCGCTTTGTCAGCAGCACCCCGGGCGCGCTGGGCCTGCGTTTTGGTGTGACCCGTACCGGCTGCTCGGGCTGGGGCCACATCACCGACCTGGCCAAGGATCAGCGTGAGGGCGATACCGTGTTCGAGCAGGACGGCGTACGCATCTACGTGGACGCCCAGAGCCTGCCGCTGGTGGATGGCACCGAGATCGACTACGGCAAGCAGGGTCTGAGCGAGACGTTTACCTTCAAGAACCCCAACGCGGCGGCCGAATGCGGCTGTGGCGAGAGCTTCACCACCGACGATATGCACCGCTGAGGCAAGCCGGCAGGCCTGTAGGAGCGGCGTAAGCCGCGAAGCATGCCGTGCGTCGGGATCAGAAAAGCCGGGATCGAGGGGCGTACCCCCCTGTAGAGCCGAGCCATGCTCGGCTGGGGCATTCCCGGCGACGCCCGGGAATGTGCATAAGGCTCCTGCCGAGCATGGCTCGGCACTACAGGCTGGTTTGGCTGGGAAAGCCTCTGCCGAGCATGGCTCGGCACTACGGGCTGGTTTGGCTGGGAAAGCCTCTGCCGAGCATGGCTCGGCACTACCTTTTAGTCGGCGATCAGTGGTTCTGATGCGTCCTGGCGGCGCTGCAACATCACCGCAATTCCCCACAGCAATAGTCCAACCGCCGCGGTTGCCGCGCCCACATAACCGGTGGAGGCGTGGCCAAAGCCGGCGCCGATGGCCATGCCGCCCAGCCATGGGCCCAGTGCATTGGCGGTATTGAAGGCAGCGTGGTTGGAGGCGGCGGCCAGGGTCTGTGCCTCGCCGGCGGCGTCCATCAGCCGGGTCTGCAGGGCGACCGCCAGTGCGCCCATGGTGCCTACGGCAATGATCGCCGGCACCATCGCCCAGGCCGAGTGGGCGGCCAGCGGGAACAGCAACAGCACCACGATGGACCAGGCCAGCAACACGCCTGCGGCGCGGAACTGCAGCCTATCCACCAGTTTGCCACCAGCGATGTTGCCGATGATCGCGCCCACGCCGAACAGGCCAACGGCCACCGGCATCCAGCGTTCATTGATGCCGGTCACGTTGACCAGGGTGGGGGCCAGGTAGGTGAACACGCAGAACATGCCGGCAAAACCGATCGCGCCAATCGCCAGTGCCAGCCATACCTGCGAGGTGTTGAAGGCGCGCAGTTCGCGCATTGGCGAGGTGCGGACCTCGTTCGGGTCAGCTGGCAGCTGCCGCGCCACCATCGTCACCGTTGCCAGTGCCAACAGGCTGACCAGTACAAAGGCACTGCGCCAGTTGAACTGCTGGCCCAGCCAGGTAGTCAGCGGGTTGCCCAGCAGGATGGCGATCGACAGCCCCAGCAGCACCTTGGAGACCGCAGCGCCGCGTTGTTCCGGCGGGCTGATCGAGGCGGCAACCAGCATCGCCACGCCGAAGTAGGCGCCGTGGGGCAAGCCGGCGACGAAGCGGGCCAGCAACATGCTGTGGTAATCGGGCGCCAGTGCGCTGGCCAGGTTGCCGATGGCGTAGAAGCCCATCAGCCAAAGCAGCAGGGTACGCCGCTGCAGGCTGGAGCCGGCAAAGGCCAGCAGCGGGGCGCCGACAACCACGCCGATGGCGTAGGCGCTGATCAGGTGGCCGACCTGGGCTTCGGTGATGGCCAGGCCGCGGCTTATTTCCAGCATCAGGCCCATGCTGGCGAACTCGCTGGTGCCGATGGCGAAGCCGCCCAGGGAGAGTGCGAGCAGGATCAAGGTGCGTTGGCGTGGCGACAGCAGGGCTGCCAATGAGACTGTGGAATTCACGTCGGGTCCGGGCGGCGGGGCGTGGAAGCGGTTACATAGTGTACTGTTGCGCCGCAGCAAATCCCCGGGTCCACGCCGGCCTGGTTGCGGACGCTGTGTTGCACGCAGCGGGGCTCTGGCTTGCTTCCGGCTCCTTTGCGGTGGATAATGCCCGGCTTCCTGCGCTCTTCGTGCAGGAGCCCTTGCCCCACTGCGTTCACTGCGGGGGGCTGTCCAGCCCGTCAGGGCTATATCCGAAAGGTATAAAAACATGAGTCGTCATTACGAAGTCGTGTTCCTGGTCCACCCGGATCAGAGCGAACAGGTCCCCGCCATGATCGAGCGCTACAAGGCGCTGGTCGAAGCCGGCAACGGCACCATCCACCGTCTGGAAGATTGGGGCCGTCGTCAGCTGGCTTACCCGATCCAGAATCTGGTCAAGGCTCACTATGTTCTGCTGAACATCGAAGCCGACCAGGCAGTTCTGAACGAACTGACCGAGAGCTTCCGTTTCAACGACGCCGTGCTGCGCAACCTGGTCATCAAGCGTGACGAGGCTGACACCGAGCAGTCGCTGATCATGAAGAGCAAGGACGAGAAGGGTGACAAGCCCGAGCGTGGCGAGCGCCGTCGTCGTGACGACGAAGAAGGTGCCACTTCCACCAATGACGAAGCCGGCGATGACGCCGCTTCTGCTGAATAAGGAGCACTTTCATGTCCAAGTTCTTCCGCCGTCGTAAGTTCTGCAAGTTCACCGCTGAAGGCGTGAAAGAGATCGATTACAAGGATCTCAACACCCTGCGTCAGTACCTGACCGAGAACGGCAAGATCGTTCCGAGCCGCGTGACCGGCACCAAGTCCAAGTACCAGCGCCAGCTGGCCACGGCCGTCAAGCGCGCCCGTTTCCTGGCCCTGATCCCGTACACGGACAACCACGACGTCTAATCCGAGCTATCGGAAGAGCCCGCACGCGTTGCGGGCTCTCGACAGGAAATCCGGCCTTGGCCGGATTTTCCGTACCCACCGTCCTATTCGGACAGCAAGCGTTGCGGTGCCATTGGCGCCGCTAACGAATAACGGAGCTACACAATGAAGCTGATTCTTATCCAGAAAGTGACCAACCTCGGCGGCCTGGGCGACCTGGTTGATGTGAAGCCGGGCTACGGCCGTAACTTCCTCGTGCCGCAGGGCAAGGCCGTGCCGGCCACCGAGACCAACATCGCCGAGTTCGAAGCCAAGCGCGCTGAGTACGAAGCCAAGGCCCAGGCCTCGCACAACGGTGCCGAAGCCCGCGCTGCCAAGTTCGAAGGCGCCAGCGTCACCATCGCTGCGCACGCTTCGACCGAAGGCAAGCTGTACGGCTCGGTTGGCCCGCGTGATATCGCTGAAGCCTTCACCGCTGCCGGCCTGGAGCTGAACAAGAGCGAAGTGATCATGGGCGAAGGCGCTTTCCGCAACGTTGGCGAGTTCGATGTCATCGTCAAGCTGCACGCCGACGTGGAAGCCACCGTCAAGGTCATCGTCGAATCCGACGCTTGATTCTGCCGGACTGGCTGTAAAGAACGGGCGCCGCAAGGCGCCCGTTTCTTTTGCCCGGCCGGTGGTGGGCGCTGGCGGCCATGGGTGTCGCTATACTCGGGTGCCAGTGCCGTGCTTGGTCTTTTGAATTCTCCGGAATATCAATGACTTGAGTTCGGGGGCGAAACCTCCGGAACCTCATTCCGGGTGTCGGCAGTGGTTGCCGATATCCGCCAACAGCCAGATTCCATGCGTCTATCCACGATCAAGCTCTCCGGTTTCAAGTCGTTCGTCGATCCCACGACGTTGCACCTGCCGACCAATATGACCGGCGTCGTCGGTCCGAATGGCTGTGGCAAGTCCAACATCATCGATGCGGTGCGCTGGGTCATGGGCGAAAGCTCGGCCAGCCGCCTGCGTGGCGATTCGCTGACCGACGTGATCTTCTCCGGCTCGGCCGGTCGCAAGCCGGTGTCGCAGGCCACGGTTGAGCTGATCTTCGACAATAGCGACCACACCATCTCCGGTGAGTACGCCTCGTTCAACGAGATTTCGGTCAAGCGCACGGTCAGCCGTGACGGCAGCAGCAACTATTACCTGAACGGTACCAAGTGCCGCCGCCGCGATATCACCGATCTGTTCCTCGGCACCGGGCTTGGCCCGCGCAGCTACTCGATCATCGAGCAGGGCATGATCAGCCAGATCATCGAGGCGCGGCCGGAAGACCTGCGCGTGTACCTGGAAGAGGCCGCCGGCATCTCCAAGTACAAGGAGCGCCGCAAGGAAACCGAAACCCGCATCCGCCACACCCGCGAGAACCTGGACCGGCTCAACGACCTGCGCGAGGAGATCGGCAAGCAGCTTGAACACCTCAAGCGGCAGGCGCGGCAGGCCGAGCAGTACCAGGCGCTGCAGGAAGAACGGCGGGTCAAGGACGCGGAGTGGAAGGCACTGGAATACCGCGGCCTGGACGGTCGCCTGAGCGGCCTGCGCGAAGCGCTGGCGCGCGAGGAAACCAAGCTGCAGCAGCTGATCGCCGAACAGCGTGATGCTGAAACCCGTATTGAAACCGGCCGCGTGCGCCGCGAAGAGGCCGCCGAGAATTTGAACAAGGCGCAGGCCGACGTCTACCAGGTGGGGAGCACCCTGGCCCGGCTTGAGCAGCAGATCCACCACCAGCGGGAACTGGCGCAGCGCCTGCACAAGGCGCGCGATGAAACCCGCCAGGCGCTGTCCGAACTTGGCCAGCACATCAGTGGTGACGAAGCGAAGTTGATCGTGCTGCGCGAGTCGGTCGAAAACGCCGAGCCGCAGCTTGAGCAGTTGCAGGAAGACAATGAAATCCGCCAGGAAGCGCTGCGCGAGGCCGAGGCCAAGCTGGCCGATTGGCAGCAGCGTTGGGAAGCGCACAACCGCAATACCTCCGAGGCGACGCGCTCGGGCGAGGTTGAGCGCACCCGCGTGGATTACCTGGACAAGCAGATCCTGGAGGCCGATCGCCGCCGCGAAGCCCTGCAGGCCGAGCGCGCCGGGTTGGATCTGGATGCGCTGGCCGAGGCCTTCGAGCAGTTGCAGCTGGAGCACGAAACCCAGAAGACCGCGCTGGAGACCTTGAATGCACAGGTCGAAGCGCGCAAGCAGTCGGTGGCTGCATTGCAGGAGCAGCAGCGCGCCGGGCAGACCGAGCTTGCCGAGGTGCGCAAGCAGGCGCAGTCCGCGCGTGGCCGGCTGTCCTCGTTGGAGACGCTGCAGCAGGCAGCGCTCGGCCAGGAGCAGGGTGCCGCCGCCGCATGGCTGAAGGCGCGTGGGCTGGATTCGGCTACGCGCGTCGGTGAGCGCATCACCGTTGAAGGTGGCTGGGAAAACGCTGTTGAAAGCGCGCTGGGGCAATTGATCGAAGGCGTGCTGGTGGATGCACCGGAAGCCCTGGTCGATGCACTCGGCGAGTTGGCTGAAGGACGTATCGCACTGGTCGCTGATGCCGAGGGCAAGGCGGATTTCGCGCCGACCTCGCTGGCGGCGAAAGTACAGGGGCCGTTGGCCATCCGTCGCCTGCTGGCGCATCTGCATGGTGCCGAGGATCTGGCCCAGGCGCAGCAGCTGCAGCGCAAGCTGGGCGATGGCGAATCGGTGATCACCCGCAGCGGCGAACGCCTGGGGCAGGGCTGGGTGCGCTTTTCGCGCTCCGGTGCGGCCGAGCAGGGCGCATTGCTGCGCGAGCGCGAGATCGTCACCCTGCGTGCGCAGATCGAGACCCTGCAGGAGCGTGAAAGTACGCTGGAAACGCAGCTTGCCGCCTTCCGCGATCAACTGCTGGCGGCCGAGCAGCAGCGCGAAGACGTGCAGCGCTCGTTGTACCAGGCGCACCGCGGCGCATCCGAGCTGGCGGGGCAGTTGCAGAGCCATCAAGGCAAGCTGGAATCCACCCGCACGCGCATCGAACGCATCGAAGCCGAACTGGCGCAGTTGCTGGAGACGCTGGACGTCAGCCGCGAACAGGCCAGCGAAGCACGTCTGCGGCTGGATGAGGCGGTTTCCAGCATGGGCGATCTGGAATCGGTCCGGCATGCGCTGGAAGGCGAGCGTCGGCAGATGAGCGAGGCGCGCGATCTGGCCCGCGACGCCGCGCGCAATGTGCGCGACAGCATGCATGCATTGGCGTTGACGCTGGAATCGCAGCGTACCCAGATCAGCTCGCTGAGCCACGCGCTGGAGCGCATGGGCAGCCAGCGCGGCCAGCTTGATTCACGGCTGGGCGAGTTGCACTCGCAGCTGGACGAAGGCGATACACCGGTGCATACGCTGGAAGCGGAGCATCAGAACGCATTGGCCGAGCGCGTACGCGTGGATCGCGTGCTGGCCGAAGCGCGCACCTTGTTGGATGGCATTGATCACGAGCTGCGTGGTCTGGAGCAGACCCGCCATCAGCGCGACGAACAGGCCTTGGCGCAGCGCGAACGTATTTCCCAGCGCAAGCTGGACCAGCAGGCGCTGGTGCTCAGTGCCGAGCAGTTGTCCGCGGCGGTGGAGAAGGCGGGCTTTGTGCTGCAGGACGTGATCAACACCTTGCCCGAGGATGCCCGCCTGGCGGATTGGGAATCGGCGGTGCATCAGATCGACGGCCGCATGCGTCGCCTGGAGCCGGTCAACCTGGCGGCAATCCACGAATACGGCGAGGCCTCGCAGCGCTCGGAGTATCTGGAGGCGCAGAACACCGATTTGAATACCGCCTTGGAAACCCTGGAAGACGCCATCCGCAAGATCGACCGCGAAACCCGTGGCCGCTTCAAGGACACCTTCGACCGGGTCAACGCCGGTGTGCAGGCCCTGTATCCGCGCCTGTTCGGCGGTGGCCACGCCTATCTGGAACTGACCGGCGAAGACCTGCTCGACACCGGCGTGACCATCATGGCGCGGCCGCCGGGCAAGCGTGTGTCCAATATCTCGCTGCTGTCCGGTGGCGAGAAGGCGATGACCGCGGTGGCGCTGGTGTTTGCCATCTTCCAGCTCAACCCGGCCCCGTTCTGCCTGCTGGACGAGGTGGACGCGCCGCTGGACGAGGCCAACGTCGGCCGCCTGGCCAATATGGTCAAGGAAATGAGTGAGAAAGTGCAGTTCCTGTTCGTCAGCCACAACAAGGCGACGATGGAGGCTGCGCACCAGTTGTCGGGCGTCACCATGCGCGAGCCGGGCGTCAGCCGGCTGGTCAGTGTGGATCTGGAAGAGGCTGCCCGATTGGCGGGCGCCGCTTGACGTGCCATCCTTTAACCACCTGAACGATTAACCCGGAGACTGCAACGTATGTCTGACACGGCACTGTTGCGTATCGGCATTCTGGTGGCCGGCGTTTTGCTGGTCGCAGCCATTTTCTTTTTCAGCCGGCCCAAGCGGCTGGCCCAAGGCAAGCGCAAGGAGCCGGCCGATGCCGAGCGTCCGCGGCGTGAGCCGGTGCTGGGCGCTGCCGACGGCGTTGCCGAGGCGGGTGAGGGCGCCGCTACGGGCGAAACCGTAAGCCAGCCCGAGCTGGGCCTGCCGGACGTGGACGCAGGCAACCTCAGTGAACTGGGCAAGCGCCCAAGCCAGGACTTCGACAAGATCGTCTCACTGTACGTGGCCGCCCGTTCCGGGCAGGTATTGCGTGGCGAAGACATCGTGGTGGCGGCGGAAAAGACCGGCCTGGTGTTCGGCTACATGAATGTGTTCCACCGTCTGGTGGAAGGGCATTCCGAGCGCGGCCCGATCTTCTCGATGGCCAGCATCATGAAGCCGGGCAGTTTCGACATGGCCAATATCCGCGACATGGAAACGCCGGCCATCGCCTTCTTCCTGACCCTGCCGGCGCCGATGACCGCGCTCGATGCCTGGGAAAAGATGCTGCCGACCGTACAGCGCATGGGCGAACTGCTGGACGGCGTGGTGCTCGATGACAGCCGCAACGCCCTGGGCCGCCAGCGTATCGCGCATATCCGCGACGACCTGCGCGCCTATGACCGCCAGCACCAGGCGCCGCCGTTGACCAAGTCGCCGCGTTGGTAAGGCTCTAAAGCTACCCCTCCTCAACCCTCCCCTTGCCTGCGGCAAAGGGAGGGGGCTGAGCTCTTCCCCCTCCCTTGCGCGCAGCGTAGGGGAGGGCCGGGGAGGGGTGCTGTTCGCAGTAACTACAGACTCCCCGCAGCACAGAGCTTTACCGCGCCAACACCGGGCGCAGGTAAAATCACAGCATGAACCAGAACACCGCCGTCACCCAGCGCATCAGCGAACTCCGCCGCCAGCTGGCCGCCGCCTCGCGCGCCTATCACGAGCACGACGAACAGATCATCCCGGACGCCGAGTACGACCGGTTGATGCGTGAGCTGGAGGCGCTGGAAGCGGCGCATCCGGAACTGGATAGCGCCGACTCGCCCAGTCATCAGGTTGGCGGCAAGCCTTCCTCGCGTTTTCCCGAAGTGGTGCATGTGGTGCCGATGCTGTCGCTGGGCAATGCCTTCAGCGATGCCGAGGTGCATGACTTCGTGCGTCGCATCGATGAGCGCCTGCACCGTCGCGAACTGTTCTTCTCCGCCGAGCCCAAGCTCGATGGCCTGGCCATCAATCTGCGCTATGAGAATGGCGTGTTCGTGCAGGGCGCGACCCGTGGCGATGGCGCCACCGGCGAGGATGTCAGCGCCAACCTGCGCCAGATCAAGGTCATCCCGCAGCAGCTGCAGGGCCAGGGCTGGCCGGAAGTGTTGGAAGTGCGTGGCGAGGTTTATATGCCGCGCGCGGATTTCGAGCGTTACAACGAGCAGGCACGCCTGCATGGTGGCAAGGTGCTGGCCAATCCGCGCAACGGCGCGGCCGGTTCCCTGCGCCAGCTCGATCCGAAGATCAGTGCGCAACGGCCCCTGAGTTTCTATGCCTATGGCCTGGGCGAGGTCGCCGGTGGCGAGCTGCCCGAGACCCATTCGGCAACGCTCGCCCAGCTGGCGCAATGGGGTTTTCCGGTCAGCGACCTGTGCAAGGTGGTACAGGGCGCTGAAGGTCTGTTGGCGTATTACCGTGATATCGGCGAACGCCGCGACAGCCTGGCCTATGACATCGACGGCGTGGTCTACAAGCTCGACGACCGCGAAGGCCAGCAGGAAATGGGCTTTGTCGCGCGCGCCCCGCGCTGGGCGATCGCGCATAAATTCCCGGCGCAGGAACAGACCACCACGGTCGAGGCGATCGAGATCCAGATCGGCCGCACCGGCGCGGCCACCCCGGTAGCTCGATTGAAGCCGGTGCATGTGGCCGGTGTCGTCGTCACCAACGCGACCTTGCATAACGCCGACCAAATCGCGCGCCTGGACGTACGCGTCGGCGATGCGGTGATCGTGCGCCGTGCCGGCGATGTGATCCCGGAAGTGGTCAGCGTCATTGTTGAGCGCCGCCCTGAAGGCACCACGCCGTGGCAGATGCCGCGCGCCTGCCCGGTGTGTGGTTCGGAAATCGTGCGCGAGGAAGGCGAGGCCGCCTGGCGCTGCTCGGGTGAACTGAGCTGCCCGGCGCAGCGCAAGGAAGCCATTGCCCACTTCGCTTCACGCAAGGCGATGGATATCGATGGCTTGGGTGACAAGTACATCGAAGTGCTGGTGGATGCAGGCATCGTGCGTGGCGTCGCCGATCTGTACGCACTCAACCGCGATCAGTTGCTGGTGTTGAAGTTGGCCTTGGACGCCGATTCGCCGGAGGGCCTGGCTTCGCAGCTCGGCCTGCACCTGCGGCCGGAGGGCAGCGGCGACACGTTGAATCGCATCCTCAAGCTGGATGCGAATGACGCCGCGTGGCGGGCGCAGGCCTTGTCGGTGCCGGCCAGCTTCCAGTGGAACACCAAGAAGATCGCCACCAAGTGGGCCGACAACCTGATTGCGGCGATTGCCGCCAGCCGCAACACCACCCTGGAGCGGCTGCTGTTCGCGCTGGGCATCGAGCATGTGGGCGAAAGCACCGCCAAGGCCTTGTCGGCCTGGTTTGGTGACCTCGAGTTGATCCGCCATCTGCCCTGGCCACTGTTCAAGCGCGTGCCGGACATCGGCGGCGAAGTAGCCCGCTCGATTGGCCACTTCATGGCCCAGCCGGGCAATCAGCAGGCCATCGACGCACTGCTGGCGCGTGGCGTGCAGATCAGCGATACGCATGCGCCCAACGCCAAGCTGCGGACGGATCTGAATCTGGCAACGCTGCTGGCCGATCTGGAGATACCCAAGGTCACGCCAGTACGCGCGCGTCAGCTGGCGGAAGCGTTCCGCTCCACTGCAGCAATCCTCGACGAGGAAGCGCACAACTTCATGACAGCGGGCCTGCCGGCAGAAACGGCCAATGCCCTGGTGGCATGGTTGAACGTGGATGCCAACGCGCAGTTGTTCAGCGAAGCCGGTGCGGCATTGGAGCGCCTGCTGGCGATCACGCCATTGCAGCAGCAACAGGTCGCTGGTGTGCTTGATGGCAAGACCGTGGTGCTGACCGGCACGCTGGCGCAGATGAGCCGCGACGAGGCCAAGGCCAGGCTGGAGGCATTGGGTGCCAAGGTTTCAGGCAGCGTGTCGAAGAAAACCAGTTTCGTGGTGGCCGGCACTGAGGCCGGTTCCAAGTTGGACAAGGCAAACGAGCTCGGTGTGGAGGTCTGGGACGAAGCACGTCTGCTCGCCTTCCTCGCCGACAATGGAGAACAGGCATGAGTGAAATCAAGGTGCGCGTTGCGCAACCGGCGGACTTCCCGCAGTTGATCGCGATGGTGCGCGATTTCTACGTGGAAGATCAGATTCCCTATATCGCCGAACGGGTTGAGCCGGGCCTGCATACCTTGCTGGACGAGCCCAGTTGCGGCGCCGCGCTGTTGCTGCTGGCCGATGACCAGGTGGTGGGCTACATCACCCTGGGCTGGTGCTTCAGCGTCGAGCAGGGTGGCCGCTTCGTGCTGTTGGACGAGTTGTATCTGGGCCCGGCCGCGCGCGGCCGCGGCTGGGGCCGGCAGGCCTTGGCGCTGGCCCGCGACTGGGCAGCGGGGCAGGGCGCGGCGGTGATCCGTCTGGAAGTGAATCACCACAATGCCAAAGCCAAGGCCCTGTATTTGTCGGCGGGCTATCGCGACGATGAGCGCGACATCCTGACCCTCGCGCTGAGCGGGGCTGCCGGACGTCTGCACTCGTGATCGCGGCCCTGCGTCAGCGTGCCCGTTTGAACGCCCTGATCCGGCAGTTTTTTGCCGAGCGCGATGTATTGGAAGTCGAAACGCCGATCATGTCGGCGGCAGGCAATACCGAGCCGAACATCGAAGGCTTCCATACCCGCTTCAGCGGTCATGTCGATGCCGGCCCGGCACAGCGCTGGCTGCGCACCTCGCCGGAATATCCGCTCAAGCGCCTGTTGGCGGCCGGCGTGGGCGATTGCTATGAACTTGGCCGGGTGTTCCGCAACGGCGAGGCCGGCGGCCGCCACAATCCCGAGTTCACCATGCTGGAGTGGTATCGGGTGGGTTGGGACCATCATCGTTTGATCGAAGAAACCATTGCCCTAGTGCAGGCGTCGCTGGCGCTGGTCGAGCGCCCGCCGGCAGCAGTGCGCATCGTCAGCTACCGTGATCTGTTCATCGGGGCGGTGGCGCTGGATCCGTTCCTGGCCGATGAGGCGCAGTTGCGTGCAGGGCTGGGCGATGTTGGCATCGTCGCCGATGGGCTGACCCGCGATGACTGGCTGGATCTGCTGATGACCCACCGTATCCAGGCCCAGTTCGACCCGGGCACCATAACGGTGATCCATGATTGGCCGGCCAGCCAGGCGGCGCTGGCAAAAATCCGTCCCGGCACACCGCCGGTGGCTGAGCGCTTCGAGCTCTATCTCGGCGCGGTTGAACTTGCCAATGGCTATCACGAGCTGAACGACGCGCAGGAGCAGCGGCAGCGGTTCGAGCGCGATCTGGCCGTGCGTGCCGCGCGCGGTGCGGAACAACCGCCGCTGGATGAGGCCCTGTTGGCGGCACTGCCGTCGCTGCCCGCCTGTGCCGGTGTCGCGGTAGGCGTGGACCGCCTGCTGATGGCGCTGGCGGGGACTACGCGCATCGCCGATGTGTTGGCATTTGATTTCGCCAACGCCTGAACCCGGTCCATCTTTGCTCACGGACCTGTAGGATCGGCTTGACGATGATGATGTGTTGCTAACAGCGGATCAGGCAGTGTGTTCACTACCGGAAGCCATCATGACCCAAGTGGGGTGTGTCTGATGAAGCGGGTTTGCGGCTTGCTGCTGTTGCTGGCGCCGACGTTGCTGTCGGCCCAGGAGTCTGCGAACAAGGTGGCGGACAGGCAGGTTGTGCGTTGCGAATCGGAAGACCAGCAGCGGGCGTTTTGTCCGATGGATACCAGTGGCGGGGTTCAGCTGGTCCGGCAACTCTCCAAGCGCGACTGCATCCGTGAGACCAGCTGGGGCACGGAAGAGGGCGCGGTGTGGGTAAGCCAGGGCTGCCGTGCCGAGTTCGCCCGTCCGCGGCCTGTTACCCGTACCACCCGGCGGGTGGTGCGCTGTGAGTCCAGGGGGCGGATGGAGGTCTGCCCGGTTGTGTTGCGTGGCGCGCCGGTGCGTCTGTTGCGGCAGCAGTCGGTGCTGCCGTGCAGGGAAGGGCGCAGCTGGGGCTATAACAACAGGGAAATCTGGGTCAGCCGGGGCTGCCAGGGGCAGTTCGAAGTAGGTGCCGAGGATGGCTCGGGCTTTGTCGATATACCGCGCAAGGTGGTCTGCGAGTCCAAGGGCGAGCTGCGCCGCGAATGTGGTGTCAGCGTCACGCGCCGGGTCACCCTGGTCGAACAGTTGTCCAGCGCCGCTTGCCGCGAGGGCGACAGCTGGGGCTGGGACCGCAATGGCATCTGGGTGGACAAGGGCTGCCGCGGCGAATTTTCCGCTGATTGATGCCGGCAGTTTGATCCGCGCTTTGCGGTGCCGATTACAATGGACCCATGAACGATACCCCCGCCATTGATTACGCCCGTTACGACCACATCCGTCCGATCCGCTGGACCGGTGATGCCTTGGAACTGCTGGATCAGCGCAAGCTGCCGTTTATCGTCGAGCATGTGCTGTGCCACGACAGCGACGCGGTCGCCGAGGCCATCCATGCCTTGACCGTGCGCGGCGCGCCGGCCATCGGTATCGCGGCGGCGTGGGGTGTGGTGTTGGCTGCGCGCGAAGTGCAGGCCGACGACGGCGCGGCGGCATTGCAGCTGCTGGCGCCTGCGCTGGAGCGGTTGAACGCGTCGCGTCCCACCGCGGTCAACCTGGCATGGGCGCTGGCGCGGATGCGCCGTGCGTTGGCCGTGGCAGGTGCGGACTGGAAGCAGGTGGCAGCGCTGGAAGCCCAGGCCATCGCCGATGAGGATCTGGCCGCCAATCGCCTTATGGGTGCCTTGGGTGCGGCCTTGATCGCGCCGGGCAGCGGCGTGCTGACCCATTGCAATACCGGCTCGTTGGCCACCGCCGGCTTCGGTACCGCGCTGGGCGTGATACGCGCAGGTGTGGCGCAGGAGCGGATCGGTCGCGTGTTTGCCGGCGAGACCCGTCCCTGGTTGCAGGGCGCCCGCCTGACCGTATGGGAGCTGCAGCAGGATGGCATCGACGCGACCTTGATCGCCGATTCGGCGGCCGCGCACCTGATGAAGACCGGCGCGGTGCAATGGGTGATCGTCGGCGCCGACCGGATCTGTGCCAACGGTGATACCGCAAATAAGATCGGCACTTACCAGCTGGCTATCGCCGCCCGCCATCATGGGGTCAAGTTCATGGTGGTGGCGCCGTCCTCGACCGTGGACATGGGCACCGCGCATGGCGATGAGATCGAAATCGAGCAGCGCGACCCGGGCGAACTGTTCGGCGTCGGCGGCGTGCGCACCGTGGCCGAGGGCATCGCCGCCTGGAACCCGGTGTTCGACGTAACCCCGGGCGAGCTGATCGATGCCATCGTCACCGAGCGCGGCGTGATCCTGAAGCCGGACCTGGCCAACATGGCCGCCGCCTTCGCCTGAGGTAGTGCCGAGCCATGCTTGGCAGGGGCTTTCCCAACGCCGCATCGGACTGCCGCGGCTGTTTGTGGGAGCGGCGTCAGCCGCGAAGCTGGTGGTGCTTGGAGAGCAGGTTCGCCGGGAGCTGATGGCGCGGTGGCTTCGCGGCTGACGCCGCTCCTACAAGACCCTTCGGCAGGTCCCCAGCGCAGCATGGTCGGGCTCCACAGCTGTGGCGTAGTGCCGAGCCATGCTCGGCAGGGGCTTTCCCAGCCCCGCATCGGACCGCGACGGCTGTTTGCAGGAGCGGCGTAAGCCGCGAAACTGGTGGTGCTCGAAGTGCCGGTTTGCCTGGATCTGAGGGCTAGGTGGCTTCGCGGCTGACGCCGCTCCTACAAGGCCCTTCGGTAGTCCCCAGCGCAGCATGGCTGCGCTCTACAGATGTGGCGTAGTGCCGAGCCATGCTCGGCAGAGGCCTGCCCGCTGTCGCCCGGGTCGAGGGCGTCCTGGCGCCACCCGCCAGTCAACCCTAAGTTCCTGATTTCTTCCGGTAAAAGCCCCTTAATTGGCGGCGAAAAACCGTCCTTTGTGATAAACTCCGCAGGTTGATCCCCGATCCCGGCAAGGCGCCCCGTCAAGGAGTCGTCGCCGGACAGGATCGCTACCTGAAAACGGAACCCGAATGGCAGAAACCGCCAAGGAAATCATCCAGGTCAACCTGGAAGACGAGATGCGCAAGAGCTACCTCGATTACGCGATGAGCGTGATCGTTGGCCGCGCACTCCCCGATGCCCGCGATGGCCTCAAGCCAGTTCATCGCCGCGTCCTGTTCGCGATGAATGAGCTCGGCGCGCACAGCAACAAGCCGTACTACAAGTCGGCGCGTATCGTCGGTGACGTCATCGGTAAGTACCACCCGCACGGCGATCAGTCGGTCTACGACACGCTGGTGCGCATGGCGCAGCCGTTCTCGCTGCGTTACATGCTGGTGGACGGCCAGGGTAACTTCGGTTCGGTCGACGGCGACTCGGCGGCAGCCATGCGTTACACCGAGGCGCGCATGTCGCGCCTGACGCATGAGCTGATGGCCGACATCGACAAGGAAACCGTCGATTTCCAGCCCAATTACGACGAAAAGGAACTGGAGCCGACGGTCATGCCGACCCGGTTCCCGAACCTGCTGGTCAATGGTTCGGCCGGTATCGCGGTGGGCATGGCGACCAACATCCCGCCACACAACCTCACCGAATGCATCAACGCCTGCATCGCGCTGATCGACGAGCCGTCGATCGATGTCGACGGTTTGATGGAATACATCCCGGGCCCGGATTTCCCCACCGCCGGCATCATCAATGGCACCGCCGGCATCATCGCCGGCTACCGCACCGGCCGTGGCCGTGTGCGCATCCGTGCCAAGGCTGATATCGAAGTGGCCGACAATGGTCGTGAATCGATCATCGTCACCGAAATCCCGTACCAGGTGAACAAGGCGCGGTTGATCGAAAAGATCGCCGAGCTGGTCAAGGAAAAGAAGCTCGAAGGCATCAGCGAGCTGCGCGATGAGTCCGACAAGGACGGCATGCGCATCTACATCGAAATCAAGCGTGGCGAGTCGGCCGAGGTTGTGCTCAACAACCTGTACCAGCAGACCCAGATGGAGTCGGTGTTCGGCATCAACATGGTGGCGCTGGTCGATGGCCGCCCGAAGTTGATGAACCTCAAGGAGATGCTGGAGGCGTTTGTCCGCCATCGGCGTGAGGTGGTCACCCGCCGCACCATCTTTGAACTGCGCAAGGCGCGTGCGCGTGCGCATGTGTTGGAAGGCCTGACGGTTGCGCTGGCCAACATCGACGAGATGATCGAGCTGATCAAGACCTCGTCCAACCCGGCCGAAGCCAAGGAGCGCATGCTCTCCAAGGTCTGGGAACCGGGTCTGGTGGGTGCGCTGCTCGGTGCCGCAGGTGCCGAAGCGTCGCGTCCGGAAGATCTGCCCAAGAGCATTGGTCTGGTCAACGGCAACTACCAGCTCAGCGAAGTCCAGGCCACGCAGATTCTGGAAATGCGCCTGCACCGCCTGACCGGGCTGGAGCAGGACAAGCTGACCGAGGAATACCGCCAGCTGCTGGAAGTCATCGCTGGCCTGATCCGCATCCTGGAAAACCCGGATGTGCTGCTGCAGGTCATCCGCGAAGAACTGGAAAGCGTGCGTGCCGAGTTCGGCGACAACCGTCGTACCGAAATCCGTCACAGCGAAGAAGATCTGGACATCCTCGACCTGATCGCCCCGGAAGACGTGGTGGTGACGCTGTCGCGTGCCGGTTACGTCAAGCGTCAGCCGGTCAGTGCCTACCGCGCGCAGCGTCGCGGTGGCCGTGGCCGCAGCGCCGCCGCGACCAAGGACGAGGATTTCATCGAGCAGCTGTGGCTGGTCAACACGCATGACACCTTGTTGACCTTCACCAGCTCGGGCAAGGTGTTCTGGTTGCCGGTGCATCAGCTGCCGGAGGCAGGTTCCAATGCCCGCGGCCGGCCGATCATCAACTGGATCGCGCTGGAAAACGGCGAGCGTGTGCAGGCCGTGCTGCCGGTGCGCGAGTACGACGAGAACCACTTCGTGTTCTTCGCCACCCGCAACGGTACGGTCAAGAAAACGCCGCTGAGCGAGTTCGCGTTCCGTCTTGCGCGCGGCAAGATCGCCATCAACCTGGATGACGGTGACGCGCTGGTTGGCGTCGGCCTGACCGATGGTGAGCGCGATATCGTGCTGTTCGCATCCAATGGCAAGACGGTGCGCTTCGGCGAAGACAAGGTCCGCTCGATGGGCCGTACTGCTACCGGCGTACGCGGCATCAAGATGCCCAAGGGTGAGCAGGTTGTCAGCCTGATCGTTGCCGAAAGTGCCGGTGGCGTCGAAGACGAGAACGAAGACGAGAACACTGTCGTCGAGGAAGTGGCAGCGGATAGCGGCGAGATCATCGATGTTGCCGACGATGCTGGCGTGCAGTACATCCTCACCGCGACCGAGAACGGCTATGGCAAGCGCACCCCGCTGGCGGACTATCCGCGCAAGGGGCGTGGCACGCAGGGCGTGATCGGCATCCAGACCAGCGAACGCAACGGCAAGCTGGTCAGTGCGGTGCTGCTGGGTACTGGCGATGAGGTGTTGTTGATCTCCGACGGCGGCACCTTGGTGCGTACGCGTGGTTCGGAAATCTCGCGCGTCGGCCGCAACACCCAGGGCGTTACCCTGATCCGTCTGTCCAAGGGCGAGAAGCTGCAGGCGGTTGAACGCCTGGATGCATCGCTTGAGGCTGAAGATGAGGCACTGGAAGACGATGTGGCCGGTACTGCGGAAGTGCAGCCTCCGGCAGCACCCGAGGCCTGATTTCTTCAGGGTTTGAGTCATGAAAAGCGCCGGCATGCCGGC
>NZ_LDJJ01000034.1 GCF_001431465.1 Stenotrophomonas terrae | reverse complement strand
CGCCCCGGCCCCCGCGCTGACGCGGGGGCGTTCGTGGGACAGCGAACCGGTGGTTCGCAAACTGCCCCTCTCACCCCAGAGGGAGAGGGGCTTTGTACATCAGGCGATTTCAGCCTCTACCGCTGCCGGCTGCAGCACCGGTGTGCGGATCAGATGATCGAAGGCACTGAGTGCGGCAGTCGAACCGGCGCCCATCGCGATGACGATCTGCTTGTACGGCACCGTGGTGCAGTCACCGGCAGCAAACACGCCCGGCACATTGGTCTGGCCGCGGTCATCGATGATGATCTCGCCACGACCGCTCAGCTCCACCGTGCCTCGCAGCCACTCGGTGTTCGGCAGCAGGCCGATCTGCACGAAGATGCCTTCCAGCTCGACCCGGTGCGAATCGCCACCGACGCGGTCGGTATAGACCAGGCCATTGACCTTCTGGCCGTCGCCCAGCACTTCGGTGGTCTGTGCATTGAGCACCACCTTCACGTTGGGCAAGCTGTTGAGCTTGGCCTGCAGCACCTGGTCGGCGCGCAGCTTGCTGTCGAACTCGAACACGGTGACGTGGCTGACGATACCGGCCAGATCGATGGCCGCTTCCACGCCGGAGTTGCCGCCGCCGATCACCGCCACGCGCTTGCCCTTGAACAGCGGGCCGTCGCAATGCGGGCAGTAGGCCACGCCCTTGTTGCGGTACTCGTTCTCGCCCGGAACGTTCATCTGCCGCCAGCGTGCGCCGGTGGACAGGATCACCGTCTTGGACTTCAGCGAAGCGCCGTTTTCCAGCTGCACTTCGACCAGACCATCGGCACCGGCCGGCACCAGCTTGGTGGCGCGCTGCAGGTTCATGATGTCGACCTCGTACTCACGTACGTGGGCTTCCAGCGCGGCGGCCAGCTTCGGGCCTTCGGTGTGCTGCACCGAGATGAAGTTCTCGATCGCCATGGTGTCCAGCACCTGGCCGCCGAAACGCTCGGCAGCAACACCGGTGCGGATGCCCTTGCGTGCGGCATAGATCGCCGCAGCGGCACCGGCCGGGCCACCACCCACCACCAGCACGTCGAAGGCATCCTTGGCTTTGATCTTCTCGGCCTCACGGGCAGCGGCGCCGGTGTCCAGCTTGGCGACGATCTGCTCCAGGCTCATGCGGCCCTGGTCGAATACTTCACCGTTGAGGTAGACGGTCGGCACCGACATCACCTGGCGTTGCTCGACCTCGTCCTGGAACAGGGCGCCGTCGATGGCGACGTGGGTGATGTTGGGGTTCAGCACCGCGGCCAGGTTCAGCGCCTGCACCACATCCGGGCAGTTCTGGCAGGACAGCGAGAAATAGGTTTCAAAGCGGTATTCGCCCTTCAGGTCGCGGATCTGCTCCAGCAGCTCGGCCGATTCCTTGGACGGATGGCCGCCGACCTGCAGCAGGGCCAGCACGAAGGAGGTGAACTCGTGGCCCATCGGCAGGCCGGCGAAGCTCAGTCCGATGTTCTGGCCCGGGCTGTCCAGGTCGAACGAAGGCACGCGGCCCTGGCCGTCACGGCGCACGTCCAGCGTGATCTTGTCCGACAGGGTAACCAGCGTGTTGAGCAGCTCCATCATCTCCTGCGACTTTTCGCCGTCATCGGCGTGCGCGGTGATGTGGATCGGGCGGGTAACCCGTTCCAGGTAGGTCTTGAGCTGGGTCTGCAGGTTGGCATCCAACATGGACAATCTCCTATCGAGGCAAAACGTCGAGGCAATACTAGGGAGTGACGTCACTGCGTGGGGGCAGGTCGCCTTGGAAAGTAGGGGTGAACCGCAGCCTGCTTGCTCGGCTGGCTGGCGCCGTGCTGGCTGGCGTCAAACAGTCTGCGGTTCACCCCCACACCCGCCGCGAGGGCGGGGTGGGAGTGCGGTACGGCTTTAGATCTTGCCGACCAGGTCCAGCGACGGCGCCAGGGTCTTCTCGCCTTCCTTCCACTTGGCCGGGCAAACCTGGTTCGGGTTGGCGGCGGTGAACTGGGCAGCCTTCAGCTTGCGCAGGGTCTCGGAGACGTCACGGGCGATCTCGTTGGAATGCACTTCCATGGTCTTGATCACGCCTTCCGGGTTGATCACGAAGGTGCCGCGCAGGGCCAGGCCTTCTTCCGGAATGTGCACGCCGAAAGCGTTGGTCAGCTGGTGGGTCGGGTCGCCGATCAGCGGGAACTTGGCCTTGCCCACGGCCGGCGAGGTTTCGTGCCACACCTTGTGCGAGAAATGGGTATCGGTGGTCACGATGTAGACCTCGGTACCGGCCTTCTGGAACTCGGCATAGTTCTCGGCGGCGTCTTCAATTTCGGTCGGGCAGTTGAAGGTGAATGCGGCCGGCATGAAGATCAGGACCGACCACTTGCCCTTCAGCGACTCTTCGGTGACTTCAATGAACTTGCCGTTGTGGAAAGCATTGACCTTGAACGGCTGGACCTGGGTGTTGATAAGGGACATGAAGTTTCCTCTTGGGTGGTAGGGCTGGGTGAATCGATGGAGCAAGACTAATAGGCAGAAACTAATAAAACAAATGAATTGGATGCATCGTATCAATAGATAAAACCTATCAATCGACGCCATAAGCCCGCCTCAAGGCCTGATATCGGGTGCTTTGCGGGCTTTCCAAGCCGTCCAAGGCCTGGCTGAACGGCCCGGCATAGATGGGATTAATCCTTGAGCAAGGATGATGGCGGTAGGCAGGGGCGAGCGCGCTGACTATCCTCGCCGTCCTGAAACTTGCAGCGAAGAGGTAATGAAGTGTCCACGTTGAAGGTTGCCGAGCTGTTGCGGGAGGCCGCTGCGCGCCTGCCGGGCGAAGATGCCCGCCATGAGGCCGAGCAGTTGCTGATCCACGTGCTGGGCGTGGAACGGGCCTGGCTGTTCGCCCATGCCACCGATGTCGTGGACGCCGACAGCCGGGAGCGCTTCGAGGTACTGCTGGCGCGGCGCGCCGAGGGCCACCCGCTGGCCTATCTGACCGGCCGTCGCGGCTTCTGGACGCTGGACCTGCAGGTCAATACCGCCACGTTGATCCCGCGCCCGGAGACCGAGCTGCTGGTCGAGCAGGCGTTGGCCCGGCTGCCGGCCGACGAGATGCTGCGGGTGGCCGACATGGGCACCGGCAGCGGCGCGATTGCCTTGTCCATCGCCAGCGAGCGGCCGCTGGCCACGGTGATGGCCACTGACGTACTGGGCCCGGCGCTGGCGGTAGCGGTGAAGAACGCACAGGCACATGGCCTGGAAAATGTATGGTTCCGGCGTGGGCACTGGTATGCGGCGCTGGGTGCGGACCGCTTCGACATGATCGTCAGCAACCCGCCGTACATCGCTGCAGGTGACCCGCATCTGGTACAGGGCGACCTGCGCTTCGAGCCGCCTCCGGCACTGGCCTCGGGTGCAGACGGGCTGGATGCCATCCGCGAGATTGTCGCCGGCGCACACGAACATCTGGTGCCGGGCGGCTGGCTGCTGATGGAGCACGGCTGGGACCAGGGGCCGGCGATCCGCGCCTTGCTCGAGCAGGCAGGTTTCGTGGAAGCACAGACCGTGCAGGATCTGGAGCAGCGCGACCGGGTGACCTTGGGGCGTTGGCCGGCTTGAGGTTGGCGCTGCCGTTGCCGTGGAGTGTCCGCTCTTGTTTCACCGGCATTCCCGCATTGGCGGAATGTCGGGCTTGAGCACACGCCAACGCAGGGCGAAGAGCAAGGTCAAGCTGGAGTCAGAAGACCGTACTGCAGGCGCTGATCCAGGTCATTTTCTGTCCGTAGCACGCAGCTTGTAAGCTCCCGTAGCATCGCCGTTTTGATAGCGGAGATGACGATGGGCCGCAGCGCGTTCACTGCCGTATTGCTGCTTGCGTCGCTGGCCTGCCTGCCGGCATTGGCCTCCAGCACGCAAGCCCCGCTCCATCCGTTGCGGGAGAGCGCGCCGATGCAGGACGACTATGCCGATCTGGAACCCTTGGGTGAGGCAATCGGCGACAAACGCATCGTCATGCTCGATGAGCTGACCCACGGCGAGGGCAACATCTACGCGAGCAAGGTGCGCACCGTGCGTTACCTGCACGAGCGCAAGGGCTTTGATCTGCTGGTGCTGGAAAGCGGGCTGTTCGATGTCACTCGTCTGTGGCAATCGCGCTTGCCGTTGCGGGCCAATGCGCCGGGCAACATCTTCTACATGTATGCCAACAGCGCCGAGCTGTGGCCGCTGTATGACTATCTGGACGCGCAGCGTGATGCGCCGGCGGCAATGCAGCTGGCCGGCTTCGACGGACGTCTGAGTGGTGCGCTGTCACGCACACAGCTGGTGCCGCAGTTGCGCGCGCGCTTGTCGCGGCAAGTATTGGATGCGTCACAGCAGCAGCGGGTAGAGCGCTATCTGCTGCAGCTGCAGCGCCTGCTTGATGGTCAGCTGGCGCCGGCCGATGCGGGCGAGCGCGAGCAGTTCCTGGCGGACGGCCAGTGGCTGCCGCAGCTGTTGCCGGCGGCAGATGATGAACACGGTGATGATGTGTTCGACAGCGATGGTTTCTGGCGGCGTATCAATGCCAGCCTGCAGCGCATGGCCGAGGTGGCCTGGCAGCTGCGGCCCTTCGACGAGCACGACCCGGTCATGGCTGCCAACCTGCAGTGGCTGCTGGAACAGGCCTACCCCGGCCGCAAGGCCGTCGTCTGGGGGCATTACGCGCATCTGAACCGGCTCGGCGGCTACCGTGACGGCCACCCGCGTGGGTTCCCGCCGGTCGACAACGTAACCCGCGCGCTGCCGACGGCATTGCAGGCACAGACCTATGTGCTGCACTACGCCGGCGCACAGGGCCGTTATCGCGACTACATCGACCAGCAGCTGCGGGTGGTAGCGGCGGGGCCGCAGCAGCTGGAATCACGGCTCACCGCAAAAGGTGCGGTGTTCGTGGACCTGCACGCGGGTAGCCTGCCCGGCGAGCAGGATGCGCGCAGCCGGTTATGGAGCATGGATTACGCCGATGGCCTGGGCCTGCCCGAGGCGCGCCAGCGCTTCGACGGGATGTGGCTGCAGCCGTCGATATCACCGGCCGATTTCCGCTCGCCGTGATTCCGGCGGGCTGCGCAGACAAGACCGAAACATCGCTGCGTTAAACTGTGCGGCCTGCTCACTACGAGGCTGCCATGCGCACGCTCTATCCCGCCATCGAGCCCTACGATACCGGCACGCTCAAGGTCGACGATCGCCACACCCTGTACTTCGAACAATGCGGCAACCCTAACGGCAAGCCGGTGGTGATGCTGCACGGCGGCCCCGGTGGCGGCTGCAGTGACAAGATGCGTCAGTTCCACGACCCGGCCAAGTACCGCATCATCCTGTTCGATCAGCGCGGCTCGGGCCGTTCCACCCCGCATGCCGATCTGGTGAACAACACCACCTGGGATCTGGTCGCCGACATCGAAAAGCTGCGCGAAAAGCTCGGCGTCGACAAGTGGCAGGTATTCGGCGGCAGCTGGGGTTCCACGCTGGCGCTGGCCTATGCCGAGACCCATCCGCAGCGCGTCACCGAACTGGTGCTGCGCGGCATTTTCATGCTGCGCCGCTGGGAGCTGGAATGGTTCTACCAGGAAGGCGCCAACCGCCTGTTCCCGGATGCCTGGGAGCATTACCTCAAGCCGATCCCGCAGGTTGAACGCCACGACCTGATCTCGGCCTTCCACCGCCGCCTGACCAGCGACGACGAGGCTACCCGCCTGGCCGCCGCCAAGGCCTGGAGCGTATGGGAAGGCGCCACCAGCTTCCTGCACGTGGACGACGACTTCATCAACAGCCACGAAGACCCGCAGTTCGCGCTGGCCTTTGCCCGCATCGAGAACCATTACTTCGTCAACGGCGGCTTCTTCGAAGAAGAAAACCAGCTGCTGCGCGACGCCCACAAGATCGCCGACATCCCCGGCGTGATCGTGCACGGCCGTTACGACGTGGTGTGCCCGCTGGCCAATGCCTGGGAGCTGCACAAGGCCTGGCCGAAGGCACAGCTGCAGATCAGCCCGGCCTCGGGCCATTCGGCATTCGAAGCCGAGAACGTGGACGCACTGGTACGCGCCACCGATAGCTTCGCTGGTTGATGAGTCAACCCCTGTAGAGCGGAGCCATGCTCCGCTGGGGCGTTGCTGATGGACGCTCCTGTAGGAGCGGCGTAAGCCGCGAAGCCGGTAGACGATCAGGCCGCAGCAATGCGTGTCTGTTCGTTGTTGCCAGCTCCGTGGCTGGTGGGCCGAGGCCCCCCAGCGTCGCTTCCACGGTTGTTGGTTTGCTGGCGAAGCCCTTGCCGAGCATGGCTCGGCACTACATGGGCTGTGCTTGATCAAAAAATCACCAGTGGCTGCAAAGGCCCGTCGCACAATGGGTGCGCAGCCTTATCCACAGCTTGTGTAACCGTCAGGGCACAGCCTATGTGGACAACGCAATGCATGCGGTAGTGCCGAGCCATGCTCGGCAGGGGCCCTACAAGCGCCCTGTCCGGCCGTCCACCAGCTTCGCGGCTTACGCCGCTCCCACAAAAAAAGAAATTGCAGCTGTAGTGCCGAGCCATGCTCGGCAGGGGCTCTACAAGCGCCCCGTCCGACCGTCCACCAGCTTCGCGGCTTACGCCGCTCCTACAGACCTTTGCCAGATTCCTGCATGGCAAGCAGCTCCGGCTGCAAACCGCGGAAAATCCGCTCCAACCGCTCCGCCCACGCCTGCTGACCCGCGGCATCGGCAATCAAATCCTGGCGGATTTCTAGCTCTACATGCACCAGCCCGCGGCCTTCGCCATGCACCGGCACCGCGTAGTCGCTGCTGTTGTTGACCGAATACGGCTGGTTGTCGCCCACTTCCAGGTCGCCCTCCGCACGCAGGGCCCGTAGCAGCGCATGCGCGAAGCGGGTGTCCTGGTGGTAGAGCACGCCGGCCTGCCACGGCCGCTGCACGCCGTTCATGGCCGGGGTGAAGCTGTGCATCATCACCAGTAGGGTTGGCATGCCGGCGTCGCGGCGGCGGTCCAGCTCGGTATCGATACGGGCGTGGTACGGGGCATGGATGGCGTCGATGCGCTGCTGCCGTTGCAGCTGGCCCAGGCCGAGATTGGCCGGCACCGGCGTGCCATCGCTGATTTCAGGAATCAGTGTGGGCGACACCAGCGGCCGGTTGCAGTCGATCAGCAGGCGCGAATAGGTCTGCTCGATGGCCCAGGCGTCCAAGCGCTGCGAAAGCGCGCGGGTGGTGCCGGCAATGCCGATGTCCCAGCCGATATGGCGGTCCAGTTCGGCCTGCGGCAAGCCCAGTGCATCCAGCGACTGCGGCACGCGCTGGCCGGCATGGTCGGCCAGCAGCAGGAACGGCGAGCGGCCCTGCGGGTTGTGGATGGCGAACACCGCAGGATCATCGGCGCCAAGCAGCGGCGGCAATTGTTGAATGCCTGAATCAGCCACGCGGGCGCCCATCCAGATGGTGTTCGATCATCCACAAGCCGGCCCACAACTTGGCATCCAGCTCGTAGCCTTCGCCCATTTTTTCGACCAGCCAGGCCGCGGCGCGCGCGCGTGGAATGCTATGCACGGTGATGTCCTCGCTGGCATCGCCGCCGCCGGCGCCGACCTTGCGCAGACCAGTGGCGCGGACGAAGGCGATCTTCTCGTTGCTGGCGCCGGACGAGGTGGGGCCGATCATCAGCACCTCGGCATGGTCGGCGGTCCAACCGGTTTCTTCTTCCAGCTCGCGGATGGCCGAAACCTCGATGGATTCGCCGGCATCAATGTCGCCGACCAGGCCGGCCGGCATCTCAATGGTGCGCGCCTGCAGCGGCACACGGAACTGCTCGACGAACAGCACCTCGTCGTCCGGGGTGACCGCGATGATGATCGCGGCCAGGCCGCCGGCGTGGGTGCGCTCGCTGTATTCCCAGGTGCCGCGCACCAGCATGCGCTGGTATTTGCCTTCGTAGACGACGCGCGGTTCAGCGGTGTTGTTGCTCATGCGAACTCGTTGGCAGGGGTGGAAGGGGATTGCAGACCGGCCGCTGTCATCAGCCGGCGGCGGGTCATCGGGCCGAAGCGCAGTGCTTCGCACAGCCCGCCGAGCATGTCGCCGTCGCCACTGTTGCGCAGGAAGCCGCCGGCGGCATTGTGCAGCGGCGCGTTCAAGGCAACGGTGGTGAGCTGGCGGAACAACAGCGCCTGTTCGCGCTGCTCGCGCAGCCGCACCGCGATGGTGGCGGCGCCGCGCAGGCGCAGGAAGGGCACCTCGTCGATGCGTTCGAGCAGGGCGTCCATCGTGCCGAAATGCGCCAGCAGCACTGCCGCCGACTTGGCGCCAATGCCGGAAACACCGGGAATGTTGTCCACCGCATCGCCGCTCAAGGCCAGATAGTCGGCGACCTGATGGGCGTGCACGCCTTGCCGTGCCTTGACGCCATCGGCGCCCCAGCGCTGGTTGCGCGCGTAATCCCACTGCTCGTCATGTTCCAGCAGCAGCTGCGACAAGTCCTTGTCGGCCGAGACGATGACGCCGCGCAGGCGGCCGCGGCTGGCATGCAGGGCACTGCCGATCAGGTCATCGGCCTCGTACTCGCGGTCGGCCAGCACCTCCAGGCCGAGCGCGGCGCACAAGGCCTTGCAGTGGGCGAACTGGCGGCGCAGCGCATCGGGGGCCGGGTCGCGGTTGGCCTTGTAGGAAGGGTAGAGCGCATGGCGGAAGCAGCTATCCAGCGCCTCGTCGAAGGCCACGGCAATATGCTGCGGGCGTTCGCGTTCGAGCAGGTCCAGCAGGAAGCGGGCAAAACCGTGAACTGCGTTTACCGGCCAGCCTTGGGCATCCTGGAATTCATCCGGGATCGAATGCCAGGCGCGGAACACGTACAGGCTGGCATCAACCAGATACAGCGGTTGCAGCGGGGCACTCACGGCTGCCAGTCCTGCAGCAGGCTGGCCGGGTCGGGCCGGTCGCGGTCGGGGACGGCGATCTTGGGCGTGCCGAGATGAATGAAACCGACGATCCGCTCATTGTCGGCCAGGCCCAGATGACGGGCGACCTCCGGGTCGTTGGCCATCCAGGCGGTCAGCCATTGCGCACCGAAACCACAGCCCTGGGCGGCCTGCAGCAGGGCAAAACAGACGCAGCCGGCGGTGAGCAGCTGTTCCTGGGGCGGCACTTTCGGGTTGTCCTGCAGCCGCGCGATCACGGTGATGATCAGCGGTGCATGGGAAAAGCGCTGGCGGTCCTTCTCTACCGCGGCTTCGGACGCATTGGGGTCGCGCTGGCGGCTGCGCTGGGCCAGGAACTCGCCCAGTGCGTGGCGCGCCTCGCCCTGCAGGCGCAGAAAGCGGAACGGCACCATCTTGCCGTGATCGGGCACGCGCACCGCTGACTGCAGCATGCGCAGCTGGGTGGCGGGGTCCGGCGCAGGCTCGCCCAGTTGCAGGGAGGGCACCGAATGGCGCTGATCCAGCGCTTGCAGGAAGCAGTTGTCGGACATGGTTCACAGGGGCTGAGGCGGCCACTGATTATAGACGCCGCCCATGTACCAGCCGTTTAGCGCGGGCCGGGGTCGGTTTTGTGCACTGTGTTGCCCGCCCTTAACGGGGCATGGGTCGCTAATAATCGCCGACACGCTTAGCATTGCTGGAATTGCGGGGAAGGGCTCATGAGGTAGGAAGTGCGGACTGCATCACTGACCCTGTTCATCTTCTCCGCCTACCATGCGCGTGCGGTTTCGGGGGCCGCGTCTGCATTTCCTAATTCGTTTAACAGAAGATCAGCGCCTGTGAGGGTGTGGAGCCTTTGCGCATGATGTCCAATCCGCATCCCGCCGGTCAGCCCGGTCGCAACCAGAAGCTGCTTGGCATGGCCCGCGAGGCCTCGTTGCCGCTGCTTTCGCAGGCCTTTGCCAAAGTATTGGCAGGGTTTGACGACGTTTTGTTCGACCGCGCCGAGACCGCAGGCCCCTCGCAGCTGGCCTTCCTGGATGGCATGCGCGAGCTGCGCCGCCGCCGCGACGAGATCTCGCGCCGTTTTGACGCGCACCTGCAGCAGGCCTGGGCCGCATTGGATGCCGGTACCCCGCAGTCCGCCGAGGCCGTGCTGGCGGGGCAGAACGAGGGGGGCCTGAGCCTGGTGCCCGAGCACATTCTTGAGTCGCGGCTGGCGGTGCGCAATTTTGCCACCGTGCTGCTGCGCGACTGGAAGCAGGTATTGCTGCGCATCGATCACCGTCTGGCCTGGGTGGCCGGGGTGGCGGCGCTGGATGCCGATACCAACCCGATCGGCCCCGAGCACATCGGTGTGGCCGTGCACGAGGCGTTCTATACCTGTGACCTGACCGCCGAAGTGCGGCTGGTGCTGTTCAAATTGTGCGAGCGCGAGTTCGCCGCCGGTGTCGGCAAGCTGTACGAAGCGGTGGACGAGCGCCTGGCCCAGGCCGGTGCCGCGCCGGAGATTGCCGCGCCGCGCCGTCCCACCCCGCAGCGTACCCCTGCCGAGCAGGCGGCGCAGGCCGCGCAGGAAGAAGAAGGCTTCGACCCAGGCCATGCGCCGATGTGGGCGCGGCGGTTCTCCGAGCGCTGGACGCAGCGCCGCGGCAGCATTGCCGGCCAGGAAGCGGCGCAGGCAGCGGCCGGCTTTGAAGCCGAACAGGCCTATGGCAATCCGCAGAACATGGTGCTCGAAGCGCTGCACGAGCTGCTGGCGCAGAGCCGGCAGACCCGTGAAGGGGCGTCTTCGGCAGATGCGACGCACGGCGGCGCAGGCCAGCATCGTTCACTGAACCAGCGCGAGATGATGTCGGTGCTGTCGCTGCTGCAGGCCACGCCCAGCGCAACCCTGCGTGCGGCGGTGGGTGAGGATGGCGAATCGCTGGCGCAGCGCCTGAAGAGTGAAGTGCTGTCCGGTGCCACCCGGCTTGGAGTTGACCCCGAGCAGGCGCATCTGGACCCGCAGGACGAAGATGCGATCGACCTGGTCGGCATGCTGTTTGACGTGATGCTCGACGAGCGCGATCTGGAAGGCCGCTCGCGTGAGCTGATCGGTCGTCTGGTGGTGCCCTTCGTCAAGGTTGCCATGCTTGACCGCCGCATGTTCGTGCAGAAGACCCACCCGGCGCGCAAGCTGCTCAACTCGCTGGCCGAGGCCTGCGAAGGCAATGCCGGCGAAAGCCAGGCCGAGCGCGCGCTGATGGGCAAAGTCGAGGAAATCATCGAACGCCTGACCGCCGAGTTCAATGAGAACCTGGCGATCTTCCTCACCCTTGAGGAGGAATTCCGCGACTTCCTGGCCCAGCATCGTCGCCGCATCGAAATCACCGAGCGCCGTGCCGCCGAAACCCAGCGCGGCCAGGAGAAGCTGGAAGTCGCCCGCAACCGCGCCAGCGCCGAGCTGGACAAGCGCGTTGCCGGTGTAGCCCTGCCCAAGGCTATTGAAGACTTCCTGCGGCAGCCGTGGAACCACCATCTGACACTCACCCTGCTGCGCGAAGGCGATGAGGGTGAAGGCGTGACCGAGGCCCTGAAACTGGCCGACGACGTGCTGGAAGAAGTGGCCGAGGCGCGCCGCCATATCGTCGGCAAGCTGTGGCTGCAGTCCAGCCAGCCGGGCCTGCGCAAGGTGTTTGCCAGCGTCGGCCTGCATGGCGAAGGCGGCACCACCGCCATCGACGCCCTGCATGACACCCTGCAGTCCATCGCCGAGCTGCGTCCGGAGCTTGAGCGTGCATTGCCCGAGCTGCCGCAGATCGCCTTGCCAACAGCGCCGGCCCCGGAAACCCCGGCCATCGAGTTTGGAACCGCGACCAAGGCCGAGGATTTCGACGACGGTGACGCTGAGCGCTTCCGTAGGATGGAGATCGGCACCTGGCTGGACTTCATCGACAAGGACGGCAAGATGCAGGCCGGCAAGTTGTCCTGGGTGAGCCCGATTTCCTCGCGCCTGCTGTTCGTCAACCGCCGCGGCATCCGTTTCTGCGTGGCCTCGCCGGAAGAATTGGCAGTGATGGTGCGGCTGGATCGGCTGCGTCCGCACGTGGACGACGGTGCCTTCGACAGTGCCATGCAGGGCGTGATCGACCGTCTGGAGCCGCAGGGCGTACCCAACTGATTGCGGTCGGGCAGACGATGGTCTGCCGCACAGGGCACCGGCTTTGCTACGATCCGGCGGTTGATCCGTTGCGCATCGAGGACTGGAATGGCCGTTGATGTCTGGGTGTTGAAGGAAACTGCCGAGGGCGAGCGGCGCGTTGCTGCCACGCCGGAAACGGTGAAGAAGCTTGTCTCGGCCGGCGCGCAGGTACACCTGCAGGCTGGCGCAGGTACGGCCGCGGGCTTCCCCGATCAGGCCTATGTGGATGCAGGTGCACAGTTGGGTGATGCGTTGGAAAACGCGGACCTGCTGCTGTGCGTGCAGGCACCGTCGCTGCCAACCATCGCCCGGCTGAAGGCCGGCGCGGTACTGGTCGGCGGCGTGCAGCCCGAAGCCGATCCGGCGCGCGCGGCGGCCTTGCAGGCGCGGCAGCTGCAGACATTCCCGCTGGAACGTCTGCCGCGCACCACCCGTGCGCAGGCGATGGACGTGCTCAGTTCACAGGCGGGCATGGCTGGCTACAAGGCGACCTTGATCGCCGCCCAGCTGGCACCGCGCTTCTTTCCGATGCTGACCACCGCTGCCGGCACCATCCGCCCGTCGAAGGTTTTGATTGTCGGTGCCGGTGTTGCCGGCCTGCAGGCAGTAGCCACCGCCAAGCGCCTGGGCGCAGCGGTGGAAGGCTTCGACGTGCGCCCGGAAACCCGCGAACAGATCGAGTCGCTGGGCGGCAAATTCCTGGACCTGGGCGTCAGTGCGGCGGGCGAGGGCGGTTATGCCCGGGCGCTGACCGAAGAAGAGCGGGCAGAGCAGCAGCGCCGCCTGGCCGAACATCTGAAGGGTGTGGATGTTGTCATCTGCACCGCTGCGGTGCCGGGGCGTCCGGCGCCGAAGATCGTTACCGCGGCAATGGTGGCGGGCATGCGCCCGGGCAGCGTGATCGTCGACCTGGCTGCTGAAACCGGCGGGAACTGCGAGGCCACCCAGCCTGGCCAGACCATCGAGGTGGGCGGCGTGACCGTTGCCGGTCCGCTGAATCTGGCCAGCATGGGAGCGGTACACGCCAGCGAAATGTTCGCGCGCAATGTGTACAACTTCGTCGCCCTGTTCCTGAAGGACGGCAGGATTTCCTTCGACTGGAATGATGAGCTGCTGGCCAAGACCGTGTGGCCGCAGCGCCCGGCGGGCGGTGAGATTCCGCCGGTCTGACTGGTCAAGTTGGCCGCCGCTGATGTTTCCCCGCTGGACCTTGTGGGAGCGGCGTAAGCCGCGAAGCCATTTGTCCATCGGGATGCGGTTGTGTCTGCCACCTCATTGAGGACAGCTTCGCGGCTAACGCCGCTCCACACAATGTGGGTGGATGGCATGGAAGGCGCTGGCATTGCCGGGCAAGCTCCTGCCGAGCATGGCTCGGCACTACATTTGCTATTCGCCTGCGTGACGCATCGCCCCTCCCTTTGGCCGCAGGCCAAGGGGAGGGTTGGGGAGGGGTTGGCTTTTAGGCCGTTCGCGTGTCGCCGGCTTTGCGGCTGACGCCGCTCCTACAATGGCGCTGGCATTGCTGGGCAAGCCCCTTGCCGAGCATGGCTCGGCACTACATTCGCCTGCGCGGCACTCCCTTTGGCCGCAGGCCAAGGGGGGTTAGTGCGGGGAGCGGGGTGCTGGCGGATTGGCTTCCACCCATTGCCGGCGCTGTTCCGGGCTCATTTTGTTCCACTGTTCGCGCAGTTGCTGGCGCTGGTCCTTGTCCATGCCGCGCATCTTGTCGAACAGGGCCTGCGCGTCGCGGCGCTGCCCGGGTGACATGTTTTCGAAACGATGCATGCCGCGGCGCGCCTGCTCGCGTTGTTCCGGCGTCATCTGCTGCCAGCTGCGGGCGTGCTCATAGGTGCGCTGGCGGCGCTCGGGCGAGGCATTCCAGCGATCGCGCATCGGTGCGATCAGGGTTTCGCGTTGGGCCGGGGTGAGCTGGTCCCACTCGGGCATGGGCTGTTGCGCCAGCGCCGGGGCGACGGCGCAGAGCAACAGCAGCGGCAACAACAGGCCGGGGAGTGTGGTCTTCATGATGTTCATTCCATCGCCAGGTTGTCGGAGCCCAGCCACAGGTACAGCTCGGGGCTTTCGTCGAGCAGCAGGGTGTCATCGCCCGCGTCGCTGCCGTTGCTGGCAAGCACCGGCGCAGCAGGTGGCGTGCTGGTGTTGAACTGCAGCGCCACCGGCACGGCCAGCAGCAGCGAGCAGGCCGTGGCCAGCCACCAGCGATGGCGGCGCCATGTCGAAGGTGCATTTGCCGTGCTGGCCTGCTGACGGGCCTGCCGCAACCGCGCCAAGGTGGCTGCGGACAAGGCCGCATCGGCCTGCTGCTGCAACTGTCTGGCGTGGCGATCGAAGTCTTGGTGGGAATCAGGCATGCGGTTCACCGCGCGGCCTCCAGTTGTTTCTGCAATGCGTCGCGCGCGCGCGACAGGTGGGTTTTTACCGAGCCTTCCGAACAGCCCATGGCCTTGGCGGTGGTGGCGACATCCAGTTCCTGCAGCACGCGCAGGCTGAATGCCTCGCGCTGGCGGGCCGGCAACTGGCGCAGTGCCTGAACCAGCTGTGCGTAGTCGTGCTGCTGTTCATGTGTCTGCGCCGGGCCAGGGGTTTCATCGGCCCAGTCGATGGCGCTGTCCTGGTCATGATCTTCCTGCGGTGCCCAGAATTTCAGGCGGAAGCTGCGGCGCCGCTGCAGGTCGATGATGCGCCGGCGCAGGATGCTCCAGAACAGCGGCGTCCATTCCTCCGCGGGCCGCTCGCGGTAGCCCAGCATCCGCTCCATGGCGTCCTGGACCGCGTCCAGGGCGTCATCGCGCTGGCGCAGGCCAGCCTCGGCGAAGCGGAATGCGCGCGGGCCGATGCCGGCCAGAAAGGCGTCCAGCGAGGCAGGTACAGCAGCAGGCGGCATCAGGGGTGGGCTGGTCACCAGCACAGGGTAGCGTCCCGATCGTGGTCGTGTCTGGGAGTGATAACGCACGGGCGCCCAATCGGTTGACAACGCAACGGTCGCGCCGGCTTCGGCCTCATGGTTATGATGCCGGGCAGGCGCTTCCAGCCTCGGAGAGACCAAGCAATGAGCGACGGGTTCGTAGCGTTGTATATCTTCATGCTGGCAGCGATTGCCGGCCACGTGATCATTTCGCGGGTGCCGGTGATCCTGCACACCCCCTTGATGTCCGGTTCCAACTTCATTCACGGCATCGTGCTGATTGGCGCGATGGTGGTGCTTGGCCATGCCGACACCACGCTGGAGAAGATCATCGGCTTCATCGCGGTGGCACTGGGCGCCGGCAATGCGGCCGGTGGTTACGTGGTGACCGAGCGCATGCTGGACATGTTCAAAAGCTCGAAGAAGCCTGAAGGGAAGGGCAAGTGAGTGCTTCCCCGGCGGCTGCAGGCGGCGCCTCGACAGATGCCCGGCAGTTCTTCCAGTGGCTCAGCTATCTGCAGTACCCGGCCTTGCTGGTGGCCTTCGCCTATGCGGCGCGGCCCTTGTTCACAGGCATGGAGGGCATGCTCGACGCCTACAACAATGCCTTGCTGTACGCCGGCGTGGGCGTAGGCATGTCCTCGCTGCAGGATCCGGCCAAAACCCAGAACAAGATGTCGAAGAAGGTTTGGCAGGACCCCCATAAAGGGCGGTTGATGCTGTGGCTGATCAGCGCGCAGGCGCTGCTGCCGATTGTGCTGGGGCTGGTGGGGGCCGCGCTGGCCACGAACACCGCGCTGTCGCAGTTGGCGTTGGGTCTGGTGGCATTTGGCCTGGGCATGATCGGCCTGTTGAAAACCGCCATCGAAATGCGCGAACACCATCGTCTCGACAAGCAGTCTCCTCGCCCCATCGACACGGCTCCGGAGGCCGGTGCATGAGCATATCGATCCTGGTCAATACGAGTTATCTGGTTGCCGCGACGCTGTTCCTGCTGGGCCTGCAGCGCATGGCCTCGCCCAAGACCGCGCGCAGCGGCATCCAATGGGCCGGCGCCGGCATGTTGATCGCCACCGCGGCCACGTTCTTCCTGCCGGGGTTGCACAACCTCGCGCTGATCGCGGTGGCACTGGTGGTGGGCACCGGCCTGGCCTGGGTGTCGGCCAAGAAGGTGGCCATCACCGACATGCCGCAGATGGTGGCGCTTTATAACGGCATGGGCGGTGGCTCGGCGGCGGCGATTGGCGCGGTGGAACTGCTGCGCTTCTCCGAGCTGGCCAACCGCGATACCAGCCATTGGAGCGCACAGGCCATTGCCGATCTGTCGGCACGCTTGCCCTCGACCACCGTGCTTGCCCTGGCGGTGATCGGCTCGGCGATTGGTGCGGTGTCCTTGTCCGGTTCGATCATCGCCTGGGCCAAGCTCGATGGCCGCCTGGACAAGCGCGTCACTTTTCCCGGGCAGCAGGTCTTCAATCTGCTGGTCGCCGTTGCGATGGTGGTGCTCGGTGTGTGGGCTGCCGTCAGCCTGCAGCCGCTGGCGATCATCAGCTTCTTTGTGGTGGCGCTGACCTTGGGCGTGTTGATGACGCTGCCGATTGGTGGCGCCGACATGCCGGTGGTTATCTCGCTGTACAACGCATTCACCGGCCTGGCGGTCGCATTTGAAGGCTATGTGCTTGGCAACGAGGCCTTGATCATTGCCGGCATGATGGTCGGTGCTGCCGGCATCCTGCTGACCCGCTTGATGGCCAAGGCGATGAACCGGCGGATCAGCGGCGTGTTGTTCTCCAATTTCGGCGGTGGCGGGCAGGGCGCGGAAATCAGTGGCACGCAGAAGCCGATCGAGGCTGCCGATGTGGCGGCGATGATGGCCTTCGCCGAGCGTGTGGTGATCGTGCCTGGCTACGGCATGGCGGTGGCCCAGGCCCAGCACAAGATCTGGGAACTGGCGCAGCGCCTGATCGAGCGCGGGGTCAAGGTGAAGTTCGCGATCCACCCGGTGGCCGGGCGCATGCCCGGGCATATGAATGTGCTGCTGGCCGAAGCGGGCGTGCCCTACGACCTGATTGCCGACATGGACGACATCAACCCCGAGTTCGCCACCACCGATGTATCACTGGTGATCGGTGCCAACGACGTGGTCAACCCGGTCGCCAAGACCGACCCGACCAGCCCGATCTACGGCATGCCCATCCTCGACGTGGTCAACTCGAAGAACACCATCGTCATCAAGCGCGGCAAGGGCACCGGTTTTGCCGGCATCGAGAACGCGCTGTTCTACGCCGACAACACGCGCATGCTGTACGGCGATGGTGCCGAGGCGGCCAGCGCGCTGGTCAGTGAACTCAAGGCGCTGGATGGCGGGCACTGAGGGCGGTGGGCGGGGCTCAGGAGGCCACCGCCCATTCCATTGCCGCCGGCGCCGGCCGGCTGTTGCTCGGGCGCATCAGGCTGGGCGTAGCCAACGCGCTGAGCTGTACCTGCTGGCCGCGGCGCGCGGCGGTGGTGGTGCAGCCGAAGGCATGCTTGAACGCGCGGCAGAACGCGCTTTCACTTTCAAAGCCCAGTGATTCGGCAATCTCGCAAACCGACAGTTCGGTAGTGCAGACCATGTCCAATGCGCGCTTGTTGCGCAGGCGCACCGCGTACTCGCTCGGGGTCTCACCGAAGACATCGCGGTAGATGCGGATGAGGTGGGTGGGCGAATAGTTGGCCACCGCGGCCAGACTGATCAGGTCCAGACGGTTGTCGATGGTGCAGCGGATCAGGTGCTGCACGCGCAACAGCCGCAGCAGGGTCTGGTGGCGACGCAGCACGGTGCGGCCACTGCAACGTTCAAGCTGCCTGTGCAGCGGCTGCTGGCGTTCGATCAATGCGTCACGTAGCAAGCCGAGCTTGTAGGCGGGGTCCTGTGATTCGTTGCCGTGCCTGAACCAGCGTGGGCGGCACAGGTGCACCACCGCACGTGCGAGTTCGCTGTCACAGGCCAGCTCGCGCGGAATCAGGCAGTTGATGATCGATGCGGTGCTTTTGGGGGGCTTCTGCCAAAGCACCGCAGGTGCGGCAATGCATAGCCACCAGCCCTGCTCGCGGCAGCTGTGGCGCACGCTGCCATCGGTCCAGAGTTGCATCTGGCGGGTGGCCAGCATCCAAGGCAGCTCGCCGCTGCTCAACTCCAGGCTGCCCTCCAACACCAGCGTGAGGCTTATCCAGCCGGCTGGCACCCATAGACGCCCACCTTTGCCGCGGCCGCTGATGGCATGGATGCAATCCGGCCGCTGCATGGATAGATCCAGCGACTGCGCGCCCTGAATCGAATGATGTTTGATGCCCACTGCGTCTTCCCCCTGAGTAGCTGCATGAACTGGCGACGGACGCCAAGCCGCGCTATGCGGCCTTGCGCGCTGTAACCGGGGTATTTCCCGGCTGTCGTGTGAGCTTTTGTGAAGCTCTACTCAGTTCAGACGCAGGCAGCTGTCAGATACCTCACCTGTACATGCGAAAAGGGTGCTCAGCTGTGCCGGGAGCTTGCTGAATTGGGGACACGAAAAAGGACGTCGCCGTACAGTAGCCGGGGTGCTCTGAGAGAGGCGAGGCAAGCCGGGAGCTGCTTTGCCCAGTGGGTGTGCGCGGCTGTATCCGCCGTTCAATCATGGGCCGGAGTTGCGTGCGTCCAGCCATGGCAGCCATGGAAATGGTGCGCCAAGTAGACATGATGCCGCTGCAGCAATACGCGGCGGCCTGCATCAAGGCTCACGTGGAGGCACTGGTTGCAAGCGTCCGAGGTGACGTGTCCATCGGTTCGTTGGCGGCAGGGCGTCGTGCATCACGCACTTGCAATGGGCAACCTGCACGGCAGGCTGCGTGCGCTTGAATTGCGATGACTGCAGTCAGGGCGCGGCTGGCCGCAGCCGCGCAGTCGCTTCAGCAGGAGATCACGGTGCTACAAGTTGCGGCGGTGCGTCGCGTTCCATCGGCGGGCTGCATATGCCCGCGGAACTCCCCGGCGCATGATTTCGACGCGCTTGGCTGGCGGTACAGGCAAAACTTTGCTTGAAGGATCGGCAGAACGCACTTTCGGTCTCAAATCCAAGCGCACCGGCTATTTCGCAGATCGAAAGCTCGGTGGTGCATACCAGGTGCCATGCGCGCTGGAGCCGAAGGCGGGTGGCGTATTCGAACGGCGTTTCATCGAATACTTCGCGATAGATGCGGATCAGATGGGGCGGTGAGTAGTTGGCAATCGCGGCCAGGCGATTGAGATCCAATCGTGCCTCCATGTTGCAGCGGATCAGGTGTTGCACGCGCAGCAGCCGCAACATCGTTTGATGGCGCCGCAATGCGGTGCGGCCACTGCAGCGATTGAGTTGGCCATGCAAGGGTTGCTGCCGTTCCACCAGCGTGTCCCGTAGCAGCAACATGCCATCCTGGACTGCGCTTGCATCGCTGTTGTTGAAACAGCGTTTGCGCGCCATGTGCAGCACGGCGCTTGCGAGCTCCCGGTCGCAGTTCATTTCGCGAGGGATGAGATGGTTGTTGACGGGCGGAGAGCACGGTAGCCGCTCCCACAACGCAGCAGGTGCGGTGATGCACAGCCACCAGGCAGGGCTGCGGCTGGTGATGCGCAGTTCGCCTTCCAGCCATAACTGCAGGTGGTGGGCCATCAGTTGCCAGGGAGCATCGCCGCTGCTGACTTCGAGCAGGCCGGTCAGCACCAGGGTGACGCTTATCCAGCCGGCAGGAACCAGTACGCGGGCGCCGCGCCCGGAGCAGCTTGTGGCGTGCACGCTCGTGGTGGGCTGACTGGACAGATCCAGTGCATGGGAGCCGTGGATGCAATGGTGTTGGATCTTCACTTCGTCTTCACCGTCCGATCGATCGATCGAATTGAAAGGAAGGTCGAGAATTCAGTTGAACAGCCGTACCCGGAACACGACGAAAACATCGCATGACAGTTGCAGTCTGGCAACGAGAATGAAAATTTCAGAATGACCGCCAATGTGTTTCGTTGCGGCTGTTAAAAAAGAACCCGGCATCTGCCGGGTAGGTTCGGGGCCGACCATCGTGCCCACTGCGTTTGGGCTGAGTAAGGTCTGACCTGTGCAGAGAGAAGAGTGACTTACCAAGTCCCCGAACAGTGCCTATGCTGCGTGCTGACATAGTGTGGGTACATGCACGCGTTTGCGCTTGGATTGCCAAAAATGAAGATTTCACCGTGGTCTGGATGGATTCGCTTATAACCGCCGGGGACGTGGATGCAGCTTGAGCTGGAAAGCGCAGTGGAGAATCTTCAGCAAGGCCGCCAGGACCTGGCCGAAGCCGCGATGCGTCGTCTACTCGACGATGCGCCGGATTTCGCGCCGGCAATGGAGGTGCTTGCCATGGCCTTGGCCGGGCAGGGAAGGCTGCAGGAAGCCCGTCAGTGGTTTTCCTGTGCTGCCGGGCTGCAGCCGGATTCAGTGAGTGCCTGGATGAACTTGGGCAATGTCTGTCTTGAGAGCGAAGACGCGGCCGCCGCTGGCGTGGCCTTTGAACGTGCACGCGCGCTGGGCGCGGCTGATGTTGCCTGGTTGTTGGGGTATGGCTTGGCGCTGCTGGGACAGGCGCGTTTTAACGATGCCAGTGGGTTTTTGGCAGCGGCATTGGCCAGCGAGCCCGAGGCGATGGATGTGCGTCTGGCATATGCGCAGAGCCTCGCCGAATTGGAGCGCTTTGAAGATCTCGCCGCATGTCTGCAAGGCGTGCGCGCCGATGCGTTGAATCTCGGTGAGCGGCAGGCCCTGGCGTGGTTGTTGGCGCAGGCGGGCAGCGATGAGGCTGCGCAGCAGTTGTACCGGCAGGTGATCGCGCAGGCACCGGAATCAGGCCAGGCCCGGATTCAATTTGCGCTGTTGCTGGAGCGGCTGAACCGGGTGGAAGAGGCGGACCAGGTATTGCGGGCCGTTGGTCCGGAACACGCGCAGGGCGCGGCGGGAATGCTCGAACTGGCGGCTGCACGGGTACTGCGCAGGCAGCAACAGCAGCGCCTGGCGATCGGGAGGCTGGCAGCAGGCTTGCAGCGGGATCTTGCGCCGGCAATGCAGGCGCAGCTGCAGTTCGAGCTGGCACGCAACCATGATCAGCTTGGGCAGGCGGAGCCGGCCATGCTGGCGCTGGCGTCGGCCCACAACGCTGCTGAAAGAGCATTCCAGCAGCGCTCGCCCGACGCCACTACCGTACCGGTGCTGCAGTGGCTGCAGCAGCGGCTGCTGCGTCCCGCATCGGAAACCTGGGCTCAGGCGGCGACCGATGCTGCGCTGCCCCGCGATCCGGTATTTCTTGTTGGCTTCCCGCGTTCGGGTACAACGCTGCTGGAGCGGATACTGGACGCGCACTCGGAGCTGGATGTGCTGGATGAGCGCCCTGCGCTGGAGGTGGCGATAGCGCAGCTGCGGGCATTGCCGGGCTGGCAGGACGATGATCTTGGCGCGGCACTGGATGCACTCAGTCCGGCCGATATTGCCGCGGCGCGGCGATGCTATTGGAATGAGGTGCGCCGCCACCTCGTGCCGCAGGGGCGACTGGTCGACAAGTATCCGCTGACAATGACGCGCTTGCCCTATGTGGCCCGCCTGTTTCCGCATGCGGATTGGTTGCTGCTGCTGCGTCATCCCTGTGACTGCGTGCTCAGCTGCTATATGCAGGCATTCGGTATCAATGGTGGGGCCATGGCATTCAGCTCGCTGGAGTCCACCGCACGCACCTATGTGGAAGTCATGGGCTGGTGGCATGAGCAGCGGATGCTCGCGCCGGCGCGTGTGCACGTGCTGCGCTACGAAGATATGGTCGCTGACCTGCCCGCGCAGCTGTCTGCATTGATGGCATTCCTGTCGCAGCCGGTGCAGCAACAGCAGCTTTCCTTCGACAGCCATGCAGGTGCACGCAGCCGTCGCATCAATACCCCCAGTTACTCACAGGTCGTGCAGCCCTTGAATGCCGGCGCAGTGGGCAGGTGGCGCAGCTATCGCACCTATTTCAACGCGCAGACGCTGGCCATGCTTGAGCCCTGGGTGCAGTGCTTTGGCTACTCGCTGGATTGACGCTGGGGGAACCTGAGGTAGGTGGATAGGATGTATTTGTCCTGTTCGGGCGATGGCCTTCCCTGATGGGCATACATCCAGTAAGGCGGGAACATCAGCAACCGCCCCGCACGTGGAGCCACGCCGGTCTGCAGGCTGGGGAACCAGGTTTGTCCGCCGTGCTCGACATCATTGAGGTACCAGAGGAACACCAGGTACCGGTCGCAGACCTCATTGATGGAATCGAAGTGGGTCTGGAATTTCTCGTCGCTGCCGGCGCGGTAGCGCTTCATGATCAATGGGCTGAGCAAGGGGCTGTCGGGGATGGCAAGGGGCAGGCCAACATCGGCGTTGTAGCGCTGCAGCGCATTGCTGATCAGCTGCCGGAAAAACGAGAGGAAGCCGGCATCGGAGAGGCGGCTTACATCCATCTCGGTCCAGGCGCTGTCATCCAGCCCGGGCCGGACGCCGCGGCCGTTGGCTTGCTGGAAACGCGAAAGCCCGTTGAATGACTCGATCAATTTTCCGCACATCTCCGGCGGCAGGCTGTGGTCGTAGCTGCGTATGTAGTGGCGCAGGTCACTGCCATGAACATCCGCCGCGGCATTGGCCGCGGCGGATGTGTTTGTTGCTGCTGCGGGCTCAGAAGCGGGCAGTCCAGCGCATCCAGTAGAAACGGCCGATTGCATCGTAGGTCCGCATATCCGTCGAGGCGTTGAAGCCAGAATAGATCAACGGCGGCTGGCGGTCAGTAAGGTTGCGCACGCCGATCTGGATGGAGCTGTTCTTCAGATCCTCGAAGCGGTAACCGATCTGCAGGTCGGTCTGGGTGTAGGACGGCACCCGACGCTTGGCAACGTAGCCGGGATCCTTGACGTCGGCCACGTCGGGCGCTTCGTAGACGTGGTGCACATAGCGCGTGGTCAGGCTGGCGCTGAGGTTGCCACGCGACCAGGTAAGGTCGTTGAGCGCACGCCAACGCGCCATGTTGCCGAAGCCCGAGGAGGCATTGTCGACGAAGGTGCCGGCCAGTCCAGTGCTCTGCGGAATGCCCGGGAAGGCACCGACATCACTGGTCGGGTCGCCTGCCACCAGCTGCACGTCGTACTGCGCCAGATAGGTGGTGTCCAGGTTCCACACCAGCTTGCCCCATGCGCCTTCCGGCAGTTGGTAGCGGAAGCCCAGGTCCATGCCCGAGGTCTTCATCGAGCCGTAGTTGCCGATCAGGTTGGTCATCTGAGCAACATCACCATTGGCATCGCGGATGAAGGTGTCGCAGAAGCGGCCGAAGTTGAAGCACTGGTTGAGCAGCATGTTCTCCGGCAGGTTGACGATGAACTGGTCCAGCTTCACCCGCCAGTAGTCGGCAGTGACGCTGAAGCCTTCCAGCCAGCTCGGGCTGTAGACGAAGCCGTAGGTCAGTACGTCGCCTTCTTCCGGCTTCAGGTTCGGGTCCGAGACCTGGAACGAGGTCACCTGATTGTTGCTCTGCTGGAACGAGCCGTCGGTGGGTACGCCGGCGCAGGCCGCGGGGTTGCCGCCTTCATAGCCATTGCAGGGGTCGGCATAGGTGTTGGCGCTGGGCACCGTGGGTGAATACAGGTCGCCGATGGTCGGGGCGCGGAAGACATCGGCGTAGGTGGCACGGACCAGCAGGTCGGAGAATGGCTTCCACTCCACGCCGATCTTGGAGTTGGTGGTGGCGCCGAAGTTGGAGTAGTCCGAATAGCGGGTGCCCAGCGATACGTTGAGCTTCTCTGCGAACGGGGCATCGGCCAACAGCGGGATCAGGGCCTCGGCATAGATTTCGTTGACATCGAATTTGCCGTCGATGTCGCCGCCGGTACAGGCTTCCTGGGTGATGCGGCAAACCGTCTTGCCCGGCGGGATGATGGTCAGGAAATCGGCGCTGGAACTGGCCGACTCGACGCGGCGCTCCACGCCGACAGCCAGCGAGACCGCGCCTGCGGGCAGGCTGAACAGGTCGCCGGTGACGTTGGCGTTGAAGACCTTCAGGTCATTTTCGCTGGTGCTGTGGATGGTCGGGTTGATCAACTCCAATGCGGCCAGCTGGGCCTGCCCGGTCGGGGTGTTCGGGTCCGGCGCCGGGCCCATGAAATTGACCGGGATGCAATCGTTGATGGCGGTTGCCGCATTGCCGGGTGTGCGCACGCAGATCGGGTTGCCGGTGGCCGGGTCGATCATCGACGGCCCCAGCGCATCGTTCAGGCCCTGGCCGATCAGATAGCCGCGCACGGTGGATGACTGCGGTGTACGGCCGTAACCGTAGGACGCATCCCAACTCCAGGTGCTGTCACCGAACACGCCGCGCAGGCCAGCGGTAATCTGGTAGGTCTCGGTTTCAAAGCGCGTGGTACGGGTGGGGATGAAATCACGCAGGCGCAGGCGCGCATCGGTGATGTCCACGCCGAACGGGTTGTAGAGACTGTCCTTGCTGATCATCACGTCATCGACATCGGCACGGCCATCAAACGGCAACGGGGCGATGAAGAACGACGATTCGGTGCGCATCCACGAACCGAGCATGAAGGCTTCGATGTTGTCGGTGAGCTGGTAGTTGCCGCTCATGAACAACGATGTGCGTTCCTGCGGCGTCAGGTTGAGGTTGCCATCCGACTGGAAGTTGTAGGTGTCGGTATTGCCGTTGAAGCAGCGGAAGTTCGACGCCGAGGTACCCGGTTGCCCGTCGATGCGGGTCAACACTACGTTGGGGTTGGGATTGGTAGCGCTGGGTTGGGCGCAGTTCGCATCCAGGATGGTGCCGCGGGCAATGGCGACATCACGCGGCACTACATAGCGGCCGGTGAGGATGCGGCTGGTACCGCCAATTCCTTTTTCACCTGCATACAGCTGGTAGGGCTGACTGGAATAGCTGCGGTCGGCAGCGCTGACCGAGTCTTCCTTGTCATAGCTGGCGCCCAGCATGAGGTGCCCCTTTTCACCGGCCAGGCCGAAGGTGGCATCGAAGCGCTGGGTATCGGCATCACCGCGCGAGGAAATGCCGTAGAACGCACTGGCTTCCACGCCTTCGAAATCCTTGCGCAGGATGAAGTTGACCACGCCGCCGATCGCATCGGAGCCATAGATGGCCGAGGCACCATCCTTCAGTACTTCCACCCGTTCGATCAGCGCCATCGGGATGGAGTTCACGTCCACCGCGCCATTGGCGTTGGAGATGGTGCCGATCCAGCGCTTGCCATCCACCAGCACCAGCGAGCGGTTCACGCCCAGTCCGCGCAGGTCGACCGTCGCGGCGCCAGCGCCGCCACCGTTGTTGACCTGGGGGTTGGTTGCGGCACCGGCGATAGCCGGGGTGCGCTGCAGGAATTCACCCACCGTGGCTGCGCCAGAGCTTTCGATGTTCTGGCGGTCAATGGTGAATACGGGGCTGGAGGTTTCCAGATCGGCGCGCTTGATGCGTGAGCCAGTGACCTGGATCCGGTCCAGGTTGGTGGCCTCTTCCTTGGGGGCGGGAGCCTGGGCGAGGGCGCTGCCGGCCGCTCCCAGCGCAAGGGCGGCCGTAGAAATGGGTAGCAGGGCGCGGCGAACAGCTTGACTCAGTGGCTGAATACTCACGTATGACTCTCCGCAGAGTGGTGCGAGGGAGTCACGAAATTACAAATTTTTAACCGTCGGTAATGTGCGGATCAGGCTGCAGCCAATGTGCAAAAAATGACATTTTGTTTCACTTCCCCGAAAAACTCTCAGCAAGGCTGCGAGCAGCCGAGAGTCAGCGCGCCGCGCGCCAGCCCACCAGCAGGGCGATGCCCAGCCAGATCAGCTCGCCCAGGCCATTGGCCAGCGACAGCAGCGTCCAGGCGAAATGGGGACCCATGCGCAGCGCGGATTCCCACGGAGTCAGGCCCATCGGTCCGCCCACGTAGGCCGCAGCGATGCCCCAGTTGGCGACCAGGGTGATCAGCAGGGTGGTGAGGATGGTCAGGGTGATGCGTGCCATGCCCGGACGGAACGTCCCCAGGCGCAGCATCCAGGCTGCTTCCAGCGCGGCGAATATCGCCATCCAGCCGGCCTGGGTGCCAGTGCTCAAGGCGACCAGCAGCCAGGCGATGGTGAGGGTGATGCTTCCCAGCAACAACAAAATGGGCCAGAGCCAGTGGCGGGTAGGGCTGGCCGAGGTGAAAACAGGCGACATGGGCATTCCCGAACAGATTCCGCAGCATAGCGTTTCAGCGCCGAGTACGCCCAGTCGGATAAAATGGCGGTCTTGCGGGTAGCCACCGCGTCCCCATATCGATCTACATGTATTCCCGTAGCAGCGAACCAGTCCATTTTGAGCGTGATTGCCCGGCCGTGATGGTGCCGCAGGGCGACAGCGTGACCTTGCCGGCCGGCAGTTATGGCTATATCACCCAGGCACTGGGTGGCAGCTATACGGTGTTTGTCGAAGGCAATCTCTTCCGTATCGCCGGCAAGGACGGCGATGCCATCGGCAAGGAGCCGCCGCCGGGGCTGGAACTGCCCGACGATGCCGGCGACGAGGATGTGGAGAAACTGGTCTGGCAACAGCTCCGCACCTGTTTCGACCCGGAAATCCCATTCAATATCGTCGATCTTGGGCTTATCTACGAAGTGGATATCAAGCACCTGGACGACGGCCAGCGCGAGGTGGATGTCAAGATGACCTTGACCGCGCCCGGCTGCGGCATGGGTGAGATCCTGGTCGATGACGTGCGCAGCAAGCTGGAAATGATTCCGACCGTGGCCCAGGCCGATGTGGACCTGGTGTTCGATCCGCCGTGGGGGCGTCACATGATGTCCGAGGCGGCGCGCCTGGAAACTGGCATGCTGTAAGCCCGTGCCGGCCGCTGCCGGTGACGGTTTGTGCTGCACCCCCTGCGCCGCTGTGGCACCGGGGCTGTCCCATCCCGCAATCTGGAAGGAATTATCCGGTGTCCCAGTCTTCGTTGAGCTTCGATGTCACCCGTTCGGATCATCCGCGTAGCGCCGAGGAGCGCGCCAAAATCCTGGAAAAGCCGGGATTCGGCCTGCACTTCACCGACCACATGGTGGCCGTACGCTGGGACAAGGATGCGGGTTGGCACGATGCGGCGGTAACGCCGTATGGCCCGATTTCGCTGGACCCGGCCGCCGCCGTATTGCATTACGGCCAGGAAATCTTCGAAGGCATCAAGGCTTACCGTCACGCCGATGGCTCGGTGTGGACCTTCCGTCCGCAAGCCAATGCGGCGCGCCTGCAGCGTTCGGCGCGGCGTCTGGTGCTGCCGGAACTGCCGGCTGACATCTTCGTCGAGTCGCTCAAGCAGCTGGTTGCGCTGGACAAGGACTGGGTATCGGACGCTGACGAAGCCAGCCTGTATTTCCGCCCGTTCATGATTGGCGATGAAGCCTTCCTCGGCGTGCGCGGCGCACACAAGGCCACTTATTACGTGATCGCCAGCCCGGCCGGCCCGTACTTCGCCAAGGGCGTGGCGCCGGTGGCGATCTGGTTGTCCACCGACTACGCACGCGCTGCCAAGGGCGGCACCGGTGCGGCCAAGTGTGGTGGCAACTACGCAGCTTCGCTGCTGCCGCAACAGCAGGCGCAGGCGCAGGGTTGTTCGCAGGTGCTGTTCCTCGACCCGGTCGAGGGCAAGTACCTGGAAGAACTGGGCGGCATGAATGTGTTCCTGGTCTACGGCAAGGAAAACAAGCTGGTTACCCCGGCGCTGTCGGGCAGCATCCTCGAAGGCATCACCCGCGAGTCGCTGCTGCAGCTGGCCCGCGACCGTGGCATGAACGTGGAAGAGCGCCAGGTCACCATCGATGAGTGGAAGCAGGGCGTGACCTCGGGCGAAATCACCGAGGTGTTTGCCTGCGGCACCGCGGCGGTGATCACGCCGATCGGCCAGCTCAAGGGCGAGGATTTCTCGGTGGGCGACATCAACGCGCCGGCCGGTGAAGTGACCATGTCGCTGCGCAAGGAACTGACCGACATCCAGTACGGCCGTCAGCCGGATCGTCATGGCTGGCTGGTGCGCCTGGACGCCTGAGCGGCGCAGTCGGATCGCTGATAAAACCCGCTGCGGCGTCAGTCGCAGCGGGTTTTTCTTTGTCCGGACGACCCCGGCGCAGGCCAGTAATACCAAGGGGTTCGAAAATAATCTTTACGAATCAATCACATACGTAAACGTGACGGAGCAACGGTTTCTGTTGTAACCCTCTTGTCATCGGTTCAGCCGCCATTTACTGTCCGCCCACGGATCGGTAACAGGGGACTGGTTCGGGTAGTTCTACCCGGGCAGCAACCTCTTCGAATCTGGCAGGGCCCCGGGTAGGACCAATGCCGCGCAGGCGGTTTCCTCTCAATGTGGAAGGGCTCATCAATGTCATCCAAATCGCGCCGTACGCTCGTTCGTGGGTTGGTAGTTGTTGGCACTGCTTCGTTGTCGTCCCTGCTTCTGTGTGCGCCGGCCTGGGCCGGTGATGTGCATCTGGCCGGTCTGGATTCCGCGCCGACGCATCAGCGCTTCATCATCAAATACCGTCAGGACAGCCGTCAGACCGCAGGCGATGCCGCCCTGCAGAAAACCCTGGTATCCGCCGCCCGTGCGCTGCCGACGCGCGCTGGTAAAAGCATTGGCGTGCAGCACCTGCGACGTCTGGCGGTAGGGTCGGACGTGGTCCGCGCAGATGCCAAGCTGGATCGTGCCGACGCCGAAACCCTGATGCGTAAGCTGGCGGCCGATCCCAACGTCGAATACGTCGAAGTCGATCGCCTCAACACCATCAACCTGACTCCGAATGACACCCGCTACGGCGAACAATGGGGTTACTCCGGTACCTATGGCATCAAGGCCAACCAGGCTTGGGATGTGACCAATGGCGCCGGCTCGGTGGTGGCGGTACTGGATACCGGCATCACGGCCCATAGCGACCTGGCGGCAAATCTGCTTCCGGGCTATGACTTCATCAACGACACCACCGTCTCCAACGATGGCAATGGCCGCGACAACGACCCCAGTGATCCGGGCGACTGGGTCAGTGCCAATCAATGCGGCGGCATCCATGCCGCGCAGAGTTCGAGCTGGCATGGCACGCATGTGGCCGGCACCATCGCTGCGGTCACCAACAATGCCAAGGGCGTTGCCGGCGTAGCCTATGGCGCCAAGATCGTGCCGGTGCGGGTGCTGGGTACCTGCGGTGGTTATGACTCGGATATCGCCGATGCCATTGTCTGGGCCTCCGGCGGCAGCGTGTCCGGCGTGCCGGCCAATGCCAATCCGGCCGAGGTGATCAATCTGAGTCTGGGCGGCTCCGGCGCCTGCGGCAGCACCACGCAGGCGGCGATCAACGGCGCGGTCAGCCGTGGCACCACCCTGGTCATTGCCGCCGGCAACGACAACACCAATGTCTCCAACGCTTCGCCGGCCAACTGCAACAACGTGATCGCGGTGGCATCGATCACCAGCACCGGCGCACGTTCGAGCTTCTCAAACTACGGTGCCTTGATCGACATCGCCGCGCCGGGCTCCAATATCCTGTCCACCCTCAACAGCGGCACTACCACGCCGGGTGCGGAGAGTTATGCCGCCTACAACGGCACCTCGATGGCGACGCCACACGTGGCTGGCGTTGTCGCACTGCTGCAGGCGGTGGCAACCACGCCGAAGACACCGGCGCAGGTCGAGGCCTTGATCAAGGCCAATGTCACCGCCTTCCCTTCCACGCCGTCGCAGAGCATCGGCCCTGGCATTCTCAATGCCAAGGCGGTGGTGGATGCGGCCAACGGCGGCGGCAACCCGAACCCGGGCGGCACGGTGTTGAACAACGGCGTGCCGATCACCGGACTTGCCGGCGCGGCCAGCAGCACTCAGTTCTTCACCGTGCAGGTGCCGGCAGGAGCCACCAATCTGGTAATCGCCAGCTCCGGTGGCAGCGGTGATGCGGACATGTATGTGCGCGCCGGCAGCCAGCCGACCACCTCCACCTATGATTGCCGCCCCTACAAGACCGGCAATGCGGAGAGCTGCAGCTTCGCGACGCCGGTGGCTGGCACCTACCACGTGATGTTGTCTGCATACTCGGCCTTCTCCGGTGTCAGCCTGCAGGCCAGCTGGGGCACCGGCGGTGGCGGCGGCGCGCAGACCTACAGCAATGCCAGCGCGGTCAACATCGTCGACAACGCCACGGTTGAAAGCGCGATTGCGGTTTCCGGCCGCACTGGCAATGCGCCGGCATCCACACCGGTGGCGGTGGATATCAGCCACACCTGGAAGGGCGACCTGAAGGTGGATCTGGTGGCGCCCGATGGCAGCGTCTATGTGCTGAGCAACTATGCCGGTGGCAGCACGGATGACATCAAGCAGACCTTCAATGTGAACCTGTCCAGCGAGGCCCTCAACGGTAGCTGGAAGTTGCGCGTCAATGACAAGGCCAGTGGCGACACCGGCCGCATCAACAGCTGGTCGCTCACGTTCTGATTGATCAGATGGCGGTTGCGTGGTGACGGGTATCAGGGTGATGCCGTCGCTGCGCGTTGGAAGCTCAAAGCCCCGGCAATAGTGCCGGGGCTTTTTTACATTGAGCTGCTAGGGGGCGGCGCTGCAGCGGTTGCGTATCGGCGGTGCCAGTCAAGGGCGGGAGGATCGTCGGGTGCGGTTCTGCAGCAGGCGTCGATAGCTTCCCGGCAAGGCGAACGCAGGATCATCGATGGCTGATGGGTGTGTTCTTGCCGATGACTGCCGCTTCGAGGTCGTCGGATACAGCGCTTTCGGTGTTACTCCGATGGGAGTGGCTACGGCGTATGCCTAGTGTCTGCGTACGGGCCGGCAACAGCGGACGGGCCCGCGCAGTTCCTTCCAGGCACGCGCTGCGGTCCACATGGCGACGTCAGCCTGGCACAGGTGCCGCATTGGCGGCATCCTCCTCTGCAGAAGGGTTGAACCATGTCTTCCATATCGCAGTGTGTGCTTCGTCGTGGCGTTGTAGTGATTGGCAGTGTGTTGTTGGCCTGCCTGTTTCTGGGCCCGCCGGCGGTTGCCGGTGACATGCAGCTGGCGGGGCTGGAAGCGGCGCCGACGCATCAGCAATTCATCGTCAAACTTCGTCCGGGCAGTGCTCAGGCTGCTGGCACAACCGCGCTGCCGAACGTTCTGGGTGCTGCCTCGCGCGCATTGCCGCTGCGCGCTGGCAGGCCGGTCGACATGCAGCATCTGCGCCGCCTGGCTACTGGCGCGGAGCTGGTGCGCGCCGAGATGCCGCTGGATCGCGTCGAGACCGAAGTGTTGATGCGCAGGCTGGCGGCGGATCGCAACGTCGAGTACGTCGAGATCGATCGCCGTCTCGGCATCAGCGCAGCCCCGGATGATCCCCGTTTCGATGATCAATGGGGTCTTGCCGGTACATATGGCATCAACGCGGTGCCCGCATGGCATAGCTCCACCGGTGCAGGCGTGGTGGTGGCGGTATTGGACACCGGCGTCGCCGAGCACAGCGACCTGAATGCCAATGTGCTGCCGGGCTATGACTTCATCAGCGACCCTGCAATGGCCAACGATGGCGATGGTCGTGATGCGGATGCACGCGATCCGGGTGATTGGGTGGAAGCCAATCAATGTGGCGGCAGCCACGGTGCGTGGAGCTCCAGTTGGCATGGCACCCACGTGGCCGGCACGATTGCGGCGGTGACCAACAATGGCAAGGGCGTGGCAGGTGTTGCACCCGGCGTGGGTATCGTGCCGGTACGTGTGTTGGGCCGCTGTGGCGGTTACACGTCCGATATCGCCGATGCGATTGTGTGGGCTTCGGGCGGGGAGGTTGCCGGCGTGCCGGGCAATGCGAACCCGGCCGAGGTGATCAATCTGAGCCTGGGTGGTGGTGGTGCCTGCGGCGCTACGTTCCAGACTGCGATCAATGCTGCAGTGGCCAACGGCGCAACCCTGGTCATCGCCGCCGGTAACGACAACATGGATGCCAGCAATTCGGCACCGGCCAACTGCAACAATGTGATCGCGGTGGGTGCCATCGACAGCAAGGGCAGGCGCGCGATCTGGAGCAGTACCCTGCAATCCAATTTCGGCCCGCTGGTGGATGTGGCCGCGCCTGGCAGCATGATTGTTTCCACGTTCAATAGCGGTAGCAGAACGCCTTCGCTTGAAAGCTATGGTTACAGCGGCGGAACGTCGATGGCGACGCCGCATGTGGCCGGCGTGGTGGCCCTGGTGCAGCAGGTATCGGATCCGGCAAGGACACCGGCGCAGCTTGAAGCCCTGATCAAGACTACCGCCACGCCATTTCCTCTGACGCCGGACAGGGAGATCGGTACCGGCATCGTCAATGCGCAGGCGGCTGTGGCAGCAGCAGTGAGTGGCACGCTGCCGCCTGGGCCCGAACCTGAGCCAGTTGCTTTGCTGGACAATGGCGTAGCGTTGACCGGTGTGAGCGGCAGCAAGGGCAGCAACCGCTATTACGCGGTGCAGCTGCCGCCGGGGGCTTCCAACCTGCTGATCAGCATTGCCGGCGGCTCAGGGGATGCCGATCTGTATGTAAGAGCCGGTAGCCGGCCGACCAGTTCCGTATTCGATTGCCGTCCGTTCCGGGGCGGCAATGGTGAGAGCTGCAGTTTCCCCGCTCCGGTTGCGGGTACCTACCATGTGATGTTGAGCGGATACAGCAGGTATTCGGACGTCAGCCTGAAGGCAAGCTGGGGCCTGGTGCCTGCCCAGACCTATCGCAGTAGTGAGGCGGTGGAGATTCTGGACAACCGCACCGTGGATAGCGCAATCAGCGTCGCTGGCCGCACCGCCAATGCACCTGCTGCGACAGCGGTGCAGGTAGATATCCAGCACAGTTGGCGAGGTGATCTGAAAGTGGAGTTGATTGCGCCGGACGCTAGTGCCTACCTGCTGAGCAACTACGAAGGTGGCAGTGCCGATGACATCAAGCAGACCTTCGAGGTCGACCTCTCCACTGAGGCCTTGAACGGCATCTGGACGCTGCGTGTGCATGACAAGGCCAGCGGTGATGCCGGGCGTCTGAATGGCTGGTCGATCACGTTCTAGTTCAAGCCATCGGATGCAAACAGGAGCTGGCTGCGGCACTGGCCCTGGTGTTCGCGACAGGGTCAGTGGCGGGGCTTGCTGCTCAGTCTTCGCAGATATCCGCGTAGCGGGCCTGCAATGCCTGCAAGGCATCGGCTGGCGCGATATCCAGTAGCAGGCCGCGCTGGCCGGCATTGATGTATAGCGTCTGCTGCTGTGCGGCGCTGGCGGCAAACACCACGCTGGCCGGACGCTGCTGTGCGAACGGACTGATGCCGCCCACTTTGTAGCCGCTGCGCTTTTCGGCCTCGGGTACTTCCATCATCTGCGCGTGCTTGCCGCCGCAATGGGCGGCAAGCTTTTTCAATGACAGGCGCTGATCGGAGGGAATCACCGCGATCAGCGGCTGCTTGTCCACCCACGCCATCAGGGTCTTGAACATCCGCGCCGGGGCGATGCCCAGTGCCTGCGCTGCCGCCAGGCCCTTGCTGTCGACATCGGCCGAGTAGTCATAGGCATGCACGCCATGGGCAATGCCTGCCTTGTCCAACGCGGCGGTGGCGCGGGTGCTCTTGGCCACTTACAGGGATTCGAAGCGGTTGGCGTCCACGTTCTTGCGGACCTGCTCCGGGTTCCAGATGCGGCCGTTCATGGCGATGTAGACACCTTCCGGCAGCGACTGCACCGCGCCGATCGCGCAGCCGATGTTGAACTCGGCATCGGAGCCACGGAAACGCGCCGGGCTCAGCGCGCCGGTCATCACGATGGTCTTGCCGGGGATGGTGGCCAGCACCTTGCCGGTGGCGACCATCGAGTCGGTACCGTGGGTGACCAGTACGTGGCGGGTTGGCTGTGCGGCGATGGTGGCGCGGATCAGCTCGCGGTCGTCGTCGCTGATATGCAGCGAGTCCTTGCGCAGGATCGGGATCACGTTGAAACGGAAGGTAACCCCCAGCTCGCGCAGGATCATGCCGATCTGCGGGTCGCCGATCTGGTAGTCGGACTTGTCGTCGAAGTAGATCTTGTCGATCGTGCCACCGGTGGTGACGATCAGGAGTTCTTCCATCATTGCGGTAAATCCTTGCGGTGACTGCCAGCGGCAAGTGCCGCGATGCTGCAGATGATAATGCCGGAGGCAGCGCCGGGCCATGTCACTGCCTGGCATCACGCCGCGGCGTCATTGGTCATTGGTCATTGGTCATTGGTGATTGGTGATTGGTGATTGGTGATTGGTAGAGCCGAGCCATGCTCGGCTGGGGCCCTACCGCGGAGAGGCCTTGCCGCAGAGCCGCCTGTAGGAGCGGCGTAAGCCGCGAAGCTGGTACAGCCGAAACCGAAAGGCGGCCCGCGACCTACGGGATCAGTGGCCTCGTGGCTGATGCCGCTGCCACAGAGGCTAGTGACACATCACCGGGCAAGCCTCAGCCGAGCATGGCTCGGCTCTACACGGGAGGGGTGCCGGGAAAGCTCCAGCCGAGCATGGCTCGGCTCTACAGGCTCGGCACTACGGAGGCGGGTCAGTACAGGATGCGGGTGCGCAGGGTGCCCTGGATGGCGGCCAGTTCTTCGCGGATGGCTGCGGCCTGTTCCTCGGTGGCACTGATG